>CAYQVO010000039.1:0-11830 GCA_964421085.1 uncultured Bdellovibrionales bacterium | reverse complement strand
AAGACTGAGGCGTGAGGCCGATGTGCCCCATGACGGGAACGCCGCTTTCCACGAGCCCTTCGATCACAGGCGCCATCCTGGCCCCCCCTTCGAGTTTCACCGCGGAGACCCCGCCTTCCTTGACGAGCCTCATGCCCGCCCGGAGAGCATCCTCCAGAGACGCCTGGTACGAGCCGAAGGGAAGATCTCCGGCAACCAGCGCTCTTTCCACGCCGCGCACCACACAGCGGCAGTGATAAATCATCTCGTCAAGAGTCACCGGCAGAGTGTTTCTGTTTCCCTGAAAGACCATGCCGAGAGAGTCGCCGACCAGGATGAGATCGATGCCTGAAAGATCGAAAAGACGCGCAAAGGCGAAGTCGTAAGCGGTAATAGCCGCGATCTTACGCTGATTTTCCTTGAACCGGCGGATGACCGGAACAGTAACAGGACGGATTGTTTTCTCATTCACGGCAAGTCACTCCTCAAAAGGGTTGGCGCTTGATATAGTGGGGAGTATCACACGTATGAAAAATTAAAAAAAGTTCCCTTCATGAGCCTTCTCAGCGCCTGTGGCGATCATTTCATAGTGGGACTCTCGGGTATCTCACTCAACGAAACCGACCGGCGAATCCTCTCGACCCTGCGTCCGGCGGGCGTCATCCTTTTTGCATATAATTTCGCCCATGATCTCGAATACAGAGAATGGCACAATGCATTGTGCGAACTTCTCCGGGAAACCGGCGCGATGATCGGAAGAGAAAAATTTTTTGTTTCTCTCGATCACGAAGGCGGCCGGGTTCACAGAGTTCCCCCTCCGATTTCGCACTTTCCTTCCGCTCTGGAATACAGCGGCTCCTCCGGAGATATCGGCAGACAGATGGCTGCGGAACTTCGATCTCTCGGGATTAATCTTTCGTTTGCGCCTGTCCTTGATGTCAACTCGAATCCGTCGAATCCGATCATAGGTCCGCGGGCTTTTGGAGCCACTCCGGCGGAGGTAATAACGGCTGCTCTTCCATTTGCAAAGGCGCTTGTTGATGGAGGTATCATGTGCTGCGGGAAGCACTTTCCGGGGCATGGAGACACATCAACGGATTCTCACATTGAACTACCTGTCATTCGTAAAACTGTCGAAGAACTTTCCGCCTGCGAGCTCAAGCCCTTCGAAGCCGCGGCAAAAGCCGGTTTCCCGTTTATAATGACAGCTCATATCCTTTTCCCGGAGATCGACGCCTGCAATCCGGCGACAATATCCGCGCCAATCCTCTCCGGAATACTCCGTGAGAAAATGAAATTCCGGGGGGTGATAATAACCGACGACCTCAACATGGAGGCTGTCAAAGAAATTTTTGAAAGGGGCGACGGGGCAGTCCGTTCAATCAAAGCGGGCTGCGACATGTTCTGCGCTTCCCGCTTCTCACAGCCCGAATCGGAAGCGCCGCTGCTTCTCGCCGAGAAACTTGCGCGGGCGGAAAAGGATGTCGCTTTCACTTCGTCGTGCGCCCGCGCGAAAGGAAGAATCAGAAACGCTCTGGAAAAAGTAAAAATGCATGTTCCGGTAATACTGGAGTCGCTCATTCCTTAGCAGGAGAGGCAGGAGATGTCCCGCAGGATTGAAGATTTTGTTCTCGAAAAGCTTTCGGCGCTGTACCCCGGGCCGAAGTCCGAACTTCACTTCATCAGCCCGTATCAACTCTGCGTGGCGGTGATACTGTCTGCGCAGTGCACCGACAGGAAGGTGAATGAAATATCTCCCCTTGTGTTTTCCAGGTGGCCTGACTTCGAATCCCTCGGCAAGGCGCGTTTTTCGAGCCTGTCCAAAGTGATACGACCGGTGAATTACTACAGAACGAAGTCGCAGAACCTCATTCGCCTTTCGAAGGAGGTTATCAACCGGTACAATGGCTCTCTTCCGGCTGACTTCGACGAACTTCTGACACTGCCCGGCATCGGGCGAAAAAGCGCGAGCGTCATTCTCGGAGAGCAGAAAATAGAAAAGACAATTCCCGTCGATACGCACGTATTCCGCGTAAGCCGGAGGCTTGGACTCGCTTCCGGAAATACGCCCGAAAAGGTCGAGATGGAACTCCGAAAACGGTTCAAACCGGAGTCCTGGTATCAGCTCCATCATGGACTCATTCTGCATGGAAGACGGATATGCAGGGCGCCGAGGCCTCTGTGTCTCGAATGTCCGCTCCTGAAGCGGTGCCCGTACGGAAAACTGAGCGCGGCGGGATCCTCCAGGGGCTTGCCGAAAACATCTTGAAACCTCCATGCTTTTTCAGGTGCGTATTGGAACTTCCATAGCCCATTATCACGCCGGCGCGACGGGCGAGTCTGCAGCAAAAGCCCTCCGGCAGCCTGGGCATGAAACCGATATTCTCTCGTCCGGCGAATTCTTTTGGACCTTTCCAGTTCGGAGCTTGACAGGTAATGCCTGAGAAAAACTTCCTTCTGGTTCATCGATTTTCGCCGCAATAAGCGCCGTGAGACGCGCAATCCTTCCGACTTCGAGACTGCAAAAACGCTTCATGAATGAGGCGGCTGGGTCTTTCAATCGCAGTATCAGGACGCCGAGCACTGTGTGGAGAAGGAAATCGACCGTGTATCATGGCTTCCTTCTGCCGCCGACCCGGATGTCTGGAGCGATGCTCCCGCTGCTCCAAAAAAGTTTCATCCGGGCTTTACGGGCCACGTATGGGATACAGCCCGGAAGCAGGCGCTGGAACTTCTCAAAAACCGGATACGAATCATGTCCCTGCCCTGTCGCGAATATTCCCGGAGAATGCGCCGTTTATCCGGACTTATCGTTCTTTTGACGAGATTCTTCCTGAAGCCGCCGATGCTGTGAACGATCCGTCATTCGTCAATTCAGGAGACTCCGCAAGAGAGTTTATTCTAAATCACGCCGCCTGAGTTCACAGGATGCGCGAGGCAATCGATTGTCCGAAGCGGTAGTCCTTAAACGGTCTACCTCACTTTAACAGGGGGCGCCGGCCGCTTGTCGAGCTCAAGGGCGGATTCAACGAGCGCTCTGAGATCTCCCTGCCGAGCGGCTGCCTCCAGCTTTCGGTTCTGTCCGAGCACTTTATTGTCGAAATCAATCACGAGACTGCACAAAGTCTTTCCCCACTTCTCCTCGAAGGCCTGCCTGTACTGTGATACTCGCGCTCTGGTTTCGTCCTCCATTTCCGCCCCTGCCCATGTCGACTTTCCGCTGAAGTGAAGCACGTACGAGGCGCAGGCAAACTGCACAGGAATCCCCGCAAGGGCTGCGCGGAGACAGTAGTCATTGTCTTCCGCCCCTCCTTTCCCGAATGAAACGTCGAGATATCCCAGCGCATCAAGCACTTCATGCGGAAGATAAACACAGAAAAATGGAAGAGATAAAACGCGCTGCACTCCCGTGGCTTTCGAGCGGTGCTCCGCCGCTATCTTTTCAAAATCCTCTTCATGGCCTTCGAACTCGTCGATGGTCATCGTGTGTTTCACATTGAACGCCCTGCTTTCGTACTGAAGCTGCTGATTACACAGCGGAGCAGTAATTCCCGGAGGAGAGGCAGCGAGCGGACTTCTCCAGTCCCTCGGGAAAATCACATCGTTGTTCAGGAAGTACAGGGAAGTCTTCAGCTGAAGGGCCTCGTAGATCCCCCGGTTCACATTCTCGGCAAAGCTTCTGGGAGCGGGATTTTTTACAATACGGCACGGAACATTTTCTTCCGTCCCGTCAAAGTCCCCATCGTTATCGATAAGATAAAACCGGTCTGTGCTTTCAATCGGCGTGGCGGCAAAAAAGCTCGAAAGCGCGGCCCGGGTATAGCGCGCCGAAGCCGAAGTGGAAATCATGCTGTATATGCTCATCCGCACGGACTCCCGTAGTAATAAATTGCGCTACTTAGCTCAGCTTATTACATGAACCGGGACGCCGCGAAATGGTTTTTTAGCGCCGGATAAATGGTATAATTTAAATGAGAGGTTTTGGAAATGCTTGCCACGACGACCAGTCAGCAGACGCTGGACGATATCAATCTTTCACACAATTACACAGGCCACCTCCGCGAGAGCAGAAATCAAATGGCGGAAGCCGTGGCGTTCACCCCTGGAAACTCGCGAATCGTAATCGAAACCACGCGAAATGCGAAGGGTGTAACGGTAAGAGCGACGGGAAACGAAGAGGCGATACACGATATATTTTACCGCATGGGCGGAAGCGGCAATGCCGAAGGATTGATCAGAGATGCCGGCACGCTTCGATGGAACTACGCCGGGATGGACCTTTCAAACGAGCGGCTCTTCCCCTCGAACTCACCCGGGAGGGAGCGAGGGCTGCCCCCCCGCCCAGGACGGAAGAAAAGGAAAGGAAAGGCAACACCCGGCCTCTCTGCTCCGCGCGTCCGTACCAAAAAAGTGCGAATGGACGCTGAGCCTGAAGCGCAGCCTGAGACGGAACAAAAAGATCCTGAAATGAGAGATCCCCTTGAGATCCTCAGGCGTCAGTTGCGTAATGAGGCAAAGGACCCTGTACAACTCGACGGTCGAAGCAATGAGGAGTTCCGGGGAGACCAGAAGAATATCGACCAGTTCAATCTCGGAAACAGCGACGTTTTCCGGCGGTTGCGCAGGGACCACCTCAAACGGGCAGCCTGATCGAACAGCCGGCTGGTTAAGCTCCGCCGAAAACTCAGGAAGAATACCGTCGAAGCCCTTTATTAGATCCACTCGGCCATTGTCATACAGGTTCAAGGCAATCCCTTATTTCGTTCAGCCTGTGCTGAACTTAGTAATCGACTGTCCTTACCTGATGGATGCTGCATCTCCGGCATTTCAGGAAATGAATGTGACAGACGAGGAGATTTCCACGCGGGAAGCTGCAACAATTGCAGATCTCACCGATCCTTCGAATCACCACTTCGGTGTATTCAATGTCAATATCTTACTCAACAATTTCTTCCTCTACATGCCGCACCCTCCGGACACGCGCACCGGCTGGAAGCGTGACTGCTTTTCCGCCGAGGAGTGGGAGACGCCATTCTCCGGGCACTAACACAGGCTGCAGCGCCGCAGTGAAAAGCGTCTGAGTTCGACACCGTCTGACTTCTTTCGTCTCATGGACCGCGTCATGGACGAGTGCGGAATTGACAGGGGACTCGTTTTCAGACTCCTTCGGAAAAATGGGCATGAAGACCTCCATACACTCTGCTTCCCTGTTTATGTGGGCATGCGGCTCCTGGGATACAGTCACCTCGATCTGACAATCTGACGCAGGCGAAGGGATAATCCCGCTTGCAGCACTCGATGAACGAAGGTATTTTACAGGAAACATGGCAGACGAAAGTGAAACTTCGGAATCTCTCCTTCTGTCGGAAGTGGAAAAGCAGTGCATTTCCCTGCTCGACTTACCTCAAGATAATCTATCCTTCGTGCACATGCCCGGATTTGCGGACTGCACGACACGGCATCTGACAGGCTCTGAACATAAACTTGGATGTTACCGTTTGCCCGGAGGAGTGTTCGTCGGTGCGTACGCCATTTTGTTCACCTTCGAAAATCGTATCCTCAATGAGCAGAATGCTCACACCCTGGTGAATGAGAGCCTTCTGATGAAGCCGGTGCCATGCAACCACGGTTGTCCACAACTCCAAAGCGCAGTATCTCTCGTCTCTGCCGCCAGTTACTGCTTTTATCACTGGATCCTCGACTCTCTCCCCAAAGTCATTGTGGCGGAGGCTTGCGGGTTTTCGGGGACGTATATAGTCCCGGCGTCCAACGTCAATCCATGGGTGAAAGAAACGATGGAAATGCTGGGTGTGAGCAAAGAGCGGTGTCTTCCCATGGAATACTTCATGGTCAACACGAACGATCTCTGGATCCCCACGCACTTCTACGGCGATCAAATGTACCACCCGGGCGGACTGTTCACCGCGTTACGGGACCGCCTGATAGGGAAAGCAAAGCACCCCCTGCGATCCTGCGACAGGATTTACATTCCCCGCCGCTTTCTTCATAGAGACAGAAGGCTGGTCAACCAGGAGGAGGTGGAATCGTTGCTGCGGAGATACGGTTTCCAGGAGACACTCATGGAGAACCTGCCTGTCAAGGAGCAAATCGGCATCGCCGCACAGGCTCACGCTATCGCGGGCCCTCATGGTTCGGGGATGCTTCATGCACTCTTCATGCCCCGTGAGTCCTTCATGCTTGAATTCTTCTCTACCGACGTAAAGATGTGCATGGCGCATATTGCCGAGGCTCTCGGTCACCGTTATGTCGCGATTTCTTCAACTGAAGACCCGCCTCCCCCCGACCAGGGGAATATAATCGTGGACTGCGTGCGCCTGAAGGAGACTCTTGAAAATTCCTTCCAGCTCTCCATTGAGTGACGCCTTCCCGTGTATATAATTCCCCACACTGATATTTTTTTGGAAGAGCTGTGACAACCGCACGCTGCCGGCAGATCGAATTCAGTCCGCACGCCATCGCAATGGGAAAAGGACCGGGCCGGGACAGCCTCTATTCCCGCAGCATTCACTTTTTCAGCAGCACACCAAGCGCCCAGACCTCCAGCGCGTCGAGTTCTTCGTCTGATTCAAACTCGAATTCTTCGCCGTCCGCGAACTTTCCCCTGCCGCGATAGCCGGCATCAGTGCGCTCCAGAAAAGTGATCCTGGCTTCTTCGCCGAAGCCAATAGATCCGAGGAGAATGTCCTCGGCTCTGATCTTTTCTTCGAGAAAGTCGTCAGCCATTTACAGGCAACTCCGGGTAAGGAGGCTACCGTACGGCACTGATGACGACAGAAGCGTTAGTGCCGCCGAAACCGAATGAATTCGAGAGCACGGCCTTCACATCCACCTTGCGGCTCTTATGCGGCACAAAATCCAGGTCGCATTCGTCGTCCGGATTGTCGAGATTTATGGTTGGAGGAATAATACCGTCGCGAACTGCAAGCGCAGCGAACGCGGCTTCAACAGCCCCGGCAGCTCCAAGCAGGTGCCCTGTCATTGATTTCGTCGAACTCACACAAAGACCTTCCTTTGCCCATGGGCCGAACAACTTCTTAATCGCCGCGCTCTCAATCTTGTCGTTGAAGGGGGTGGAAGTCCCGTGCGCGTTGATGTAAGTGATGTCTTCAGGCTTGAGTCCTGCGCTCAGAAGAGCGTTATTCATGCAGGATACAGCGCCATCGCCATCCTCGCTCGGAGCAGTGATATGATAAGCATCGCATGATGCTCCGTAACCGGTCACCTCCGCAATGATTGGAGCGCCCCGCTTCACTGCAAGGTCCATCGCTTCGAGAATCAGCACTGCAGATCCCTCTCCCATCACAAATCCGTCCCTCTCCTTGTCGAACGGACGGGAGGCTTTCTGCGGCGCGTCATTCCGCGTGGAAAGAGCCTTCATCGAACAGAAGCCCCCGATTCCAATCGTCGTAATTGTCGCTTCGCTTCCGCCTGTCACTACAGCGTCCTGCAGCCCGTCACGAATCGCCCGCCACGCCTCACCAATCGCATGCGTAGCTGAAGCACACGCGCTGGTCAGCGTATAGTTAATGCCCTTTATTCCATACCTGATTGCAATATTGCCCGGAGCCAGATTGGAAATCATGCCGGGAATAAGGAAAGGTGATATCTTCCGCACCCCGCCGTTCAGGAACGCTTCATGGTACTTCTGCAGCGTATACAGCCCTCCGATTCCAACACCGAATATGCTTCCTATTCGCTCGAACGGTATGCCTGACGACGCAATCTTCGACTGGTCCCAGGCTTCCTGAGACGCGGCAATAGCATACTGGGAGAAGAGGTCGAGCTTTTTGACCTCTTTCGGCTCAATATATTCTCCCACGTTGAAATTTTTCACCTCTCCGGCAATCCTGCTCGGGAAGTCCGTCGTATCGAAGCGTGTTATAAGTCCAACCCCCGACTCACCTGCGAGTGCGGCTTCCCACGCTGCTGCAGTGGAATTTCCAATGGGAGAGATTATTCCAATTCCTGTTATGACAACTCGTCTCTTATCAGCCATTTACATACCTGGTTAAAAAAGAACCTTTTCCAGTTATATAGGTTTTCCGCGGTCAGCTCAATGACAGGGAAACGGCCGATTGATGAGGACTTATCTGGAGACTTCTATGGTCGCCGCCAGGTCCTCCAGGCTTCCACCTGCTTCGTGCCTGAAAGTGACCCGCACGATTTCCTCTGATTTAACAACCACATCCACAGTCACTGGGATTGTGATGTACTCGTTATGCCAGTCAACTGCCGTATTGGCCTCGATAAGTATCGCCAGGACATTCTTTGTGATGAAGCGAAGCCCCGTCAAAGTTCCCTCACGCACAAGCGCAAGGTTACCGCTCCACGAAAAGTCCAGCGGAAGAGGATCCCTGTACTGGAAGGTACTGTAAACAATCGGGTTGCTCAGCTCTATTATGGAGGCATCAGCAGAATACGGATCAGACGACACCGGCGTCCGGGCCGAATCGAACTGATACTGCACAGCCTGAACAGCAAGCAGGGTCGCCTCGGGAAGGATCACAGGAATCTCTTCACCTCCAAACTTCTCTTCGTAATTCCGCTTGAACGCTGATATGAGGCTTATCTGCCGGGAGCACAGAAGCAAAGGCTCAAGTGTGTCGCATAATACAATGTCCACAGGAGATTCCGGCGCCCATGAGGCAGGATCCGCGATGACTACTTCCACGTTGACGCATCCTTTTTCATGCAGAAATGTCTCGGTGTTCCGGGCTGCCTCGGCACTCTCCACCACACATCCGACAGCCGCTCCGGCCTGTGATGCAATGGAAGAGAGGTCGCCCCTTTTCCCACCGATCTCAAGCACCCGCATGCCTGGCTTAACATAATGAAGGATCGCCGCCCTGAAAGCCTGAAGCCTTCGTTCATCGAAGAGTGAATCCTGCGCGATCACCGGCTGTTCCTGTTAAACAACATTTCCGTAGGCGGGGCGGTATATTCCGGCCATAAATACTTTTACAGGGGATCATGGTTCTGTCAATCGACCCAAAACGCCTGAGGGTCCGTTCTCAGCCCTGTTCTTTCAATACGACCCGCTTTTCGGGTATCGTTTCCCGGAACGGGGCGGCCAAGTGCCCCGGGGATAACGTCAGGAGGACTTATGGGCAATATTCTTATGTCGTTGCCGATGGGAGAAAAGGTGGGAATAGCCTTTTCAGGCGGCCTTGATACGTGCGCTGCAGTTGCCTGGATGCGCCGGAAAGGCGCGGTCCCGTACACTTATACGGCAAACCTGGGACAGTATGACGAGCATAATTTTGACGATATCCCCGTTCGCGCCCGCGAATATGGAGCGGAAAATGCCCGTCTGCTCGACTGCCGGAAAGAGCTTGTACATGAGGGACTATCCGGGCTCATGTGCGGAGCCTTCCACATTTCCACGGCGGGAAGGACGTACTTCAATACCACCCCCTTTGGCCGGGCGGTAACAGGCACGATGCTTGTCAACGCAATGCGCGAGGATGGCGTTACGATCTGGGGTGACGGTTCAACATACAAAGGAAACGACATAGAACGTTTCTACAGGTACGGACTTCTCGCAAATTCTTCACTGAGAATTTACAAACCCTGGCTCGACACCGATTTTGTAAAGTCTTTGGGGGGCCGTAAGGAAATGAGTGAATGGCTTGCGGAGCTCGAGTTTAAATACAAAATGAGCCCTGAAAAGGCGTATTCAACCGATGCAAACATCTGGGGCGCCACTCACGAAGCGAAGGACCTGGAGTTTCTCGAAAAAGGAATGTACATCGTCGACCCCATAATGGGTGTACGCTTCTGGGATCCTTCAGTTGAAATAAAGAATGAAACTGTTTCAGTCCGGTTCAATGAAGGTTTCCCGGTCTCCATAAACGGAGTGGAACTCGATCCAGTCGAACTGGTGTACAAAGCCAATGAAATCGGCGGAAGGCACGGTATTGGAATGTCCGATCAGATCGAAAACAGAGTCATTGAAGCAAAGAGCCGGGGCGTGTACGAAGCTCCCGGCATGGCCATCCTCCATATAGCCTATGAACGCCTCGTCACTGCCATTCACAACGAAGGAACAATCGACAACTATCGCACCATGGGACGGCGTCTCGGACGCCTGGCATACGAAGGCCGGTGGTTTGATCCTCAAGCCCTGATGCTTCGCGAAAGCGTTCAAAAATGGGTCGGCAAGGCTGTAACCGGTGAAGTCACACTCGAACTTCGCCGGGGAGACGATTATACAATCCTTGACACGACAGGTCCGAATCTGACGTATCATCCTGAGCGGCTGACAATGGAGAGCGGAAAAGGCGAGTTTTCACCTGAAGATCGGATCGGGCAGTTGACGATGCGGAATCTCGACATCGCCGATTCGCGTGAGAAACTCCTTGTTTACAGCAGGGCAGGCGTGCTTTCTCTCGATGCTCAGGTCGAAGGTCTGCTGCTCGGGAATGAGAAGAAGGAGTAACTGCATCTCGGCGCGCGGCACTACACGGCCATCTTTCTTCTGATCTCAGGATAATGATTATCCTTGTACCCTGAGACAGTGAAGTCTTCGAAGGAAACTGAGTCAAGAATTTCCTTCGCCCCGAGATTTCTGTCGACTTTTACAGCGAGCTCCGCACACGGGTACAGTTCAGTGTCGCGTGAGAGCTGCTCGAGCACTGCGGTGACATGATCCATGTTCTCTTCGTCGCGCATCACACCCTCCGGCGACTCTTCCAGAATCCACTCTTTTATTTCGAGAAAACTTTCCGCCGTCTCTGCGTTCCTGACGCGGGTCCTGAGTTCATCGAAATTCGCCTCATACCATGCCGATTGAGCGCGTCCGCCCGTGTATATGTGAGTGTCGACGAGGTGATGTGTAAAGATTCCGGGCTTGAGCCCGGTCCAGGCAGCCGCAAACGTGCCGATAGCCGCATAGCTCGCAATATTGAAGGGGACGCCGAGAAAAGAATCGCACGATCGCTGCAGCATCTGAATGTCCAGGCGTTCTTTCATTACTACGAACTGCATGGACATATGGCATGGCGGCAGAGCCATATTGTTCAGCTCATCAGGCCTCCAGGCCATTACAATAATCCGGCGGCTGTCAGACAGGGCCTTGAGCTGTTCAAAGGCAGATACGAGTTGATCGACCGAGCCGCCGGAGCTGCACCGCCAGTCACGCCACTGCGCGCTGTAGGGCCGGCCGAGACTTCCGTGTTCACGAAGAAACTCCACGTTATTCTTCAATTGATCCTCGAACCAGGAATAAGTGTCGTTCCATTCGGGTGAATACTTCTCGAGATTTTTTTTCTGTTTCTTGAGATAGAAATCGAAAAGATTTCCCGTCCAGAAACCGCACTTGTTCCGGAGCAGATAATCTATGTGCAGCTCACCGTCAGCTTCCGGACCGTTGAGAAACCACACAACTTCATGGAGAATGCCGCGGTAAAAAAGCTTCTTTGTATTGATGAGAGGAAAACCCTTCGAGAGATTGAATCTCATCATTCCGCCGGTCGTTGCTATGCTTCCCCCGGCGCGGCTTAACTTAAAGACGGAGAAATCGTCAGTCAGTATGCTGCGAAGATATCGATGATACTCGGCGTTCATATTTCCGTAGCTCATTCCTGAAAACTTATTCCATTACGGTCGGTATTTTCAACTTCCGCTTGTTTCAGCAACTATTCGCGAATTCAAAAATCAGGCAGCAGAGGCTGCCTGAGTGATACTGCGTGACTATCTGGTCCCCTTCAAAAAAAGCTGCGTAACCAGTCGATTTTTCCGGGATTTTTCATTAGTTGACAACAGGCTTAAATTTTTGTGCACCATCTGCCGCCCAACATGCGATAACTCTTTGTGAAATTGATGCGACAAC
>CAYQVO010000038.1:12301-35750 GCA_964421085.1 uncultured Bdellovibrionales bacterium | reverse complement strand
CCAACTTCACATTTTTTCGGAAATTATAGTACCCTTGATCAGAGCTTCCCTAGAGACTGCACAACATTGTCGTGCAGCGAAGCCGCCAGCTCACGGCGCTCCCTGTTCTGCACCCGCGCCAGTTCCGCGCTCAAAGAGCGAAGCCTCTCCTGGTACTCTATCAGCTTCTGTTCGATGCGTTTTCTTTCGGTAATATCCTGAAAGGTGCCAATTGCGAACGCATCCTCGCCTTCACGGAGCGAAGCGACCCCTCTTGCCTCAGTCCACAGTCTCCTGCCGGACTCTGTAAGAATTTCCCACTCCATTATGAAAGGATCGCCTGTCTGAAAAGAGCTGCGAATGCTCTCGACGAGTTCATCGATATACTGGGGGAGGATGTATTTACCGCCCGCCATGAAATCCGGGGCGGAATCGGGCGACGCTTCCATAATATCGTAAATCCCTTCCGTCCATTTCAGATAACCTGTGACGGGATTTGCCTTCCACCCTCCGATTCGGGCGATTTTTTCAACCTCCCGCAGGAACATGGCCTTTTCCCTCAAAACGTCCTCTCTCTGCCTGGCCTCAGTCATATCAGCCACGATGGCCGCAAGCAGGTTCCGCTCCCCGCTCTTCAGCACCTGGACGCTGACTCGCGCCTCTCTTGCACTTCCATCCTTTGCGCGATGCACATTCTCAAATACAAGCCCTCTGCGTTCGAGCAGCAGGCTTAATTTTTTCTTCAGCTGCTCAATGGACATGGTCTGGATTTCGGAGAGCTTGAGCCGGGCGAATTCTTCCCTCGTGTAGCCGAGCATTCTGCAGATTGCGTCATTGAATTCGAGGAACTCAAGTGTCCCGGGATCGACCAGAATAATGCCGACTTCCGCCTGGCTCATAATAGAAGCATAAATCTTCTCCCTCTCGCGAAGCGTATCCTCGGATCGTCTTCTCCCGGTAACTTCCGCCACTGCGCCTGTCATTCGAACAGGAACGCCCCGCTCATTGTATATTCCGCGGCCGATAACGCTCAGCCACCTCACTTCCTCGTTGGACAAACCGAAGATGCGGAATTCAAGAACAAACTTTATTCTTTCATTCAGGGCTTCTTTGATTTTCCGGCGCGCTTCTTCTATGTCGTCCGGATGCAGGAGGCTTTCAAGTATCTCAATTGTGACGGGCTGTTCAGCCCTGCTTTCCAGAAGCAGCTTTATTGTGTCGTTCCCGGCCCACCTGATCCGCCCGGTCCTGATATCACAATCCCAGACAGCTACACCGGAAGCATCCAGCACCGTGGTTACAAGATCATTCGAAGACTCAACCATTCCCTTTTTGTGGACCATGTTAACGCTCACATTCGGGAATAATAACGCGCGATACCGAACGAGATCAAATGGTTGTGGCCTTCTTGACGAAAGGCGGGATTAGTGATCCCTTAAAAGGTACACTTTTCATATGATCTCCGGAGCATATCGTCAGTCGAAAGCTTTGCGGCGGGCCGGACACGCGCCTGATCCGGAACCCCTTCTTTCCGAACTCGAGAGTATCATTGCGGAACTTCGCGGAACGCCTTCGTCGGAGAAAGAGTCCCATGAACATGCGTCCGGCGGAGATCTGCTGAAAGAGTTTTTTCTCACGCGACACGGGATCGGAATTCCGGAAGATCCGGATCGCGAACCCGCAACGGGACTTGCATTTAATCAGGCGCTTGAGTGCCTGTATGACGAAGTGAGGACAAAAATGTTTCTCCTCGGGCTGTCTGATGCTGTCAGAGAGAAAACGCGCGGGAAAGAGGAAACGCGTGTCCTTGACGCAGGCTGCGGGCCTGTTCCGATTTTCGGAGTATATGCGGCGCTTATCAGTCCGAAGATCAGGGCCGTATGCCTCGAATCGAACTCCGATTCGGCCGAGACAGCAAGGCGGGTGGTGAATGCATTTTCGCTTTCGGATCGGGTCGAGGTCATCTGCTGCGATGCTCGTCACTTTCGAAACCCTGCAAAATTCGACATCTGCGTCTCAGAGACGATGGACAGCGGTCTTATGTGCGAACCGATTCTGCCGATAATGAAGAGCCTCAGGAACACTCTGAACGAGGATTCGATAGTTCTTCCTTCGGAAGTTTCGGTTGCATGCGCGCTTGTGCCCGCAGAGGATGTCGTAAACCCATCGAGAAAAGTGTGGATTGACGGTTCGGAGATTCCAGTATTTGAGGGCCGGGAAATATCCTCAGTATGCTGGAACACAAGTTTTGATCTCGAGTATATCGACCTCTCGGCCGACATCCCCCGATTGAAAGACGCAGGCATTCAGTATGTCGTGCTGAATACGAGAGTAAAAGCGGGGCAGTATGAAATAGAACCCTCGGCTTCGAAGATTACCCTGCCAATTTTCGTTTCAGGGCTTTATTCCTGCGACAATAGCGGTTTCCAGGTGTCGTGTTCGCTTCATGGAGGCCGGCGGATCAGGCTCTCTTACCGGCCCCCTCAACCCGTCTTCGCGGAGCTGATCTGACTTGCAGCAAAAAGGGGACGGTTCCTGAGAGATCCCCACAAAACATTGATCTATTCTCCTCCGACAGACAAACAGAACACGGGCAGAAGTGACGTTGAGCCGTCCTCCACGAAGGGCGCCAGTCACCACGGCATAAAGCGCGGATACCCTTCCGCGATGCATTCCGGGCATGACATTCGCCAGCCATTTATGACATTCCTTCTCTGCCTGCATGTGAGCCTCCATGATCGAATACGTCTTTTCCAATTCGCATCAGATCACAAGCTCACATGCACGGCTATCTATTTATGGGCATAGCTCAGGAACCATCCCCTTTTTCCCTGGTCAAGGTTGAAAGATCTTTCTGAGGCTTTCGATGGTTTTCGTCCTGGAATGGAGACGAATGCACTTTTCCCTGAGAGACTCTGTCTCCCCGGCCAGTCGGGCCTTGAAGGACTCGATATCCGGCCAGGTCAACTCATCAAGATTTCGAATCAGCATCGGATAATGGGCGGCGAGTTCATGGTACGACTCTATCCCGTCGCCTGCTATTACCGGAAGATTGCATGCAAAAGCCTCAAGCATGCTGACAGGCGTTGCGTCCGATACGGGGAAAGAAAGAGAAAAATCGCTGGCATGACAGAGAGATACTATTCCGCTGTCGGGTGATTTCTCGATGTGGAAAATGATGCGGGGATCATCAGCGGCATTGACGCGGCACTTATCAAGGTATGCATTTTCCTCGCGGGTGTGGACTAGAAGATACGTTTCCTCAGTCGGAGAGAGAGACTTGAACCAGCGGATGATTTCAAGGATACGGTAGCGTTCCTGCATTGTACGCATGCTGAGAAAGACGAGCGCGGTCGATGGGATCCCAAGGCTATTCCGCGAGTTTTCCCTGTCTGCTCGGGAAGCGGGCACGAAAAGATCCTCGTCGACGCCCCAAAAGACCAGGTGCAGCTTTTCTTCAGCGATCGACGGACATCTCTCGAGAATGGTGTTGCGCATGGAAAGAGAACAAACCGTAATCGCCTTTGAACGCTTGAACAATGAATCGAATCGAGCCTTTGCTCTGGGTCCGAGGCCGCGGTATTGAACTAGTATGTCTGACCCCCAGCATGTCAGCACAATGTCGGAATGGCAGACCATCGATAAACGCACATTCATGATGTTGGCATAGTGCAGGTTCACATAGTCGAAGCGGGACCAGCGCAGGAAAATATAATCCAGAAGCCAAAAGACAATTCTCAGGGCTTTTTCCGCGACAGCGGACACATTGCGGTATGAAACGTCGTGGAATCTGTAGCCGGAATAATTCAAAGAAAAATGTTCCGGTCTTCTTGGATGATGGTTCCTGACGTATACATCCAGACCGGCATCGCGAAGGAACCCACACCATCTGTGAAAATGAATACTCCCGTAATTGCCCACGACCAGAACCTTTTTTTTACTCATCCGTTTCCCTGGGTATAAAAGCTTCACGATTATTTTCAAACAGTTCCGCTGCCAGTGCATAATCTTCCGGCCTCCCCAGATCGAGCCATAGCCGATCGTGAACATGCACCGCGGCGGGATCGCCTGACGCGAGTAATCTGAGCATCAGATTGTCGAACCCAAAATGCGTGTCCCGGGGAATGAACGGAAGGACACGCCGGCTGACGATATAAACCCCCATGCTGACGAGAAGTTCGCGAACAGGTTTCTCCTCAAAAGCGATCAGATTACCGTCGGCGCCCATTTCGAGCACTCCGTATTCGCTGCAATCCCTTCTATAGACGGATCCAATTGTGAATATACGATCTGCTTTCACATGTTCGTCGTAAAGCAGGCGATAGTCCATATCAGTCAAAACGTCGCCGTTCATCACCAGGAAATGCTCAGGAAGCTCCGGAACAACGGTCAAGGGACCCATGGTACCCAGGGGTTTTTCCTCGCGACAATAATCAATCCTGATCTTCCACCTGGAACCATCCCCGAAGAAAGTCTCGATGAGTTCAGCCTGGTGATTCACCGCCAACGTAAGATGATCGAAACCGTCGGCAACCAGCTGCCGGACGATTATTTCAAGGATGGGATAATCACCGACCCGAACAAGCGGCTTGGGGATTGCGACGGTATAGGGGTGAAGCCGGGTGCCCTTCCCACCCGCAAGGATGACAGCTCTCATGTTCTGCAGAATCCTCTCATTTGTTGTAGATTCCGCTTTTATAGCGCCCGAGATTTGACGGGCGGCTGAACCACTCGATTGTCTTCGCCAACCCCCTGTCCAGGCCGACTTGCGGTGCAAAACCCGTCAACTTTTTTATCCTGGTATTATCGCAAGATTGCCGGAAAACCTCCGAATTCACGGGGCGGAGACGCTGCTCGTCCAGTCCCAGTGTAATTTCCGATCGCATCAGGCGTTTTATTTTTTCAAAAACATCCTTGATGGAGATCTCGCAATTGGATCCGATGTTGACAGTCTGTCCTGCCGCTTCATCACAGGCTGCAAGAAGCATGAGACCGAGACAAGTATCAGTAACGTAGTTAAAATCTCTCGTCGGTGTGACATCACCAAGCTTTACCGATTTCGCGCCTGCCGCAATCTGGGTAATGATTGTCGGTATGACCGCCCTGGCGCTTTGCCGTGGACCGTAGGTATTGAACGGGCGGGCAATGACGACAGACATTCCGAATGCGTTATGGAAACTCACAGCCATGGCGTCAGCGCCTATCTTTGAAGCACTGTAGGGAGACTGCGGCTGAAGCGGGTGCTCCTCATCGATGGGGACATACCGGGCTGTGCCGTACACCTCGGAGGTCGAAGTCTGCACAAAACGCTGAACATCGGCGTCACGCGCGGCCTGGAGCATGTTCATAACGCCGCGGATATTGACATCCACATAGCTGTCGGGCGCCTCATAAGAATAAGGTATCGCGATGAGGGCTGCCAGGTTGAAAACGACCTCGATGTCTTCGCATATCTTTCTGCACAAAGACGCATCCCTTATGTCTCCGCACAAAACTTCCACTTTGCTCAGGGTTGGGAGATCCTCAAGCCATCCCCGGTTATTGAAGGAATTGTAGAGCGCAAGGGCACGCACGACGCATCCCTGCGCAACAAGCTCCTCGACCAGGTGGCTGCCGATGAACCCGTCCGCGCCTGTCACAAGAATTTTTTTTCCTTTCAGTTCCATTCATCCCTCCGCAGAGAGAACCGATCTTTTCACATCTCCTGAATTCTTCCGCTGCTCAACGCAGGCCCTTATGACAGATGAGAACTTTTTCGCCATTTCGATCTGGGAGAACTTGGAGACCTCTTCGGGTATTCCCTGATAGCGAATATTACCATCAGACTGGAACTGGCGGTAGAGCGACAGAATGGCAGCCTCGATTTCGCATAACGTGTGCGCGCATCGTCCAGCTCCCGTCTTTGTGAGCAGTTCGCTCAAAACGTCATCCTTGCTTCCACCGATCGAAAGAATCGGCCGGGAAGCGGCAAGATACTCGAATACCTTCCCTGTATATACACCCTTTTCAATTCCATCCGACCAGGCAAGCAGAAGCAGCACGTCAGCCGCCCGCTGCGCCTGCAGAGCTTCGGCTCTGCTGACGCGACCGCAAAACTCGATCATCTCCAGGACCTGACTATTGCGACCCGCCCGAAAACGCCATTCGCGACTGACGTTCCCGAAAAACCTGAACAGTATCCTGCGGGGATCGATCGAACTCTCAAGGACAAGCTTTTCCAATGACATGATCAGATAATCGAAACGGTAAATGTAGTGCGGCCAGATGTTCCCGGTGAATACGAATGTCATCCGGTCATGTTTCGGCAGGACAATGTTGCTCACTGAGATTTCAGGGTCGTATCCATTCGTTATGACGGAAACAGCCTTCCTGTGCAGCTTCAAAGCTGTCTCCCTCATAGGAGCTGACACGATCGTGATATGATCAGCAGAGGCCAGAGTTCGGACTTCCAGCCTTCGATCAAAAACTCTCCTCAGCCTGGAGTACGGATAGGCGTGATTTTCCGACCATAGATCCCGAAAGTCGGCGATCCAGGCAACCTTGCAGCGCTTTTTCACGTTTTTTCCGATGACGTGAACGCTGTAAGGGCCGGAAGACGAGATGACCACGTCGAAGCCGCCTTCTTTGAAGAGGCTCATTGCTGCGCTCGATGCGGGGCGGATCCACTGGCGCAGAGCATCCGGGAAAACCAGATTTCTGTTGATGAGCCTCATGATTCTGTCAAATATTCTCGCCGGCAGCCTTGCTCTGAAAGGGTTCCTTATTTTCCCGAATGGAATTCTGAAGACACGGCAACACGAGGGATGAACCTCTGACGAATCACGGGTGATTACTGTGACATCGTATCCCATGCGTACGAGATATTTCGCAAGGCCGCCCGTGCGTAAGCTTCCTATACCCTCTGCCGGCGGGAAATGGTAGGTGATGATCAGAACGCGAATGATTGAGGGAGTCTTGTCGGATGGAACTCCATTGAATAATCCCGGCCTTATTGGAGATGACTCTGTTTCCAATGCAGATGCTTTCAAGTGTCCCGGCGGATCATCCGTTTTCGCCATCATTTCCAGTGTGGACACAGGCGCGACATTCTGCCATTGCGCGGCTATCGTCCGCCTTTTTCCCTGTTTTACTGTCTTTCCTCCTCAATGTCGAGAGGTCCACTCGGGCGGGAGCTGCGCTCCGCACAGATTCGAAAACACGCAGCCAGGAAAGTTGCCTGAAGATATTGAGGCGGTACTCGACGAGAAACCTGTCCGCGACCGGAAGCAATGCCGCAATTGGACTTGACACCGCGGCTCGCCGGATTAACGTGGAGTCTTCCGGTTCTTCCATGCAAAACCGCGCTTCAGCCGCCTTGAAATTCTTTCGAGCAGGAATGTCGTTTTCTGCAGGCGCTTCCAGAGCCTCATATCTGTTATTCTGATCATCCTTTCAAGCTCCTCGCATTTCCTCAAATAGGCGGCGGGATGCACTAACGGCAATGGCTTTGGAAGATTCGACAGAGATGGAAATTTCGCGATGCATGTCCTGTCGATGAATAGAAGAAGATTCTGACGGTACCAGAATTTCACTTCATCGTTCCGCCAGATCGCGGGCCTTATAATGTCGAATGCTTCATAGCCGCTCTGATCGAAGAGGCTAATCCAGTAATCCGGCCACTGTTCATTCAGATGTCCAGGGCCGCCCTGAAGCGGTATGGCTGCGGAAAAAGCGATTACTGGCGAAAGCCCGGTGAGATCATCTATAAAGGAGGATGCGCGGTCAGGAGGCAGATGCTCAGCCACCTCGAGTGAAAGAGTCAGGTCGAACTTTCGCGACAGGCGGAGAGGCTCCCGAAGGTCCATCAGCGCGATGTTTTCCTGCGGAACGAGAATTTTTTCACGGTCGTACCCCGGTCGTTCAATCCCGAGAATGTCCGGGACACCCATCGATTTCAGAACGGAAAGCCATACGCCGAGTCCGCACCCCACATCAATGACAGAGCGTGGATGAACCACGTCAAGGATAAGAGGAAGAATCGCCAGCGCGGAATCCCTGAAGAGCGAGTCTCTCCGTTCGAAACTGTATCCGCCATAAGTGCTGGACGCAGGCGCTTCAGTCATGGACGAGAACTCCCTTATGCTGAGGAACTGCACATGCCGAGAATGGCCGGAAGCGCGGGATTTCCGGGAATTGTATTTCTTCCGAAAATCATTTTTACGGGGTTGCAGCACGTGAAATTCACCATAAGTTCCTCTTTCAGATTCCCTTGAAGCAGTAAGTATACAGGCAGGGGACGGAGGCTTACAAGCTTTCGGCGAGACCCTCAGGGCATCGGTATTCGTCCTCCAGAGCCGGTTATTTCACGATTGATCTCCACCTGAGTCAGCACCGGTTTCCAGTAAGTTCGGGTGGATGTGGATGATTCATGTTATGCTTCACTGATGCCTGAACCTTTACGCTTTGTTCTCGACGTGCACCTGGGAAAGCTCGCAAAGTACCTCCGCATGCTCGGAATCGATTCCCTCTATGAGAAAGAAACAGACGACAGGACTCTTATTCATCATGCCTATCTTGAAGCGCGGATTCTTCTGAGCAAGGACAGGCTTCTGATTGAATCAGTCCTGCCGGCAGGGGCATACATTGTCCGGTCGAATCATGCCGGCGAACAGCTGAGGGAAGTCCTTCGGCGGTTCGATCTGAAGAGCGCCGCAGTTACTCCACTTACAAGGTGCCTTGAATGCAACTCTCTTATTGTTTCCATCGATAAGGGGTCTGTGGCAGGCAAAGTGCCCGAGGGTGTGTTTTCCTCCTTTCACGAATTTTTCTTCTGTGAACAGTGCCGTAAGATTTACTGGAAGGGTTCGCACTACGAACACATGAAAAACTTCGTGCGGGACTGCGTGGAAAAAACACAAGGGTCCCTGCAAATCCCGGGAATCCTTACGGCAGGCTGCTTGTCTTCCGACCGGGCCGTGAAGCGATGAGGGTGGCGAAGACTCCATGCGCACTGATTGAAGCGAGAAAGGATAATGGTACTTCAGGCAGTTGAAACGCCTGCCGAGGCTCTCAGCGGATCAGATTCCACCACTTGCAGAGAAGGCTTCTTCAGATGTCCCTGATCCGAAAAAATGCGCATGCTGCAACCATTCGTTTTTTAATGAAATACAACCGGATACACCAGATCAAACTTCGGAATCGTCACCTGGAAGAATTTCCCCTCCTGCGAGCGGAACGTATAAGTCCCCTGCATTGAACCATACGGGTGCTCGATGATCGCACTGCTTTGATACTCGTAAGTCATTTTCGGCTCGAGAACAGGGTTCTCTCCCACCACGCCGGGGCCCACGACCTCGCGCATTCTCTGTTCGCCCGAAAAAATTATCCAGTGCCGTTCGAGGAGCTGCACTGCCTCGCTTCCGAGATTCTCGAGCCTCACGGTATAGGCAAACGCGTAAACGCCTTCGGAGAGCACAGACGAGTCTTCAAGATGCTCCGGAAGCACAGAGACCCGGATATTATTGGTTATTTGTTTATAAGGTGTAGCCGCAAGCTTCTCGTTGGTCTCTTTGTCCATTTGCCCTCGTCAATACCGCAACGCCTTTCCTTTCCTCTAATACATGCGGGTCAAGAGGAAAAGACAAATTTTTGAAAAAAAGCCCGTTCCCTGACCTCTGTTATTTGGCTTTGTAAGTATTGAGGAGTAAATATGCAGTAGAGGCGTCGAACAAGCGGAGGATAAAATGGCCCACAAAACACTACTGGCACTTTTTGCCCTTTTTGCACTCTCTATTCAGGCATTTGCGTATGAAAACGACGACAGGATAGCCAACGATGTTTCTGCGGCTGTTGCCGCGCTGGACGAAATAAAGCCGTATTCCCTGAAGGTGGAAGTTGAGAACGGGGCTGTCACCCTGAAAGGCAAAGTCCCGACAGAAAGCGCAAGGCGAAGAATCAAGGCGGCCGCCCTGACTGTTCCCGGTGTTGAAAAGGTGGAAGACAATCTCGTCGTGACGTACGAAAGCGTCGCTTCCCCTGATAGTTCGGAAGAAAGCGAGCTGTGTGATTCAGTACGCGCCGAACTTGCCACCACTCGAAAAGCCGACGACTTTCGAGTGACGATCGAGTGCCGTGATCGCGAGGTCATTTTGCTCGGCACCGCCGCAACAGATACGGACATCGCCGCAATTGAAAGCACTGTCCGTAAAGTCCCGGGGGTGAGCTCTGTCGTCAACGAGCTCCGCATTCCTCCAGAGGTGGGCGATGCGCGTCTTTATCAGACCATCCACGATCAATTGACCCGGCAGGGCATCCCGCTCCATAATGTTCAGTTCTCTGTTCGCGATGGAATCGTCACTTTCACAGGCAGGGTGGTTGATCACGAAGAAATAGACAAAATCCTGGCAAGGACTCTGATGATCAAAGGAGTTTCAGACGTAAAGAGCGAGGTTGCGATCGGAGAGTAGGCGGGACCGCCGCGTTCAGAGTTCAAACTTCACCGGGACCCAGTTTCGGGCGCGGCAGGAAGGACAGACGAAGACAGGCTCATCGAGCCGTGGAACAAGATTTCGCTTGAAAGCATCGCCGCACTCCCCGCACTTCAGGTAAACCCAGTACGGGCTTACTTCGAAATATTCAGGGACAATCGCATTTTTCCGGGCTGCCCGCGCTTTCCATTCGGCTTTTTTTTCAGGTGTCGGCTCCCTTGTCATAGATAAGATATTAATTCGACTGAGATAAAGGTATTGCTATTTCAGCTCCAACACCAGCTGCATCTCCAGTCAATGCGCCGACATATCCAGTTCCAGGATTTCCAGCCGGGCACACTGATGAGATCACCCTGAATGACAGCAGCGTCACCACGATGACAATAAGTGAAAGCTTATGGAATTTCATCGACTGAAGCAGTGGATGTTGAAATTGGGAAAGCCACCCACAGGAATCGAACCTGCGACCTGCTATTTACGAAACAGCTGCTCTACCAACTGAGCTAGGGTGGCGAAAATACTGACAAAAGTAGAGATAACCTTAACCCACTTTCCTGGAATAATCAATCATGAACGATTTCATGTCAAATCACCGTCCAGAGCCCTCTTTGCTCCAATCGCTGACCAGTTTTATCACAGAGGACCGGAAGGCGGGTCACTTGAGGGGGTGAGCCGGGAAATCAGGACCGGGGGTGTGAGGAGACCGGCGAGAAAAATCCACTCCGCCGACGTCAATGCCCTCTTTACGACGGACGAAAATCTCCCGCTCTCCTTCACCTCCGCTTCAGGAAGGATAGATGGCGGCAGCACAGGATTCAGACAGGTCTCTGCCGGACAGGGGATATCTTTGCATGCGACGACGAAAAGGTAGTTCCTGATATTTATATCATCGGCAAATCTACAGGTGGAGGAATCTCTCCCCTGTCAGCTGTGTTCGCGAACAGAGACATTCTCGGTCTTTTCGATTCGGGATCACACGGCAGTACTTTCGGCGGGAATTCTCCTGCATGCGCTGTCGCGAAAGAAGCTGTAGAGATTATCGAAGAAGAGAAGCCGCATGAACGTGCGAAAAAAGGAACTCCAGGATTAAAGAAGTCCGGGGACGCCGCCTTTGACAGCAGAGGAGAAGGAACTTGACTGGGCTCTCGAGAGGATAAAGAGAGTCTTTAGAAAACAACCGCGAAGTTGAAGATTCGCCCCTCAGTCCTTCGCTTCACTCGCCTCGGAAGGTACAGCAGGTGCGGAAGGACCTCCTGTCTCACCTCGTTCGCGATTCAAAACGAAAACAAGACCTCCCGCTCCTTCTCATATTCCGGCGAAGCCAGCATTTCCTGCTGCCGCGCGTGGACCTCGCTTTCCAGCCAGGCAAAAAGAGCCCTGACACGATCGACGATATCAGTGCCGCGGTAAGCATTCATGCAGGGCAGTACCGCTTCGTAATAATGCTTCTTTGCAGCCTCATACTCCTCGTCCTGCCTGTTCACCTTTATCCAGCTCGTTGTAAGCACACTCTCGAGTCCGTACTGAGGCTCGCTGAGAAGCGAATACAGAGCCCGGCAGAATGGCTCCGCAAGAACAGCGAAGGGTCCGTTTTTCCCCTCATGAAATCTCATGAGCACAGTGCCCAGAAGCTGATATTTTTTAACGTCGCTTACTGCGCTCCTTCCCAGGATATCAGTTCGTCCCGATCTGAAACTCTTTTCCCCAAGGTCCAGCCCGAACGGGAAAGGAAGGCTCTGTCCTCCCGCGTCATAAGCCATCATCCTGAAGCCCGTCTCTTCATTATGAGTAGTGACGAACGTATCGGACGTAAGCTGAGGCATTCGCTCGGACGCAAGCATGACACTCGCTCCAAGAAAAGGGCACAGTTCAGGCGAAAGTCTGCCTTCGATGCAGACCTGAAGTTCGGGATGTTCAGATGTAATGACGCCAAAGTACTCAAGCAGGCCTGTCAAATACATCATCTCGTGCCAGCTTGGAACGGGCGGCAGCACGAGGGTTGTATCAGAATGCTGAAGATGAAAGCTGGTATTGCCGATGGACATGAGTTCTCTCACGGCCTCTACGTGCGCGGGATCGATGGGACTCATGACGTGATACTTTGCGCCGACAGGAAGCAGGCCGAAAGTATCTGTTCTTGCCCGCACAACCACGCTCCGCAGCTGCTGTTTGAAATGGTCGCCTGCTGACAGAAAATCGAGATACTCGCCCATACCGACCGATATCGACCCGGGCGGCGGAATGCTGCCCGAAACAGGCGCCCGCGATCCGCGGTTGTCTCGGGCAGATGCGGCTATTGGCGGAAGCTGCGGGATTATGTGATACGCATATGCGGAAAGGCTGACAGCAGATGCTGACGAAAGCACCATTGCGTTGGCGCGTTCGACCGGTGAGTATTGTGTCGTGTCAGCGCTGCCAGGCGTGAGACGACGCTGCAGCAGCAGGTGAATATCTTCGAACCTGGGCTCCCAGAGCGCTCTCCGAACCTCGTCATGATCCAGCAGACTGTCTTTGTCAGCGGCCATGATCTGCCCGACAGCTCTTTCATAGCTTCTGACAATTTCTGCAAAGGACTGCTTCGGTTCCTGCGCGAGATCGTATTCTGTTTCCAGGAAAATTCTGGATAGTGCAGTGGAACGCTCAAGCAGCGACTGATCCATGTTGACGCCTGCCAGGGACTCAAACATCACGTTACAGGCAAGCTGTCTTCCATGTTCTCGACTGTTCGGGATATACACTTCACAGACTATATCGAGAAACTCCAGCAGAAATTCCGGATCGATTGAAGGCACAGCGCCGGATGGATAACGCTCTGCTATCGCCTTAACTACCTCTCTCACTGCGTAAAACCGCTGATTTGGCCAGAAGTGTGTCTGTCTGCGACGGTCTTCATCCCTGTACCCGGACGACAGACAGGACCAGGAGTATGTTTCTGTGCTGTGCGGATACGAAGGATGATTCAGCGCGCGGATGTGTTCTTCGCTGTCCTCAGGAGAACTCACCCAGTAAATGACTCTCTGGACCGCCTCCAGATCGACAAACCCCCTGGATGCAAGATCGAGAAAGCAACCAAGCTCGCTCTCTCCCTCACGCCGTCCGAGCGAAAATTCCCCGTGCGGCTTGAACTCCGATGTCGACCAGATGAAATGCTCCGGCGGATTGAACGGGTCGGGCATGAATGCTGCAACGTTTCGCCAGTATGCTTCGTCATCATAAGTCCAGCATTTCGGAGCGTTCTCGATGTAATAAAGCCACCCAAGAAGCGCATGAATCCTTGGCGGCTGTTTCCCGCCTGACGCGAGCACACGCCTGTTGTTGAGCGCTGCTTCGAGATCATTGAGCCTTCGAAAGTCGATATAACTCTCGTCTCCCATAGCCCGCTTCATTCCAGGCGTCTGGGAAAGCACACAGTTCATAAATTCATTGAAGCCCCGGATTGCGACCAGATGATGATCTTCTCTTCGATCCTCGACCACATCGATCCGCAGATCCCTCCAGTCAAAGAAACATTTTTCGAGACGATCAAGAAGGGCAGAGCGCTCCTCCGGCGGAACCTCACTGATCACATCACATGCAAAAGCGGCGGCATTGCATGCGCGCCTCATGTTTCCAATTCCGAAATACTTCGTTGCTTTTGCAGTAAAGCAGAGCGCTCTCTTCCTGGTGATGCCTTCAATTGAGCTGAGCTTCTCTCCGCCCCGCCGGTATATCAGCCTCATATATTGGAAATTGAAGCCTGAATGTTCCGCTATTTCTCTTTCGAGCAGAAGATCCTCCGAAGTGGTTTTCTTCCCCGCAAGGGGCCGCAGATCCAGGTCCTCCTTGAACCACCATCCCTTTTCCTGTCCCGAATATATTCTCCGCGCCAGAATGGCAGCATGTTCCGCACTTTCTTTTGCGGAAAATCCGTTTTCTCTGAGATGCGAAATAAGAGCGGTAACGCGATTGATATTGAGGCCGTTTTCAAGCAATCGCGGCAGTTTCTCGAAAAACATCCGCACTGGTTTCCCGGACACGAACCGCGGATCGAGAGACCCCTCATTTTCAAGCAGGAACATCACTCCTTCCGCCGGGAAAGAACCCCCGGCCCGATAGCCGGCCTGCGCACATTCAATAAGCTCTCTGCCCCTGTCGGTAAGTGTATATTCGCGGGTATGAATCAAATCTTCAGGGAGAGCATTACATGCAAGGGCAGCCGTCTGAACCACTGCTTGCGCAGGGACAACCTCGAGATGTGATTTTTTTCTGCCGAGCTTTTTTGCTCCTTCCCGGAAGAGCCTGATGACCTTCCCTGCCCATGCCTTTGGGAACTGGTGCCGGGTATCAGGAAGCAGAGGCGCGATATACTCTGCACAGAATTCCGGTGTGGGCTTCTCCGCATGATAGTGGAAATCCCCCAGCCCAAAGATATAAAGAGCTTCAGCGATTTTAGCCCGTGTCAACGGAAGATGCTTCCGATGCCCTGGAGTCACGCGGACTGTGCCGCCATCAATTTCACACTTTCCTTCCGGGTCTCCTCCGGTTCTGTCGAGTGTTTCCAGAAAATGAGCGACAAGACTCGGATGCTCCCGCCTCTTGAAGTCGAAGTAGGCCTGTTCATCCTTTGGATTTATTCCGGGCAGACTGATCTCATTCCGAAAGTACCGCTGTCCCGCACCGGCCCTGGCTTCCTGCTCTGTGACAGCGGCATCAGCAACATGGCGGAAGGGAAGTTCTGCCGACAATGCAGAATAATCGAAGTCCAGCAGTTCTTCGGGCTCGGGTTCGTCCTTTTCGTCGATGCCTTGCGGATCTTGAATATCTTCTTCGTACCACACCATGACGAATACCATTGTAGGACCGGGAGCTCTGCTACTCAAATGACCGCAAAAGGCTTCATTTACGGTGATATTGCTTAGCGTCGTTCGGGTGTTAAAATGTACCTCCTGTTGTTCAGGAAGAAACCGCATGCCCCCTATTGCATTTGAAAACCTTGTGAAAGCAAGTGAAGAAAAGCGTCGGGAAGAAGACTATTTTGCTCCTGATCCCGTGGACTGCCGGATTCGCTCTCGAGACGTCCCTGTCGAGAAAGGCCTGTATCACATTCCGCACTGCGGCAATGCTGCGTGGGTCTACGTCCCCAAATGCCGTCTGAACGAAGAAGATTATTTCCACACGTATGAAAGCAGCCGATGGATGCACGGCCTCGATTACGATGACCCGCGTTTTCTCAGAGGTTATCTTGATTCGCTGGATCATGACAATCTCCGGCGCGCGGCGTCAATTGAAGAGAGCGCTGACGGGTCAATAACTATCAATCCGGGTCTGAGAAGGTATCCAAAACCTTCGGAAAGAAAAGTTGCCGAGGGCATTTATTATCTGGGATTCGTGCCCTCGAAGCACTGGTCCTGCGATCATCCGAAGCCTGACTTCTACAATGAGCTTGTAGCGCCTCATGTCATGGGCAGAAAGGCGCCGACTCCAGTTGAATGGATAACAATGCGCCTTCAGTATGCCCACGGGCATGGCTCTGAAATGTGCGGAAGAGACTACTCGCCAGGCCAGATCGAGCACAGCTACCGTTTCATGGCGGAACTTGTGTGCAACCCGATGCCTGAAGCCCTCATTCCTGAACGAAAATACACTCTCTCTGAAAGTGGGAAGCATCTTTTCAGCCGCCTCACGGCGCTTTGCGATCCATCAGCTCTCCCGGAAGCTGCAGTATTTGTCCTCGAAAATGAAGCGCTTTTCTCCCTTGAGACACTCGAGCATCCTGATTTCAAAGGATTCCTCGAAAAACTTCCCATAGCTCTTGAAAACGGTCTTGTAATCGATCGCGTATCCGAGCTTGTGCAGGACCTTGTGAGACGAGGGATCGATACAACGGAAGCAGTACTTCATTCTGCACGGCTGACGGCCGGGATTTACGGCGGCGAAGAAAAGCCCTGGTGGTTCAAAGAAGACTTCCGCCTTCGTCCTTCGAGAGGGGGAACATCGAATATAAGCGCCGCAACACTTCGCCGGGAGGAACGGCTCGCAGAGCTTTCAGGGTTTGCATACATGTATGCACGAAGTGTGTATTACAGAGCCGGCAGAAAGCTTCGCGCATTTGAAGGAACAAGCGAAGAAGATGTCCTTAAATTCACCTCCAGTGTTGCGTCAAGTTATGGAATAGGAAATCTCCCGAGAGCAGAGAGCGTTATCGAATTTGCCGTCGAACTCCTCAAAGACACGGCGCCGGATCAGAGACCGGAGGCTCTTGCACGGTTTGCCGCTACAGCAATCAGAGTTGCGCCATCGAGTCCGGCAATGGGAGCTCTCGAAGGAACAGAGACAGTAATTTCCACTCCCGGTCTTCCAGCATTCCTTTGGACACATCTCGGCGAGGATGCGAAAGCAGATGAAATGACTGTCCGACCACATCATCTCCGGCTTCTTGGCGGGCGACTCGAGACTCTGTCCCTTCCTGAACGGGCGAAGCTCCCTCTGCCCCTGAACATACCCCCGTCTGATACTCCTCTCCTTACAGAACATGTCCCACTTGACGTGCTGGCTCTTCCCCCGGTGCGAAACGAAATAACTGCGCAGAATGCAATCATGGGCTGGCTTGAATTCGACCAGCAGCTTTTTGACGAATGCGGAGAGGGCGGAAGGGATATTGCCCCCGTTTACTGGACGTTCTGCGCAAACAAAATGCCCGACCCAATGCGGCCGCCGCCGGGTTTTCTGCGGCTTATCCAGAAGTTTTATTACATCCCTGAACCGAGAATTGACCTTATCGACATCTGGTCGCCCTTCGCCGATCACAGTCTTGCGAAAAGAAATGCGCAGATCAGGGTGGACAGGTGGGCGCTTCTTTCCTCACTGCTTGATGCTTCCATTCTCGGCCTTATACCGTTCGAAAGGGTTCAGCAGACACTGCAGGAAATCACTTTTGAATTCGAGGCGGAAAAAGAGGCGCAGCGTCAGAAGGTGCGCGATGAAAATCCCGGGAAAGACGACGAATGTCTCGTGCAGGATCTTTATCACGCAACCGAGGAACTCCAGGGAAAGGAAAACAGGATCCAGGTCGCCCGCCTTCGCGGCCTTGAAGGCGTATCACGCGTCATGTCCCTGATGACCACAGCGGGTCTTCTTCCAGGCGCACAGGTGGACTTCGGAGAGGGACTTGATTCTTTCGTTGAAAATGCCGCTAAAAGACCCGGATTTGCCCGTCCGCTTTTTCAGCTTCTTGAAAGAGAAAGCGGCAGTCTGAAGCAGCTCGCTGCTCTGGGCATCATCTCAGTCCCGGAGCTGATTCACTTCCTTAATGAGGCCCCGCGGGAATCTCTTCGTTCAGGAGCCCGGAAGCTCAAAGTGCTTGCGGATGCCGTGCAGGAAGCAAACAAACTCACGGCTGATAGGTTCTGGTCCGCAGAGGTCACCGGCGGTTCAATCACTGAGGCGCTTGTTTCTATCAGAAATATTCAGCTGAAGACAGTGAAACGCTGCAGGAAGCGGCAGGTGGCCTCTCCTTTGTCAACATGAGGCCGATACCATCATACGTCGGCTCTCTTTTTCCCGGAGCATACCAGGCAGCAGCCATTCCTGCCGTAAAGAGCATTATTGAAGATTACGGAGATAATCAGCAGCTTCATACTGCTGTCGACAGTGCACGGCAGTCAGCGCGGCTCGTCATATCGTCATGGGGCATGATGAAGATTACCGAAATGTGGAATGACATCGCGCAGCGCGGTCCTGAGGATCCGTCGTTTGCTGTCGAAACTGCCATACAGGATGAACCAGCGCCTGAAACGTCAACGGCCATTGTTCCCCTCAGTCCATACCATAAAGCAATGGAAGATGCTGTTGCTGCAGTTAAACAGAAGCTGCCGGCGATAGAGAAGATGATTGCCGATAAAAGAAGGGAAACCTTCGGCCTCTATCCTCTGGGCGCGAAAATACACGTGCTTCATACGGTTGACGAGGAGATGCTGAAAAGGCTGGAAAAAATACTCTCTTACGAGAGGGGTTGTTTCGGACTGCAGCATTCCAATCACACACTTGTGCTCCCTCCAATGCCGAGCAGCGCAGAGATGGAGTGGGTGGTCGGGTTTCTTGACTTCCACAGGGTTCTCGACAAAGTGTATCCCGAGATTCAGATCTGTCTTCCAGGCAGGCTCAAGCCCGAATCATGCGCATACCTTGGCGCGACTGTTCTTCTCGCCACAAAGGAGGGAACAAAATACAAAGAGGACTCGTTCGCCACAAAAGACGACAGCTACACGGGCTTCAGGATAATGGTGTACGACAAAGGCGGGAGGCGTCTCCCATTTCCTTTTGAGCCCGAGACCCTGGGGCGCACCGATATGCTTGGCAGAAGGGATTTGAAAGATTTCGATATTTATCAGCTTGTTGGAACCGTCCTTGTGCAGGATGAAGCCCGGCAGAAATCGCCTGCGGCTGCCCCGTTTGCCCATCTCGCCGGTGAATACCGGGCAAGATTCAGAGAAATACTGGGACGTTACGGGATTGCTTCAGTACTCGATGCAAGCTGGATACTGGTTCCAGGTGAAAAATTCGACGCGAAAGACGGCATCAGTCATTACCGGGACGCGATATGTCCGTGCGTAAACGCATGGTTCAACGATTATGCAGCATATAAGCAGGGGAAAAGGGCTTCGGGAGCAGTGTACGAGACCAGGAGATTAGTTGACTGGCTTCGGGATCAAGTTAATATTGTGCAGGGAAAGATGCTTGCCGGAAGCGGGTATGACCGTCAGAAAGAGCTTCTTTTCAGAATGGGAGGGAGATCTTATGTGTTATAGGACGCAGAGACACACAGGCGGGGGTGCTGCAGTAGTGAAGCGTCCCGAAAGAGGTGCAGGGCTTGAAAGAGGTGCAGGGCTTGCGGCTTTGAAAGCACCGGGAGTTGCCGGAAAGAAAGGTGACACTGACCGGGGAAGGATTGAAGATGATCTTGCCGATCTGGATCTCGGTCCGGATCTCCCTGCGCTTCCTCCACGTCCCGGGGTTTTTCGTGTTGACGAGGGGTCAACAAAAACTCCTCAGCCGGCGAAGAGTGCCGCAGCACCGGCAGCGCCTCAGGCACCTGCCCATCCGTCAACACCTCGTGTGCAGCAGCGTCCGGTATGTCCTCCACCTCCAAAGCCTGCAAAAGCATCGCAGCCTCAACAGAGACAGCGGCCTCCGGGAAGACCACCGCAGCAATCTTTAACTCAGCCGGCAAAGCCCATCGTCCCCCCTTCAGCAGCAGTTCCAAAACCTGTAGTTGAAAAGAAGCCCAAACCTGTTCTCGAAAAGAGGGCCGTGGAGAGTATTCTCCGGGATGCATTAGCGGCAGAGAAATCTCACTGGGCCGGATTCAAACAGCCCGGGTGGTCGGACGAAGCTGCCCGCCGTGAGGGACAGTCCTTCTATACAAGGCAACTTTTTCTTTCCATCTTCGGGAGGGACCCGGGAAGGATGGAGACAGGTCAGATGATGACTGCCAGGAGATCGATACTGGACTCGTCTCAGATTAGTAAATTAAGGACGCAGGATCTTCCGAATTTCCTGCTCGGTGCAAAAGGAAGCGGTCCTTCTCACACAAAGAAGGGGAAGAGGAAGAAAGGTACATAAGAGTTCGAAAAGAAAAGTGTCTTCAGACGGCCTTAAGAATGTCCTTCTATCTGCCGGTCTGCAATTTCTAGAATTCACATTTTTACTCATAGAAAAGGATCAAGCCATGAAGCGCTTTCGGAGCCCTCTGCAGAAACGCAACGAGGAGTACAAGCAGAAGAACAAGAAAGCCTGTCGAATAATGAAGAATACTGGCAGACTGAAATTCGGCAATTGAAGTAAAAGACAGAGGATGGTTTGCCGTTTCAAAGAATGTGAGCCACTCTCCTCCCGGATCTGTAACTCCAACTGTGTAAATGGCGAATAGGCAAGGAGCCTGTGTGCGCGGAGCGGAGCCCGAAGGGTAGAGCTCAAGCGCAGCGCAGACAGGCGGATAAGGAACCTGCCAGAGACTCTCCGGTGTACCGCCGGGGGGTTTAAAAAGGGGGGTAAGCCTGCGGGGCGTTCTTTGGTACGTTTCAATAATTCGTAATCAATTATCATACGGAGGGGCGGACTTGTCCGGCCGCGTTATAAGAGCCCCCGAATAAATCATCCGGGCTTTGCTGAGCTTCTATCTCACCAACTGTTATCCCCGATTTTTCGGCCTTCTCTTTCACGCGCTCGAATATTGCCCGGGCTCCAGCAAGAAATGCGTCCTCATACCTCTCGTAATCATCGCTGCAATAAAGCAACAAATACAGGCCCGGAATCTCCTTTCTGAATCTCCTGGCGACATCCTGAGGAGTGGGATCAAACTGCAGCTATGAAGAAACGGCTGGGCCTGTCGCGGGCAACACGACAGACCGGGGCAGGCGCACACGAGAACCGCGCTGAGGGATGAGGCCCTGTTATGCGAGTCTCATCCCGGCGCATTTGACACTGCCTCAACCAGCTACATCTTAGCGCACCGTAACTATCACCTGTTTCGTGGTACAACCGTATGCCGGAAATACGGTCCTGTAAGCATACCTCTTCTTGACCACTATATTCCTGGTGGCAGTCCCTTTTGACCCCAGCTTCCCGTTGACATAGCTTCTAAAGGCCTTGCTCCCGCTCTTTCTCTGGAAAGAATAGCGCGCATTCTTGACGGGCGCCTTGCTGCCTGTCTTGAAGAGCTTCATCGTGAATGAACAGACACTTCCCTTTCTGATTTTACGTTTGCATGACTTCCCGACTTTCAATGAACAGGAGTGGGCCGGAGTTGGCACGACTGTAGGAGTACGAGTCGGCTGAGGATTCTTCATTCCGTTCTGCACGAACAGGTCCTGCAGCCCGCTGCCCCCGCACATCGTGAACAGAATCTTGCCGCCATTTCTTGGCACCGCGTTCCACGTCTCGTAAGACGTGCCACCGGCGCATCCGGAAGCACCGAAGTGCCAGCCGGACGGAAGTGAGGCATCGTCGCTTCTCAACTGTTCAACCTCCCCGCTGCTCCTCAAAACCGAAAGCACGCTGGATGTCTGTGCGCCGACTGCAACCTTCACGATTCCCGGCCCAGTGTCCACGAAGGGAAAGAAGAACCTGCTTCCATCGGGATCAGGAATGGTTATGGCGGCACCGGAAGTCCATGGGAAAAAGTTTCCTGCCTGTTCCGCGATAGTGGCGCCGGAGACATTGAAAATATAGCTTGCGAGATTGACAGGATGCGGTTCCGTTATCCCCGTCGCCCTCGCAGACGCGGAACCTCCCGCAAGATCCATCGTATAGAGATACGAGAGTGTCGGGACCTCTCTCTGCGCATTGGGATTGCCCGCAAATGTAACCGTATTGCCGGCAACCGACGGCCTTCCAATGTGGTTCGGGCCATCCGAGTATGTGACCGCGCCGCCTGGAACATCCACCTTGGCTGTGTATCCTGAAAGCCTGTAAGGCGACGAACCGGGAGAAACCGCCACCAGCGCCGAAGCGTCTTCAGTAGAGCCGCTGTAGTTTGCCGTCAACGTGTACGCTATGATGCTGCCGTCATCATTCACATCGAAGGCCGCAGGATCCAGCAGCTTTACATCCATTGTCCCCATTCCTGCGGGAGCAGCAGCAGCAATAACCTGAACTGCATTCGTGGCTGTATTAACAATGGCAAAGCAGTCTTTCTGCCATACGCTGTCAATCACATGAAGTACAACCTTGCTGCCGTCATACGATACCCGAAGCGACGGGTGAAATACCTGAACATTTCCCAGGTCAGGCCCCACCAGGCCCGGGATAAACTTACTGGAGTCGGTGGTAATGAGTGTGCGTTCGATGGGAGTCCCGTCTGTGTTTACGATTTTCAGTGCATACACATCAGCAAGCGTCTCAATCCAGACCGCACTGGTTCCATTTCCGCTTATTGTGTAGGCCATCTTTGCGTGTTCATTGCTCGTAAGACGCGTGACGGTTTGACCTGCGACCTCACCCGAATACAGGAAGAGGCAAAGAAGACAGCCAGAAAGGAATTTCCATGTTTTCATACTAATTTTCTCCAGTATTTTAGGGTGTCTATGGCCATGAACAAAGAGGAATCATTGCCACCCTGTGAACGACAGGGACTACCAGCGAAGAAACTTTATCAAAGGAAAGGGCTCTTCGCTGCCTTCAAATATACGACCAAAAGCCGAAATTATTCGGGATCGACTGTCGGGCGTTTGCTGGGAGCCTCGGTGTTTCGAAGAGTGCTGCATCGCGGGGCATTCAGGATAGCGAGCCAGAAGGAGCTTGATGCGATTAATGAAGCAGACCTCTCAGAATTGCGCTTTGCAGGGCTGATAATTGACGGGATCAACATTGCCGGACGGAACACCAGTTGAACAGTACTTATTATTCGGCTCTTTCATGAGGACGACGAAGGACATATGGCGGCGCGTGCTATTCAATTTTTTACGCCCGGAATCCCGCAAGTGTGTTACGTAGGGCTTCCCTTATTATGTTTTCAGGGGGAAGACCGGCCCTTCTTTAATGACTCAATGAAACCGGGGGAGGATCAACATCGGCCCCATCCTGGGGATGAGGATAGCAGCGGAACATATCATAACCCCGAGAGCTGCTGACAAAGCTGACTTGAGGGTTGCTTGCGCTCATGGGCGGCCCATCCAGGCTCATAGGTGCTTGAGATGATTGTTTTGTTTCCACTGTCCTTGGCTTCGTCGCGCAATTCTCTCCCTGTAAGTTCTCGTCTTTATTATGCGCCTGACGGCAAAGGTGTTGTATGTCATAAAAACAAGGTGATTTTCAGCAAAAGTCGCCGGCGCCACCTGCCGATATAACTAATATCGCATTCTTTTCGAATCGGAGCGCAAGTAATGCCTGAGCGATGGCACAGTCTGACGACCAGCCGGATTCGCGCCCAGATGACGGGCGGCCCGAAAAGCAAAAAAGGACCGACTGATCCGTGTCAGGTTCTTCTCCCTGTTGACGCAGATGCTTGCGCAACCGCCCGCCAGACG
>CAYQVO010000038.1:0-12291 GCA_964421085.1 uncultured Bdellovibrionales bacterium | reverse complement strand
ATATGGTCGAAGTGGCCGATTATGTCTCGCGTGATCCGATCATGGTGGTTGAATTCCTGAAAACCGTGAACGGCTTCGACTTTGCCGCAAGGGAAGGACATGTAACAAGACTTCTCCCGGCGCTTGTCCGCCTCGGCTCGCAAGAGGTGATTCAGATCCTTCTAAGGCTCGGCAACCGGCCAAAGATTAAGGACGAGGGAGTGGTAAAATGGATCGAGCTTTATCGTTACAAGGCCCGGCGGCAGGGAATTATTGCAAGGATCCTGGCGGAGCTGGTTGTGCATAGCCTGCGGGAGGATTGCCTTGCCGCAGGAGTGATGATGCCGATTGGTGATATGCTTGCTGCTGCCTTCCTTGAGGAGAAATACGTCTCGCTTGCAGAGCAAATGCCCCGCGCAAAACTGAACTATCAACTTGGACAACACCACAACTTCGACGTCGAAAAGATGACTCTTCGCTTTCTGAACCGGAATGGAATTCCCGGGCCATTGGTAGACGCACTGAATCTGTCAGCCAAAATCGAGGTGGTGGAGCGGGCTCGCAGCAGGACAGTGTGTTTCGCAGCAGCAGAGATGGTAGAAGGTTATGATTCTGATAAATGGGACAAGTTTGAACCTGGGCGACCTCTTCCGCCAAAGAGTTTTGTCCGCTCGCTCTACCTCAGCCAGAAAGACTATACAACTGCATATGAGCGGACAGGACGCTATCTTTATGAGGCTATGCTTGCCGCAAAGCGCGCTGCCCAGGAAGAGGAAGGTTCGGAGGGAGAAAATCAACCGGATGAAACGCCGACGTAAGCTGATTGCTCCTCCCCTTGTACCGTTTGCTCGTCCACGACTCCCTGCTGCAATCCTGCTGCAACCGTCTCAGTACCGTTCAGTTACCGCCAATAACGGCACTTTCCACGGAGACAGGGAAAGTGGGTTCAATACAGGAAGGAACCAGTACTCCGTTGAGCCAATTTTTTCACCCGCAGCCGAAGGCTTCTCTGGCATATTCCTTCAAGAACTTCCACCTGATTTTGACTTTCCGTTCATTGACGCAGCGAATCCAGGCGGCGGTCCTCCTTCTGAGAGCTTTGGTGTCCGATATTCTATCATTACCCAGCCACTGTCGTCGGTACATACCGATTGCGATCTCAGCCTGATTGAGCCGGCCGGCATGCTTCGGCGTATAGTGGACGTCGAAACGGGCCCGGAGCCTCTTTCCCGCATCTTCACCGAAGCAATCGATCAGCGCCTGTTCAGTATGGGTCGATAGATTGTGATCTTCCCCCAAAAAAGTAGACACGGGTTTTCGGTGGTTGATAATACTGACCACTTTTTCGGTGCACCAGGTTTTGAAGCACAACGGCCGGGCGGCAAAACTTTCTTAAGAACGGAAGAATGGTAAGATTCAAGTACTTATAAAAATGCGGTCAAAAATGACGTTGGATGTAACCCCTCAACCAGGAGAAGCAGCTCCCGAGGAGAGCCTCACGGAGAGTGCTTGTCACCGGGAGAATATTGATACCCCTCAATCCATCCTGCATAGCGACCTGTCCAGAATCTCAGGGCTTTCGAGACTTCTCCTTTCAGGTGAATCGCTGAATGACTTCAATAGGAAGGTTTTTCGTCTGATCGCTCAACGCTCGAACGAACTTGCTGATAGATTTGAGCAGGAAGGTTTCGAACTTGATCAAGATGTAATTCTTGCCTGCGCCGAGCTTCGCGAGTGGTTCCTCTTTGCAGTTCAGAGCCAGAACTACTGCTCTCCGGCGCACGAAAGAGAGAACGCAGTCTATCAAGGCGGGATAGTCGAGGTATCAAAATTCGTCAAGTATCTCCGTTCCGAAATTAACACGCCATTCCTGGGCGAAGCTTACGACAGAAATGTCGTCCTTATTCGTTCCAGAGCAAGTGAGAGTTATGCAGAGTTTGCCGCTGGATACGCAGTTTTTGCCCCGAAAAAGAGAATCGCCGAATGTCAATCGATACCAGCACTCGAAGATTTTATTTCAAACGAAGAAAATCGGGGGTGCATGCTGCTCGTTAACATTGGAAGCGAAAATGCCGGAGAGATCGTTCCCGACGTGACGAGTTTTCTCTCTTCACCTGCCGCCTCCACGTTCAGGTGCGGGCTCTATTTGAGAGTGGATGGCGCCATTGATCCTGCAGCCCGGGAAGATCTCCGGAAGGCTTTCGCGGAAAGCGGCAGCCAGATGCAGATTATTCTCGAGGAAGATTTTGACCCGTTCGCGACTGGAAGCCGGGCGATGCGAAGGGTTACTTTCATCCACGATCAGAGAGAGCCTGCTCGCTATCAGCTTATCCAGGACTCTGCTTCCATGGGCTTTCGCCCCTCGCTTGATGATGTCACCCGTTATCACTTCGAGGCTGGAAGACTCGACTCTATTCTCAATACACGCATAAAGACAGAGGACAGCATCGTCGTAAATCACAGAGAAGAGAAGGTGCAGGATCAAGACCTGGAAGAACGCAACAGGGACTATGCGGCTTTGCTCGGCTCCGTGGAGGCGGTGAGAGAGACCCTGAGCGGTTTTAGACCAACTACCCCATTCCAGCGCGGTATCTTTGAAGAGACAGCAGCGGAACTCGATCATGTCAGCGCATCTCTTTGCTCCGTGCTTGAAGAACCGTCCGTCACTGTCTCCGATGTGGCTGAGACTTTTCACCGATGCTACTACCGGCTCCGCACTCTTGTGCAGTATGGCGCGCGGCTTTGTATGCCTGCAAATGTCGCGGATCTCGAGGAAGCAATGGGTTCATGGGAAGGGGGAAGAGTGCTTGCCACGAATTCAGGCATGACTGCCGCGAGAGCGCCAATTGAAGAACTGGGGAGTGCGGAGGAAGTCTTCAGTACGGATCACTATTGGGAGAGTGCATTCTTGACTGAGAACTTATTTGGAAGGAATCCCCATTATGGGGATATCCAGGAATCCTCCCCCTCCAGGCTCGAAATGATTCCGCACGATGCCTCGATTGAGGATCTTGAGAAGGTCGCGGCAGGGATTGCGGAATCGAACAGGCAGTGCCCGCATGGGCAGCTTATCTGTGCGGATGCAAGCATTTCTCCCTTTTTCTATACGCATTCATTTCCCCTTCAAGATTTTGCGAAAGCTCTTGCGAAACATGGGGGCGAGTTTTCAAATCCGGTCTACCTCGTTGTAGACAATACTCTGGACTTCGACACAATCAACGCCGGAAGCCTTTTCCCCGGAGGAATTCCGCGCAACCTGTTTTTGATATTCACTCCGAGCCAGGCCAAACTCCATCAGCTGGGCTTTGATGCTGTTACCGGCGGTTTGATTGAGATTCATGCGAATGAGGGCCAGGCCGAAGAAGCGGCTCTCTTGAGGGAGCGTTTCCGGCAGAAGCTTGAGGCTGAAGGCTCAAGGCAAAGTCCCTACGCGCTGACTGTGCTGAACGAGACTTTTTTCAGCCGCTACGGGAGCGGAACAATGCAGGAATATGTGGATTACATGATTGGCAAGCGCCGGAGGAATACGCGGGCAATGGTAGCGCACATTGCCGGTGTTCTCGGCACCTTCGCGGAGAATCCCGCTGAAGGCGCCTTCAATGTTCTCGATCCGCGCTCGCACCTGAGGCAGATTACGGTGGTTGACAGGGAAGGCCGCGAGCATCAGGTGGAAATGTCCTTCCACTTCGATCCTTCATCGTGCATCCATGCCTATCTGAAAATACTCGAAGCACCGACAACGGATTATGTTGCCGGTCCGGTATTTGAAGAGATAAAAAGGCGGGTCTTTAAACTCGCTGCTGCGCAGGGAATACATCTGGCCGACGGGACGAGCTGGGGATTTCCCATTTCCCGGATGGATTGGTACATGCATACCATGCGGCTTGCCACAGGCCTTGAGCACAGCAGGAATCTTGCGGCACTAGGCACGATCTTTGGATCGGTTCTAAAAGAATGCCTTCTTTATCCAGACGATTTCCTGAAACCCGTTGAAGTGGCGCCAATGAGCCGGGAAGTTGTCCGGGACAGGGAGGAAGAACTGCTTGCTCTGGACAGACTGATTCCTCAGACGCATCCTACCCCAATCGATTGTTATCTCGAAGAACATCCCGGCAGATCTGATTATTCATTTATCGTCGAAAATCAGGGCGAAATGGCCGCCATGCTTCTCGCCTGTCTCAGAGGATCCGACAGCGGGAGATACGTCTATCTTTCAAAAACTGCCACGTCTCCCGGTTGCCGGGGAAAGGGGTATTTTCGAAGAATGTTCGAACATCTGAAAGACAGAGCCGCGGCTGATGGGATCGACCGGATTGTGCTGCAGACATCGGCAAGCGGAAAAAACGAATATGTTGTGAAGGCGTACGAGAAATGCGGCTTCGCGGTTCGCAGCATACGTTGTACGTTCGAAGGTGAGTGGCCTCTGATTCTGGTTGAGATGGAAGCTCCCACATCAGGAGCGCTTCCTGTTTCCGATCATTTTGAACCGGTACCTGATGTGGTGTATGAGGAGATGCACGAAAGCCGGAACTTAGAGGCGCTGGAACGGTTCTGCGGCGAAAGAGGGCTGGAACTGAGACTATCCGCCGCTTGAGCTGTCCCGGCTTATTCACTTCTTTTTTTTCTGCTCGTCAAAGGGATCGAATAAGGGGCTCATCCTGGAAAAATAGAAACCAAGGGAGAGTTGCTGGTGTGAATAACGATCCTTTCCATGGACTGATGTGCCCTCGATAAATTGAACACCGATTATTCAGGCGGCAGTATGCCGCCGTGGGAGACCGGTATGAAAGGGAAAGCATATACACGAGAGAACCGAAAGGAGGAAGTTGCGAAGATTCAGAGCGGGCGGAAAGTGTCAGCGGTTGCGAAGGAATACGGGATAAAAGAGAACACAATACGCAACTGGTTGAGCCGAGACACTGGCGGACGCAGTGGTGAAATCCTTGAGCTGAGCCGTTTGAGACGAGAGAACGAGGAGCTTCTGAGGCTTGCAGGGATGCTGACGTACGAGTCTGAGACCGGGAAAGAAAACAGCACTCACGGGGCGGTTTGTCTGGCGCTATCGGGTCGTGCTGCAGCCGAGGGTAGCGGAACAGGATTTACGGGCGGCTTGTGACTGAGTCGTGAAGATTTCACGACCCAGTCGTAAAATTCGACTTACTGGGGCAAATTCCCCCTGTACCTCACCTCGCAGAGCTCACACCCAACAAGCCCCGACTCGACTTTCTCGGCACCATCACACTTGAATCCCACCTTCTCGTAAAAAGCGCGGGCCTTTTGATTAGTTTTCAAAACCCAGAGCGCTGCCTCTTTGAAACCCATGATGCCAAGTTCATTCAGAGCTGCCGTCATAAGCTGTGTTCCTGCGCCTTTTCTCCACTGCGAAGGAAGAAAATAAATGGCAGGAATCTCGCCGACGATTTCCCTGTCGAGATCGTCTCCGAGATATGCGTGGAGGGAGCAAAAACCAATTATCTCTTCATTGCAGCAGGCAAGAAGCACTTTCGTCTCGCCTGACTCAATCCATTTCTTCCATCCCGCTGCTTCCTTCTCTGCGTCAAGATTATCGAGGATTACATCGGGCATGAGACTACGGTAAGCGGCCTGCCAGGAAAGAACTTTAATTTCGGCAATTTTTTCGGCGTCGGAAGAAGCAGCAAAACGAATTGAGATTCCTGAGTTCACGGGCGCTCCTGCCTGCCTCTCTCTGTTCATGTCCCTTTCGACGTATCCTTCCAGCAGTTCCGCCATGTCCCTGAGACTGCACTGATACGCATCGTGGTGATGATCGCTGTAATTGCCGGATTTCTGTTTGCCCCGATATTACTCCCGACAGGAGGCTGACTGAAGCAGGAATATGGAATTTCACGCAATATCCGGGCCGGAGAGGCGATTATGGCACGTTTTCTTTGAGTAGAATTGAATCCCGAGGTACTATTTCCAGGCTGGGAAATCGATTTTATGGGGAAAGCTATGGGGCCGCAGGGTGTAATAACAGAACTCTTCGATGATGCAGGGCATAACGTCAAAATGCCTCCTTTTTTCCAGGTTGATATGACGCTCCCCGGATCTGCAGAGAAGCGCCAGGGACTTTTTAGTTTTGTATTCAGAAATTGCTGCAGGAGTCTGATTTATCTTCTTGCCGAGGAGAGCCGGGTTGATCTGGAGGTTAAAGCATCAGGCGATAATCTGGAATGCGAGGCAACGGTGAACGGAAAGCCCGTGTCTGAAATAGAAGACGGAGACGCGAAATCTCTGCTTGTGAGTCTTTGCGATTCACTCTGCATCACAGCTGAAGCTGTCGGGATTACAGAGCCGATGTCATTTGTGATTACAGTTCCGCCAAGAAGTCCGGACGAACTGCTGGAAGATCTTTCCACGAGCGAATGTCTGCGAGTTCCATCGGCAACGGCGATGGCGATTGATGATATCGAACCGCCTGTATTTGAAGCGATGCTCCATGTAAAGGCCCTCGATTCGTTGAATGTTGATCTCTCCCGCTTCGAGGGTGCAATGGTCAATGTCGAATCACTCATGACTCGGGAAGACTCAGAATGGACATTGAGGAATGGGGCAGGAGAATTCCTTGAAAAATTGACGGCTGCTTTTCATGGGAACAGGGATGCTGTCGTCATCTATTCATTCCCTCATGGCGACATCCCCTCCCCTCAGCTGGAAGGCTTTGCAGTGGTGCCGGTCAAGACTGCCCGGGATTTGAAGAGTCTCTGCAATGTATCGGACTGTGAATCTGTTCTCATCACAAACAACTGCATTGATGCCGACTCCTGGAAAATTTGTCCGAATAGAGTCATCATACCTTTTGACGGGATAAGGATTCCCGGGCAGGATAATCCACCTGCCAGGAGACGCTGGATTCGAGTTGCCGCGGAAAGCGGCGAAAAACGGATTGTGACTATCGTAAAAAACCTCTGTTCAATCACATTCTCCGGCCGGATTACCGGAGAGACGATAGAGTAGCGCCGCGTCAGCGTTGTATTCTGCAGTGCTGACTTTTTCAGTGCTGACTTTTTCAGTCCCCCACTTTTGGTTCAATCAGTTCAAAAAGTTCCTCAGCGCGTCTGTTTATTGCCGGTGGAACGCCATCCGGGTGATCAAGGTGGAATCGTTCGGAGCCGGATCCATGCGCAATGGGAAAAAAAGCTGCGGAACAGGATGATCCGGATTTTCCACCACGACAAGGCATGAATCACACAGAACAGCTCCGGTCGGTCCGACCGATTCAAACAGTGATATTGTCGTTATCGAATCGCCCACATGCCTGTATCCCCTCCGCCTGATCTCGCCGTCATCTGTTTTAAACTGCTCCCAGTCCGCACGATCGGAATTCCTGACCAGACCAATCACTGCACGGAGCCTATCCCGGCTGAGAGCCCGGATTCTGCGGTCAATGAGTTTATATAGCTTTCAAGCGGCCTGGTTATCCGGCTGGCACCGGCAGTTCTGCCGTTCCCACTCCATAGGACGGCATGAAAACTTGATGTCCAGAAGGACATCTCCGGAATGCGGCTCTTCGACTGTGGCTCGATAAGTCTCCCACCCTGGGGCTGTTGCATGGCCTTCATTGCAGCATGATGAAACGGTCTCGACCGGAGATGTGTGCACGAGTTTTTTGAATACCCCGCCGAGTCTTCCGGTCTCCTCCTCTGACGTTCTCAAAACTTTCCATTCTTCGGGGTCGGATGTCCTGACGAGATCGAATAACTTTCGAAGTTCTTCACGGTACGGGGAGTAACCGATTCCAATAGTCTCTGTGCTCAGGCAGCTCAGGCTTTTGAGGCCGGACGTTTATAGACCCTCCTTGTATGAATTATGGCGATCCATCACCACCAGTTTCCCTTCCAGTTTCTTCAAGGCCCCCAGCGCCTTCTTCCTGTCGCGACTGAAGGTTCCCGCATTCAGTTTGCGCGCCTTTGCAACTGCCTTGTAGACCGCATGAGCAAGTGTATACGGATTTGCCCCCGAGCGGGCTGTAATAATGCCTGAATTTGTCTTTGCGTATGACCTCATGCTCGTCACAAGTTTTCCAGGCTGTTTCGAAATCTTTCTGACGGCTTTCCTTTTCTTCGGGCTCCGGGCAATCTTCAGCTTTTTCAAAAACGCCCTTACCGATGAAATCTGAGCTTCCAGCTCTTTTGCGCCCAGACAATCGACAATTCCATCATGATTTGCGTCAGTATCAGCCGTGCCGCATCCGCAGATGCCGGGTTCGAGTTTGAGATCATCTGCCGGGCACTTGTCGACAAGCATAGCCCGGGGTTCACTGCCTGTCTGACTTGTGAAGACCGAGAAGAACAATCGTCCGTTCACAGCGGATACGAGCGCCGGATTTTCCGCGATATATGGAGGCGCAGTATCCATGATTGCGACCGTGCCCTGCGGTGGGCCGTCTGTTCTGTAAAGCTTCGCGGCATCGGAAAATTCATGTCGGCCCGCAAACACCGGAGCAGAATGTATCAGGTCGACCGGTTCTTCCGGACCTTTGCTCCATATCCTCTGAAGAAGACAAAGGTGCGGCTGAATGTGCTCCCGATCAATATTTATTCGGGAAAGCCGGCAGCGCAGAACGCTCTGCCAGACCGTTTTTTCAAGTTCCTGTATCCGCCGGCGCGTTGCCGCTCATGCTCTGCCCTGCAATATACCGGTCGCAGATATCCATAATCCTCCGGCGTCCACCAGACCCGTCCAGTTTATCGTGGAACGAAACAGGATTCCTCCCCACCTGATCGATGCCGCAGTCGTACATGCCGACATTTACACGAGAACTCTCACGCAAAAGCTGGACAATGCCGCGCACCTGTGTCACCAGCTCGACATCCGTCAAAGGACGGTTGGTTCCATCGGCCATTTCATCAGCCATCTGCACTGCATACGGAGAATCCGGCGCCGCGTTCACGCACATGAAGGTCACATAATCCAGAGGAATCTCACTCAAAAGTAACCCCGTTTCACACCTATGCACTCTCGAATACTTCACACCTCCCAGGCCGGGGATGATCATCGCAGAAAGCTTCATTCCCGCATACCAAACAAACCGCGCCGCCTGCCTGACTTGATCGACCGTTGTATCTTTCTTGACATAATCGAGCACCGATTGGGAACCGGATTCAATGCCAAGATAGACAAGATTCAGTCCATTTTCGGCAAGTCGCCCGAGACCCAGGACTCCTTTCCTCACTATCGCATCCGCGCGTCCGTATATGGCGATTCTTTTCACCCCGGGAAAAGTTCCCCGGACAATGCTCAGAGCCTCGATCAGTTCATCAGTGTCGACACTCAGAGCGTTTCCTCCACCGATAAAGATCCGCTCTATTCGCTCTGCGCCTTCCGAGATTGCGTTCACCACGTCGTAAAAATGCTCCCGAAATTCATCTGTGTTTTTTGCGTGGTACGGAATCCCCTTGTAACCGCCGCAGAACGTGCACTGATTATGATCACACCCTTCAACAAGTTCGAGTCTAAGCACGTGAGGCTTTCGCTCGGAAGGCGGCGAAAACATTTCAGGAGAGGTATACAGGGATTCATTTTCGTATGCGGCCGCAAGCGCGGGATTCTGCAGACGGTAGAGTTGAAGCCGGTTCAAGAAAAAGTCTCCCTCGTTGTGCCTGTCTTCCAATATCAGGCCGCTTCTGGAGAGTGCGTCAATAAACCTTTTATCCACCTCATTCCGGATCATCTCGGAATAAATGATCCGGAGAAGCCTGCCGACGACGCGTGAGGCTGTCTGCCGGGGGCGGCCGAGCTGCCGCACGAGAATCAGAGGATAGTAGGAGGAGAGTTCTTCCGATCTGTACGAGTGTTTTTCCCGGCGACCGGAATGATTTGCGCGCAGAGAAACAATAAGGCAACGAAGCCCCTTGTTCTCTCCCACGAACATCTCCGTGATGCGCCCTGTGAGCCCCCTTGGTATCGTTCGTTTATACTCGTCACCCGCCACCCTGGTAACAACAATGTCGCCAACGCGAAAATCGTGATAACTTCCCGAGACTCTTTTGATCCTCCCGGCCTGCATCTCCCCGGCCAAAAAAGATATTGCTTTCGAAGAGAGCTCTCGAATCGTGGATTCGGACAGCGGAGGAAGCGAGATTCCGTAAAATTCACTGAAGATCTTCGACAGGCGGCGGTGAACCTGGGAAACGAATTCCGGCTCATTGATCTTTTCTGAAGCACGACGAAACGCGCTTCGATGCCATGGCCATTTTGTCCAGCTCGCCACACCCCGATTGACAGCCGGCGGGGGCTCCGGGAGCAGGTCGTCAACCGTAAAGGGCGACGGCAGCGAGTCCTCGATTCCCTCAAGATACACTCTCCTCACATCTGGATCGCTTAAGGCTTCCTCAATTCTTCTATCCAGGACTTCGGTGCGCAGCATACAGCCGGATTATTCACTTGTTCGAAAGGCGATTATACGGGTATTACATGGCTAAGCAAACTCGAATTATGAATACGAAGGCACGGGCGGGATGGCCCCGGTCACTTTTGGAGAGGAAGGAGAGGAGCCTTTGCCTGGAGCTGCCACTTTAGAATCGCCTGGCGTGGTGCTCAATCCATTAAAGCGCGAAGTTATTTAATATGCCTTGAGCCTCCTGCTCTCCCTCTCTGAGCAGGCCGAGCTCCGCAATTACCGCGGCAAACTGAAATGGCATCGCCATGAACTTCTCCACTCGGACAGGGACTTCGAGCCGTTGAAGAAGCACTGTGGGCTTCGGTGTGCGACGCAGCGGGCATCTGTAATCGCCGTCTGGAGCATAACGGCGCCTGGGACGAAAGAAAATCCGTCTCACCTCCGCCATTTCTTTTCACATTCCGGAATCTGCCGGCAGACGTCTCCAGAAACTTTCTCGACAAACTTTGCCCGCTCTTCCCGCTGCCCGCGTTTCCCTGCCGGGCGCTCGGGTAGATGCTGCAGTTCCTCCAGCACCTTTCGCACGACAGGATCCTGCACGATGGGGATATCTTCAGGATCCTCCATAATTCTCAAATCCATTGAAAAGTTTTTCGTGAGCGACCCGTACAGTTCCGGTTACGCAGCCTTCTGAAGAGTCACGGTGATTTTTGAGAATATTTCGCGGGGTCAAGCGGGCAAAGGATACAATGAGGAAAGGGGTTCTTACTACCGGCGCAGTATCGAGAATCGTGGTGGAGGAGATGGAAAGTCAGGCGGCCCAGGTCCTCGATGCTTTTCCCTTCGGTTCAACCTCTATTGCGGCCGCCGAGTCTTCCTCGCAGGCTGCCGCTTTTGCTCCTCGTGTTCGTTTCTGGATGGCGCATGCTTCCTTCTCCAACATTACCCGTTTAAGAGGACGCAGGAACACCTGTAATGACGAATCAGCGGAAAAGCGGCTGAACTCGTCAATGCGAGGGTACTCCCCTGCTTTGTATCGCAAACATTGATTAAGAGTCTCAATCCCCATATTATTTCAAATCATGCATGACGATCGTTCGGACAAGCATAGTCTGGGACCCGGTAAGGACAGGCAGTTCAGACGTCTCGTTGGAAATATACCTTTCACGACAGCAGTTTGTATCCCTCCATTGATAGTCGAGTGCGTGATTCCTCCTGACATGACCGAAGTGGAAAGGAATAGGGACGGTGCATGGGAGAATTCCAGCACCAGTGAATTCCGTGAACTCCTTTTTATCACGGGAGGACCGCTTCCGTGCCCTGCTACCCTGAGAAGTCTTGCCTGGGAAGAGATTAACATCCTGCGGAACTCGTGGGATTTTGAAGTGCAGGTCAGACGTATGGAGCCGGTCAGGCTGCCCGATGAATCCCTGGCGCTTGCAGTCAGCTTCATCGCCAGCAGCTTTCTAGATGGTACAATACTGAAGCATGCTTTCATGAAAAAAGCCTCCGGGAAATGGGTTTCCATGGAGTTCCGTGCTTGCGCTGTTGGCAGAGAGCTTCCAGTGCTGGAACTGACAGCAAAATGGGATCGATTCCTCGAGACATTCACGGTTCTTCCGGAAATCCCAACGGGTGATGAGGAGTGAAACCCCGGTGACCGACAACTGATCTTATGTCTGCAAAAAAGCGGAAAAGCCATAAGGATCCCGCAGACTGCAGATGTCGCCACAAAGGCCCCTGTCCACCGTCCAGCGATCCGCTGCCTTCCCGGCTTTATGGCTGCCCCCCATTTCAAGGATCAGTCTGACCGCACCGTTTATCCCGCGATCGCTCCGGTCAGTTTCGTCAGCTGCCGCGACAAATCCACGCGCCTGGAACCTGCCGCAGCGAGCTGATCTTTACCCGTTTTTGTTGAGTCGTTAGGCGGCAGCCTTCCCTGAATTTAA
>CAYQVO010000037.1:35569-40568 GCA_964421085.1 uncultured Bdellovibrionales bacterium | reverse complement strand
CAGGGGGAAGGCTGGCCCTTCTTTAATGACTCAATGAAATCGGGGGAGGATCACTTGCTCGTTCTATTGAGTATGGGGTCGGACTTGCTATAATCGTGAAGAATCAGATCTTGCGGCATTTTCTTGTTTGAACAGAGAAAAAAAGATTACACGACTTTAAATAAGGGAGAGGTGTGCCCTCGATGTGAAGAAGAAACATCAGCTCCGAATCTTGATCCGACTCTTTCATTTAGCAGTAAAGACCGCTTCGAAAACGCAGCGGAAAGCTCGGAGGTCTTATCTATTGGAAAAAAAGAATGGACGCTTGATGCGCACAAGGGATGGTTTCAGGAAACACTTTCCCATGACGCCAGAAACGCACTAGCTGCTGCAGGGAAGTATCACATAATCGAACACTTCTCATTTGACAGAGGCGGAAAACATGTCCTTGTAACTGTTGTCGGTGAATCGCACTTACAGAAACCTGCTTCGCTCAAAAGCGCCGAAGCCCTTCTCCCCTTTTATCCCGTGATAGGATGCGAGCGTGGAAGAAGTAATAGCGTTATCGGGAAGATAACGCGGATTCTTGTTTTCCCGGTTATGATGATATACAGAAATCCTTTCACTGGCAGCATGATCACTGCCGCAGAAAGAGCCCACAAGAAATCACCCGATAGCACTTCCATATTCTATCTGGAAGAAGGACATATACCCACGCTAAGAGAAGACATGGCACGTGCTTTTTTTTCGCTTGTACCTTTGTCATTTTATACGGCAGGCATAGGCTGCCTTCTAAAACTCCTGCATGAAAGCCCTGCTGTATCTGCAGCATTTATAGCCACCGGCATCGGTTTACTGGCGACATATTTTTGCGTCGGTTTTGTTTCATCCGTTGCTTCGTTGATGAGAATAGAGCGGCAAGGGAATAAGATTTTGAGTATTTTATCTGCACCTACTGAAGGCCTGGTGAGCAATCGGGACAACTTCATGGCAGAAAATATCGCAAAAAAGGCCGGAGAATCGAATTGTTCGAAAATTCTTGTGCTGATGGGCGAAGCACATTTAAAAGGAGTTTTACGAAAGCTCTGCGAGATGGAGGCGTTTACCTATTATCGCGAGACGTTCTGGTCACGACCCTATAGTGCTCCGTTCTAAACACGATCACTATGCAACAATGCTTCCGAATCCACCATGTTATTATCGAGTGTAGTGATTCGGAGTTGAAGGCAGGCCGTCACCGCGATTTCTCCAATACCCCTATGCTTTTACAGCAGAGTATACCTCTTCTGGAACTCGCGTAGATCTTTCTCCTGCTGTTCCCTCGCGTTCCTGATCCGCTCTTCCTGCTCCCTGGTCTTCTTGTCCTGCTCCTCCTTTCGTCTCTTGTATTCAGCGAATTCTCTGTTGAATTCATCCAGGATAAGAGGACCAGAGATTGTCCCGTCAGGACCACCGATTGATATATCCGTCTGCTCGGCTTCTTTGCTGATGTCGAGTATAAGGACGTTGCCGTTCAAGCTTATATTTGTCCAGCCTCGATCTTCTCTCAGCCAGTCAATGTATTTCCTCAGCTCCTCGAGGTTTTTGAATCCCCCGAATTTTAAATGATCCTCTGTAACGACCAGGCGGGCTGCAGATTCTTCGACCCATCCCCACTGAATGTTGTCTTGGAGTTCAGACACGCTGAGCAACTCCTCGCCCGAAACTATCCCGGATACCCCCCTGCGTGTTTCAGGGCCGTCCATGGTGAAATCATGCCGCAAGCCCCGGACAGGCGTTCCCCAGGTGTTTGAGATCAAGACATCAGATCCTTGAGCTTTATCAAGCCCTATGCAGTGAAATACATGATTTCCGGCGCCCCCGGCGGCAGCGCTCCCTTCCGGTATCCACCTTGTTACCACTTCTGCGGGGCGTCCCTGCCTTTGCTGTTCAAACGCATACAAGAGCGCAACATTTCCCCAGACACATCCATGGCGTTTTCCAGTAAGCAGGTCGAGTCTCTCCCGCCCTGCTGATGCTGTTGTCCCCCGGAGATTCTCGAAATTCGACGCTGTCATTTCGGCCTTTCTGTCAGCAGAAAGCCCCAGCCATCGCACTGAGCACATCAGGAGATCTTCCATAGAGCTCTGCGATTCATAATATTTCAAATTCTCGTTTACATGATGCCAGCCTTCAGGAGCTTCGAGAACCACTCTATGTGCGCCATCGCGATGTTCAACATGGCCTTTCACAGCCAGCTCTGAAACACATCTCACATATTCTGCAGCCGAAAAACGATTCCGCACAAACTGCGCGTCAACACAGAGAGATCTCGAACCCTGATTACGTTTCCCGGGATCCCGGGCCTCCTCCAGGATCTGTGCGACAATCAGCTGGCGCGCCGCATTCTGAGTAATTTCCTTTCTGCCGGCCAGGTTTGACACCACATCCTTCATGCCGGTAATCAGCGGCCCGTCAGGATCAAGAAAGGCAGCAAGGGCCTGAATCGCACCGGGATCTGTTCCGGCAATATTACGGATTGTCTGAACCAGGTCAGGCCTGGAAGCAGCCAATGACAAGAATTGGTTCCGCACATCAGCCTGCAATCTGATTTTCTGCATTCGCTCGAGCTCTCTCAGAAAAGAGTCAGCACTTTGCGTAGCAGTTTCGCCCGCTGAGTCTCCCTTGATACGTCCCAGGCCGGGCAACGTATTTCCAGTCGTAATTTCCTTTTCTCTCATGGCCATAAGTTGCTCACCAAATGCATGTCAACACTCTGTAGAAGTCTTGGTTTCTTTCCTGAAAAGGTTATTGACCATTTTAATGAGCTGGTATCACAAAACTTGAAGAATCGTTATTCTTTCTGGACATTCCTCGAAAAAGCCTAATGTGCGGGAATTGTTAAGTTTATCATGCGATCAGCCTAATTAGCTCCCACAGATAAATCATCAGCGCTCCTTCCCACAAAATTATTCAAGTATCTTCCAACGTTACTGTTCAGGTTCATCCTTATGTAGTCGGCGCATTCCTGCGGGTCTTCGAGGCCGCAGAATTTCTTCACCAGCTCGAGAACCGTATTGTCTGGTATTATCGCTCCATCACCAGGATGCCATTTCAGATTTACGTTGCTGAATTCATCAGCCAAGTCGATATATGGCTGAACCTGGGCAACATCCGCCGGCTGAGCATCCTCCCATCGCTCCTGTCCGGTAGCAGCATCAACCTTGCGGACTTTCCTGGTATCCGGATCCATGAGATCCCCCACTTTCTTTTGCATCCTTTGTTGTTCCTCAAAAGCGACTCGAGTTGACGAGGTTGGCGGTTCTTTTTCTTTTTCGGTCAACTCCTCCTGCGTAGGTTCGGGGAAAAATTGTCTCTGGGCCAGTTTGTAGTGTCCATAAACCAGTGCGCCCACAAACACTAAAACAGCGAGAAAGCCGGCCGCAGGCTTGAAAAATCGCGTCTCTTTCCCCTTATCATCGTGGGCCCCCTTGCCGTTGGCTGCATCTTCCCTTGCACTCTGACCCATAGATCCCCTCTCATATTTCAGCGACATCCTGTAAACCCTATCGGATGCGGGTGATGGCGCAGGCTCCGGAATCGGCGTGGCAAGAGCGAGAGCCGCTGCTGCAGCTACTCCTCCAGCCGCATAGGCCAGTCTGCGCGGGTCAGGCAAAGGAGGAATCAGAAATCTCACGACTGGATCGATATAATCGACCATGAATTTCTCCACTCTTGCCGCCACTGCATTTCGTATGGATGCAACATAACTTTCAAATTTTCCAACTGTTCTGTTCGCGAATCGGGCGGGAGATTTTTCCGCCGGCACACTGGCATCTCGGCTGCAAACGACTGGCGTTGTCTCCGGGGCCACTGCACCAGATTCTCCCCATGAACTCATGTCCAGGTTTCTCACCTTAGCAGGATCCAAGCGCGGGATAACCTCACAATCTCCCAGCTGCTCTATCACCGGCCCGGCCACAGCGCGGCTTTCCGCTCCAAACGAAGCGGTGGAAGCCTCTATCGGGGCGCGTGCAGCTGAGTCTACTGTTTTTGGCATCTTAATATTCATCTCTGATATTCTCTTAAAAAGCATCGCCTCATTTCACACTGTAACCGGGGTTTTGCCGGTCAGTAACGTAGGCGTTCTGAAGCCCCGTAACCGCCGCAGTGGCACCGAGAACCTTGTCGCCAACATCTAGCTCGCCTTCCTGGACCATCGTTCTCATCTTTCTCCAGACTCCATCACGTCCTGCCTGGAGCATTCCCCTTGCCTTGGCCTCCTGAACACATGCCCGCAGATCGCGCCTTAAAGTCTCTATCTTGCCTTCATTTCCAGTTTCAGCTGCCTCGAAAAGCCTGGTAATGACGCGTGCGAAAGTCCTCACCAGATCGTCCTGTGTCATCAGGCATAAGTGCTGTTTACGCACTGAACCACTGAAGTCTTCTCTCGAGGCGCCGTCAATCCAGAGCTTTTCAATCTCGTCACGAGAGAGAGGCTTTTCGGTCGAGAGTTTCGGCAGACTTGTTCCAGGGTATGTATATTCCGAAAGCTTGATATCATCCAGTGAACCGGGAGCAAAAAGAGGCTGGTTTCGAACATCGCTTTGTTCACCCTTATTTTCAGTTTCGGGCTGAGGTACGGCCTGGACTTGCCAATTTGTTTTGACCCTCTGTGCCGCTCCTCTTTCTGTAGCAGATCCGTCATCGGGCTGCTTGTTATGGCTGCACCCTCCAAGAAGGGACCCGATTCCTGTAGCTCCGAGCATGAGAAGAGCAACCGTCTTGGTTTTCTTTCTGCGGGATCTCTTTTTCCTTGTCGCATCAGGCTTCGGGGTTTCTCCGGGTTCCGCAATTTCGTCCGCTGATACTGCGGGAGCTTCTGCGGGCATACCGGGATTAGATTTTGATTCCCAGCATCCAAGATCCGGGCACGACGAAGGAGGCGGTGGGAGATCCTCTCCCGCATCTGGTGTTGCATCACCGCTTGAATTCCTAAGTCTCCGAACAACACCGGCACCTGCAGCCAAAGAGGGTGGAA
>CAYQVO010000037.1:25895-35559 GCA_964421085.1 uncultured Bdellovibrionales bacterium | reverse complement strand
CCTTTCGTCTCTTGACCTGGTTGTATGTCTCTTACCATCACGAATCTCCTGTAAATAGCCTGCCTCTACGGAGAGGGTTGTGTCCGCTTCGCTCGAAGACCTTCTTCAATCTCCTGCTCCCGAACTCTTTTGTACCAGTCGTTCAACGGGGCGTTCTTCCTTGCGCTTGCATTGCGCCATCCCGAAACAGCCATTCCAGCCGCAATAACACACGCAGCAGGAACTATAAGACCCGCAGTTGCGACGGGAAGGACGCCGAACATCGTCAAAGGATGGATTACCTGCATACAGACAAGCGCATAGAAAGAATTTTTGAGTACTTTCGCTGGAAGCGCCCCCATTTCTGCTTTGTACAGCCTCAATCCTTCTTTCCTGAGATCTTTCTCATATGCCGCAATCTTTGCATCCAAGTCGGGACTGCCGGGGGTCGAGGTTGTCCCCGCGCCTGCCCCTTCAGCTCCTTGGGTTGGTGTCCTCTGAGGCGACGATTCTCCGCTTGGACCACCGGACCCTGATGTGACCGATAAAACACGCGGCTGGGGATCAGCGCCGGCCCATGGTCCAAAATCAAAGGGACCTACAGGCCCTGCTACTCTGGTTCTATCGACGACCGTTGTCTGCGTTGTCTCACGCACAGCCACAGGCCCCGACACTCCATGGAAAGGCACTATTGCTGTTCCTGGATCAGGCCTGTCCCCCCGTACTGGTGGTTGTACTGGTGTCGCTCCTCTGGTCATTGCTCAATCTCCAAAACCTAAGAAAAATAAATGGAATCTATCCCTCGCTGGAGCATTCTGATTCCTCACGCGCTATCCGGCGCAACGCTCCTTTCTCCTTTCATAAAGAGTTATGGGGATTTGAGGATACGCGTATCATGAAATGAAAAAATCATGGCTGCCCGGAATAGATTTAATACACTAAAATCGTTAGGCGTTTCGCGGCAGCAGCTGCAGAATCTGCTGATTTTTATTTGCGCAATCTTTCATAGGCTCCGGCAATCATCCGCAGATAACGCCCTATCATTTCCGGATCAGTGATCAGCCCGCTGCCGTTTTCGCTCAGCACTCTTCTGGCCGAAAGAAATCCCCGGCGAATCTCCCCCTGGCCTGCTCCCATGGGAACTCCGAGAATAATGTAAGGAGCCAACTCTGGAGGGATTTTTTCTATATCATCAGGCGTCCACGGAAAAACCCTGGGCTCTCTAATTATTGACGGTCCTGTAACTTCTCTAAGCTCTGCCTCTCCCAGTTCTGCCGGCACGCAGATCATTGTTGCAAAATGTTCAAATCCGAACATGCTGTACATGCCCGGCTCCATCTCGCCTGTTCCAACTGCAAGATCCTGACCCCAGTAAAGCCAGCCGGGTATCAATGCTCCTACCGCATTGCCCTCTGCAGCATCACGAATCTTACAGAGCCAAGCTGTCCGGTTTAGTGCCCCACTTGCGCCATCCGTGTCAACAGGAGAGAAATTAAATATCGTCTTTACCCCCAGAGTTGAACCCAGGGCGCCTTCTATCGGGACCTTGAGCTGACTTTCCATCCTCTCCTGGACATCCCGTCCCCGTATTACATGAGGAAGCATGTTCGCATTGAATTTTCCGTCAGCGCCCGTTTCGAAAAAACGGTCTATTGGGGGCGTCGAAGGATCCGCCATCTCAAGCACTTCCCGGATACTCCGACCAGAAAGATTTGCAAACCTCTGCTTGTCTTTATCTCCTGAGAGTTTCCTCGCGACGTGCGCTGTGGAATATGCTCTCCAGTCCGGCCCTGACGGCTTGAATGTGCACAGGAATGTGAACCGGTAGCCCCGAAGGAACTCAAAGCCGCCGTAGAAAGGAGGGAACGTTCCAGGCCCTGATACGATACCCATAGGACCTATCCCCAGAACTCTGTCATCAGGGAAGCGAATCATCCGATTAAGAAACCTGGTATCCACATCACGGAAAACATCCATGATATTTACGCCTTCAGGATAAGGCTCATTCCCTCCGAACTGCGGGATGATGACCTCGAGGCTGAAAAATCCCAGCTCGCCATTGCTGGTCATGACACCGGCACTCGGGACCTGCTCTTCTATGTCGTGCCAGATAACGTCCTTCCCATATCCACTCCCATGAGAAATCATCGCATATTCAGGATCGCCATTGCCGAGCCAGTACGGATCGTTGGGCTTTGCATCCATTGCCACAAAATGATCTCCCTGGTTTGCCTCCTCAGGTCGGTAGCAGTCTTCCACCCCGCCGAAATGAATAAACACATGGACACTCTGGAGATCCACTTCTGCGTCGCCAACCGGTAGATCCGGATCCCCCCCCCTAAGCTCAGCATATTTTGCCCACGGCAGATTCATGGAGTATACGAAGATATTCTTTATCTCTAATCCAGGCTGTTGATCTTTCATGCGATCAATCACATCCATGACTTCCGCCATGGCGTTCCAATACATCATCTCCGGCAGAAACTCTTCCACAGGCTCGAATATATCTTCTTTGTCGAATTCAGCCTCTCCCTCTATCTCCCTCCTGGTAAGACCCCGGTAAACAGGCCCCGGGGCTACGCTTATAATCGTCTGGCACCCTTCTCCGTTCTGGTTCGAGCGGATGAATATCTCCCCGTTCCTGGTAATTTCTTCCTCCTGCATCGCAGCTATGGCATCGCTTACCTGCTGGAGATGCGTAGACGAACGGAACTTGCGGAAACGAGTCCTTGTCTTTCCTGTCGCGGGATCTGTCACTTCCTCCAGAAAACGCGGATCGACATCCCTCTCTCCGTTCATTGAAACGTTTTCGTCCTTCACGAAAAGAAGGCCTCCCCAGTATGGGGATGTAACACTCTGTTCAGTCTTGTAGAGCCGATATAACATTTCATAAAAAGGAAACAGGGTGATGATACTGGCAGTATCCGGAAGCTCATGAAGGGTGTTCAGCAGGGTTTTCTGTGCTCCCAGATCCATCGCCTCTGCTGAATTTACGGCACTCCTTGAAGAATCGCCATCTTTTCTCAATTCATCCATGCCGGCCTTGGTGTCAACCGCAAGCCGGTAACATCTCGGAAAACCTGAGCCCCATTTATGGCGTCCCCACCTAATCGAGCCGAAGATATCGTTCCTGCGGGAAAGAATCTCGATTTCTCTTTTCCCCTCTTCCGGAGCCTCGATTTTATAGGTTCCGTCAGGCTCCTGCCCCGGTCCTGGTATCCACCCAAGTTCTCCAACCGGGTTGCGTGACACAACCATGACCAGCTCACGCGGCATGGCGAGATTCAGGCCGAAGAACCAACGGGCCGGAAGCATTGCCGGCGCTATTACAGGACGTTCCTCCGGGCGAATGCCGTCAAGTAGTTTGGACCATAACTGGTTTCGCTGATCAAGCTGCGCCGCCAGCGAGCTTGTTTCCGGCCCATCAGCTCCATAGGGAAATATATACGTTCCCAGACTTCGCACCTGCCACCGGCCGTCGCTTATCCCGGGTTCCATGTTTGGAAATCCGATGGCAAGCCGGTTATTCACGGCATCATTATAAAGCCAGGACACATCTCTATATCCCTCTACGGGAGACCTCATATGATACCTGCTCCTAACCTGACAATATAGTCAACCTTCCTGACTCTTAAAATCTGCCCCGCAAACCGAAATCGATAACTCTCTTCGGAAGATAGGCCACCCATCCAACTATATTGGCCAGGAAATTGTTGTTCACAAGGCCCGGATGCCTGTACGCAACAATCATCGGGACGAGGCCGTTTATCACACCACCCCTCTGGTCTTTTTCCCCGAACGATATACCGGCCGTTTCCAGGATCTCTTTGTATTTCTCATCTATTTCACCTGTCATGAATTGCAGGAGAATATTGACTGCAGCATCTGAGCCGGCCATCTTTGCAACTTCACCGAAAGGCAGACATCGCTGATAGCTTATCAATGCGTTGAAAATTGCCATCCCAAGATCGTTTCTCCCTGTATGCCTCAACAAGCCCTTGAAGAGTGGCAGGAGGAACTGCGGCACTTCGGGTTTCATCCTCAGATCAGCTTTAAGCAACGCACGCCTGAGTTCCTGCGCCTTCTCGTTGAGGAGTTCCTGTCTCTTTACCAGAGTGTTGACACCCGGTTGTACAGGCAGTCCGATGCCGGAGTCCGGCCATGCCTGGTCCAGCTCTTCAAAATGATCCCTTACCGCCTGTTCGAGAGTCTTGTCTTTCCCTGCAATCTCCAGTGGCAGCTTTTCCTGTCCTGATAAAGCTATAAGAGCAATCGTGAAGTTCTTGAAAAGATCGAGCATCTGCTGCCGGCCCGGTGCTTCCTGGAGATTATACATCTGCTGTTTTCCGTTCTCGAAGTCGGTTATCAAGGCATTAGTATAAGCTCCGGCTGTCCACTGGTAAGTCTTATTGGAAAGAAATTTCCAGAGCCCTCCAAAGATTGTAAGGGCTGTAAAGCCGATGAAAGCATATCCCATCCAGCCCCCGAAAAGATTGGGCGCTCCAGGACCCATAAAGTGATTCAGAAGTGCCGGAACACCAGACACTATTGCCAGTTCGACGCCGGCAGCAATTGACACAGGCAAAGCAAGGTAACTTAAGTTCATTCTTCGCGGATCGAGGAAGCCCGCGGTTTCACCCATATCCCTGAGAATCTGCCGGATACTCTTTCCTGTTGTCAGCTCTTGACCCACAAGCCGCGCGACGCGGAGACTATTTGTGATATATTCCTGAGCACGTTTGATCTTGGACTCAAGATCCTCATCTTGCGCTCTTCTTTGATTTTGCGCTCTTCCTTTATCAACAGCATCGCAGGCAAGAGCCATAAGTTCGTCAAGTAAACCTTCCCGGTTGTTTATTATGTGAGCAGCTCTCCAGTCATTCTTATCACCGATTGAAAGGATGCCCAAAGATGAATTTATTATATCGAGCGTCGGGTCGGCCTCGAGCCAGTTACTTCGGCTTGTCTTCCCCTTTTCATAACGATCACGACCGGCTTTAAGATTATCGAAATCTTTCTTTGTGACCGGATGACTGTTAATACGATCAAAGACACACTCCAGTCCTCGCCCTACGACTGCCGGCATCGCATCCCGGTCCACGAGACTAACCGTAATTGCGCCGGTCGTACGATTCCGGCTGTATTCACACCCCGTATCGCTCTGCACAGCATCAAGCATACGATTCACTGCATTAAGCGCCTTTCCCTTAAGCTCATTCGACTCTGCCTCACTCCTGCCCGCCTGACGCCATACACCATCATCTTCGACGGCGTCCTGCAGATCGATAAGCTTCTTATAAAGCGCTTCTGCCACCTCTTCGACCGAGGCAACTTCCCTTAGATATCTAGCCATCAGGCTATCGTCAGGACAGGCGTTCCTGTGTTCTTCAAGGTTTTTCTCGCCTTCGAGCCAGTTGAGCAGAGCAAAAGGATGCTTGATATAGTCTATGTCTTTGAGCCAGCTCCCTCCGAAGGCTTCCTCGACGGTAACGCGCTCCAAGCGTTTCACAAGCTCCTCGGCAAGCCCGGCATTAGCCAGCCTCTCCCCGAAAGCATATTCATCAGCAACGTAATTGGCACCATGATCACGATCTGTGATAAAATGCTCAAGCTTTTCCAGCGCATCCTGGAGCTTCTGAACTACATGATCAAGGCCCCCGGCAAAAGGCGCAAATTCAGGATCTCCCCTCAGGGAGGTAAAATAAACTCTCGCTACTTCTGCTTTTGTACATGCAGCCTGAAGCTCTTTAGGGTCAAACCCCGGCGAGGTTCCGCTTCCGTCCCAGGGCGGAAGCTCGATTCCTAACATCTCGTGATCCCTGAAATTCCGGGCCCTGTGGATGAAAGGCTCATGAACCCGGTATTCCAACTCGGCATGTCCGGCTTTAGTGGGTTTTCTCAGGAAATAAATGGCGCCGTCGATAAGATCACAAGCTTGAGAAGCCAAATCCGGGTCTACTTCGCTGGCTTCAATCTGCCGTTTCGCCACGCTTACAATGCTTTGCTCCAGGTAGTCAAGGCGAGCGTCGCCGAACACAGCCCCATTCTCAGGATTGCGGACACCCAGAATCTCATAAATTGTGTACCCGGTAGGCTGCCTGGAGTTATCTATCCCGGCATCCTTGATATGAGAAAGGGATATGTCTGCAATTCTTGATGCCTGTGTATAGGCCGCATCTGATCCATGCCGATTGGCGGTAAAAGTCGAGCGCAGCATAAATACCTCCCTATTTTAACCTTGAAAAGTTCTTCCTTGATCAAGTCGGAATACCCCCTGACAATCTACGCTGCTTTGCATATATCAATGAAAGCATCGTCACAGCTCTTAAATATGTTTATGGGGAAAAATAAGTTTGTGTTGCATCCAGCTGGGGAAAAAAACTCTGGAAGCTGCCTCCTTCGGTAACAGTGAATTGTGATTCTCTACGCAGCTGGGGAAAAAACCGCCTGCCCTTCAAAAACCGCCAGGCATAAACAGATCAGCGGGATAAAAGACCTTTGCTCTTCTCCAGGGATGCAGCGGACATCGGCGTTTTACCAACTTTAAGCTCAATGTGAACTGGACCCGTTACTCCGCCCGATTGCGCTGAATCCAGTGAGCCGGGGAGACTCTGACGTCCAACCAGTCCTCCTACTCTCTGTCCTGAATCCACCATATCGCGTGAGAAGGCTTGGAGACCTTCAACCTCGCCTTGCGCAGCCTTCTCCCTGCTCTGGATGTTGTCATTATACGCCGCCATTATTCTTGGAGCTCCAAACGCACCATACAGAGAGGAATGATGCCCTTCGATAAATTTTTCCATACCATCGCTTGCCGGCATATTCCAGGCCGTTGTAGCTGCGGAATCGATAAGGCCCGCTGAGGCCATAGCAAGACCCTGCGGCTTTGGCCCAGGTGCCAAGGTGCCGGAATTTAGGCCCATTGCGGCAAGTTCACCAGATGCCATACTTGCAACGCTATTTTTTGCTTCCCAAACAGCAGATTCTCCGGCAAAGCCCGCAGCCTCACCTGCCCTGCTTCCCATCATTTGGTATCGCGACTGTTGCGCGCCTGACCCGAACTGCTCAATGCCATAATTTGATGCTTGTCCTGTAAGCTCCGCGTCTTTCTTTGCGAAACCTGCCGCCATATTGGAGTTATAAATCTGGTACCCGAGATCTGCGATGGATTGTGTTGCCGTCATCCATGGGTGAATTAAATTGAGGCCCTGCGCGAAATCAGGGAAGAGACTTATGGCGCCCGAACTCGGCGTCTGCCCCGCTGCGCCCCCTCCTATGTCCATATTGGGACCTGCGCCGGCCTCCATCGAGCCTCCTGATACACCAGATCCTCCACCAGCTTCTCCACCTGATCCCGGCATGCCGGCTCCTCTGCCGAATCCCGACATAGCAGCTCCTCCGCCTAATCCCGGCATACCAGCTCCTCCGCCCGCTCGAGGTGGTTTTCGATATAATTGCCCTAATTTCTCAGGCATACTCGCACCGACACCTCCTCCGGCACCCTGGTTGGCTCCACCTCTACCTTCAAATTTGTCCCAGCTTAAAGCAGCCATTGCGTCAAAGCCTTTCTGAAACACCGAGTCTATCGTAGAGGGCGAGGATCCTGTGCCGAGTTTCCCGAGAACCCCCATTGGAATCCATGCAAAAGGATTCATTGCTGAAGAAAGGGCCTGCCTTGCCAGCTGCCCGTAGGAGTCACTCACCTGCCGCGCATTTCCAAGAGAGGATTTCAAGTTTCCATATCCCTGTGCATAGGCTCCCATTGCCTGGGCTTCTATTCCCTTAACCAAGGCATCGTTTTGTGAATTCAGCGCCTGCAGTGCCAGCCCATTCTTCCTCAACGCCTTCCCATACGCCGCCTGACCAATCGACCCGGAATTCGCCGCAAGGTGAGCATTCTTCTCTCCCTGCCACCCGCTCGCCGCCGCCTTCCCCGCTTCCGTCACCGGCTGAATGATTCCGGTCGCAAGGCTTGCTGCGCCCGCTTTAGCGCCAAGTACGCACTGGCCGATAACCGCGGGAATCGCCAGATAAAGACCGGTCATTATATAGATGTAGTATGCATTGTTGAGATCGAGATTGATGCTCATCGAGCACAGAGCGTGATCGAGAATGCCCATAGCCTGGCCGAATGTGGTATCATCCATGAGAGCGGAGCCAGTACCCGAGGTTCCCGAAGCAGCAGAAGCAATACTATATCCGGTGAACGGTTGAGAAACGATAGTCGCCTGCCCGGCGGTCGTGTCCACATTCACGCGTCCCCATCCCCGCATTTCAACTATCGGCGCCCACCATGTCGAGGCATCCGAACCGCCGCCAAAGCTTGCCCAGACGCTTCGCTCGAGAAGAACAACAATCGCGAATCCAAGATCCCACAATTTTACCCACACCCAGAACGAAAGCCAGGTGAAAAGTATTTTGTGCCAGCCAGGTATCAGCACAAGAACGCAGACGAAGGGATAAGCAATCGCAAGACAGTAAAGAAGGACGCCCTGGAGATAAGGCACCATCTTCGCCCAGACATAGAATTCGCCGGCCTTGCTCTTCTGCCCGACAGTTTTCAGGTTCATCTCCACGTAATTTTTCTGTTTCTCCGCGGAGGTTTTCACCGAAGAAGTATTGGCCAGACGAGGCGCTGCGATCATTTCATTTCGGAACAGGTGAACCACTATCAGGTTCATTAGAAGATCCGGATAAAACGTACTGTTATCGTCGGTCGGTACTTGGACTTTTTCCGGGCCCGCTGCTCCGCGCTCAGCGAAAACCCACCCGGAAAAGAGAGAGCGGCCGAGGTCCTGTCCAGTGAAAGACATTGAAGCCGTATCTGTGCCTGGACGCTTCGGAAGCGATCGGATAATCTGGTTGTATATCAATCCAGCCTCCCAGCGGAATCCGTGCACCAGTGTTTCGATATATTCGCTGCATCTGAGCATTCCATCGTTTCCGTAAAAAAACTCTTCCCAGCCTGCTCCATCGCTGCTGGTCGTTTCGCCGGTGCCGGAGGCAGCCTCTTTTATTTCAGGAAACTTTGATTCCACGCCATTTGCGTTAATGAACTTGAGGAAGCTTCCGTCCGGAGCTGCCATGCGACCTTCATTTTCATCCAGCACGCGTCCGTTGCAGGCGAATGCAGCAAGGCTTTCGGGGATGGGTACGCTCACAGGACTGAGGTATTTTTTGACGGTCTGGTAGCTTTCATGTTTGTTCAGCTCGGCGCCGGTAAAAACCGTCGCAGGCACATCGCTCCTTGATCCGCCCGCATTTGCAGCCTGAACATAAGCACTTTGATTAATGGTTCTTTTCAGAGCGTCACCGCACTCGCCTGCAAGAAAAGTTACAAAGGCATCACGAAGGTCGGGACTGCTCAAAGTCGCCGATGTCACGCTTTCCATTACCTCCCATTTCAGACTGGAGAGGAGGTACCAGTAGTCGGGATTCCCGTTAGCAGCGGACGAGGCGGAGAGAAAATCATTGCCCTGCGAGAAAAACCCGAACCAGGATGTCATCTGCTGTACAAGGTCGCTTATAAGATAGTCCATGTACACAAAGAACCAGGGGAGAGTCACGTTATTGTTGAATGTTATCTGCAGTTTGCCGCTTACGAGCAATTGGAGTAAGGATTGACCCCAGTCTATGTCGCTTGTGTTTCTCGCAATGTCGACGATGGTCTGCGCCATCTCCTCCG
>CAYQVO010000037.1:0-25885 GCA_964421085.1 uncultured Bdellovibrionales bacterium | reverse complement strand
GCCACACCTCGTTCTGATCCTGGATGTACCCGCCCACACTCCACGCGACGCCTTTTACCTCTGTGTCCGTCCCCAGAAGAAAGTGAAAGAGCGCAGGTCCCATGAAAAACCAGAGATAAAGTTTCGGGGGCATGCCGAGAGCCATGCTGCAGATGCCGGCGATTGCGGCGCACACATAAACGAAAACAGCAAATGCCTGATTGCCGTACGTAAGAGCGCTTACAATCTGTCCCTGCATGTAATAGCCCTGGGTTGCAAGGGCCGCAGTAACCGCATAAAACGAAGATCCGGGACATGAGGACTCATCGCATCCGCCTTGGAGAACACCGATCGGGTCCCATGTGTTGAGTATGTCCTGCAGGATGTGAACTATCAGCATATTATTTCAGCTCCTCAAAACCTTTCTTTGCCTGCCATACCGATGCTGTCATTATTTCTGTGCTCCCTGTGCAATCCCCTCGCCCCGTCGCTCCAATTCGGCTGCCTGCATAAGCTGCGTTGCTTTTGCATGAGTCTGATTCACAGCCTGGATGAAGTAGTCTGTGACAGGAGCATAGTTTGCAAACTCCATAATCATATCTCTTGCGTTGCCGGCCATCCGCTCATCAAGCACCTTGTTTGAAATCTTGTTAATCAGGTTGAGCGACTGATCAAGGAACCCAAGTACCTGCGCGGTCGAAATTAAAGAGGCAAGTTCGATTATGTCATTGTCGAATTCGATCTGCCGTCTCAGTGTCCAGTCTTTGCGCGGAATTTTCGTCCCCTTCCAGCTTTTCAAAGTGTCGCAGGCAAGCGTGTCTGCGAGAATGTTCTTCCTGAAAAGTGTCCAGAGAGCACCTTCGAATTTGCCATTGAAGGAGAACCCTGCATTGGGAACGGTGGCAGCCGAAGTTCCGATGGAGAGGCTGCCCGCGAGTTCAGGGAAACGCATTTTAAAAAGCCTGAGAGGTTCATTTTCCACCTCTTCCGTTTTGTATTCCGCCCAATCCGCAGTTTCCGGCCAAAATTTGGTATTCAAAGGATTGCCGACGCCCTTTCTCGTGAAGAACTCGGATTCCTGCAGCTGGCCGTCGGGACCGCCCGTCGCCGGGAAAACCGATCCACCTTTGCCTTTGGCAACCAGACAGTGAGCATATTCCATCGCATAAATTCCGTGGTAAACCTGCTGAAACAGCACGCTCTGGATTCCGTCGAAACCCGTCTTTCCATCCTTGGTACTCTTTGTGGGGGCGACTCGTGTGCTCGTCAGCTTAACGCTCCCAGTCGTGTTTTCCATCGTCCACACATAATCGCCGATAAGCGCCTTCCAGGCTTCGCGCAGACGCCTTGTGACGGTGTATCCTTGATCTCCAGGCTGTCCATTCTCGTGGGCGATAATCTCAGGATTGAAGATTATATCCGTCATAAGTATTTTCTGTGGGTCGTTCGCCGCCCAGTCGATCCTGTCTTTGGTGTTGGCACGATCAGGGAAATCGCTGAACTTCACCATCTCAGACCCGTCCGGGAGTTTCTTGAAACCCGATCCGGCTACGGGATCATTGAGATTGCTCTGGTAACACAATTCCTGCGCTTCGGCGTAGGTTGACACTTCCTTCAACTTCCTTGCGAAACATCCTTCGTCAGTCTGGCCAAGAAGCTGTTCAAATTTTGTATTCCGGTATTTCTCCCGCCTGTGCATGTCGGAAAGATATCTCGCCTGTGTCATCAGGATTGAGTCTCTCCACGCACTGGTGACAGATTCCGCAATTGCAGGATCGGCGAGCCGTTCATTCATTTTCTCAAATACAATATCAGCCTGCCCGATCACTTTCCTGTGAAGCTGCGCCGTGACTGAACCGGCAGATGCGACGTCTTCCCATATCATCTGCAGAGGCGCCCTGCTGTTCACCACAAACTCCTCGTCTCTTTTAAGTCCAAACTGCACTCTGTTACCGGGACTTTCATTATTCAAGTTGAGACCGCTGTTGAAACTTGTTGAATTGCCGTCCTGGTCGGCCAAAAGTGCGGACTGGATTGCGCCTGAAATTCCCGGCCGCAGGGGATCGTAATAATCCGAAGGATCGACAGACTGGCAGAACGCCGGAGCGGCTGTTCCCGCCGCCAGGATTCCAAAAAGAACAGGCTTAAGTATTTCTTTCGTTCTCATTCTTATTCCCTTGTCCTCGCTTGAAACCCCTGCACTGCTTTAACCAGCTCATCCAGGTAATAAAATGGGCGGAACCCTTCTTCCAGGACGAACTTTCCGGTCGACGGCGCTACAACAACTGTTGATGGATATTCTGTTATCCCAAGCCTCGCGAACAGCTTGAGGTTGCCCTTGATTGGGAACGTGATCTTTTCCGCCTCAGCAAACTTCACTGCTTCAGGCCCGGTGAACCCTTCCCAGGGAACAACTCCTTCCACGGTTATGTCAGAAGTCCTCGCTTTCAGGATCTCGACCTGCTGCGCCATGACCCTGGATTTTTTGTCGGACGGATTGAAGAATAGAAAGATCTGCGCCTCTCCATTGCGGTCGATCGGTATATTGCGCGACGCAAGAGACTGACGGACTTTCATCCGTTCTTTTGCCTCGTTGAAGTCGGGCTCAAAACCTGTCGGAAACTGCTCTTCTCTTGAGGGAACTGCCGTCGCGCGGGGCATTCCGCGTCTTTCCTGCTCTGCTGCTTTATTCAGAAGCGCTTTTGCCTGAGGGTCGAGCTGCGAAATGTAGAGGCCGTCTTCGGATTCGCCGCGGATCTTTTCGAGATCCTTCCGCACCAGTTCCGCATATTCATCGCTTCCTTCGTCTTCTTCACCGGGAGGCGGCGCCATTCCCTCGAGCTGCCGTGCCACGCGCGATATCCTGCTTACTGTAGTAAGCTGGTCTCCGACGCTTTTGACATAGCGGACATACTGTCTCGCATAAGAAAGCGCGAGCTCCTGATCTCCCGCCTGAAGGGATGCGAGCATGCCTTGAAATCCGGGAGGAGCGCTTTCTACTGCTTTAAGGGGCGTATCCTCGCTCGGGTCGCCGATTGCTTCGATGATCTCATCGCGTGTCTTCGGATAGGGATTTTTGAATTTGTCGCTTATAAGGCTTTTTCCGTCCTTTCCCTTCTTTGCCGCTTTCGGGGTGGGTTTCACACGAACGCCTGCGGTTTCATCGAAAGTGCCGACTGAGGTGTTTCCGCCGAATGTGACTTCTTTTGCGAAGGTTGTCGCCGCTGAGTCCTTTGGAAACATCGGGTCGATTCGGTCGAAGAGTTCCTCCGCTGTCCGGCCATGTTTCTGCTGTTCTTTTGATATGTCGAAGTCTCCTTCCTCTGTCTTCACCTCTTCGACTTTGGGCTTTGCACCGAGTTGGCCGCTCATTTCCTGGGCAAAGAGTCTGTACCCCTGCGCTGAAGCAAGCACGGGCAGGCAAGTGGCGAAGAATATTAGATATTTCATTCTCAGCAATTCAAAAGTTAGATTACGCGCACTGCTTATGCGTGTTTATCTGTCTGTAATATCCGCGGAAGCAGCGGTCCCGTATCAGGAAAAAAGGGGAAATTGAGCGGGGAATTGAAGAAATTTCTCAGTTCCGGCGGCATGTTGTGAACGGGAAAGCGGCCCGTGCGCGCTCTTTGCCGGTGACTGCGTCAGGAACAACTGTCCCCGAAGTACCTGGCCCGTATGCGAAGTTTTCGCGCTGACTGAAAAAGCTTTTTGTCGCAGGTCAGAAGAGTGCCGCTTTCACGGCGGGACGCAGCGAGATAAACACAATCATGGACAGGGTGACGGGAAATTACAGCCAGATCGAGCGCTTCGAGAATTAAAGACGACGAACTCAGCAGAGAATCCGGAATCTTTTTCACAAAACAGAGGAGGCGAGGAACTTCATCTCAAGCTATGGATTTCCTCTCGACATACCTCCAAATCGTGCTGGCAACCTCCGGCACAATAAGCTCGATTCCCTGGAACTCCTTGAACAGTTTGACTCTCCGCTCTTTCGGGGAAAGGCCAGGTCCTGATCCCTTTGCCATGAGCGCCACGGCTTCCTGAGCCGGGCTTCGCCTTTCGGCCTCGGCATTTTCCTTGAGTGCGTTATAAATGTGCAAAGGAATCTCGCGGACCTGCAACGACTTCATTTTTTTCAGTTAATGCGTTTTTCATCAAAATGCAGGCAGCTATTCCCCGGCCGCCTTCCTGCGCCGTCTTTTGCGTGCGTGTGATGACGTCACCTTCTTCGGTTCTTTCTCTTCACCCAATATGGCACGCGCAAAGGCCTCCGCATCAAAGGGCCGCAGGTCGTCCTGTCCTTCTCCGACGCCGATGTAGCGCACTGGAATTCCAATCTCATCCTTCACTGCGACGACAATCCCGCCCTTTGGCGTGCCGTCGAGCTTTGTGACGACAACCCCGGAAAGCGGAACCGCCTCATGAAATTCCTTCGCCTGCTGAAGAGCATTCTGTCCGGCCGCGCCGTCAAGAACGAGGAGGGTCTCATCGGCGCCGGTGCTGTTGAAGCGCTTTATTATGTTGCCGATTCCCTCGAGCTCCTGCATGAGATTAGACTTTGTGTGAAGCCTGCCCGCGGTATCGACGACAATAACATCGAAATCTTCGTCGACCCCCTTCTGCATTGCGTCGAACACGACAGTCTGCGGACGCGCCTCCGGTTTTCCGGATACGACCGGCACACCTATTCTGGAAGCCCACTCGGTGAGCTGCTCAACTGCCGCCGCCCGGAAAGTGTCAGCCGCGACAACAAGAACTTTTGCGCCCTTTGCTTTGAGCGAATGAGCAAGCTTCGCGACGCTTGTCGTCTTTCCCGTTCCATTTATTCCGACAATGAGCACGACTCTCGGCCTGCCATCTGCCTTCGCTGCCTGAATTTCCGCAGGTTCAGTGACGTTTTCGGTGAGTATGCGCACGATCCCGTCTTTCAGCGCGATCTTCAGCCCGTCCTGATTCAGCTCGGCACCCTCTTCGATTCGTTTTTTCAGATCATCGAGGAGCTGCGCCGTTGTCCGGACACCGAGGTCGCTTGAAATAAGCAGGGCTTCAAGCTCCTCCAGCGTTTCGCTGTCGAGTTTCGTCTTTGTCGCGAAAAGTCCCTTGATCCTGTCGAGAAATCCACTTCGCGTTTTTTCGAGACGGATGGAAAGATTCTCCGCGGACGGCGCAGACGGCTCTTCCTCCGGGACCGCCGGCAGCTCTTCTTCCTCTTCCTCGGCAGCCGCCGGTTTTTCATTTGTCAGCAGGGCGATTTCACGCAGCACCTCAGTACGGAGCTCATTGAGGCTTCGCTCGAGCCGCGCAATCTTTCCCTGAACTCCGCTTTTCAGCAGTTCTTCGCTTTCGCTCTCCACTTCAGTCAACTTTGCTTTCCGTCCTGCCCGGACGGCCATAAGAAGCGCCAGCAGGGCAACGGCGATGGTAAGAAGGGTTATCTGATCAGACTGGGCAATATCTGCAGTAATGCCTTCGACGAACGCATAGAGAGAATCCATTTTCTTTCTCCTTTCCAGCTTGTCCCGCCAAAGCTGCAAAGCAGCGAAGGCGGATCACGCAACCTGACTATATGCTTCCTGAAGCGAGACCGAGATGATCTTTGATGCTCCGGGCTCCTCCATAGTCACTCCCACGAGATGGTCTGCTACTGCCATGCTCTGCTTGTTGTGCGTGATCATGATGAACTGCGTCCTTGAGCTCATTTCCTTCACCAGGGAGAGGAAACGGAGCAGATTGGCATCGTCGAGCGGCGCGTCCACCTCATCCAGCACGCACAGCGGGCTCGGCCGTTCGAGGAACATGGCTACAATAAGAGCAATCGCTGTAAGCGCTTTTTCGCCTCCAGACAGGAGGTCGATGCTCTTCGGCTTCTTGCCCGGCGGACGCATGATGATTTCAATCCCTGAATCGAGCGGCTTCGACGGATCGAGCAGCTCTATGCTTCCTTTCCCGCCGCCGAAAAGCTGCGGAATAAGGCGTGAAAAATTCTTTTCTACCGCGCTGAAAACCGATACGAAACGCTTCTCCGCGGTGTCGGTAAGTTTCGCCACGGTCTTTTTCAGCGTAACAGCCGCTTTTTCGAGATCGTCACGCTGCGCTTTGAGATCCACAAGGCGTTCGCGCTCGGCTTCATACCTGTCGACTGATTCAGGATCGACATCCCCTTCCCTGAGAATCCTTTCCCGGAGGCGCTGCACATCGGCGCGGTACTTCTCCCTGGTTTCCCCGTCAAGCGGCGCGCTGCCGGCAAATGAGGACATCACCTCCTGATATACGCCCTCACCGTACTCGTTGCACACCTTCTCTTTGAGCGCATCGTGCTCGAGCGAAAGCTTCTGCACGGCAAGCTCAACCTGCGATGCTTCCGCGCGGGCGTCGTCCACGCTCCGGCGAGACCGGCGCACCTCTTCTGAAAGCGACTCGAGCGCGGATCGTCCTTCTTTTCTCCGCTTATCGATTTCGGCGCAGCCGGCGTTCAGTTCATCCAGTTCTTTTCTGAGATCACGATCGTCGGTAGAAGCAATCGCGTCGAATTGCGCAGTGACGATCTCCTCTTCCTGTTCATACTCTGTGATCTTCGAAAGGGCCTCGCCGATCTGTCCCGCTGTCTTTTCCATGTCTGACGCGATCTGCCGGGAGAGGCGTTCCTCCGACTGCAGCTTGCCCCTCAACGAACCAAGCTGCGCGCTGAGTTCCTTTACGACAGCATGTCTTCTTCCCGCCTCTGCAACCGCTTCCTTGTGCCGCTGTTCCGCACCTGCGACATTTGCCGCAATCTCGTCCCGCACCCGTTCGAGTCCGCTCTGCATTGCCGAAAGTTCGGCGATGCGCCGCTCGAAATCGACAGCCCGGTTTTTGAGATGAATGAGTCCTCCCTGGTGACGGAAGGAGAAAAAGCTGTCGGCTGTGACAATGTCGCCGTCCAGTGTCACAAGAGTCAGTCCCTCAGGCGCCGCTTCTCCCCCGTCTGTCGCGTTCCCGAAGTACTTCACCGCAGAATCGACCGTTTCGACGATAAAGCACTTTTCGAGAAGCGGAAACACCGCGTGCCGGTATGAATCCGCAACCTCAATCCGCCGCAGAAGCGACTGAAACGGAACCCCTTCCGGAATATTCGGCTCCCGGTTTCCGCTTCTGTACGCACCAAGGCCAAGACCCTTTTTGTTCTCAGGATCGACTTCTCTCGCTCTGTGGGAGAACCGGGCGCCGAGCGCGTGAGGATCCCCGCTGATCAGATAAGCGGCCCGCTCTGCAAGGACTGCCTGGAGCGCCTTTGAAACACCGGGCGGAACAACGAGACCCTCCACAAGCATCTTGAAGTCCTTCGACTGCAGAGCGTCGCTGCCTGAAGCGCCTGCCGGCCTCGCGGTTTCCTCGAGTCTCGCAAGCGGCGACGCGCTGATCATCTGTTGCTCGATCGAATCGAGAGAACTTTGCCGCGAAATAAGCTCGTCGCGCACTGTTCGCAGTTCACTCTCTTTTTTCCGCAGATCGTTTCGGAGCTCCTGCAGCACGGCATCGAGCCTCTGCAGATCTTCCCTGCTCGTCCCTTCAGTGTTCTGGAGACGAAGAGCCGTAGCCGCCTCATCCTTCCGGAGCTTCTCGATTTCCCGCGCACAGTCTTCTTTTCTCTGCAGCAGCGTGGCGCTCCGCTCTTCAAGACGCTGAATTTCCGTCTTTTTGCCCTGCTGGAATGCGCGAAGCTCGTTTATTCGCGACCTTGTGTCCGCACACTGACGAGCCTTGTTATGAAGCTCTTCTTTGATCGCATCTATCTTCAACCGCAGAGTATCGCTCTCTATATCCACCTGCATCAGCTCGCCGCGTGCCGCCATTTCAAGGCCCGAAGCCGCCTGAAGCGCGTTTTCCGCGCGGACGGCATCCGCCTTTCCTTTTCGGCTTCTTGCATCGACGTCGTCCCGGCGCCGGGAAAAAGTGACGAGCGAGTCGCGGAACAGGGCCATGTCGCGCTCCTGAATCTGGTCCTTGAGCGCCTGCCGGTTTCTCGCGCGCTCAGCCTGACGCTTCAGAACTCCGACCTGTCTTTCGACTTCTTTGATGATGTCGTTTATCCGGGCGACATTCTGCTCAGTATCTGCAAGCCGTCTTTCTGCCGTGGCGATCTTGTCGCGAAAGCCGTGCACGCCTGCTGCTTCCTCGAGGATGTACCGGCGCTCCTGCGGCTTCGATGTCACAATTCGCGCCACCTCTCCCTGGGCCACAAGCGTATAACCTCTGGCCGCAATGCCCATCGCCCTGAAAAGATCCTTGATGTCTTTGAGCCTGCACGGGATACGGTTGATGAAGAATTCGGAATCGCCGCTCCGGTAAAGTCTTCTTGTAATCTGCACTTCATTCGCCTGGTGAAGCCAGGGAAACTGCTTCGCCGCCATCGCCGCCGCCTCCGAAGGCGCCGCGCTTTGCTGCTCTTCAGTGCGTTCATCACCGGCGTTTTTCCCGTCGAGTCCGCCTGCGATTACTGTGAGCTTCGGACGTTCTTCCTGTTCCGGTTCTTCGATCTGATCCGGGACCTCCTTCATCGCTTCTTCCAGAATCGCATCTATTTCGAGCATCGGCAGATGCATGTCGGCAAGAAGGTTCGGCCCGTTTGCCCTGATAACCATGCTTACTTCCGCAAGTCCGAGTGGTCTGAGTTTGTCGGTACCGTTGAAAATCACATCTTCGAGCACTCCTCCCCGGAGACTGCTCGCACGGGTTTCTCCGAGAATCCACCTGATGGCATCTACGATGTTGGACTTCCCGCAGCCATTAGGACCGACTACTCCGGTCACTCCCCCTTCAAGGGGAAGTACGAGGCGATCCATGAACGATTTAAAGCCGAAGATTTCAAGGCGGGTTACTCGCATGACAGTTACTTTAAATGAATTAAAACTGCTGAGGAGATAGTAATATACCGGGGTTATTTGTCAAACGAAAGAGTTCCTTCGGGGCGGCGCCGGGAGACGACAAGCGCGGCCTGTCTCAGGACAAAACTCGAATCGTTTCAAGACTTTTCAGGCGCCGCTTCTTCTTCCCCGGCAAACAAAATCCTCGCGGTGTAATCGTATGCCCCGATATAACCCGATACAATTGAGAGCAGGAGCAAATTCAGCCCCCAGACCTGGCTTGTGAGGGTAATCCAGAAGAGCGTTATCTTCACATCGTAAAGAAGAACCAGAACAATCCCTGTCATCTGGAGACAGCTTTTCAGTTTTCCCCAGATGCCGGCGGGAACAACGACTCCCCGGCTTGCCGCGACACCCCGAAGTCCGGTGACCCATACCTCGCGCACGACAATGAGCACAACAATCCACCCCGGCACCCAGGGTGCTGCTGAAAGCTCGGACCTCATCGAGGTGAGCATTATAAGGGCCGACAAAACAAGCATTTTGTCGACGAGAGGATCCATCAGCTTTCCAAAATCAGTTACTGCTCCCACCCGCCTTGCAATATAGCCGTCGAAAAAATCTGTGATGGCAGCAACCACGAAAACAAAGGCTGCGGCCTTTGCCATCCATTCGGTAGGATTAATGAGAAGAATGACAAAAAAAGGTATCAGGCCCATTCGAAGATAGGTGAGCCAGTTAGGAAGACGCTTGAGATACTGATTTGCCGTGCAGGCGCCCGCGGCCCCCTTATTTTCAGATGTCGTTGAGTCAGCCATTACCAACCGTTTCATACCGCTTTCGCATTTGAAGAACTCTGTCTACATATTCAACGGTTTCCCTGAACGGAGGAACACCTTTGAACTTCTCGACCGATGCCTCGCCGGCATTATATGCGGCGAGTGCCAGCTTTAAATTTCCCTGATACTTCCGCAGGAGAAAAGAGAGATACTTCGCTCCTGCCATTATGTTCTCTTCAACCTCATGAACACGCCTGACACCAAGCATGTCAGCGGTTCCAGGCATGAGCTGCATCAGACCTCGCGCTCCCTTTGGCGAAACCGCTTTGGGGTCGAAGTATGATTCAACGTGTATTACCGCCCGGACGAGATTTCTCTCGAGACCGTAAACACGGGATGCCCGTTCTATAACATCCGTGTAAAGCCTGGACAACTTGCGTACCGGCACAAATGCCCTCGAGCCGCCAGGTTTGTAAAAAGCAAAAGAGCCTCGTTTCCCCGTAAAAACCTCCGCCTTGATACCAGGAGGCGGCACCTTGTTCGTAAACTTAATACATCCGTCCTTTTCTTTGTACATGTATATGGGACCGGCTGCCGATGAGCTGGGTGCGACAAGCACAAAAAGAAGCGCCGATAAGCACAGAAACGGCAGAAACCTCATACTCCATCCTCCAAACTTTATTATAGTCAGATTACAGGGATGTATTCGAGGCTCTTTTTTCTGCCGGAAGCTGCCCGTTCCGGCACAAATCCCGATAGTTACCGATTCGACCTCGAGAACGGCGAGGTTCCTTTTTCCCCTTTACGCAGTTTTTCCATTTTCCAGGCACACGAAAAAACACATCAAGAAAACATCGACTCGTCCGATATTATATTCGTAGTCAGGTGTGGCAGTAGCAGTAAGGAAGTTTTGTTGTAGAAGGGGCGGCGGCAGCCGCCACTTTACCAGCATTCCAGGCCTTAAGTTGCAGTAAGCCAGCAAACGACAGAAACGGTGCAGCATGATGCTGCCGGCAGTAAATGCCTGAGGACAGCGCGCTTCAGGCTGAATGATTCACGGAGGAATCCGGTGGCTATTACAACCAGTGATAACATCACAGCTCTTATGGCACTGGTGAGGTGCCAAAGCGTCGAGCAGAAAAACTCCGTGCATACATATAGAGATTTCCGGTAGGGTCCCCAAACGACCTTACCCAACCTCACTACTTCTTCGGGCTCTGGAGGCCGGGAGTTACGCGGGGCACGTAATTCACGGAATTTCAGGGCCCTTTTTTTGGTTACGGGTTAATTCTCCACTATCCTCATGCCGCGTCTTTTCACGTGCATCGGGCCTTCGGGATGGCGAAGACGGCGGAGAACATCTGAAAGATCAGGATCGGCGCGCATCTGCTCGCCGCTCATCTCTTCGGCGGTTGCCCGGGCAAGCAGAACTCTTTTTTCAACGGGAAGACTCGTGAGAGCTTCGTAAATCTTGACCCCGAGCGCACGGTATGAATCGGCCGGAAGTGCGGAATCAAAAGGCCACCCATCATCGTTGGCCGGACCTGCTCGATGACATATTTTTTTTCTTTTTTTTGCCCTCATAGCACGTATGTTGCCCTCTATTTCGGGGAGCATACTAAGGTTCAAATCCTTAAGCAAAGGGGAAAGCCAAAAAGAAAAATTTCGATTTCCGGATATCCTTCGCCCTGCCATCTTCCTGTTTTTCTTCAGGGCTCAGGAACCATGTCACCCGGGAGCGGTCGTCGCAATTGTCATCTGCGGACCGCTCCCTGAAGAAATAGAACGGGGTGATTTTATTGGAGCAGTGACAGCGCCAGCGCCGGCTGCTGGTTTGCCTGAGCAAGAACCGCTGCTCCGGCCTGCTGCAGAATGCCGAGCCTTGTGAGCTCTGCCGCTTCTGTCGCCACATCGACGTCCCTGATGCGGCTTTCCGCGGATGCGTAGTTCTCACGCGCCACAGAAAGGTTGTTGATGGTCACCTGGAGCCGTGATTGCGCAGCTCCAAGATTTCCTCTTGTCTGTGCAAGAGAGGAAATGGCGCCGTTGATCGCGTCGAGCGCCAGCCGCGAAGCTGATTGACCCGCATCTATGGTCGTGCCGGAAATCGAAAATGCCATCGCCGACGCGTCAGCCTCCGAAAGACCAAGAGCTGCAAGAGTACCAAGCACGTTTGTTATCTGAATCTGGGATGTCGAGCTTGAATCGAACCCCACCTGAAGTGTGATGGACTGCCCGCCGGAGAGCAGTTTCACACCGTTGAATGTGGTCGTGAAGGCGATTCTTTCGATTTCTGATCCAAGCGCTGAAAACTCGTTCTGCAGAGCGGATCTCTGCTGCGTTGAAAACACTCCGTTTGCGGATTGTTCCGCGAGTTCCGCGAGACGGCTCAGTGTTGCGCCAATCTGGCCGAGTGCGCCGTCTGCGATAGCAATCGTCGAAATACCATCGTTGGCATTCCGGATTGCGACTGTGGCGATTCGCTGATCAGCGCGGAGTGAATCCGCAATCGCAAGACCTGCTGCGTCATCGCTTGCTTTGTTAATCCGCTGACCTGAACTCAGGCGTTCGAAGGTCATACTCAACGCGTCGGTAGCCTGCCCTAAACGGCGCTGAGCAGTAAGCGACACTATGTTATTTCCAATTGTAATTGCCATTTCTATTCCTCCGTGAATTGGGCGAGTCGATGACGGGGATGCATCAGTAGATCCCTCGCGATTCCCGGAGGCTTCATTGCCTGCGCCATTCTATCGGGGAACAGCTTTCAGAGTGGTGCGGGTACGAAGGCGGGAGAGGGGCAATTTCTCAGACACAGCACCGCTTTCAACCAGTTCTACTTACTTCAACCTCTGGTACATGTTTTCGGACCCTGTGGTATTTCGCTTTAGTGGAAAATTTAAAGACAAAAATCGGCTTTTATATCGCGGAGTTTCCGCCTTGTGATATACTCGGTTTCATCCTTGTTATTTTTCGAGGTGACATGAAAACATCGATAAAATATGCCGGAATCATCCTCCTTTCCACATTCACAATCTCGTGCAGCGATGTGGGGATGTCCAAAACCACGCAGGGAGCAATCGCCGGCACCGCAATCGGCGCAGGGCTCGGCGCAGTAGTGGGTGATCAGGTTCATCATACCGGAACAGGAACCGCAGTGGGCGCGGGATTTGGCGCGCTGACCGGCGGCCTGATCGGGGCAGCCATGGACGACAACAAAAAGGGCTCAAGTGACGAGGAAGAAAGACTCCGCCGCCAGGAGGAAGAGATTCGAAGACAGCGGCGTGAAATCGAGGAACTCAAGCGGGAGCGAAACTCCGACTATTACAGGAACAATCAGCACGACAGCACCGCAGGAGATGATTACCGGTATAACGACAGGTACTGAATAGAAGCGATTCGCAAAATAAATGTCCGGCCCCACTTCGCCATTAAAAAGGCCCCCGTGTCTGCTCCGGCAGACCACGGGGACCGAGGTGAGAAGATGAAGCACGATTACGTCATGCAGCGAAAAATTCCATTTGCCGGGCTTCGAGATGCTCCCATTCAGGAGCTTTGAGTTTCCCGGGCGCGACCTTTTCGATCGCGTTCAGCAGCGGCACTGCCGCGTCCCGGCGCAGATAATGAAACCTCCTTTCATTTGCCAGTTTCCGGACTATTTCCGAGGATTTCATCCGGCGATCCAGCTGCTCCGAACCATCCATCAAAGGTTTCACGTGTATATAATCGGCATTGGCGTCGAGCAGCTCGGCAAAAGCCCCGGCATCCTCGCGCCACTCTCCATAAGGAAGAACGGGACATACCTGGAGGGTGACTTCTATTCCAAACCGCCTCATCGCTTCCACAGTCCGAAGCCTTTCACTCACCCGGGGGAGTGACGGCGTATAATATCTCACCATGTCTTCACACGGAGTTTCGATTCCGATTGTGACTGAAGCGTGCTTCCCGAGTCTCTTGAAGACCGGCAGGGCAAGAACAATCAGCGGAGATCTGGTCTGCACGATAAGCTTGCCGGGAGTGTAACGCTGAAAGATGTCCAGGAACTTCATGCTGGCGTCGAACTTGCTCTCGAATGGAAGAAACGGGTCCGTGGTCACGCCGAAATAAATCTCTGCTTCGCGCAGCACGCCCTGGCGGGAGAGACGCATCAGTGCATGTTCGAGTTCGTGCAGCGGGTTCGTCTTTTCGAACAGGTATCGGCTCCGGAGTCTGACAACGTCGGCATCATCATGGATACGGAGGGCGTAATGATCCCTCGGGTCTCCTCCGCATCCTCCTGATCCTCCTCGTCCTCCATCGAGACGGAATCTATGCTGACCAAAGGCAATGCCATTGGCAAAGGAATCGACGGTATAGTTGATGACGAACTTCCCCGTCTCCTTCCCCTTTTCCTGATTTTCTTTCTGAGCTTTCGCGTAGCCATCTCCTTCCATCCTGTAGTTCCTTTATCCTGAAAAAACGCCCGTAAAACCGAGGGGTTACTTAGGCTCAACCATGTCCTGCTTCAAGGCTCTTAAACCTGCTTACTAATTTGACGTTGAATATCGAAAAAAGGTTCAAATAACTTAAACAAAAAAACGGAGAGTCCTGTTGTCCCAATTGCAGGTCCCCGGTACTATTAGCTTTCGACATAGATGACACGACCAAAGTTGACGTAATCAGGAGAAGGAGATGTCAGAGAATATTCAGGAGATTTCGGACAGTCTATTCGACGCGGAAGTTCTTCAGTCGAACATACCAGTTCTGGTGGATTTCTGGGCGCCATGGTGCAGTCCCTGCAAGAGCATTTCCCCTGTTCTCGAGGAACTGGCGGCGAAATATGCGGGCAAACTCAAGATCGTTAAAGTGAACGTCGACAACAATCCAAAAACGCCGACTGACTACGATGTGAGAGGAATTCCGAATCTGATTTTCTTCCGCGGCGGCAAAATCGTCGATCGCGTAATCGGCGCACTTCCAAAGGATCAGCTCGAGTCGGTCGTTACCAAAGTGATTTCGTAAATACGGCTCGTGAGTTCCGGCAGGTTCTGGAGGATTTCATTTCACTCGGAGAGCCCGGACGACAAGGCCGCGCATTTTATTGCCGGAGGAGCACCCGGAGTTGAAATCACAGGTCCTGACTCATTCGATTGTTATATAGAAGGAGGTGCACCCGAACTTGATGCAGCATTGAATGAGGCTTCCCGGATTGGAGTCGCCTGCGCAGGCGCAGCGGAGGTCACTGAGGCAAACTGGTGCGCTCAGTGTTCTGAATTATGGGAGAAAACACAGGCTGGTGCGCTGAGAATACATCCTGTTCAAAGCGACGAGAACTCAGAAAACTTCGCGACTGAATCCGACATCCTGATTATTCCCGGACTCGGATTCGGCACCGGCCATCACGCGTCGACCCGGCAGGCCCTGGTGCTGATGCAGCGGGATGTAATAAAGGGGCAGCCGCCCCGCACAATGCTTGATGTGGGGACAGGAAGCGGTATCCTCGCGATTGCGGCGGCAAAACTTTTCGGCGCCGCTGTCACCGCCTTTGACATCGATCCCCACGCCGTTTTCAGCGCGCGCGATAACTGCCGCATAAATCACAAAAGAAACATAAGTCTTTTCACGGGCGAACTGCAGGCAGTCGGGGAACAGGCGAGGTTCGATCTGGTGACAGCAAACCTGTATGCAGAACTACTGGCGACACTGGCAGAAAATATCTCCGGCACAGTATCCGGCTGGCTCATACTTTCAGGCATTCAGTGCGGTCTTGCCGGGGCTGTTCTTCAGGCATACACGAAGCAAGGTCTCATCATGAACGACCGAATCGAAGATAGTCAGTGGGCCTCGTTTCTCTTCAAGGCGCCCGGGACGCGATAAATTCTTCCACTGCCGCCATCAGGGGAGAAAGCTCTTCAGGCATCGTTCGAAGGCCGAGTCTCCGGAGGATAATGTCCTCAGCTGTAACTGCCTGTTCAAGCTGGACTGCAATTTTTACTTCGCCTTTGAGCACGCCCTTTGAAACAGGGCAGACAGCGTCCGCATCTTCGGCAACAAGACGAAACAGGGCGCCGTACCTCGTCGCAGGCAGTGTTGGGCTGCCTTCATTGAATTTCCAGCCTCCGGGGAGAGGTCTTCCGTAAAGCGACGCGACCTCGTGCTGAACTCCGCTCAGGTAAAAAACCTGGCCAATCCCCTGAAGCGCAGTGTTGAAGGCATTGATGGCGGCCCCGGGCAGAAGATTGAGGATGCCGTTGGCGAAGATCCATTTTCCTGCTGAGTGATGCTTCGGTGATACTCTGACAGCTGAAGTCACATTGCGCACATCCTCAGGCTTTATTCCCGATGCTGCGATCAGCCTTGCAGAATGCTCTTCCTTCAGTTCCTTTTCCCCGCGAAAGTGCCCGGCTATGATTTGTCCGCCATCGACGGGGATCACCGCGGAGACCGGTGGCGTGTGTTTCGTGACTGACGCGGAAGAATAAACGCACACATCGACTCCTGTCTCGAGTTCATCTATGAAAGGCCGGGGGGTAACTCTTCCGAGGAATGGTGTTCTCGAGCCTGTGCAGTTGAGCACAATTCCGCAACTGCTCGTGAAGTGCGTGCCGGAAATTTGATCTGTCCATCCCACTTCGACAGTTCCTTCTTTTTCACGGGATACTGAATCGACCCTGGCGTAGTTGAGACATGCTGCGCCTTCCTGCCGGGCAGCCACCATGTTTTCCTGAATGAAGCGCACCTCATCGAGATGCGTTTCACTCCGTATCAGATGAGGCGCGACACCGGCCAGGGCTCTCAGGAGCTTATTTCTCTTCATTCTCGCAAAAAATTTCCACGGGCTTTTTACATGAAGCATGTCATAGAGAATGTCTGGAATGCGAAGGACAGTCTGCGACGCGTAATCCTGAGATTCGAGAAGAAGTGTTTTGAGTCCGTTCAAAGCCGCGCTTCTTGCGCATACTGCTCCGTGAATCCCTCCCCCTGCGATAATTATGTCGAAGTGTTTCTGACCGGCTATGAACTGGATGAGTTCCCCGCGGGTGAAAAGAAGGTGGGGGTACGGCTGGGGGATTTTTTCTTTGAATATGGAGTAGAAGGCTTCGAATGACATGTTTTTTCCGCGCGGGCGCAGCCGGGGACAACGACGCCCTATCCCGCAATATCCTTCCGGTACTGCGCACCGTCAAAGGATATCTTTCGGCACGCTTCGTACACCTTTGCCCGGGCCCCGGCAACAGACGATCCGGTTGCGGTAATGTTGAGCACACGGCCGCCGTTTGTTCTGATGCTTCCATCTGCTCCTCGAGCGGTGCCTGCATGAAATACCGTGACATTCTCAACCGTCGCCGCATCGGCGATCCCTGTTATCACGTCGCCTTTTTTCGGCGAATCAGGATACCCTTCCGCTGCAATAACCACACATACTGCAGATTCATCCTTCCATTTCACCTCAGGAAGAGAAGTCCCCTTCTCTGCCAGGGCGTAAAGAAGTTGTGCCAGGTCTCCATCCATCCGCCTGAGTATCGACTGAGTTTCCGGGTCGCCGAAGCGGACGTTGAACTCCAGCACTTTGATTTCGTTCTCCGGGCTGATCATGAGCCCTGCGTACAGGAATCCCTGAAAAGGAACGCCCCTTTTTTTCATCTCCTTGAGTATCGGCTCTATCACTGTGCCGATAACCACACCCTCATCCCCGGCTCTGAGCCTCGGAGTAGGCGAAACCGAGCCCATTCCGCCTGTATTCGGGCCGCCATCGTTATCGAATATGCGCTTGTAGTCGTGGCTTGATGCCATCGGCACTATCCGCTCTCCGTCTGTGGCGACGATGTACGAAACTTCCACGCCGCTCAGAAACTCCTCTGCCACAACACGGGAAGCCGCATTTCCCATGGCCTCGAGGCTTCGAACCGCGACATCGATGTCTTCACGCGAAAGACATACAAAAACGCCCTTCCCGGCAGCAAGACCGTCCGCTTTGAGCACAAGCGGCGGGTGTGTTTTCTCCACATATCCGCGAAGTTCTTTCATGTCGCTGAACTCGCGGTATGAGGCAGTCGGGACACCCGCCGCATCCATCACTTCCTTTGCGAAAGCCTTTGAAGCCTCGAGACGGGCTGCTTCCCTGACCGGCCCGAAAATTCGGAGGCCTTTTGCGCGGAACGCATCCACAATGCCAAGCGACAGCGGAAGCTCAGGCCCGACGACGGTGAGGTCCGCCTTTATCGACATGGCAAACGAAACAATACCTTCGACATCGTCAACTGGAACCGCTTCTGTGACTGCGATTTCAGAGATACCCGGATTTCCGGGAACGCAGTAAACCGCCTTCACAGAAGAAGACTCCCTGAGCTTCCAGCAGATTGCATGCTCTCTGCCGCCTGAGCCTATCACCAGCACTTTCATAAGCTTCTAATGCCTGAAATGCCTGTCCGGAGCGAACAGAAGCGCCAGTTCGTACTTGTTTGCCATCTCAATTGTTTCCGCATCCCGCATCGCCCCTGAAGGAGCGACAATTGCCGAGATTCCGGCCTGCGCAAGAGCCTCGACGCTGTCAGGGAACGGAAAGAAAGCGTCAGATGCCGCCACTGCACGAACGAGGAAGTGCCCGTGCGTGCGGGCCTTTGAGATCGCAAGTTCAGTCGAATCAATCCGGCTCATCTGGCCTGCGCCGACACTCAAGAGGACCTTGTTCTTCGCGATCACGACTGCGTTCGACTTTACATGCGCGCAGACTGTCCATGCGAACTGAAGATCCTGCAGTTCCTGATCGGACGGCGCGCGGGTCGAGACCACCTGCGATGAGTTCACATCCGTGACGCCCTTGTCCTTTGTCTGCATCAGCACACCGCCTACGGCCGACCGGAATTCCGTGGCTGAAGCGGGAATCGCAGGGCATTTCAGAACGCGCAGGTTCTTCCTTGACTTGAAGATTTCGAGAGCATCTTCGTCAAAGTCAGGGGCGATTACTATTTCTGCAAAATCTTCGACGATTTCCTCCGTCACATTCGCGCTCACTTTCTGATTGAACGCAATGATCCCTCCAAAGTGGCTCCTCGGGTCGCCTCGCTTGGCAAGCTTCAGAGAATCAAAGAGCGATGCTGATGAAGCAAGGCCGCATGGGTTCAGGTGCTTCATGATTGCCACTGCAGGCTGCCCGTCTCGGAACGCAGAAATAAGTGAGAGCGCTGCATCAGTGTCGAGAATGTTGTTGTACGAGAGCGCCTTGCCCTGAAGCTGAGTCCAGGGAGCAGAAGGCGCGCCGACGACCCTGAAATACCGCGCCTGCTGATGCGGATTTTCCCCGTATCGCAGAGACTGCTGCTGCTCGAGAATTACACCGTCAACACGGGTGAATACCTCGCTGGTCTGAGGAATGCCCTCTTCGTCGATGCTCGAGAGGTATTTCGCCACTTCCAGACTATCCTGGGCAAGTTCTGTGAACACTCTCATTGCCAGCTTTTTTTTCAGATCAAAACCGATCTGGCCGACATTTCCCCTGGTCTCCTGAAGAGCTCTGATGACCTCTTCGTAATCGGCCGGGTCGATAATGGGCATGACGGAAGCGAAGTTCTTCGACGCTGCTCTTAGAAGAGTCGGGCCGCCGATGTCGACAAACTCGATCATTTCAGGCAAGGGGCGGTTTGTTCCGTCGTGCACGCGCTTTACAAAAGGGTAAAGGTTCACGATGACGACGTCTATCGGGAGAATATCCGAAGATTCGAGCTCGGCCATATGCTCGACCTTTTCTCTTCTGGCGAGAATCCCTGCGTGGATTTTCGGATGAAGCGTCTTTACCCGGCCGTCGAGAATCTCCTTCTGCCCTGTATATTCCTCGATGGGCGTGAACTTGATCCCGTGCCCTTTGAGATATCTTCCGGTCCCCGTTGTCGCAAAGAGCGTGAAACCATTTCCCTCAAGACAACGTGCTATTCCATCCAGTCCTGTATCGTCAGAAACACTCAATAATGCAGCTTTTGCCATGGTACCCTCGCCAAGAAAAGACGCGGGAAAGGTAGCATAATGAGGGCGGTTCTTCCAGCGCGGGGCGAAAAAACGGCTGTTTTGCGCGGCATGCTCAGGGACCCGCAACCAGACAATGTGGAAAAACCCCGGGATCAGGACCGGCCAAGCCTGCCTTCAAACTCCTTCTCTACGCGCAGGATTTCCGCATGGACCTGCTCCAGGCGCTCGAAGCTCTGATCGATCAGATCCTGCGCATCCTTCATTGATCTTGAAAGATCAGCGAGCTTTTTCGCGTCGCCGTTATCGGCGCATTCGAGCATTCCCTGGTTTGCAAGGGAAATCTGCTCTTCCAGTTCGGAGATCGTCGCTTCGATTTCATCGCTCTCCTTCCTGAGGGGTGAAAGCCGGCGCGATCTCTCGTTGATGATCCTTCCCCTCTCCTTTCTCGAATCTCTGCCCTGACGCGGCGATGACGAAGAAGCCGGTGCGGTTTTCGATGGCTGTGCCGTCGAAGTCTCCTCATCACCCCATCCCACCTTATCAAGAAAGTAATCATAACCGCCTTCAAGGACCAGTTGCCCTGAGTCGCCAAACACTATGATCTTTGTGGCAAGTTCCCTGAGAATGAATTCGCTGTGAGTCACGATAATAATCCCGCCGCTGAATTCCTTCATGGCGTCGACGAGAGCCTCCACTGATTCAATATCCAGGTGGTTTGTCGGCTCGTCCAGAACAAGAAGATTCGACGGCCCTGCAAGAATCTTTGCAAGGAGGACTCTGCTTCGCTCGCCTCCTGAAAGAACGGAAACCTTTTTCAGAGCATCATCGCCTCCAAACATCATCGTGCCGCATATTGTTCTTATGCGGGTCTGGCTGCTCTGAGGAGAAGCTCCCCATACCTCCTCTTCTATCGTCTTATACGAAGCAAGGGCATCTATATTCGTCTGCCCAAAGTAACCGAGTGATGCATTGTCATGCATCCTCAGAGTTCCGCCTGCGGGCGCAAGCTCTTTGTGAAGAAGCCGAAGCAGTGTTGATTTACCTCTGCCGTTCTTCCCGACGACTGCAACCCTTTCACCTGCCGCGAGCGTAAAGCTTAAGCCTGAGATAAGAGGGTGATTCGTCCAGGAAAAGGCGAGATCGGATGCCTCAATCAGATACCTTCCGTGAAACGGCGCCTCCGTGAAATGAAACTCGAGGGTATCCTCTTCTTCCAGAGCATCACCAACCCCGAGCCTCTCGACCGCTTTTATTTTTGACTGGACAGCTTTTGCTTTGCTTGCCTTTGCCCGGAACCGGTTGATGAAAATTTCAAGAGCGGCGCGTTTCTTTTCCAGATTTGTCCTGGTGCGCTCATAGTGGTCTTCTTCTTCAGCGACCTGAGCGAGAAGTTTTGCGCAGTTTCCACTCACTTTCCTGAAGGTGTTCCGGTATATCATCATCGTGTCCGTGCAGACACTGTCGAGGAAGCCGCGGTCATGGGAGATTATGATGAGTTCTCCCTTCCAGGCTCTGAGAAAACGCTCGATCCATCTTAACGACACGATGTCGAGGTAATTTGTCGGCTCGTCAAGAAGGAGAAGATCCGGCTCCGAAAGGAGTGTCCTTGCGAGCGAGATGCGAAGCTGGAACCCGCCTGAGAATGCATGGGGGTCGCGATGATGATCGGCTTCCGAGAATCCAAGCCCCCCCAGGATCATCTTTGCCAGATATTCTCTGCTCTCTTCGCGGCTGACAAATCCCGAGCAGGCTTCTTCCAGGAGCGTTTTTTGAGTGAAGTGAATGTGCTGCGCGAGGTGTCCGATTCGGTAGTCACGCGGGATCCTGATCTGTCCGCCGTCAGGATGGTCTTCTTCGAGAATCATGCGGAAAAGGGATGTTTTCCCTGATCCATTCGGCCCGATAAGAGCGAGCCTCTCCCCTTTCGTCATTGAAAACGATGCGTTCTCAAAAAGCGGCTGAGCGCCGTATGATTTCACGAGGCCGGAAACCTGAAGCATGATGATGAGGGTACTGGTATCCCACGGCCAGGACAAGCACGGCCGACAAATCAGTTCAGACTATCCGGCAGTATCCGCGTCAACTCCTGAAGCTCCGCCTCAGCGGAGTTCTTCTCTCTGATAACGGCGGCTTTCAGAATGTCGCGTTCATCGGGGGATGCATTCATTATTGACCGGATGAAATCGACCTCTCTGGCTATGCCGGAAAGCTGTGCGTCAATGGCATCCCGCTTCTGTGTCAATTCGGATATCTCCTGATCAGCAGCGGCTATGTTCTGCTCAACTGTCTTTTTGACTTCACTGGTCAGATCCTTAACGGACTCATTTCTTCCGGCAAGAAGTTCAGACACCTTCTTTTCCTGCACCGCATCCCGCTGATTGAATCGCAGCGCTTCAAGTTCCTTGAGATAATCCCACGTCACCTTTTCAAAGGCCTCCTTTTTCAGCCTGACATCGTCGGATGTGACGGCCACCTCTGAAGCCATATTTACTGGATCTCCTACTTCAAGCCGCTTTTTGCGATCGAACCAGACAGAGAGTTTTCTCGTCGCTGTGTCGAGCTGTGCACGGAGTTCATCGCTTGATTTCTGAAGCGCCTCGGTCTGGCCGGCGGATTCCCTGAGAGCGTTTCCAAACTCCTGAGTGATGGGCTGTCCGAACCTCTCGAGTTTTGCCTGGAGCCTGCTGATCTGCCCGCGCAGCATTTCCTTGCGCTCTCTGATATGCCCCTTCTCGGCATCGAGGAGATGGCCCCCCTGAACGAGGCCGGTAACTGCCGCGCTGCTATGCTGCGGGATCTGCGGGTCGTCGTCGCCAGGATCCGGCCAGAGCGTCGCAATGGAAGGGAGCTCAAGCTGAAGATCGACCAGACGCGGGGCGACAGGATAGCGTGATCGGTAATTCGACACGTACCCGATTACGGTTTCTTTCGTCACCGCCGCCGGATCTGCGGCGGAATTCTCGTCTCCCGGCGTCCAGCTTTCAGAAGCCATCATTTCCCTGCTCTGGTTCAGGGTATGAACCGCGAAGTAAATACCGGATACAAGCACGCACAGGATGAGAAATACGAGCAGCAGCATCTTCTTGTTCTGCTGCACCTCCTGACGCTTCTGCCGTTCGAGAATCTGGGCTGTTTCTTCGATAAGAATATCGAGCCGGCGTGCGTGTTCTTCGCTCGATACCGCGCCCGGCCTCGGCTGCCCCGGATTTTCTTCATTCGGAAGATCCTCCGGCGTTGCCCTCCGGGGAAATCCTGCCACTTCCGCGGCAGGTATTTGTTCAGCCGGCGATGCCGCTTTCTCTTCGACATCGTCATCGTAATAGACAGAGATGTCGTCCAGAGTCACCGGATACTCGTCGCCGACAGCGGCAAGAACGACCGTTATATTATCGACGCCTCCCCGTTCATTTGCGAGCGCAATCAGTCTCTGGGCTCCTTCTTCCAGCGACACTCCCTGAATAAGGGAAACAAATTCATGGTCCTGCACAAGATTATAGAGACCATCCGAGCAGAGCAGGTAAATATCTCCCCGCACCGGTCCGTCCGGGGAAACGACGCAATCCACTACGGTTTCTTCTGCGGGCCCAAGCGATCGTGTCAGCATATGGGAAATCGGATGATTCTCGGCCTGCTCAACGCTTATTGCTCCGGATTTCACAAGCTCCTTTACGAGAGTGTGATCCTCTGTCATCGGCTGGACTTTCCCTTCCCGGATTCTGTAAGCCCGGGAGTCGCCCACGTTGAGGACATATAGAGTTGTGTCCTTGAAAAACAGTCCGACAAAAGTCGTTCCCATCCCGAGAAGATCGGGATTCTCGGATGCTGTCTTGAAGATCAACGTGTTGCAGTCGTAAATGGCGCCGACAAGTTCTTCGGCTGTGATCGAATCTTTGTCTCCGACTTTTTCAGTGATAGTTTTAACAGCAAGCTGAGATGCGGTCGCCCCGCCCTGGGCTCCACCCATTCCATCAGCGACCATCAGGAGTTTGAAATGAGGACGTTCGATGAGTCCGTATGCATCCTGATTCTCTTCACGACGCAAACCTACATCGCTCGCCATTGCGAATGTGATCGCATCAAGAATATTTTTGCCGGAATCGGCAGCTACCGTGTCCATCCACTCACGCTGATTCTACGTGCTTTTTCCCGTGCTTCGACCGGATCCACTCCAAGCGGTCTAAGTTATTAGATATTCATCTCTATTCAAGCGATTCCGGAGAGTAAGTTATCAAGCGAAAAGAATTTTTGCCTGCAGAAGTAAAATATCGTTTTTTACCCTGAATGATCGGTGGGTTATTTCCGTGTGCCCGCCTACTTCGCCATCCGAATAAACGGTTCGCCCTCGAGGTAACTTTCGCGCTTCAATTGACCAACCAGCCTCGATGCTGTCTCCTGCCCGCTTTCAGGCCCCACCAGGATTCGATAGTAAGTCTCTCCCCTGACTTTTGCCTGCTCAACAACAACAGGAAAACCTGACCTCTTCAACCTGCCGGCAAGTGCCTCGGCATCTTTGAGTTCTTTGGGCGCAGCGACTTGAGCGTACCAGCCTTTTGTGATCTTCGATCCGGATGCCGGTGTCGGCGCGGCTTCTGCAGCAGGAATCTTTTCGGCTTCTTTCTCTTTCAAAAGTTTTTCTTTATCTTTTTCCTTTTCTTTCTGTCTCTCCCTGTCCGCAGCGGGAGTTGGTGTCGTCTTCACCATCTCCTGAAGAGCTGTTTTCTCAACCGTCTTCACCGGAACAGGTGTTACTGCCGGCGGCACTTTTTCAGAAACAGATTGCGCGGCTTCGGGCAGTTGTTCCTTCTTTGCTCCTCCAAGTGTCTTCTCGGGGGACTCACCGCCTGCCCCGGCAGTTCCGGGATGCAAAGACCATACTCCTTCTGCCGCCGATTTCGTATCCGCAGGTTTCTGGTGATCTTTGTTCTCTGGACTCAGGAGTGTCTCCGCAAGTTCGGCATCGATATCCCCCTCCCCCGGCCTTGGAGATACTTCCAGTTTCGGGATTGCTGCGATTTCAGGCGCCCCGGTGTTTTTTGCGACAGGAGTATTCCCCGGACTCATCGGAGATGTCCCGTCAAGTTTCGCATAGACATCGTTAGCGGGCTGAGCGTAATTATCTCTGGGCGATGCGGCGTTGATTGGGATCTTCGAAGACGCGGCGAGGTCTGAGGTCACTGCCGTTTCGTACCCTGCTCGAGTGCCGGTATAAAAACCAAGCCAGTATGACGCAGCCATGCACCCGAGGCAGAAGCCGGCAAGCACAATTAGCTGGATATAGGAAAGTTTGAAGTCCGATCGTCGTGAAGATTGCTTTGCCATAAGTATTGAAAAGAACAGCCCGAAAAAGACTTTAATATCGTATCCGAGAAGGCTGCGAACGCACTATAGATTATTTAGTTGCCGGGAAACAGGCACTTTTCAAGGATTCCGGCAGGTGGTGCCGCGTCCGATAAGTTTTTTCCCTATAATAGTCGCGGCACTATCCCCCGACTTGTCCCCGAAGCCCTGGCGGAGGGGACGCCCTGGAGAAGGGGGATTCAGTTGCTTGATCCAGAGCATTACGAGGGCAAAGATCTCCTTGAGGCAGGCAAATCAACGTAGTCCCTTTTTCTGATATTGTCTTCCGGCACTCTCTCATCAAAAGGGCTCACTTCACCATTCTGCATGAGATGATAGATGATAAATTCCCGATCGAGAAAGAACTTCAGAATATGCTGCGGCTCAAAACCAGGCTCCCTGGTGTCACGCACGGAATACTCAAATGCTGTGCATATATCCGGGTTCAGGCGCAAAGTGTCCTCCATCCCCTGTAGAACAGCCCATTCATAACCCTGAACATCGATCTTAACGAAGCGTACTTTGTCGCTTATTCCTTCTTTTCGGCAAAATCCATCAATGCTCACAACCGGAACTTTACATACCCTGCAGTTCGTCCCGATTTGCAGTCTGAAACGCCCGGTGACAACTCGGTGATCTCCGTGGTGATCTTCATTGATGAACAGCTCAACTTCTCCTTCAGAAGCGCCAACTGCCGCCCGGACCGGAATAATGCGGTTCAAAAAGGAAGGGTGTGATGCAACTTCTTTTAAAGCCTCAAAATTACGGGGCTCCGGCTCGAAAGAATAGATCCTGAATTCCGTCTGGACTACTCCGGCAAAAACACTCGCCGTGTAACCGATGTTGCCTCCGATATCCAGAATAAAACCCCCTTTCAGAAGTTCAGGACGTTTCATGCAGAGGGAGTGGAATGGATCCTCGAAGAGACGTTTGTACAGAAAATACGCTCGCCGGAACAGGCGCTGCATAATGGCGTGGTTCAACAGCCCGGTTCTCTTTATGATCCCA
>CAYQVO010000036.1:23308-40947 GCA_964421085.1 uncultured Bdellovibrionales bacterium | reverse complement strand
GAGGAAGGCGGCGGAACGCTGACAGGACCTTCCATGCCGGACGCGGGTTCTGCTGCTACAACCACAGTCTATACCAGGCGTCCTGTGCGGCGGGAGGTGTACCAGTCGGCAAGACCGGAAGATTTCGAAGAGGAAGAGAGTCTGTCTCCATACAAGATTCTAATTGTGGTGTTTGCGCTGCTCTCGATTCTTCTGCTGATAGCTGTTGTTACTGTGCTCATGGGCTGAGACTGCCACAGGCTTGATTCTCAGGAGTCGCGTGAATGCAAAGCATGGGAGCGCCCTTGCCCATGAGGCAATTATCTAAAAGAGAAAAAACGTGCATTTAGCAGACAGAGACCCGGCCGCTCCTCCGGTGGGAGACCAGACCTCTGCTTCCTCTCATAAGCGATGCGCAGAGTTCCCTTTATTGCCTGACTCTCCAGGCCGGCCATGAAGCCCGAAATGCCCCGCCGTTGAAGACCTTTCAAGCAGCTTTTCCGATCTTCTTTTCACGCTGCACGGAAAACCTCAGACCCATGCTTTGAAACGGCGCAGACAAAGTTGAAAATCGAGGATTTCCGTTTTCAGAGAGTGCCTTGTATAAGCTCTCTCTTCCCAGCTTCGTTTTGGTGGAGATTCGCTTCATTCCGCCGTTTGCATGCACAACGTGTCTCACCGCTGCAAGGAAGGCTTCGAGAGAGCCGTCTTTCAGGACTTCTTCAAGAAATCCGGCGGCGAAGCCGGGATCGCGAAGATCATTTACGAGGGAACTTTCGCTTAAGTCTTTGACCTTCATCAGTGACGCTGAAAAAAGGTCTCCCCGGATCGCTCAAAAGCGTCGCGGTAGTTGAAGACCAGGCGGCAGAGGTCCACTGCGTCAAGCCTCATGCCAGATTAGCCGCTTCCCTCAATCCATGCTACACTCCCTCAAAAATGAAGATCCTCCTTGCACAGACCGGTTTTCTTGGCGACGTTGTACTGTCGACGCCGGTCATCGCCGGTTTAAGCCGGTGTTATCCCGGAAGCGAAATCTGGATGCTTACCACTCCGCAGGCCCGGCCTCTGGTCCAGAGGGATCCCCTCCTGAAAGGAGTGCTTTCATTCGAAAAGCGGGGGATTCACAGCGGCGCGTTCGGGTTGATCCGCTTTGCCCGGATGCTGCGGGAGATGAGGTTCGAGAAGTGTTTCAGCCTTCACCGATCATTCCGGACTTCGCTGCTTCTTTTCGCTGCGGGCATACCGGATCGCACAGGCTTCGAAGATTCCCGTCTTTCATTCCTTTACAATAATAGTGTCGGCCGGCCTTCCGATGTCCATGATGTTCTGAGAAGACTCGCGATTCTCGACGGGCAGCAGAAAACGGGGACTATTTCTTCCGATCTGAGGCTTTTCCCTCCAGCTGCGTCTGAATGTTCACCGGAAGTGCAGGTCCTGGTTCAGGGCGATTCAAGGCCTTTCGCCGTGCTTGTTCCCGGAAGTGAATGGGAGACAAAGAGGTGGCAGTGGCAGGGGTACAGAGACATTGCATCGTATCTGCTGATGAAGGGGATGGGAGTTGTTATCTGCGGTTCCGAGAAGGAAAAGGAGCACAACAGGCAGGTCTCGCGGAATGCGGAGGTCATGGATCTGACGGGCCGCATCACGCTTGATGAATTCCTTTTCATAATGAAGAATGCAGCTCTCCTTGCATGCAACGACAGCCTTTCTCTCCATGTGGGTTCCGCCTTCAAAACTCCAACGGTCGTAATGTTCTGCGCTACAAGTCCTTCGTTCGGTTTCGGCCCCTGGCAGAACGAGAGCGCTTTTATTGCCGAAAAAACCGGGCTCGGCTGCAGACCGTGCCGCCGGCACGGCGGCAGGAAGTGTCCCACGGGCACATGGGAATGCACGATGGGAGTCAGTTCAGAGGAGGTCATCAGAATAGTTGAGGAACACCTTCTTCCTCGGGTATAAGTGAAGTGTGAGCAGAACAGAGAATTCACAGGTGGCCATAAAACGCGTTGCTTCATTCCGTATCGGAGCAGCTGAGAAGAAGGATCGCGTTTTCGAAGAGGCGCTGGTAGATCTCCTCCTGCAGAAGCCCGTATCCGTCCAGGAACTCCACAAGATTCTCTCCTCAAAGGATTCTTCGCACGATGGCGTCCCGGTTCTCGAGGGACGGGGGAATATCATTCTTGGCAACCTGCCGGAACATGGACCTGTTATCGTGAAATGCTACCATCGGGGCGGACTTTTACAGTGGTTCCTGAGCAATCGCTATGTGAAATGGGGAATGACGCGGGGCCAGGCAGAGTTCGAAATGCTGGTGCACATTCGGTCCATCGGTGTCAGTGCGCCACGGCCTGTCGCCTTTGCCTATGCAGGATTTCCATTTTACAGGGCATGGCTTGTAATGTCCGAGATCCTCGGAAAGCGAAGCCTTGCTCAGCTCAGCCGGGAGAATGAGGACTTCTGCCACGAAATCGTTCCATCCTTTATCCGGCAGCTGGCAGTCTTAATCAGAAACCGCATCCTTCACGTGGATCTGCACCCCGGCAACGTCGTGCTGGATCGCGAGAACAGGCTCTTCATTCTTGACTTCGACAAGGCGAGGAAAGTCCGCTGGTCCCTCAACAGTATCCGCGATTATTACCTTCGAAGGTGGAGAAGGGCAGTGATAAAGCACGGTCTGCCCGATTTCTTGTCGGAGGCGGTCTGTCTCGGTCTGCGGCAGAGCTTCGAGGAGGACTCCAGTGAAAACCCTTCCTCCTGACGCATCGATACTTATCGTACTTATGGGTTCCATTGGCGATGTCATGAGAGGACTCGCGGTGGCATCGAGACTTCGAAAGGAACTCCCGGCGGCGCGGATTACGTGGCTTGTCGAGCCAAAATGCGCACCACTGGTCAGGCTCCATAGTGGAATAAACGAAACGCTTGTTTTTCACAGGTCCTCCCCGTTAAAAGGCCTGATTCAGCTGCGTGCAGATCTGCGATCGCGGAACTTTGATGTATGTCTCGATATGCAACGGCATTTTAAGAGCGGCGTCTTTTCGATGCTTTCCGGCGCCCCGAGAAGAATCGGGTTCAACAGGAAGGACGCAAAAGAGGGGAACTTCCTTTTCAATAATGAGCACATCCCATTCTGCGGTGATGGCGTCAACAAATTCGACCACTACTTCAAGTTTCTCGAGCACCTCGGAATTGGAGTGGGCGAAGAAAAAACGGCTTTTCTGGCCGACTGGGGGAGTGAAATCAGAGGTCCTGACTTGAATTACAGGAAGTCGCTCGGGCTCGTGCTCGGGTCGAGCTGGGAGTCAAAGGACTGGCCTGAAGGTCACTGTAAACACCTTATTGATAGAGTGCTTGAAGTCAATGATACTGGGATAGTTCTTCTTGGAGATGCGGCTTCTGCAGGGCGTGCAGACCGTATCCTGCAGACCTTGCGGGGTGAACGCGGGGGGCAGTGTGATCGGGTTCTGAATATGGCCGGGAAGATGTCCCTCGAAGAGCTTGCGGGCGCTGTCAGGGCGCTCGATGTCTGTGCGGGTCCGGATTCAGGACCGGGGCATATAGCTGCTGCGGTCGGTACGCCTTATGTAGCCCTCTTTGGGCCGACTTCCGCGGCGCGGACGGCACCGAGGGGCAGGGAAGTGGAAGTTCTCTCTGTGAGCGTCCCGTGTGGTCCCTGCTGCAGGCGCAGGTGTCCGGGACTCGGAACCGTATGCATGACCCGAATCGAGCCGGAGGAAGTGTTTGCGCGTGTCCGGCGCTATCTGGAGGAGTGAGGTGAAAAGCACCAAACAGGAATTGCTGACGGTATTTGAAAAGCTGTCGTCCGCTCACGTCATGGTCGTGGGCGATATTATCCTCGATCGTTATATCTGGGGCCGTTGCGAGAGAATTTCGCCCGAAGCTCCTGTTCCCGTTGTGGAAGTCGGCCGCGCGGAAGACCGTCTGGGCGGGGCGGGAAATGTAGTGAACAATCTTCGCGCTCTTGGAGTGCAGGTCAGTCTGTGCGGATTTATCGGGGAGGACGAAGAGGGGCACATGGTCATGAAGCTCCTCGGAGATCTCGGGGTGCAGCACGACGGAGTCATGGTGGACAGGAGCAGGCCTACCAGCGTTAAGACAAGAGTCATAGCGCAGTCTCAGCAGATTGTGAGGATCGACCGTGAAAAGAAAACAGAACCAGGTCCGGTTCTCCGCGAAGCGCTTGCCGCGGTAGTCGATGCCAACATCGATTCCTGTCAGGCTCTTATTGTTTCTGATTATGCGAAGGGAACAGTGTCCGAACAGCTCTGCAGAAAGCTATACGAAGCGAAGAAAAAGGGCAGAGTGGGCCTCTCCAGCGTGCCTTATGTCGTAGACCCCCATCCGGAAAACTACGACCTTTATCGAGGCATCACGATGGCCAAACCTAACCGTAAGGAAGCTGAGGCAGGTTCCGGCATCAGAGTGTCCGGCAGGGAAGATGCGGTAAAAGCGGCGGCAGTGCTGCGCGAGAGATGGGAAGCTGAGATGATGATGATTACCCTCGGAGACGGGGGGCTCGTAATTCTTCCTCCGGGCAGCAGCGAGGGAGTCTTTCTCGACACAGTAGCGAAAGAAGTATTTGACGTGAGCGGTGCGGGCGACACAGTGACAGCCCTTTTTACTGCCGCTATGGCTGTGGGAGCTTCCTGCATCGTCGCAGGAGACCTGGCTAATATCGGCGCAGGCATCGTTGTTTCCGAAGTCGGTACAGTCGCAGTGGATCCGGCCCGCCTCATCGTGGACATTAACCGGCTTGGGGCCGCCGCTAAATGAAAGAAAGCCGATTGAAAAGCATGACAGGATTCGGGCAGGCAAAGGCCGAAAGTTCCGGAATCATCTACGAAGTGGAAGCGAGATCCGTCAATCACCGGTTTCTCGATATTTCGATAAAACTTCCGAAAAACCTTTCCGCGCTCGAGTATGAACTGCGCCCTCTTGTCTCGCGCTATGCAGGAAGAGGTAAAATCGATCTCAGCTTGACGCGGCGGACAGGCACAAGTGGAGTTCAGGCGATTTCTTTTGATGCTGCGGCGTTCGGGGCATACGTGGAGATGTGCCGGAGGGCGATTGAGTCGCAGGGGTGTTCGTTCGACGCGATGAAAGAAAATGTCGTCATCGAAGGGTTGAAGCGGGGAGAGATTGTGGCATCTGCGGAGGAGATTGTCGACCTCGACAGTGAAAGGGCGGTCATTATTCCGCTTTTTGAAGAAGCCCTTCGTAATCTTGCGCGTATGAGAGAGGCAGAAGGGTGCGCAATGAGTGGAGACATCAGAAAGCGTCTCGAGATACTGCGCCAGATTCACGCAAAGGTGAAGAAGGCGTCGGCTGGTCTTCCGGAAAAGTTCAGGGAGCGGATTTACGGCAGGGTAAAGAGGCTCGAACCGGAAGTCTCTGTGGATGAGTCGCGTCTGGCCGCTGAAATTGTTCTTTACTGCGATAGAGCTGATGTTACGGAAGAACTTGTGCGTCTCGAAAGCCATTTTGCCCAGTTTGAAAAAACTCTCGCCGAAGAAGCGCTGGGCAGGAAGCTTGATTTCATTTCCCAGGAGTTTCTCCGGGAATTCAACACAGTTGCTTCAAAGGCGCAGGATGCGGTTATTCAGGCGCTTGTAGTCGAGGGGAAGACGGAGATCGAAAAGCTCAAAGAACAGCTGCAGAATGTGGAATAGGGGAGTGTTGTTCTCCGGCTCCTTTTATTTAATCCTTATCTCTTTCCCCGCCCACTCGAGCACTCCCGCCTGTTCGAGCCTCATTATCAGCCGTGAAAGTGTTTCAGGAGTTGCGCCTATCGCGGCGGCAAAATCTTTCTTCGATATATCCACAGTGATTATCTTCCGGTCTCCGTAGTGCTCCCGGAGGAACCGGAAGAAACGTTCCTCCACATCGAGCGATGTCATCTCATGAAGTTTCTGTGCCAGGTATTTCTGCCTCCTGAGGAGTGTGGATATAAAATCATCCCGGAAGCCTTCCTCTGCAAGAAGACTCCGCACGGCGTCCTTCGGTATCTCCAGAAGTTCAGACGCTGCAATAGCGACGGCGGTAACCGGATACGTTCTCTGCTCAAAAAGAATAACCTCGGCAAAAGGCTCGCCGGGACGCACAATTTTTATGACAGTCTCCGAGCCGTCTTCCGCGGTTTTGTAGAGCTGTATTGCACCGCTGCCAAGAACGAACATCGACCGGCCCGGATCTTCCTCCACAAAAAGGATTTCACGCCGGGAAATGCTGCGGTACCTGGTCTCGCCGGAAAGACGCTCGATGTGCGCAGGGGAAAGGTCTGCAAAGAGCGGGCATGATGTGAGAATTGAAGCTTTCTTCATGAATTCCGGAATCTTGACTCAGATCAATGAAATTCTGACTGATGGCTGGAAAAGTCACAAGCTGACATCGGATGCTTTCGGATATGGCAAAGAGAAAAATAATCGAGATTAACGAGGAACTGTGCAATGGGTGCGGTGACTGCATCACGGCATGCCACGAAGGGGCGCTTGCAATAGTGAACGGCAGGGCAAAGGTGGTGAACGAAAGCTTCTGTGACGGGCTTGGCGCGTGCATCAAGGGGTGCTCCGCAGGAGCTCTTACTGTCGTTGAGCGTGAAGCTGAACCATTCGTCGAGCCGCCCGGCATGAAGGCGGCGCAAGCTGTTCATGTCCACGGCGGGGGCAGCGGATGTCCCGGTTCGCAGGTGCGTTCGTTTCAGAAAGTACCTTCCGCCCCGTCAAACGTCGGCCGGGAAACTCCATCCCGGATTGTTCCGTCTGAACTCACCCACTGGCCTGTCCAGCTCCACCTTGTAAGACCCGAGGCCCCTTTCTTTGCGGATAAAGAACTCGTTGTCCTGTCGACCTGTGCTCCTGTGGCATGCCCGGATGTTCACTGGAGGTTTCTGCGGGGCAGGGCGGTTGTTTTGGGATGCCCCAAACTTGACCGCACAGAAGGGTACGTGGAAAAACTCGCAGGCATATTCAGTGCCGCCCGCACACCACGCGTCCTGGTGGTGCGAATGGAAGTTCCGTGCTGCGGCGGTCTTACCGCAATTGTTGAAGAAGCGGCAGCCTTGAGCGGCAGAACTGATTTAATTATCGAAGAAGCGACAATAGGCGTAAACGGCGATTATCAGGGCATCACCACGCCATAGGACGTTTTGACGCCGCCGACGCGTCCTGTCGGCGCAAACTCCTTGCAGAATGTGCCTGAGCCTTTGTTCGCGCGGGAGATCTGAAGATACAGTTTTCCGTTGCCGATTCTTTTCGCTTTTCGAGCGATCGTCCTTGCAAAATGCTGAGGCGCTGCGGAAGCCGCTCCGTACATGCGCGGTTTGCCCGTCGGGGTCCACACGCTGTAAATGCCCACAGACCCTGCGTATGTCCCGTCCGCATAAAAGAAATCCGCCTTCTTCCGGTTCACAGGACACTGGGTCCCGCAAAGGACAGTGTAGCCTGTCGAGCGGGGATCGCTAAGATGCCCGGATGCCTGCGATTTGATGAACATCTGCGGGAATTCCACGGGAGAGTGCGCTGCACACACCGCAGCAAGAGTCCCGGAACCGGGAGTTCCTCCGCCGGGATTTCCATCAGACCAGTCGCCCGGGGATCCCCCGATCTGATTTACATTTATCTCGTCAACCGCGATTCCGCCTGGAGCTATGACTTTACGCCGTTTGCCTGTCAGCGGATCATAGACGAGGAATCCGGTTTTTGTCTGAATGGCAAGTTCTTCTCCTCCCGTCGGCCGGAATTTGCCCACAATAATGGTGCCATTTGCCGGAAGCGCCTTCCCCTTGACCCGCCTTCCGTCGAGATGCTGGCGATAAACAGTTGTGGTTGATTTTTTTGAAATCGCAAATGCAAGGTAATCTTTGCCGTCGACCTGCTTTACCGGATACGGCCCTTTGGCGGTCGAGGCAAATGACGCTGGAGCGACGATTGATCGTTCCTCGTTGGTGAAAGGATTTTTAAGCAGAATACGCGACTTCTTCCTTGTGTCTTTCCTCACCACGCCCATCCAGTCGCCTGTGCCGTCAGGGTTTGCGAAGAAAAAGCGATCGCCCAGTTCTCCAAAGGCGTGCCGGGTGGATCTCCTGGGAGCAAGGGAAGTGAACATGTCGTTCCAGATCTTCCACATCACGTTTCCGCCGTTCTGGTAAACGACTGTGCCGTCTGCGATGCCGTTGTTGTTGAAATCGGCGCCGGAGAGGGCAATTCCGCTCTTTGGACCAAGCTGCCTGGTGAATTCGCCCCCTGTCGCCCCATTGGGAATTCGCCAGACAATCTTATCCCTGCCGGAGAGGCTCGCGACTCCTATCTGCGGCGGGCCCTTTCCAAGCCAGTCGGCTGTAATCGCATGATCCCCGGCTTTGCCGAATGTTCCGAGAGGGTGGGAGGATGCCAGGAACGATGAATAGGTCATCCAGTTCAAAGTGTTGCCGTTTGCTTTGTCGATATTGACAAGAAGGAATTCGCTTTGACCATTTCCCGTGAAGTCAGTCGCGGTGCTTCCGGCTGACGCAAAGCGAGGTATCAAAAGAAGAATAGACAATAAGACATAAACCTTCGCGCGGGCGCTCATAGATAACCTCAGGAAAGAAGGAAAAAAGCCTGATGCCACCATTAAAACGCAGGCTCAGATAAGTGTCGAGACATTATTTGCCGTCCCTCGATGCATTATGGACTCGATGTTTCTCGACAACGCCTTTGCGCTTTGATTTTTCAAATCCGAGGCTGTCTGTTTCTTCCGGCATAACCTCCATTCCGCCGCCCCGGAACACCTTCAGAAGCCCGGACATGCTTTCCACCAGCCCGCCTTTCGAACCGCCGGCAAGCCCTGCAGTGAGGTCCTTCAACTGCTCCGGTGAAGGCATCTGCTGCTGATTCAGCTGCATCTGCAGCGGTTGCGGCGCTGCCGGCACATCGACTCGTTTATCCGGCTCATTGGAAGATTTAATTTCCGGAAGGATCGGATCAGGCCTGTCAGAGAAGTTTACTTCAGAGGCCTGAGGAGGATCCTGCGAAAACGACATGCCTTTCGCGTAAACAAGATAGCCGTCACTGACATGGTGGATCTCGAGAATCACCTGTGCAAGAGGATACGAGAAATTCGGTTCGAATGTGCCGCTGAACTTCAGACCCCGGTCTTCATCAAGCGCGACCGGCAGTGAGCGGCCATAAGTGTCCTCGATGACGACGACGCTTCGCCTGCCTTCGGGCATTCTCGAATCCCCGCGAAAGACATTCCCGCGCAGAAGAATATCTTTTACGATTATTTCGACATTAAGGAGCTTCTCGGGAAAAGCCTGAATCTGTCCCAGGTGGGCATTGACCTGCACGGGTGGTTCGTGGCGCTTTGTCTCGCGCGTGAACTTCCCTGATGAACTCTCATGAAGAGAAGAGAGGGATGCTTTTCCGCTTTTTATCCTGTCTGCGACTGCCTGCCTCTCGGGACTGTCTTTGTGGCACGGTACGGCCTGATTCCAGATTACGGTCCCCGACCTGCAGATATATGTCCTGGCCTTCTCTGCGGCAGAAGATGGCAAAGCCAGGACGCCCGGGAAAGCAAGCATGGCGACGATGAGGTACGGGACTCGATGATGCATGATCAGGAATTCGGCTTTCTGCAGGGCCTTCTTGAGGTTCTGGAGGCTTCTATCTGGATCGTCGAGAAATGCTCAAGATATACAGCAGCTTATGCCTTACGCGGCATTTTGGAACGCCCTTTAAAATTTTGCCCCGGTGTCGAGTGATACGCACATGTGCTAGCCTGCCTGCAGAAAGTAAACTTAATACTGCTCCTGCATGCCGTGAGTGACGCGATAAGGAAAAATATCTTCTTTTGCATCGTAGGGCCGACTGGCGCGGGGAAAAGCACATTCTGCCGTCATCTTGAACAGGATTTCGAGGACATTGAGCTTTCTGTCTCGGCGACTTCGCGCCCTCCGAGGGAAGGAGAAGTCGAAGGTGTTGATTACTTCTTCATCACGGAAGATGAATTCCGGCAGCGCATCCACCGCGGAGAATTCTTTGAATGGGAGGAGACTCACGGCTATCTTTACGGAACGTTCCAGTCCACGGTGAATCAGGTGCTCCACGGAGCTTCCGATGTTCTCTTCGACGTCGATATAAGGGGAGCACTGGACTACAGGAAAAAATATCCGGATCAGACAGTCAATATTCTGGTTGTTCCTCCGTCGATCGATGTCATTACGGACCGTGTTCTCGGACGGGGCGATGTTCTTGAAGAGGAACTCACAAGGCGGCTTCACACAGCGCGTATGGAGTATAGAATGGTACTTGACCTTGCCCGGAAAGGTGAGGGAATAGATTACATTGTAGTCAATGACGACTTCGCAACTGCATATTGGACTGTCCAGGGAATAGTGTATGCCGAACGTGCACGCTTTAACCGTTATTCTTTCAAGTACATTCAGGAGATCTCGGAAGAGTCTTGAATTTTCGAATCTGGCGCTCGCGATTACCGTTACCGCGGGCTTCGCAGTGCTTATCTCCGGATGCGCCATGCTTCGAAGCAGTTCGGGCCCGAGTGGCGCCGTAAAGATCGATTCGATTCGCAAAGGGCCGCCTTCGAACCGGCAGACAGTTCCAGTCGCCGTGCGATTCGACGAGTTCAGAAAGGCGGGGTCGAAACCCGAGATGAACGGTATACGGTTTGTGCAGATAGCCGTGAGTCCAAACGCAGTGGGCGCCGGGGAAGAACCAAATCCTGAGTATCGCCTTTTTGATATCCAGAAAGGCAGTGTGGGCGACCTTCTTGGGCTGGAAAATGCCGACGTGCTCGTCGCGGCAAATGGTTATATAGTCTTCCGCCCCGATCAGTTCATGAAATACCTTGCAGGTCTTCCATTTCAGGAAGGCACTTTCATCGAGATCCGCCGCGATGGAAAGCCCATGCTCCTCCAGTATGAATTCACAGGCCAGGATTCCCTGGGAAAAACAGGAGCGCCGGCAGACGAGGCGGCGAAGGCGGCGGAAGTTCCCGGCACTCCTGGAAGTGTCGTGTCTGCACCCGCTGAAAAGCAGATGCTGCCTGTGCTGAACAACTCAGAAGACGATGAAGCTGAAATGGAAAGTGCTTCCGCCCCTGTACCTGCTGATTCAGTGAAAACGGCACCCGCAGCGACACCTTCTGCGACACCGGCGGTCGACAAGGCGCCGAGAAAAAAAGTGACGCAGGCTCCAGCGCCTGCTCCAAAGAAGAAAAAGACGGCAAAAACCAGGAAGAAATAGCTTCTGGAATGACCATTTTTTCGCCGGGCAGGAATTAATTCAATATTTTCAAAAGCCGCACTGTCAGACGGGCGTAAAAATTTCGCGCCGGGGCATAATGCCTGCTCTTCCTCACACCGATTTGTATCAGTTGAAGAACCTGTTCTGTTATAATGGGATTAGTACAGGTTTTTTTGTGGGGTGAATAACTATGTCGAATCCCGGTCCGGCTCATGCGTCAGGTGTTCTCGCGGGGGTGGTGGGGAGAGTTCAAGACTTCCTTTTCCCTGCCGGCAGAGTGTCGTCGCAAGTCCTGATGGCGCACGAAAAAATCAACTTCATATCTGAGTACCCCGGAATCGTTGATCCCCGCGATATCGACGAGGCGATGCAACTTCTCGGCCTTGCCTTGAAGAACATCGCCGGTCAGGATTCCAGCGGTGCATACTGGAAATTTATCGAGGAAAATTCTCCCGGGGGAGAAAAAGCGCCCCTCCCGGAGCTTGTATTCGGTGGAATCGACTGGAGAGAAGTTTTTTTACATACATACGAAGCTCTTGATTCGATGCCGGTGCGGGCGTTTCCGGACATGACACTTCCTATCAAAAAGCCGCTGGAGCACATTCTAGAGGCGGTTGGTGCTCTTACGCCGCTAAACTCATTGGATCTTGCCTCGATGAGCGGACGTTAACCGGAGATCGTGGTCTCCACAGCGAGTGTTCTGCCGGGGATTGCCATCAATTTGGATTCTTTCTGAATTTCAGCCTGTTTCTTCACAAGAGAAGCGAGAGTAGTCTCCTCGAGCAGTTTGTCCACCGATCGTTTGAGATCGTGCCATACAAGTTTCAGGCTGCAGCCCGATGTCATTTTTGTGCAGGTGTCAGATGAGTTGGAATTATGACAGATGATCTCGAAAGTAGCGCCTTCCGCAGCGTAAAGAATGTCCTTGAGATTCGTATCTTCGGCTCTCTTCTGGAGCTTGAAGCCCCCGTGAGGCCCTCTGATGCTTCTGATTATGTTTCCCTTGCGAAGTCTATGGAGAATCTGCTGTGCGTACTGTGTGGGGATGTCGTAAGCTCCGCCAATTTCTGTTGCGCCTGCGGGCGGCATGTCGGGTTCGCGTTTAGCCAGATAGATGCAAAAAAGAATCGCGTATTCTCCCCACTTCGTAATTCTCATAAGGCTTAACTCTCAATAAACTCTACGAAATTTTCCCCGCGTGACGACCTGAACAATATCAGATTATACGCCCAATAAGAATAAATCCCCAAGGTAGAATCGCACCGATGAGGTAGACAGCGATAAGCACCTTCATGGCGGTCCGAACCCAGAGTACCCGGCTCGCAAGGCAACAAAGCGAAATTATTATCAGTACCGCTGCGGTTTTAAAGATTGCCAGCGCGGCAAGTTCGCCAACACTTTCCATGGCATACCGAAGCAGCGGATTGGCTTCCATCGTGATGCCGAAATGCGCAACCCCGATGGCGGTAAGTATCCCGTCGATGAGCTGACAAAAGGCGAGAACGACGCCCATAAATGCGATTTCTCCGGCCTTTGCGGGATTAATACTGAGCGAATCGTCTATCGCTGCAGAAGGAGGAGCCATTTCTGCAAATACAGCGTCGCATGCGGCTGCTGGAAAGTTGGACACCATTGATTCCTCTCTTCTGAACTAATTACCAGCAAATCAAATCTTAATAAAGATATGGTTCCAAGATTGTCCCTATGGCATTGAGAGGTGAGAGTTTTTTCCTTCTCTTGACAATTGTCATGTTATGGTGAAAATTAGTCTTACCTAACTTGACATACCGAACGGTCGAAGGGTATGGGTGAAAGCGGCTGAAAGACCCCGGTTTAAGGAAAATGATCAAAAAACTCAGCGAGTTAAGCCCCGGAGATGGAGGCACAATTCTGCGGATGGACGGAAACGGCGCGATTGCGCAGCGGCTGATGTGCCTTGCAGTCCTTCCGGGGCGGCAGATACGCGTCGTGCGCTTTGCGCCCCTTGGAGATCCGATGATGATCGAGATGGGTGACACGGTCCTCAGTCTTCGGAAGCGGGAAGCCGAACACCTTCTCATCGAATGTTCTGACAACTCCGGTCTTAGAGAGGAATAAAGGCAGATTTTGATGCAGGTAAATCCAGAATTCCGGGAAGCGGGTGATTCAGAGACGCACCTTGTGGCAATTGCCGGAAATCCAAACACAGGAAAGACGACGCTGTTCAACAGACTCACGGGTGCGCGCCGGCATGTCGGCAATTATCCCGGTGTGACAGTGGAGAAAAAAGAGGGCCGGATGCTCATTGACGGGGAGTATGTTCCTGTCATCGATCTGCCGGGTGCGTACTCGCTTTCAGCGCATTCGGCTGATGAAAGAGTGGCGGTTGATATGCTTTGCGGCCGCATTCCGGGAATCCCGCGCCCGTCGCTGGTCGTGTGCGTTGTTGACGGCACAAACCTCGAGCGAAATCTCTTCCTTCCAACTCAGATTGTCGACACAGGCCTTCCCCTTGTTATTGCGTTGAACATGCACGATGAGGTCAGAAAAAAGGGCTTTGAGATAGACTGTGACAATCTATCAAGACGCCTCAATGTCCCTGTCATTCCCATCGTCGCCCGATCAGGGGAGGGGATGGATGCTCTGAGGAAAGCAATCGGCGACTCTCTGAGAGAACCCTCATGCATGACGCCGGTATCATGGCCCGGGGAGATTTCACGCGTCATTTCGGGTTTTCGTTCCGGACTGAACGGTGCGGGTTCCCAGGTAAAAGACGCCGAAATTCACAGGCTCCTTTTCGACCGTGACCCGAAGCCGAACCCCTGTCTTACGGTTCCGCACGATGCTCTCCTTCATTTGATCGACACGTCGCACCGTAATCTCAGAGATAACGGCGTTGAACCGTACCACGCTGAAGCGCTCTTCCGGTTCGGATGGATCGATGGAATTGTCGAAGGAGCATTAAGGCGGCCTTCCGTTGCCACTCCCGGACTGACCGCAAAAATTGACAAGGTCCTGACGGGGAGAGTCTCGGGCCTTCTCGCGTTCCCTGTGCTGATGTACCTGGTGTTTCAGTCTATATACACATTGGCTTCTCCCTTCATGAAAGCCATTGATTCGGTCCTTTCCTCAATCAGTGAAAGTGCAGCAGCATTGCTTGCCGGAACCCCTGTGCTTCAGAGCTTTGTAATCGATGGTGTGATTGCGGGCGCAGGCGGCGTGGTTATTTTTCTTCCTCAAATCCTCATCCTGTTTTTCTTTATCGCGATCCTTGAGGATACGGGTTATATGGCGCGCGCAGCGTTTATGATGGACAAAGTTTTCGGATGGTGCGGCCTCAACGGAAAAAGTTTCGTGCCACTTCTTTCAGGATATGCGTGCGGCGTTCCAGGCGTCATGGCTGCCCGGACCATTGAAGATGCGAAGGCTCGTCTGTGCACAATCCTTACAGCGCCTCTTATGAGCTGTTCTGCGAGACTGCCGATATATGTGCTCTTTACAGGGGCTTTTATAGAGCCTTCATGGGGGCCCTCCTGGGCGGCATTCACGCTTCTTGCCATGCATCTGCTGGGCCTGCTGCTCGCACTGCCGGTTGCGTTTCTTATCAACAGATTCATCCTGCGCAGCTCTCCGCAGCCTTTTGTGCTGGAGATGCCTCCATACCGGATGCCCCGATGGCGTGATATCGCATGGCGCCTGTATGACCGGGGAAAAACATTTCTGCTTCGGGCGGGCACGGTTATCTGCTGCATGTCAATGATAATCTGGGCTCTGAGCTATTTCCCCCGGGACGCTTCTGTCGAAACCTCAGTGAATGCACGCCTCGTGCAGCAAGTGTCAGAAGAAAAAGGCGTGGACGCAGACACAGCGCGCGCAATAGTCGATACTCAAATGAAAGAAGTCCGGGAGCACAGGCTTGCCGCAGCTTACCTCGAGGGGAGCTTTATAGGCAGTCTTGGTAAGGCTGTGCAGCCTCTGTTTTCTCCTGCAGGCTTCGACTGGAAGGCGACTGTCGCAATTCTTGCGAGCTTCCCCGCGCGGGAAGTCGCCATCTCCACGCTGGGAATCCTCTACAATCTTGGGGGCGGAGGCGATGAGCATTCAACGGATCTTAAAGCTTCCCTTCAGTCTGCCGTTCATCCGGACGGCTCCAAAGTCTTTACTATTCCGGTAACGCTCTCGCTTCTTGTCTTCTTTGCTCTGTGCATGCAGTGCGGGGCGACACTTGCTGTAATCGCGCGGGAGAGCAGCTGGAAATGGTCCCTTTTTGCATTCAGCTACATGACGGTACTGGCATGGGGGGGAGCAGTGGTGGTGTACCAGTTGACATCTTCATTGATGCAGGAGCACAGGATGGCGTCGCATCTGGAACTTTTCATAATCATAATCTGCCTGCTTTTCTCCGTCGTTTATCTTTACAGGCATGTTCGCCGTAGATTTTCAAGCGGTGGACCGGAGAGAGCCGGCAAATGCGGCGGCTGCTGCGGGTGCAGTCCTGCCCGGAAGTCTTCGTGCCTGTCCGGCGAAGAAGCGGGAATTTCCAGTATCGGGGATTAGAGGAGGATTTGATGTCGGCGCAAAAGCAACCGCAGTTGAGCGCAAGTCTTGCGGACTATCTGAAGGCCATTCATCAGTTGTCCCTCGTAAACGATGCAGTTCATGCCACGGATATAGCGACGGTGCTCAAGGTGAGCAAGCCTTCTGTCACTGGAGCTTTGAGGCTGCTTGCCGCACGAGGGATGATTGTATACTCGCCATACTCGCCGATTTCCCTTACCTCGCGAGGCACAGCTGTGGCGAAAGACTATATTTCCCGCTTCGATATTCTTCGGGACTTTCTGATTCATGTGCTTCATATCGAAGAGGTGGATGCCGATAATGCGGCATGCGCTGCTGAGCATGTTTTTTCGCGCAAAATGCTTTCACGCCTCACTGCCTTCCTTGAACATCTGCAGCAATGCCGGCGCCGTCAGCTTGTATGGTCTGATGCGGAGGGATTTCGATGTTCGCGGAGCGGTTCTGTTTCCTGCGACGGCTGCCCGGAGCGTGACGCTGCGGGATGATGTGGAAAGACTGGAGAACAAGCTGGAGACGCTGTCTCCAGCCTCTGCTTGTGCAGCGCCACCATACTCCATGAGACGTTGCCGTACACCGTGCCGGAAACGCCCGGAATGTCGAAATCCTCGCTTTCGGCAGAGGAGGTGATTCGCGGTTTTCAGCTTATGAAGATTCGTTCCGGATGGGGAGGAGTATGTTCTGCCGCACCAGCTCGCCCGCGATGAACGGGGCGATCCGGTCGAACGTCACATCGCGGTAATGCACCTCGTCGCTGAAGAATTCGAGAGACTTCGGGACGATGGCTTCGAGGTCGATAACCGGAATGTCACGCGCGGCCGCTGTCGTTTTAAGTTCCGCGTTGTAACGGTGCATTCCCATGCGGGCGGTGGGGACGCCCCAGCGTTTCGAAGGTCCGACAGCCTCGTAATTCAGCATATGCAGGGCGCTGAACTCCTCGGCAGTCATCTCCTCTTTAAAGAGATAGGGCTGTGTCATCAGCACCACGCGTGTCCCGTCCAGAGCAGCGAGGTCGATGAGAGTTTCCATGTTCCTCCGGTACGATCGAAGCCCGGGAAATTCGCCGGTGATTACGACTTCACGCGGACGATACGAATGCATTCCGCCAAGTATGTCGAGAGAAAACTCGATGAGCGATTTCCGCCTGATGATCCGGTTCACCGGCCCGTGGAAATTTCCGTAATCTCCCCGGAAAGGGGAGTGACTGAGGTAGGAGAAGTCCGCGTTGATAAGCAGGTCATTGACAGCCTCCATCACGATTATCACATCAGGCCGTGCAGGTCTCAGGTTCGTCTGGAAGTTGTACAGAATGTGCTGAGTCGTGTACCACTGCCTGCCCATGTTGTAAAACTGCACATCTCTTCCGGGCGCTGCATTCCGGACGAGAGACTCGACACGACCTGGCCAGTCGCGGCCTGACTTGTCGGGATACTGGGTGGTTGAGCCCCCGAGACAGAAAACCCTTAACGGGTGCCGTCCCTCACGAAGCTCGAGTGCGGGCGGGGAGATCTGAAGGTAGGGATGAAATTTTTCAATCTGCCGGACGTACGACCTTTCGTAAATCCAGGAGGCGACGGGATATCCCGAAAGGACTGCGATCAGACCGGCAGCAAGACCAGTGGGCACAATCCAGGGTGAAATCCGCCCCGACCGGATGGCGATGTACAGGGCGAGCGTTCCGAGAATAAGGATGGGGCCCGCAATAACGAGTGTCCAGTGAAACACGTGCATCGCGAACCCTTTCTCGATCACCCAGGGGTCAGGTTCAAGGAAGCCGGCGTAAATCCATAATGCGCCGAAGAGGAGCGCCGGAACGACTGCGAAATCAAGCCACCAGGGCGCAGAGGA
>CAYQVO010000036.1:0-23271 GCA_964421085.1 uncultured Bdellovibrionales bacterium | reverse complement strand
CGCTTTCAGGTACAGCCTGCGGATCCCCCCACATCCTGTGCTTCAGTGATTTTGCCGCGAGGCCGGCTTTGATCCCCAGTGCGTACAGAAGATAGCCCTTGATGCCCCTTGTGAAGATGTAGCAGTTCGAATGCCGCCTGAAGCGGGATGTGAGGCGGCACTTCCAGGGTGTTCGCGCTCCCAGCATGTCGTATCTTTCGACTCCCCGCCTCCTCAGATCGTCGATAATGCGTCTGATGAGAACGAGTCCTGGAGAATATTTTCCGAGCGACTCGTCATACGCGATCTTCGGTGAATAGTAAGTATTCCCCATTATAATGCCGAAGTGCATCGCAATCGGCCTTGCATCGAGCGAGAGCGTGTAGAATATGAGATGGCCGCGCGCAGCCTGGGCTTCGGCGAGGAATCGATAGAGGGTAACGAGCCCTGGATCAAGCCCTATTGCCGAACCGCGGGCCGCTTTCCATCCGGCTGCTTCGAGTTCGATGAATTCCTTCATCTTTGCCGGGTCTTCGCTCATCAGGAATTCGAGACTACCCAGCCGTGCAAGTCCCTTCTCCTTCTTTCGCGCGTGGGCAGATGAGGCCGCTTCCTCGATAATGATGTATGGGCTGAAGCGAGTCGGCCATTGGCCGGCAGGATATCCGTCGCCCGCCGCGATTTCGACCAGTCCGTCAAAAAGTCCATCGTCCGGCACATCGAGAGCTTCGATCACATCCCAGTCGTCCCGGGATTTCAGGTGCCGCCAGATCGAGGCGAGTGCGGGAGCCGGATCTCCGGCAGCTATGATATCGAACCTGCACGAGTGTACATTCGAGAGACTCCGAAGGCAGCGGGCGGGAATGTATTCGAGGAACGTCCGTCTTTTCATGACAGGCAGCACTGCAAGAAGCCCGCGTGAGTTCCTGACCGTCACAAGCTCTCCTTCGCCGGATGTGCAGAGCAGAGATGCGAAGGCGCGGAACCAGTCCGGCTGGTAAAACGGCTCTGTTTGATTTCCCTCCGACACCAATTTGCGCCACTCGCGTTCAAGCGCCGGATCCAGAGACGCAACGGGACACGATTCGACAGTCTCCTCGTCGACAGCACCGGTCACCGCTGCCGCTACAGCCCCGGCAGGAGCTACCTGTCCCATACAGAATTTCTCCCGTAATTGCGGATCGCTTCTTTCACCTGATTCTCTCTCTGAATGCGGGATTACCCTTCCGAGGGGATCTCCCGGCTCGAAATGTCGAGGGATCCGGAAATTTCCCTGATCCGGCGCGCAGGGGACATGACCAGGGTCACCAAATCAAGGCGTTAATGAAACTTTTCCAGGGTTTCCGGGTCCTCTGCTTCTTCCTCCATATCGCGTACGAGTGCGCACATCATTTCGCGCACTTCAGAAGCAAGAACGCAGATCAGGGTGGCGGTCTGAGATATCCCGTTGTCGGTCTGAACGGTCTCGCGCGCAATCCACTCCGCTGATGATTCGAGGTGATCGATACGGTTCGAGATGCTGATTAACCTGCTTATTGTGTCCATTCCAAAACCTTTCGTATTGCGTATGAACAATTAGATGAAATGACCCAGGGCATGGTTGCCGAAAGAATGATTTAATCACATTCTTAACTATGCTGAATCATTACGACGGCAATAATTCATTCCCCCGAGCAGCGCGCGAATCACCCTGTCCTGCTGCAGTTCGGCCGCCGTTGCCTCAGCGGCAGGGGTGGAGAAGTCTGTATCTCTTTCATCGCTTCCGCCGCGAACTCCAGCTTTCCTCGTCGGCGCCTGGAGAGCGTACCGATCAGCTGACACAATCCAATCGGGAACTGGAGCAGTCTGCTCCGGTTGCGGCGCGGTACCATTTAAGCCGGGGGGCAACCGGGGCATGGAAGCACGTTCATCATAACGCTCCCTGAGGAACAGGCCGCGATCGATCACTCCGGCGGCAGAAGAATGTACGACAGCTTCTCCCTGCGCCGCACGGCCATCAGATCGGGCAGCAGAAAGAACGATGCGACGACAATAAGAACTGCGCTGAATGCCGCAACGGAAGGGAGCGAATAAAGCGTAATCAGCTGAAATGCGACAACCGGCGCCGCGATACCGCGTATCCCCGTAAAGAAAGTATGCACCGACATATACTCGGGAACCTTGTCTGACGGCGCAATCTTCGTGACCCAGAGAGTCCATGCGATATCCCCACCCGCTCCTGCGATTCCATAACAGAACGAGCCGAAGGCAAGGCCATACATGGAATCGGAAAGAAAAAAAGCGAGTATCCCGACCAGGAAACCGGCATTGACGATAATCCTGAGGCTGAAGAAATTCATCCGGTCGAACAGCCGCCCCCAGATCGGACTGAGGAAAAACCGCGTGAACGCGGGAATTATCCCCACGAAAAGAGCGATGCCTGCTTCCGACAGGTGCAGTGAGTATTGCTCGCTCGCAAGATACTCGACTCGAAGCGGAATAGTCATGAGGTTTCCGAAGCCCATGAACATCCAGCTTATGATCGTGAGGCGGAACGTGGGATCCGAACGAAGGAAACGAAAGCCGCTGAAAATGTCTCCCGCTTCCTTTTCGTTGAGTGGAGTTGACGGCAGTCTCCGGAACAGGATGGCGGACGCAAAAAAACACAGGGCAAAAACAGATATCAGAAGCGGGTAATACTCGATCTGTCCGGAAAGGGCGGTCCCGGCAGCCGCGGCGAAGACTCCTGCCGTGAGGATGCGGATCATGTTGGCTGTTGAATAAAGTTTTCCCCTGGACCCTTCCGGGTAATTCGTCTGGTATATGTGCGTGGAAATCGGGATAGAACCGTTGCGGATTGAGACAGCTATTATCGGCGCTGTCACGAATATCCACTGACCCGGAAGAATCGCGGCAAGCAGAAAAGCTGCTGCAGAAACCATGGAGGACCACGCAAGGGCAGTTGATGCGTTTGTCTTGAGTCTGCTCACAAAATGCGTCACGAACGGAGCCAGGAGGAATCCGAAACTTCCGGCAGCCGCAATAAGAGCTTTTGAAGTCGCCCCCGCATTGAAAAAGCGGACGGCAATCAGAAGCAGGAATGTGCTTTCAGCGGTTTCAAGGATCCCGGAGGTTACCGCCCTTCTGCACTCGACTGCATATGTCTTTTGCGCGACTTCATCAAAGGACTGCAGATTGGGAACCCCAAAAGGGAAGAGAAAAGACACAGCAATACTCCAGATTCCATTTCATACCCCGGGATACTTCCCGCGCGGGCAGTTAATGCTGCACATGTTATGCGAAAGAGCGGGGGAATTAAAAGTATCCCAGTCCTTTTAACTCCTTTAATGTCGCAGGCTTGATTTTCAAAGGCCCGGCAGGAATTCTCAGCCGGTTCCCTGCGGACTCCGTGCAGGTATCGACAAGGGCCTTTGTCAGCCGTTCTGTCGTCTCACTGTCATCGAGAGGGCTTTCCCCCCGGTAGTCGCTGCGCAAGTCATACAGGAGCCTGCTGCCATCCCCGGCTTCCTGCGCCACCGACGCGAAATCTTCAGTCATGTCATATTCGACAATAAGGTGCTTCTGCGCCTGATCTCTCAAAGACTTCATGTTGCGGACTCTTTTGATTTCGCTGAGCACAGGCCGCCGAACTCGATCATCGAGACGTGACACCAGGGATACTCCGTCGATTTTCTCCGGGATCCGCTGCCCTGCCAGATCCAGAACGGTAGGAAACACATCGACCAGGCTGACCGATGCCGTTTCCTGCTTTTTCCTGCCCGGCGCCTTTATACCTAAGACAACATGAAGTTCTTCATTGTGAAGTGTAAATCCATGTCCCTGGTGGCCGTGTTCATCGAACTGTTCTCCGTGGTCGGAAACAATCACGACGATCAGATCCTTCCAAAGTCCCGACTTTTTCAAGTGTGAAAAAAGATTATCGATGGCATCGTCCAGGAATCTTATCTCTCCATCGTAGAGAGACATCTTATTCTGCATTTCGTCGCTGCAGCCCTCCGACTCGAGCGGTTCTTTGAAAAGAGAATCGTAAGGAGGCGGAGGGGTGTACGGACTGTGGGGATCCATGTAGTGGACGTAAAGGAAAAACGGCTTATCCTGTTCCCTCAACCGCCGGAGCACCTTATACGTCTGCCGGTTTACCTCCTTTGCACTTTCCCTGTCGAGATACCAGAAACCCTTGAATCCCTGATTCAGCCCGAAGCCTCTCTTAAGCCAGGGATTCGATGTGATCGCTGCCGTGAAATAGCCCTTGCGGCTCAGAATTTCGGCGAGTGTATCAGCGCTTTCCGGCAGGCGGGAGCCTTTGGCAATGGCTTCGGCATCATTGCCGGGAGGCATAAATCCGTGGGCGAGGGGATAAAGCCCGGTAAAAATCGAGCCGACTGAAACAGGTGTCCAGGGGGCTGCGGTGACGGCATTCGTGAAGTTCCAGTTTTCTCTGAGGAAAGCATCGAGCGCAGGACTTGTATCCCGCTCGTAGCCGAATGCGCCGAGATGATCCGCACGCACAGTGTCAAGAAGAAGAAAGGCAATGTTTGGCTGCCTGTGCCTGCGATGTAAATTCAGGGCTGCAAGAACAGCGACAACAGCAAGTACCGCAAGCCCGGCAAGAACGATCCGCAGTTTTCCATGCAACATACAGTTTGAAGATTAGCATGCGGAAGGGGTGGGCGGTACCCGGAAAAAAAAACCTGCAATGAGCTAAGCATCAAACCGGCTTTCCGCTGCTGACTGCTTTTCACGGAAACGTCCAAGAAATGCCCGGAGTTTATCGAAATCAACCGGCTTCAAAAGATGATGATCGATTCCTGCATCCAGGGCTTTCCGGACATCCCGTTCCTGTCCATAGCCCGTTACTGCGATAATGAGCGCGTCTCTCAGCCCTCCGTTCCTGAGCGCTTCGGCGACTTCGTACCCGTTCATACCGGGAAGCCCGATGTCGAGAAGAATCACATCAGGATTCAATTCAAGGGCCATTCGGACGGCTGCCGGGCCGTCTCCCGATATGAATACAGTGTGGCCTTCTCCTTCGAGAGCTGCCGCTGTCAGCAGCGCAGTATCCGCGTGATCTTCAACGACGAGGATGCGAAAGGCGTGCTGCCCGCGTCCTTCGACAGCAGGTGTGAAAACCGCCTGAGTGTACGCTTCGCCGATGGGAAGCCTCACTTCGAATTCGCTTCCCATGTTTTCTCCCCGGCTTTTTACAGAAATCCTTCCATTATGCATTTCACACAGGTTTTTTACGATTGTCAGGCCAAGGCCAAGACCTCCCTTTGTTCTTGCGATTGAATCTTCCCCCCGGCGGAAGGCTTCGAATATCCTCGGAAGAAGTGAAGCAGGAATGCCGTCCCCCTGATCTCGGACCTGAATGACTGCTTCACTTCCGTCGCGGAAAGCTGTCAGGGATGTTTCCTTGCCTGGAGGGCTGTATCGTGATGCGTTCGTAAGGAGATTCGTCACGACCTGTTCCAGTCGTATCGAATCTCCGAAGACAGGGAGTGCATCGAGAATTCTAACGGTAAGCTGCTGCGATTTTTCGTCGAAATCGCCGCGGGACGACTCCACGGCGCGTGCAATTACTGATTCCAGGTCGAGATTCTCGCGGTGAAGCTCAACTCTCCCCCTGACGATCCTCGAGACATCCAGCAGATCTTCTATCAGCCGGCCCAGCTGGCTAACCCGCTGTCTCAGCGCCTCTCTTGCAAACTGCGCCTTATCCGGACTGGTATCAGGACGTGATAAAACCATGCCTGCCGCGCTTATTGCCGCCATTGGATTTCTCAGTTCATGCGCAAGGGTGACGAGAAAATCGTCTTTTCTGCGATCGGCTTCTTTCAACGCTTCCTCTGCCCGCTGCCGGTCCGTAACATCTATGAATGCTCCGATGGCGCCGTGCGGTCTTCCATCTTCATCCCGAAGCGGAGTCGCATTCAAAAGCAGGTGCCGCACCTCGCCATTGTCGAAGCGCACATCGGCTGACCAGTTCTTCATATCTTCACCTCTTGCAGCCCGGTGGAGCGCCATATCCTCCGGTGGAACTTCGACCCCATCTTTCAGAAGCGAAAAGGCCCTTTGCCTGCCCGGATCCGGCTCTTTCTTGGAGAGATTCGTCACATGCATGGGCACCCGGAGCAGTTCGTGAGCGGCTCGATTACCGGAAACCTCCCTCCCTTCAGCATCTCTTGTGAGCAGCACACCGACAGGAACGGCGTCCATTAGAGCTTCCAGCTCTTTTGCCCGGCTCTCAGCCTCAAAACGGGCGAGCGAGAGTTCCTCTTCAGCGCGCTTTCGGTCCGTTATGTCGGTGATAATGGTGGAAGCTCCGATAAGAGTTCCATTCGCGTCTTTAACAGGGGAGACAGTGACCGAGACGTCAATTTTCCGCCCTTCCTTTGTCAGCTGGACGGTGTCGAAGCGCTCCACCTGATTTCGGTGGCGAAGCCGCTCCATGACGCTTTTCTCCTCATCGATGGAAGAAGGAGGCAGGAGTACTGTAATTGGCTGTCCCAGCGCCGCTTCCTCGCTGTAACCAAACATCTGTTCCGCGCCTTTGTTCCAGCTTCGAATTGTCCCATCCAGGTCTTTCGATATGATCGCGTTTCCGGATGACTCGACAATTGCGGCCAGTCTTGCCTGAACTTCCTCTGCCCGTTTTCGCCCGGTAATATCGGTTGCGGTGCCGACGAGACGGCGCAGCGAACCATCTTCATTGAAGAGACCCTTTCCAACCTCCTCCAGGACTGCGGCGTCTCCATCTCCCCTGGTGATGCGGTACTCGGTATGGTAGGTCTCATGGCCGGGTTTGAGAGAGTGCAGAAGCTGCACGAAATGGTCGCGGTCTTCCGGGTGGATGCGCTCAAAATGGCGGCGTCCCAGGTCGTTTTTCGCCTCATCGCCTGAAAGTCCCAGAACCTGTCCGCAGCTCTCTGAACGGAGCACGCGATCCTCCACGGGGTCCCATTCAAATGCGAATGAATGGCTCGCTATTAACGCCTCCTGCAGTCGTTCTTCGCTTTCTCTCAGGGCGGCATCTCTGTCATATTCAGCGGCTTTATCACGGGCGCGGATGTATACGGACGCAAGCCAGGTTATCAGTATGCAGTTTCCGACGAAAAACCCAAGTGAAATAATATCGGATGCCGAAAAGATCGAGAATTCATGGCGCGGATCAAACAGGTAATAGTAAGAGAGGAGCGAAGAGAGGAGTGCGGCAAACAGTCCGGGCCCGAAACCTGCTGTCAAAGCGACGATTATCACGCCCGGGTACAGTGTGAAAAACGGCGGGACGTTTCCTGCAAGGGCGACGATCGCCTCGTGGACGATGAATGCCACAACCGTGATGATACTCGCATGAAAATAGCGGGTCATTTTTTCAGGAAGCGGATGCTCTTCCGGCGTATTCACTTCTTGAATCCTGGATCAAACCAAAATACATAGCAAAAGAATCCTCTCCCTCTTGATTGTCTGCCCCGCACCTGGAGCGGCCGGGCGCCGAGCCCCCCGATATTCACTTTGAGATTCCAGTTGTTCTAATGGATGGTGGAGTGTTTGTCAGTCGCCGTCGGAAGAGCGGCGGTATCCGGACCGCATGCACGCGGTCCGGAAAAAATTCTGTTATTTTGACTGCCGCTGCCTTGACGGCGCCCGGAGCTCTTCATCCATTTCAGGCTGCGGTTTCTTTCTTCTGGCTGAACCTTTTCCTTTTTTCTTTGGCATATTGGAAGCCCTCCTTTTTGCCAAGCGTAACATTCCCGGTCCTTCCACCGGACTGACGGGCGTCATCCTGAACGCATCCGCGGCAGCTTTAACGGAGGTGAAAACCGGACGAAGCCAGTCTAAACCTCCGGAGGCGACAATTCTGAATGAACTTTAAGCAGCGGTTCCTGCCATGAGGCGCCAACGGAAAAGACGCCTGTTTCTTTCAGGCTTTCGATCTGCGACTGGTCCACGGTGCTGTTTCCACCGGTGAAGGCGGCCAGTGTTCCCTGGAAGGTTTCCAGAACAGAGGCGACATTCGCGAAATTAATGAAAAGAAAAACTCCAGGCTGCTCGCGTTTAATGTAATCGAGATTTTTCGGAGTGAGCCTGGTTGAAAAAGCGGCAGCGCCGCCTTCCATGCTTTTCAACATGTCGTTGACGGCTCCTTCCGTAGTTCCAAGCAGCGCAATGCTGCTTAGTGCGGCAAGATAAACACCGATTCCCACGGGTGAATTGATGAAACGCACCGTCGCATTTCCAAGTTTCTTTTCCGACCACTGGCTGACCGGCAGCCCCGTCATGGCGGCAAGCCCGCCGAGAGTCGCCTCGAGAGACTGCGTGATTGTTCCTGCTTCAGGGGTCTCTGCCGCGACAAGAATATCAGGAAACGGGCTTCCTGTTTCGTTCATTCGCATGCCCAGCATAAGCTCTTTCACGTTCCCGTCGGGAAGCATGGGCGGGCCGCCCTGTGCGCTCTCTTTTGCAGTGTTGGTGAGCATTTCAAAAATGCGGCCGTTAAGTCCGAGAAAGAAGAAAAGAGATGCGGGCGCCCGCGTGAGCATGGTCTGGGAAGAACGCGCTGCGAATGGTTCGAGCCACTTTCTCTCTTCCGGAGTTTTCGGACCGGTAACCATGCTCGCATCAGTGAGGAGCGAATCCTCAAAAGAACTCGAGAAAACACCTGATTCAACCGGAATCTCCCTGACTGCGGCCACTGATTCCTGAAGAGACGGGATCGAAGCCGCAGCTTCCTTGAATTTCTGCAAATCGAAAAATCCGAAAGCATACGAGCGTGCAGGCGAAGGCATTCCCTTCATCGCTTCCTGAAACGACGGGCGAGCTTTGAGATCAGAGAGACCTCCGGGTGCCGTGTCATCGAAAAAGGATTCCAGGAGATTCTTTGAAGCAGAGAGCATCATCCGGTCTTCTGAAGCCGCCGCGTATGCATATTCGAACAGCGCGTTTTCCGCAGGCTCTTTCATCTTCAGCCTGAAGCCATTGATGCCCGCGAACGCCTCTTCGTCGACTTCAACCTGTGCTTTTCGGAGAGCGTCAATCACCGAGCGGAAGGCGGGTTGAAGATTTTTGCCAGGTGCGGCCGAAGCGGCAATTGCAGGAACGATTCTGCCGTCTTCGACATCCGCGAAAGCAGTCACCTCTTCAAAAACCTCTCCGTCGTTTTCTTCGCCCGGGAGGATGCCCGCATCTTTCAGCGCCTTTATAACGTGATCCGGTCCAGGCTGCCCTGCGGATTCACCATCGCCGGCTGCCTCGAGAATGTCCTCAATCGTGCCGGAAAGCCGGGTGCGGGCCGAATAAAGGGGGCTTTTTTTGAGTGCCTTGTAAGAATCCGTCGCGGTGCTTGTGGTAACGAAAAACAGCGCACTGGAAGGAACATTCCGGACCAGTTTTCCGCCAAGTGCTCCTTCTCCTGCTTCCTGTCCGCCTTTCTTCGTACAGGCGGAAAATAAAAGAACGAAAAGGGCTGCTGAAAATAAGGTAAAGGTGCGTTTCATATGGAACTTTCCGATTTCGGCTGAATATGCCAGATATAACTTGAAACTTTTTTTTTGTCAGCAGCGAAAGCCCGAAGACTGCCGATATTCAGGAGGGGAGAACTACTTTGTCTATGAAGCGTCGCTCTGCTGAATCTAAAGACGATAAAAAACCGCAGCTCAACCTGGGCTTCAATGAGATCATCGGAGGCCCCGCTCCTGAATCCGGCTCCGAGGAACCTGCCGTCTCTGCCGCCCCCGGCACTGATCAATTCAGTACGCTTGCGTCAAAAGAAGACTGGCAGAGCCTTTCGGAGTTGAGCGAAAAAAACATTCTTGGTATCTCGCCGGATCACGATGCAGAGGCAAAGCTGTGGTGGACGTTGAGCCAGTTTCATCTTTCGCTCGTGCCCGTGAGCATTCTTGCGGCGCCACTTGATCTCCTGAGCCGCGATCTCGAGGATGGGCGGCTCGGTTCGAACCCCGAAGCGGCAGCTCGAATCCGTGATCTTGTGACCAGCCTCCTCAGGTTGTTCGTTCCAAAACTGAAAGAGGCAGGTGACGCGCGCACGGCCGAGGTGTTCCAGTCGAGACTGGACGTTCTGACAGGGAATGAAATATTTCCGGATTCATCGCCGGACGTCGAAAAGACGCCGGAAGAAAAGGAGCCGCGTCAGGTCAGAAAGGGCTTATCGGAATCGGAAAGGCTCAGGATGGATCTTGGAATCACGCACGATGCGCCTCCGCCGCATCCCGGAGTCGATCCCGCCTTTCTCGAAACTCTGACAAAGGAGGAAAATTCCTTCTGGAAAGGCTATTTTGTCATCGGCCTTGTTGTTGCCGTTCTGGCAACAGCCGGGTTGTGGTGGTTTATCAGCCGGCAGGAAAGGGCAGCTCTTGCCTCTGCGGCCGTTCCTGCCGCTCCCGAGTCTGTAGCCTCCCGCCGCGAGATGAAGCCAAAAACGCCTGAGATCGCCCGGATTGAAGACGTAAACAGCTTGAGCAGCCTTCTTCTGACGATTGATGAAAAGAAGCAGCCTGCTGCCGGTCCCCCGCCTGCTTCCCGCCAGGCTCAGGCAGGTCCGACTGCGTCCGGACCCGCGCGGCGGAAAGAGCGGATTGACACGAATTATCCTCCTGAACCAGGCAGCCGCGAATATTCTGAAAAGGGCAGGGATCCTTTGTGGGGAGATCAGAAGCGGGAAGAGAGATCGCCATTTGGAGATGATGATTCTGAAAGAGGAATTCCGGTCACGAAGTTTCCGAGACCCGAAGTTTACCGCGTCATAACTGATACGCTCGTTCTTCCCCGTCCATCTCTCAGATCACAGCCGATACAGAAGCTTCGCAGGGGCGACGAGGTTCTTGTCGAGGCGAAGGTCGGTTACTGGCTGCGGTTGAGGTCAAAGAGCAACCGCCCCGGGTTTATTCTGGCGCAGGATGCTGAAGTAAAATGACATGCGATCATGAAGGAGCGACTGCCGCAGCCGGCCCCGCTCCATTCAGCAGTCTGCTCAGCTTCTCCACACCGTCGAGCACCTTTGCCGAAGGCGGCGCCATAATCTGAGTATCTTCGGGCTGTATGCCGACAACGACAAACCGGCAATCTGGAAGCGAAGCGGTCAGATAATTCAATATTACGTGAAGCGGCAGGGTATGCGTTGAAAAAGAAAACCCCCTTATTTCAGACTCTTCAATGATTTTTATGCTGCCCGCTGGTTCGCCAAATTCCGCCGCATCGACGAAAACGACGAGATCGGGAGAATGCGAGATTATTTCTCCCGTGAAATTTTCCGGCGCCGCGCAACCTTCAATTCCAATCAGGTCCGCACGGCCCGAGGACGCAACCGCGCGCGCGACAAGGACTCCCGCAACATCATCACCGCGAAGTTCCGCGCCGATGCCGACGACGACAGTTGTCCGGGAAGTCTCAAGCGCCTTGCGCAGGCTCGACAGGTGCTGCAGATTCATCCGCTGGGGCCGTTTCTTTTTCTTTTACGCTGAAGGTGATCCTGAGCCTGGATTTATCCAGCTGGGCAAGTTCGTATTTGGAGGAAGAGGCAAGCGCGCCTTTGTTGCACGAATCCACGCATTGAGCGCAATACATGCACGAATCGAGATTGAATGTGGCCTCGAATTTCTTGTCGCCGACCTTTGTGATGGTAATGGCGTCCGAAGGGCAGTCCTTCATGCAGAGCCTGCACCCCACGCACTTTTCGGCAAAAAATTCGATCATGCCCCTGATCCCTTCAGGCGCCGTGGACGGGCCGAAAGGATAGGCTTCAGTCGCGGGCTTTCTGAAAAGGTGTGTCAGCACTTCAACGAACATTTTTCCGGGATGAATCATCGTTCAATGACTCCACTGAGAATAAGATTAACACAGATCTGAACAAGCGCGGCGGGCGCTACGTATTTCCAGCAGAAATTAATCATCTGCTCGATTCGAATACGCGCCACGATGCTGCGAAACAGGGCCGAGACGAAGACAAGAAAGAAAACTTTCACGAGATAAAGGAGAAACCCGGGAACAGCGCCGGCCCCAAGTCCCCACGGCAGGAATACCGCGGCCAGAAGAGAGCATACAACGACCAGTTCGATATCAAGCGCCATCCTGAACAGCGCAAGGAGGCGGCCTCCGTACTCGGTAAAGACGCCGCCTACGATTTCCGTTTCGGCTTCCGGAATGTCGAACGGCACTCTTTCGAGTTTCCCCTGGATAGCTGTCACTGCTACGGCAAAGGCAATGATATTCAGGAAGGGATACCACGGATGAGCCGCATAAAAGGCCGAAATTTCGCTTACCGACCATGTCTGCGCCAGAACGGCCGGTGCAAGAAGCGCAAGAAACAGAGGAACCTCATATGCGAAAAGCTGAGTCAGCGCCCGAACGGCCCCGATAGCTGCAAAAAGACTGGTCGAAAGCCACCCTCCGAGAAAAAACGCAACAGTAGGAATTGTGAGCAGATACAGAACCACAATCAGGTCTCCGGGAAAGCTCACCACGGCATTTGTGCTCCACAGCGGAATTGAAAAGAACGGCGTGATCACCGCGGCAATCGCCACAAGAGGCATGAGCCTGAACATGACGGGCGCGGCTGCCTCAGGCACGATATCCTCCTTCGATGCAAGCTTGATGAAATCCGCCGCCGGCTGAAACCACGGAGGGCCCTGACGGTTCTGGAAACGCGCATAAAGCTTGCGATCTACAAATTCCGCCGTCATCCCGAAAACCGCCAGGAAGAGAAATCCCGGAAAAATAAGGAGCGAAAATAAGGAAGCTGCCATATCGCCGTCACACTCCGCATGAAATTAAAGTCTTTTTTTCGAGCCGCACTTTTGAGAGATCCAGCCCCTGCTTTCTGTGCCACTTGATTCCATAGTCCCGCAGCTGCTCCCAGGAAACTATCGATCCTGGATCATCGGGCGCCTGCCTCACCTGAATCATCCGGTCTGTGCAGGAAAAACACGGATCAATTGCCGCGAGCACGATCGGCATGTCGGCGAGATAGTTGTTCTCGAGCATCTTTGGAACACACTGCACATTGACCATTGTCGGCGCCCGCACACGCACGCGTTCAGGCTTATCAGTGCCGTTTGCTTTCACGTAGTGAGTGTCTTCTCCCCGGGGAGCTTCATACCGGGAAACGGCTTCTCCTGCAGGCACTCTCCTCGGAAACTTGACAGTAAGCGGTCCTTCCGGAAGGTTGGCCGCAAGCTGCCTGACAATCCTGTATGTCTGCATGAGCTCGCCCACACGGACAAGAGTCCTCCCGTAAACATCGCAGTGAACGTCGGTGATGACGTCGAACGCGATGTCGGCATAACACTCGTATGGATCATCGCGCCGTACGTCGAAGTCCATTCCTGAAGCGCGGGCGGTCGGCCCCACTGTGCCGAGACGTTTAACATCGTCGAAGGAGAGGAAACCGGCGCCGGAAAGCCGCTCGATTATCGTGGTTTCGACGGACGCTACCTCGATATAGTATTTGGTTCGCTCCTCGAGAATATCCATTGTCTTCAGGATGAGTTGCGCTTGTTCCGGAGAGATGTCCCGCCGGACGCCGCCGAGAGTGTGCATCCCGTAATTGACGCGGTTCCCCGTCAGATGCGCAAGGAGATCCATTACCGCTTCCCGGTCTCTCCATGAGTACATAAGAAGCGTGTCAAAGCCGATTTCATGACCCGCAACGCCGAGCCAGAGCAGGTGACTGTGAATCCTTTCAAGCTCGCCGATTATCATCCGGATATATTGCGCACGCTTCGTGACCTGAACTCCCGCGATCTCTTCGACTGCACGAACGAAGTTGTCCGTGTGCGCGTGCGAGCAGATCCCGCATATGCGCTCGATGAGATGTATATCCTGAATATATGTGCGCTGCTCGCACGCCTTTTCTATGCCGCGGTGGTTGTAGCCGAGCCGGGACTCCATCTCGATTATCTTCTCCCCGTTCAGAGTAATACAGAAACTCTGGGGCTCCTTCAGCGCGGGATGCTGAGGTCCAATTGGTATCTTTACACTGTCTTTGTCGCTCATGCCTTTGCCTCCTCTTTGACTCCCCAGTCTTTACGGCGCGGGTGCTCGTCTTTCGGCCAGTCGTCGGTAAGGGGATACTTGTTTGCGCCTTCGGGAAGTCCCTCGACCTCGAACCCGAGCAGGTCTATCAGTTCGCGTTCGTAAAGTTCCGCTGTCGGGAAGATTGCGGTAATCGTCTTAAGGACAGGCGTTTCCTTCGGCACCGATGTTGAAACGTTCAAAATCTGTCCGTCATACCCGGCAAGATGATACATGACGGTAAGCATGTCGCCGTCGTCCATCCCTGTCAGGGAGCTGAGACGCTCAAACCGCATATTATGAACGATATAATCGAGTACCTCCATGAAGCGGGAATACTCGCACTTCACAAAAATCCTTCTTTCCCGCTGGACTCCTGCCGTCTCCGAAACTGCCCCGTCAGTTGCGCCAAAATTCGCTCTTCATTCGACATTCTGCTGTGCCTCCATACATTGCTCAGGAATTTCCAGGCAGGCAGCAGGCTTTTCGGGAAGGGGATCGCCGTTTTGAAGCGAAGCGAGGAGTTTCGCCACCCCGTCGAGAATCGCCTGAGGACTCGCCGCGCATCCCGGAATATACGCGTCGACCGGTATGACTTCATCCACGCCGCCGCATACGTTGTAGCATCCCTTGAATACGCCCCCCGAGCACGCGCACGTACCTACTGCGACGACGAATTTAGGCGAGGGCATCTGCTCGTAGACACGCACCAGTCGATCTTTTATCTGTCGTGTCACAGCGCCCGTGCACACCAGCACATCGGCATGTCTCGGCGTGCCCCGGATAATCATTCCTATGCGCTCGACGTCGAACCTGGGGGTAAGCGCGGCCACCACTTCGATATCGCACGCGTTGCAGGCGCCGGAATTAAAATGGATGATCCAGGGAGATTTAATCCTCGCCCATTTCACGATTTTTTTGATAATTCCCATCAAGCCATCACCTCCGGAAGAGAATAAATAACCCCACTGCGGCGGCAAAAAGATACCCCACCGCGAACGCGCTGCTGGATACACTTTCCGCAGGAACAGTGGCTACCATCAGGGCGACCACATGCATGATCGTAAAGAAAAATGCGAAGGGAAAAAACTGACTGTAGTCAGGGCGGACCCGCGCCTCGTAGCTTGACTCGCCGCAGGCGTACGGCTCCCTTTTTCCCGCTGCATCCGGCCATGACTCGCCGGCTGAGAAAACAGCCATGCTTCTGTACTGAAGCCAGGCGACCACCAGAAGTATGACGAACGCCGCAGGGGGAAGAAGAATCCAGGGTTCCATAAGTGTATTATCCTTTAAGACTCTGCAGTTCGCGCACATCGAGGGAATCAGTCCTCTGAAATGTCCCGATGACAATTCCCGCCGCGACGACGATAACCACAACTTCAACTACAATCAGCGTTATGACCAGAGCCTGCGCAAACCCCACGCTGTTGGTCACGACTCCTGCGACTATCAGCAGCAGAGTGACAGCTTTAGTAAGCAGTTCAATTCCTATCAAAATGCGGATCAGGTTCCTGTTAACCAAAATACAATAGAGGCCCGCAATCAACAACAAAGCGGCTCCCATTCCGCATCCGTAAAGTGTCTGCAAAGAATTCGTATCCATCACTTCCTTTCCTCCTGCCGGACCCATCCTTTGAAAAGCACAACAACGCCAAACACGCCTGCGAGCACGATGAGCAGCTGCCCTGTCAAATCAAGGCGCCGAATCTCCCACAGTGCCTCACGAACGCCCATTGACGGAAAGCTCTGAAACGCCTTTGGCAGGGACGGGTAAAAGTCTGAAAAGTAAAGCGCCGCTGCAGCGCCCGCAAGCAGAACCGGCAGGGCAAGCGAACGCCTGAGGTGCCGGGCCGCATCGATTCGTTCCTGCCCGGCGGAGAGATGCCTTGTAAGACTTATTGCGCTCACGAACACCACTGTGATCAGGCCCGCACATACGGAGAGTTCGAAAACGGCAGCGAAAGGTGATTTTAACTGAAATATAATGATCGAAAGAATAATACTGGTGACGGCCAGCCCGATTGCAGCATGAATAAGCTGCGGGGCCATCACTGCATAGAGGGCGCCGAGCACCAGAAGCGCAATCAGGACTATCTGCAATGTTGTCATAGGAAACTCCCTACAGGAACAAGAAAGCTTTGAAAGAGCCATGGAAACGCAAGACCGAGTCCTATCGTTATCACTGCAAGCACCACTGCCGGAATTGTCGCCCATGCGCCGGCCTCTTTAACATCGGCGAATTCAGGCGATGTCTTCCCGAAAAAGACGCGCCGCTGCATCGAGAGGAAATAGGCAAGGGTAACAAGACTCGTGAGGATCGCGACTACGGCCAGTGCGCTGAATCCTGCCTGCCACACAGCGATAATAATCATCAGCTTGCTCCAGAAACCGGAAAGGGGAGGGATCCCGGCCGTTGAAAGGAGACCCACTACAGATGTCGCCCCGGTAACCGGCATCTGATTCGAGAGGCCTCCGAGGTCGTCCATCACCCGCGTCCCTGTCTCTTTCTCGACAACAGACGCGTTCACAAAAAGGAGAGTCTTGAAGATTGAGTGGTTGAAAAGATGGAAGACAGCGCCCGCAGTTCCAAGAGGCGAAGCTGCCCCGAGGCCGAGAATTATATACCCGACCTGACTGATGCTTGAATATGCAAGCATTCTCCTGAAGTCGGACTGGACGATGGCGAGGAGGGCCCCTGAAACCAGGGAAATCACCCCCAGAGCAAGAAGCGTAAGCTGGATGGGACCTTCGATTGTAAATACTGCGGTTGCAAGCCGGATAATCGTGTAGATGCCGCACGCCTTCGTTACCATCCCTGCAAGCAGGATAGAGGCGGGCGCAGGGGCAGACATGTACGCATCGGGCACCCAGCCGTGGAATGGAACGAGACCTCCTTTGATGGAAAGGCCCGTTATAAAAGATGCCAGAGCAAGCAGTACGAGACCATTTGAGCTGTTTCCCTTCAGAGCAATCGCGACTGCGAGGAACGAAGTGCTGCCGGTGATCATGAAAAGAATGGCGATGCCGATTAGAAGCAGGGTGGTGGCGAGCGCGGAAAGCAAAAGGTATTTGAAAGCCCCCTCGAAGCCCGTCTTTTCAAGGTCAAATGATATGAGAATGAACGATGATACCGCCGTAAGTTCGAGAAAAACATAGAGCGTAAACAGATCGGTCGTCAGGACGATACCATTCATGCCGGCGACTGAAAGAAGCACAAGATTGGTGAAGAGAAACTGCCTGTCGCTTCGCTGAATCCAGTATCTCGAGACAAGCAGAGTCGCGCATGCGACTGCCCCGGTCGCGACGAACATGGTCGACGAAATCGCGTCCGGAATTATCGTGAGCTTGAGAAACTCCGACAGAGGAGATACTGCGGCCCAGCTTGAGTATCCCGGCATAAGGGCGACAAAGAACTCGGCAATCGTGAACAGCAGTGCCAGCCAGAATGCAGCCGCATTCATGAACTCTTTCCTGAACGGAAGGTTCACGAGAAGAATTATAAGGAGCGGAATGACAATGAGATAAACCAGCACGTGTCCTCCTCAGCCGAAAATAAAAGCGATAACAATAAGCACCAGCCCGCTCAGAGACCAGATCATGTATCGAACATGGCTTCCTGTGTGCGCACCTTTCAGGGCGCGGGCCCCCGAAAAAGTGACAAACGGAATAACGGAGTTGTAGATCCAGTCGTTGAAACGGTCGACACCGAACGCGACGAGCGAAATCCCCCGGACTATTTTCATTCCGATTTCATACGGATCGAAATACCTCTTCTCGGCCCGGGAATAAATTGAATGGAGACCGGGCGCGTAATGGATATGATCGGCGGCGCCGAGACCGCTCCCGCTTCGCTTCACTCCAATCATGTGATTCACAACGGCAAGAACCAGGACGACTGCAGTTCCCGCAAGAAGCATCATGTTCTCCGGCATTCCCGCAATGTGGCGTCCATCAAGAGCGTTCCCGAGCACAGGCGCCAGCAGAGTTTTCACAGGGAAAGAATTCCAGAGCCCGAAGAGAATGCAGACTCCTGCTATCACGAGAATTGGAATGAGAAGGGGGAGCGGAGCTTCCTTTACATTCCTGTTTTTATCCTTCATCGGGCCGAAGTATGCGGCGTGCCCGAGCTTCAGGAACGACGCTGCCGTGAGGAAGGATCCGAGAATTGCGCCAAGATAGTAGATGAGTCCTCTTTCAAGAGCTGCGTCATAAACGAGCTCCTTCGAGAAAAACCCGTTGAAAGGCGGGACTCCGGAAATCGAGGCTGCCGCAATCACGAATCCAAGACATGTCAAAGGCATCACACGCCTCAGGCCTCCGAGTTCCGAAAGACTGGTTGTTCCTGTCTGATTCTCCACAGCGCCGCCGGTAAGGAAGAGGCAGCACTTGTAGAGAGCATGATTAATCATATGGAAAAGACCGCCGACGATCCCGACTGGAAGTGCCGTGCCTATTCCGAGAACCATATAACCAAGCTGAGAAATCGCATGGAACGAAAGGAGTCTTTTGTAGTCCTTCTGAATAAGGGCCATGAAAACTGCCAGAACAATCGTGATGACTCCAGTCGCCATGAGAAGAACACTGAGCTTCGAGTCCGGTCTCAGCGTGAAGAGATCCAGAGTTATGCGGGAGAGGAGATAAATTCCGAGGATTTTTTCAAGCGTGCCCGGCAGGAGCGCCATGAAAGGAAGGGGCGCATCGTCAGCGGCATCAGGTATCCAGCTGTGAAACGGCATGGCGCCTCCCTTCGAGAGCGCGCCGATCGCCATAAGCACGAAAGCCGCGCTTGCAAGGCCGCCGGTCTGAAGGTGAATCTGGGTCATGAGAGTGGTACCTGCAATGTGTCCTGTCAGCGCGATGCCCATGAGCAGGCAGAGGTCCGACACACCTGCTATAATGAATGCCTTGATTGCCGTTCTGTAAGCATCCTTGTGGCCGATTGCGATCATCGCGAACAGCGTAAGCAGCAATCCTTCCCAGAAGAACAACAGCACGATGAGATCATCTGCGAGAAGTGCGCCGTTGGTCATGCCCAGGGTGAACAGTGAATACGAAAAGAACTGTCCCGCGGCCGGGTGTTTTTTCATGAACACGGTCGAGAAGATTGCGACCATGAACGCAAAAAAGCCCGCAAAAATCAGAAGAACAGAGGAAAAGTGATAAAGCCTGAGTGAAAACTGCAGCCCAAAACCCCCGAGCGGGGCCAGGAACGAAGCCTCCTGTCCGTACAGCTGGACGCAGAGCCAGAGGTTGATGCCTGTCGCCAGGAGAAGAATAAGGTTCTTGAGCCAGAGTCCGCTCCGAAGCACAAGCAGTTCGAGCACACCGGCGACTAAAGGTATCAGGAATACGATAAACAAGGTCTGAGCTGACATTTTTACACCTTAAGCATTTGAACTACCGCCATTTGCACAAACGAAGCGGGGAACTGAATGAAAAGACCGGCAAGAAGGGAAAGAACGGCGAAAGCTGCGACGGACCATACCATGAGCCGCCCTCCTTCTTTCGGTGTTCCAGACGCGCCCGGATTGCCGAGGAATACAAGAGAGAAAGTACGGAAGAGGTAGATGATGGTAATGAACGCACTTGCGAGAAAGAGAAGCCATATGCCTGTCTGTCCCGACTGAACCGCGCCGCTCATCACCATATACTTGCTGAAAAAGCCCCCGAACGGAGGAATTCCCATAATCGAAAACGCGCACAGGAGGAATGCGATCGCGGTGACAGGCATTGTCTTGATGAGGCCCCCAAGCCTGGTGATGTCTTTCTCATGGGTGTTCTGTTCCACTATGCCGGCGCACAGGAAGAGACCGCCTTTTGCAAGCCCGTGCATCAGTATGAAAAGAAGCGCGCCGCCGATTCCAGTCTCCGTTCCTATGGAAAGCCCCAGGAAAATGAAGCCGATCTGGCTGACGGTCGAGTATGCGATAATTCTCTTTATGTCGTTTTCAATAAGAGCGGCGCCTCCTGATACAAGCGCGCTGATGCCCGCGATGAGCGGAACAATGAAGTGCCATTCGGGATTGACCGCGAATCCTGCGACGAAAAGTCTCGCGTATACATAGACACCAATCTTGACGAGCACAGCCGCATGGAGGAGCGCTGTGACCGGAGAAGGAGCGACGCCTGCGTCGGGAAGCCAGGTGTGAAGGGGCAGGGTAGCTGATTTGGAAAGAATTCCGAAAAGAATCAGAAGGAAAGCGAGATTCGACACGGTGTAACGCCCGGGAGAATTAAGCGCGTAAAGATCGAAAGTGCCCTTGTCCATGTATATAAGGACAAACCCGGTGAGCATCATAAGCGCGCCGAAGACAGTCATGAGAAAAGCTTTGTCGGCTTTCCATACGACCATCTTCTCACGGTAAAAGCCAATCAGGCGCCAGGACGCGAATGCGGTTGTCTCCCAGAAAAGGTATATGAGGAGAAGGTTCCTCGAAAAGACGAGACCCATCATGGAGCCGAGGAAGATGACAACGAGAAAATAATACTCGGAGCGGTTTCCGTAACGGCTGATGTAGTCGAACGAGTAAATGAGGATGATGAATCCCACCAGCAGCGACGCAAACGCCATAAAGAGACCGAGCATATCTGCGCGGAAAAGCGGAACCCCGCCAAGTGCAAGATCTATGACACTCCCGGTGCTTATCGGCCCGATAAGGGCAATAACACACGCCAGCGGAACCCCCAGAAATATGAACGCCAGCACATTGCGGAATCGTTCAGAGTCAAACCCCGCAAAGGGCAGCAGAAGCGACCCGAAGAAGGGCAGGCAGATCAATACCCATAGCAGCAATTGATGATGTGTCATGTTCAGCCGGTTACTTTAACTGGTTTTAACTTACTCAATACCACCCGAAGTGGAGTTCTTACAATAATTTATCGTACCATTTGTATTCACATTCACCCGCCCGCGTTCCGTTTTCAGGCAGTTGGGAGTATCCTGAGTCAGCAGCATGGCTTTCGTCAAAAAAGAATACTCCGTCCGCGGCACTGTACAGGGGGTTGGATTTCGTCCGGCAGTACAGCGTGCTGCGTCACGTTCCGGCCTCTCGGGCTTCGTTCAAAACCGTTCCGGTTCTGTCACCATCGTCCTCAAAGGACGTTCGGAGAATATCTCATCTTTTCTGAAAAGTCTTCCCCATGAACTCCCTTTTCCCGCGCATATTGATGAATTAATCCACATTTCCACCGTCGATGTCCCGGAAAACGAGGCGCTTGAGGAGTTTCTCATTGTTGAAAGCCGCGCGGAGGAAGACTATTCGGTATCCTTTCCCCCCGATCTTGCCGCATGCCCGGAATGCCTCAGGGAGGTATTCGACCCCGAAAACCGCCGGTATGGCTATCCCTTTGCAACATGCACGAAGTGCGGTCCAAGGTACACTGTAATAGAAGGCATGCCGTATGACAGGGAAAGGACGACACTGCGGCATTTTCCTCTTTGCGAAGAATGCAGGGCTGAATATACCGACCCGCATGGGCGGAGGTTCCATGCGGAAAGCACGGCCTGCCCGCGCTGCGGACCCCGGCTGTCGCGGCCTCTGGCGGAGGCGCGCCGGGCGATAGCAGAGGGAGAGATTGTCGCAGTCAGAGGGATCGGCGGCTTTCTCCTTGCGATAGATGCATTCAATGAGCAAAGCATACTGAAACTCAGGCTGCGGAAAGAAAGGCCGAATAAACCGCTCGCGGTAATGGCGCGCGGCATCTCGACTGTCGAAAAGTTCTGCATCGTGAATAAAGAAGCAAAAGACCTCCTCTCATCAGTGGAGGCCCCGATAGTTGTCCTCGATGTCAGGGGTGAAGCTGCCGGTGGTTTCCCGCTTCACGCCCTCTCTCCCGACACGCGCACTCTCGGCGTAATGCTTCCATACAGTCCTCTTCATCATCTGCTTTTCCATCCGCTTCAAGGCGATCCGACTCCGCCATTTGAGATGCTTGTGATGACAAGCGGAAATAAACGGTCGGAGCCGATATGCATAACGAACGGGGAAGCCGCGGAGAGACTCGACGGGATCGCGGACATTTTTCTGACGCACAACCGCGAAATCACGCTTCGCGCCGACGATTCTCTGGCTGCGGTGCAGGGAACGAAGTCCCAGATCTGGAGACGGGCAAGGGGATATGCGCCGCGAAGCCTTCACACGCGCGCGCCGATATCATGCGTGACTCTTGCGATGGGCGCCGAACAGAAGAATGCAATAGCGCTTGGCTTCGAGAGAGAGATTGTCCTGTCGCCTCACATCGGGGACCTGGAAACTCCTGAAGCGGTCGCAGGGCTGGAAAAGGCGATGCAGACTTTTCCGGAATTCCTGAGAAGAAAGCCTGAGAGAGTCGCTGTCGACCTTCACCCTGACATGCATTCGTCAATACTGGGCCGGAAGTTCGCTGAAAAGGCGGAGATTCCCTGTGTGATCGTGCAGCACCATTATGCCCACGGGCTTGCGTGCATGGCTGAGCATGGGCTTGAAGAATCGCTTGCGCTTGTTTTTGACGGACTTGGACTTGGAACAGACGGAACGATATGGGGAGCGGAACTCCTGCACTGCACAAGGTCGGAATTCAAAAGACTTGCTGCGTTTGAAGGAGTTCCGCTGCCCGGAGGCGATGCCGCTGTGCTTGATCCAAGGCGGCAGCTTTTCGCGCGGGCGCCTTTGAATGACGAGTGGAAGAAACATCTGAATATAAGCGATGAGGAGGCAGCTGTCTGGTCCGCGCAGATACTGAAAGGGATTAACTGCCCTGTGACTCACGCAGCGGGGAGAGTGTTCGATGCAGTGAGTGTTCTCCTTGGTGCGGCCCCGGAGCGTGCGACCTATGACGGGCAGTCGGCGATCCGGCTGGAGGCGCTGGCGCGGAGGTGTTCTTCCGCAGGGAGGCCGGAGCTTCGGGCGGGTGAATCCGAAGCAGATGGAATGCTTGTCATGGAATGGGGTTCGACGTTCCGGATGATGCTTGAGAGGAAAGATGTCGGAGAGAAAAGCGCTGAATATGCTTTTGCGTTTCATGAGGCTGTTTCCGGCGCGGCGTTCAGAATGATTGAATACGGCATGGCAAAGACTGGTGTGCACACGGTCTGCATCAGCGGCGGAGTATTCATGAACAGGATTCTGATGGAGCTTTTGAGTCACCGGCTTGAAGGTGCAAAAATCGATTTCTTCCTTCACTCGACAGTTCCGCCTAATGACGGGGGAATTGCGGCCGGTCAGGCGTATTCTCTTTAGGGAAGCTCTGATCAAGTCTAAAAAGTGCCTTAATTGAGCCATTCCGGAC
>CAYQVO010000035.1:38520-41280 GCA_964421085.1 uncultured Bdellovibrionales bacterium | reverse complement strand
GGAGATGTGTACCGAGTCCACCGAATCAATTCCTAACGGCGATCGGGGCAACTTCTCGCGAGAGAACTTGCATCGTCAGCAGCTTATCGAGCTGTACAGGAAGCAGTTTGGAGCAACGATACCTCCCATCAAGCGGGAATACGTGACGGGATTCTGCCGAAGGCGCCCAGTGTGGCTCGTTAAGAACCTAGGCTTGGAGCGTATCCGGGAAGAAGCAGCCCTGATGGAGAAGCAGGCCAACCGCTTATACCTTCTCGCAGCCGGGCGGACATCTGAGGCAGAAACAAGGAAACTTCTCGGCGATCTCGCAGCTGCCGAGGCCGGCCACATACGCACTGCATACGCGCTGGAACAAAAGCACCTGCCTGCGGAAATCCGGGAATGGGGTAGTCAATCTGGTATTCGCGAGTTGTACAATCCGCATGCCCACGACCTTTCCGCCCGAGTGACCTCTGTCTTAAAGCGTGGGCTGGAGCCTTGATCGCTCTTTTTGCCCCGGCGAATATTGGAATTCGTCGCAGTATGAAAATCACATTCCTGGGAAAAGTCAGCTCATGCCAGATTGACTACCCTGTCCGATATCGCACATTTGCGAAAACTATCAGAGCAGCGGCCTGAGCGATTCAAAAAGCCTTGTAATATGGCTCGTAACGAGCGGGTCGCAGACAAAGCTTCGGCCATCGGGGCCGGAGGGGCGGGTGACTTCAGCGCTGACAGAATACGTACGTCCAGGGCGAAGAAACGCAGTCGCGATTATCCATCTCCCCATGACATGCCTTTCCAAATCCACCCGGCTCTCCCGAGGCTGCTGCTCAAGAAGAGAAATATCGCCTTCCTTCTCCGCCACCGGAATGATAATCGAGTCTCCCGCAATTCCCGAGGCGCGAAAAGCAGCAGTAACGAGATGAAGCGACTCGACAGGTGACGACTGCCTGAGCGCATAGCAGTCAAAAGACTGAAGAGGGACAACCGGAAAAGTCTTTGAAACTGTTTTCCGCGCTCCATCCAATGGTTCTGTGCCTGGCGGAATTTCGAGACGCATATGCCGATAGGGAAGCAAGTCCTGAATGGGCTTCATTCTCAATATGGCGAAGAGATACTCCGGATCAGGATAGGGAATATCGGATTTGCTACGGGTAACTTTTCCCGCCCTCACATAGAGATCGACGTTCTGCAGCATGTAAAATCTCTGTCTCGAGAAAAAAAGCGCTTCTTTCCAGCCTTCCCATGCTCGAACGCCTGCCCCTCCTGCAACAGCAATCAGCAGCGACGCCGCCAGCAGTTTTGCGGGAACCCGGCTGTTTGAAGACGGACCGAGTACGATTGCGGCGCTCAAGGCAAGCCAGGCACTTCCGAGCAGAAGATACGTGACGTAGCGGGAAGAAATGAACGGCACATGATGGCGAAACAGCGCGGCGAGCACCACAAATCCCGCCCAGAACAGGTAAAGCGAGAGAAGCAGAGCGCACCAAAGCAGCAGATGGGCCGCGACAACAGCGGCAATACTCAAGTGTACTGAAAGGGAGGAAAAGCTGGTGTCGAGAGGATACACAGCAGCAAGAAGGATCCAGAGCCAGAAAGACTCATCAAAAACGGCATCGACGATCCGGGGGCCGGCTGCGTCGAGCGTCGAAAGATGCAGTGCGAGGACAAGAGTGCCCGCGCACACATATATGAGAGTCTTCCTCGATGACCCTGAAAGGAAAGTGTTTTTGATCGCGACGGCCGGCCATGCGAGGATGCCCGATCCCATCGATAGTGTTGAAAGAGCCGAGAACAGAATCTGGAATCCGGTTCTTTCAGTAATCAGGGCCGCAACAAAGAAAGCAAGCGCGCCGTAAATCTGCGTCTGGAACCCCCAGAAGATATTCTCATGCTGCGCAGGAGTCATGAAGAAAAGAGCCACTGTCACGATGCTCCACAGCGGAAAATTCTTTTCCCTAAGCGAGAAGACGAGCAGTCCAACCGCGAGCGCAAGAAACGAGGCGCCGAGCAGCATGGATACCACAGGGTTGTATTCGCCGAGGATCAGCCATATCAGGCAGGCGCAGACCTTAGTGAGGACTATTCTGTGCCCGTTGTGATCGCGGAACGCCCACTCGAAGGGGTGCAACCGGCCGGCCTGCAAGTTTGCCAGTCCTTCCACGATGGCGTTCCATTCATCAGAATAGGGAACATTGTATCCATGAAGAAGTATCCAGCAGGCATGAAGAACAAACAGCGAAACAGCTGCAACAAGCGCGATGATCAGAGACGTACGCATCACCTTCCTCTTTTCCACAGCGGACCCGACCAGGGTCAATAATGTTGCCCCTCAAGATATCATGCAATTCCCTCATTGGAGGCGCACTCATGGTGTCGTCCGTCTGGCTTGATTCCCCAACCATTGACGAACCGCAGCATCTCTTGTCGGGCTACCCCGCAGTATCCCGCGTGGATCTCGGATTTGACTCTTATGAGACTGGCTCATTTTACTCAATCATTCCAGGCATTTTTTCAGCGCTCGTTTGCACTTACCTTGTTGTGGCCTGTTGATACTTACCGAGACTTTTTGTCCTCGTTGTCCACGGAGAAGACTTCGTTCGAAGAAACTTCCGGCAAATTTCTTCGATTCTTTCGAGTGTGAGCATATGGAAACTCTCCCGTGCCAGGCAAGTCGAAGACGCGGCAGGGCGCCCCACACCAAGACCGACCTTTACCGCCTGGTTTTCAGCTGCCTTGACTGCGAAATCCTTCTTCACGGGGCCGCTCGTGCTGTTT
>CAYQVO010000035.1:33636-38510 GCA_964421085.1 uncultured Bdellovibrionales bacterium | reverse complement strand
CAATCCTTGTCGCATACTCCTGCAAGCGGCGATGTTTATGTCCGTCTTGTGACGCGAAAAGATCTCTCGTCTTTGCCGAAAACCTCGTCAGCAATGCCGCCACATATCTTGCCGGGCACTTCCGTGCGAATCTTTGCCGAGTATCTCCTCCCCATAGCCACCTCCTGACAGAATGAAGCAGTCGGTGCCTGAATTACTTCGAAGTTCCGATACGGTCATTCGCAACGCTGTTTCCGTTCCTTCCATCCGCGAAGGGCGGATGGACTTTTTCATTCGCGCACTGATGTCGAATATTCAGCGCGGCGCGCGCCTGAAACTCCAACCGCGGAAACAACGGGGGAAAAAACGGCGGCTGGGAAAATCACCGTCCGAAATTCTCAAGTATCCACTTCACCACCATCTCACGGATCTTCAGATATTCCGCCTTCTCATACTGCATATTCGCAATGCAGTAGCGCTTTGAAGCAAGATTGTAGCAGAACAGGCAATCGTAAAGGTCAAAACAGTCATTTGCGCATAGACATCTTGCGCACTTGTTCGAAAAATTCACGGCAAATCCACTCGAGCAGTAAACACTCTCCATCATCCGGACGCCGAGAGAACATGAATTATTGCCGCGGCTCGCCACGAGATGTGTGCAGTTGAAGTTGTTGTAGGAGAAGTAGATGTTTTTGCTGTTTCCTATGAGGCTGCTGTAATAAACATCGGAACTGCCCATGACGCTGTCGGACTTTTCCACATTGGTCGAAGTCATTGCCTTTTCGGCGCTCTGAAAGTTTACCTCGTTCCACGCGGAGAGTACGTCATCCATTGTTTTCAGCGGCTTCGTCGGCTTCAGCCAGTCTTCGATTTTGAGCTCTTTCCTGCATGCGTCGGGGTTTACTGCTTTAGTCACCTCGAGAGGGCTTATCCATGTTTCAACGCCCGTAAGAGCGCATTGAACCTGCCGCGGGAGAGGCACGCTTTCGCAGAACCGGTTGATAAGCTCGTCGAAGGAGAAGGGATTATCAACACCGAAAACATCTTTGAAGATATAATTGACCATTTGAGAAGGTGAATTCCGATCCATTTTTTCCTCACATTACATCGATAGTCCTTGCCTTGAAGCAGGGATGGAAACAGCCGTCGCTGTAAATCCGCACAAGACATTCCCTCGGGTTCAAGGTCGTTATCATTTTCACTTTCAAATCCTCTTCGTTCTGTCCTTTTTCCTTCGCCTCTTCGAGCGTCTCGCGCCCGAATTCCATCTCCAGGTTCTTTGCGAGAAGCCGGGCATCGTCCTCGGAAACCCGGAAAACGAAGTAGTTGTAGGCGTTCGTGAGGACGGACTTGAGGAGTTCCGGATTGATCTGAGTGAGGTACTGCTGAGTCAGGAAGAGGGAGAGTTCGAACTTCCGGGCTTCCGAAAGCATCGCGCTCAGAGCATCGTTCTCAACGACCGAAACCTCATCGATGATCAGTATGACTTTCTTTTTGAAATTTCTTCCCTGTGCAAGAAGAAAGATCTGCTGAATCAGAAGCCCTGCAAGAAATCTTGTCGCTTTTTCGCCGAGCATTATTTTGTTGAGAGACAGGAACGTAAGGCTGTTGTCGTTCAGAAAGTCCTTCAGGGCCCGGTTGTCGCCGAGACTGCCTGCCGGCAGAAAAGTAAGTTCGTCGAGCAGCACGAGGACCGGCATTATTGAAAGCTCGTAATATTTGGTCTGAAGCTCGATAAAGTCGGTTGAGAAGAAATCCAGGACAACTTCGTTTTCGGCCGGGAGTTCCGCGAGAACACTTTTCCTGTACTCGAGTTCGGTGAGGAACTTCCTGAGCGCAAGAAGCGACATCCGGCCGATCATATAGAGGACATAAAGCGAGTACTTGAGGACACGCTCCATCTTCGGGTTGAACTGATCCCTCACAACAGTCTTGAAAAGAAGGAGCGTAAGTTCCGTAGAGATGTTTGCATCGCCCGCGCTCGAAAAGAGACTGCATGCGGTCCGGATGAAGTCGATATTCACCGACTCAGTGACAAAGTCCTGATAAAGAGCCGCGTGAGGATCGAGTACGACAATGCTGTATTGATCAGCCACGCCCTGCCGCTGCACTTCCTGCACGAAAAGCTCGATGAGCTTGGACTTTCCTGTGCCCGTCTGACCGACAATCAGAGAGTGCTTGTTTATCTCGAATGCCGAGAGAGGGAAGTATTCGTTCCTCGGCAGATACGGGAAGCCGAGCACTTCGAGGAATGCGTCATCGCTGCTCTTCTGGAAGAGATGAGCCGCTTTCTGCAGCTTGAGAAACAGGGGAACCGTTTTTTTCCTGTAATTGAGAGACCTGTTGAAATTAATGGAGAGAAGCTTGAGCGGTCCCGTTTCTCCCATCAGCTTTGGAGCGACTGACACCGAACCATCGGCCTTGACGAAATAAAAGTGCGCCATGCAGTAACGGAGCACAAACTCCTTTCGGAAGCTGAACTTTGCACGGTAAAGTGTGCGGCTTCTCTTGAACTCCTGCCGATCCCTGAGCGCCATGAGGTTTTCGCCCTGCTTGACATGCATGAGAAATGTAATACCAGCCGCTTCCTTTTCGAGATCCTCGACTCGTTCTTTCAGATGCCTGACGATGAAAGGGTAGAGTTCGGAACTGAGCTGCGTGAGATCTTTTTCACATCTGATGAAAAATCGGACCTGGGCTTTTTTTATGAGAACTTCGATATCGAAACTGCATGAAAAGATTCCGAGGTAGCGGAATATTTTCCGGGCGAACCCTGTCCATGAAGAGAGTTCGAAGTTCGACTGCTGACTATAGATTTCGAAAAGAAGTGGTCTCGGCAAGGTGAAGAAATTCTCCTTCTTGTTGTGAACCGCAGGAACCGGCCTTCGCCCTTCCAGCTTCATAAACAATGCGCGGTCCCACCAATGGATCTACATGGTACAGGGATGCCAGGCAACACTGTCATTTCCAGTCCGAAAAAGGCCCCTTTTTTCGGAGCGTTTTGACACTGCCTTTTGGAGCAGCCTCCCGAAAAACGTCCTGGCGAACAGCCTTCAGGAAGACGTTTAAATCTTTTCACGCATCCAGTATATGTTCGAGAAAGCTGCGAGGATTGTGGAATCGTGAGTACGACTCAGAAAACACAACCGCCTTTTCCCGATACTCCGGAAAGCGCTTTGCCATTTCGACAATCGCATCTCCCCAATCCTCTGGAGACGTTCCAGATACCACCAGTCCTGCCAGGGAATTTCCAAGCTGATCCTCCATCCATGTGTCCCGTGGGCATACGACAGGTTTTCCAGAGCAGATGGCTTCGACGAACGGACCCGAGGTTCTCGAGTAGTAGGTCAGAGAGTCATAAGGCAGAACAACGACGTCTAATTCGGCCAGAAGATCCTCATATTCAGAGGGGGAGAGGGGCCGTTCTACCAGTCGCACTGAAGCGCGATCAAAGCAACGAAGGCAGTTTATATACTGCTCCATTTTCTGATGAAACGGATGGCTGATGTACGCGTGTATAATGAACTCTATGCCGGCGGATCCATATGTCTTAAGCGCTCTTTCAACCATTCCGGGCACAAGAGCGAATCCCTTTTCCTCGCGACTGTCGCCAAGGAGACCGAATCTGATTCTTCCCTCCCTTCTGCCGGATGTTTCCCTGCATTTTCCGGGAATATGCGGGATGGGCAGAGTATGAATGGGGAGTTTCGTCAACTCTCCGTATTCTCTCGCAAGCCTGTCACTATCTGTTGCAAGCATCAGGTTTCCTGCTCCTTTGGCGCCGACCACTTGTTCAAGCGTCTCGAATGCAGCCCGATACCAGTGGGCCATCTGTTCGTCGCGGAACAATCGTCTATTCGCACCCTCACCAGCCGGAACATGCAGTGGATATCGAAGCACCGGCACGAAACGAGGCAGACAAAGAAAAGGGATATGCTTGAGAAGAAGGGCGATGCCCGTGAGCTCGCGGAACCCCGCATTCACGAAGAAGACGACAGCCTCCGAATCCAGGTATTTCCCCTGCGCCAGAATCTCAGCGAAGGTCTGCTGATTCGCTCCCAGGAAATCGTACAGACCTCGGAGCTGTCCCCAGTCCGGAGGATAGGGATTGCCGGCGAGTTCCTCATGATAACCTCGGCTGAAGGCCGGCACGATATGGACATTTCCGCCGATTTTCAAATCGACTGCCCGGTGCGCCAGGATGGTGCATGAGGATTGTGCCTGTATTGCGGCGTCAGCCACGGCCTGCGCATATTGGAAATGATGTCCTATCGTGTCTCTTAAATTGTTATCTGCTACCACCACAGGCCGCCGAAGAGCCGGCGCGGACGGAGCGGGCGCCGGAGGTTTGCCGCATAAATTTCGAATCGCATTTATATAGGGGACGAAGAGCCTTCTATAATCAAGAGAGAGACCGTATTGTCTTGCGCTTTCTTCCAGCTGCTTTCGATAACCTTCGTCCTGCAGAATTTTCCGCACTGCGCCCGGAATTCCGGCAGGCGAGGAGAAAACCACTGCTTCTTGTCCGTCTGTTATGGCGTGTCCCCGGCAGCCCACGTCGGTAGTAACTGTTGCTCTGCCGTAGGCCATTGCATCGAAGAATTTCAACGAGGAGCCGCCGCCTGAAGTGAGCGGAATGATGATACAATCGGCCGCCCGGTATAAGGCATCCAGCATCTCCTCTTTTACATACCCAAGCGCGGCAAAGTTTCCTTCAACCACCGGTGGGTGGCAACCTCCAGCAACAACCACGATTGATTCCGGGAGAGATTTCGCGATCGCCTTGCAGTTCTCAGCGGCTTCACGATTTGGCCCCTGGCCACTCCCGACAAACAGGCAAAATCGCGCCGAACCAAGGCCGACAGGTCCTAATATTCTCTCTCTCTCCGCGCGCT
>CAYQVO010000035.1:33376-33626 GCA_964421085.1 uncultured Bdellovibrionales bacterium | reverse complement strand
CGGCATTCCAAATCAACCTGCGCTGAATCGTCGGCCGGAGTCTTGCCGCATCGCCGCTGTTCACCACAGGTTGATTTGGAATGCCGTGCGCTTTAAAAAACCTGCTTTCCTCGTCCGACACTGTGAACACAGAGGCGGCCCGCTTCAGGGCTTTGATTTCCGCATCATGAATGATGTGGCGCCCAAGGGGAGTACTCCCATGAAGATCGGCGAGATTGTCATGCGCCGTAGCGAGGATTGGTTTGTTGTG
>CAYQVO010000035.1:18920-33366 GCA_964421085.1 uncultured Bdellovibrionales bacterium | reverse complement strand
GGCGATGTAGGCGAGTATAAAAGTGTGGTAGACCGTGACTACATCGGAAGCTGCTATGTGATCAGATGCCCATTTCAAATATTCCTGAGCCGAAGTATGCGAAGACGGCTCCATAAACAGCATCATCTCCAGTTCGTTATTCGAACACTGCTCGAATCCCTCCTGGCCCCTGAGCAAAGAGATTCCTGCCTGGATCTGCGGGGTGTCGTGGATGAAGTTTACCTTCTCGAAATATCTGAAGCGTATATTGCCGATGTCCATGTCCATCGACGGAAAGCCGATTGGCACGGTCACTTCAGCACCTGAACTCGCCAGGAACTTTATGAAAGATGAAAATCTTTTCCATCCTCCAGTAACCTCGAAATGATACCATGGAAAGAAGGAGGTAATCCTGATGCCCCTCAGATCATCCATGTCCGCCTGCGCCTCCCGCAATTTCCACTTTCGCGGTTTTCGAGCCTGGTGCAATCGGGGAAACGCGGATTTCCGCAGGTTCGAAGATGAATGCCATAAGTTGGTACTTTACAGATCTAAACAGGCTGCGACAAGAGAGCGATACTTCGCCTGCATACCCTTCCGGAATTTCGGCACGAACCATGCGGTATGGACAGGAATCAGGCGATGTTGAATGATAACACGCGACGAGATGTACATTGCATGCGATCGATATCTTCATCACAGCACAAATGGGGGCCGAAGCCGGGAAAATTCAGTCGAGCTTTCTGCAACGGTGAATGAAATGTTAATCCGGAAAGGGAAGCTGATTGCGGCAACCCGAGGCGGGCTTTACATGCTGGATTAGAAATTCACTCTGGATTTGTCCCCGGAGGCCGATTGGAAGGCAGTTGCGCTCTGACGCCTGAACCACGGGTCCCGGCAGTGTTTTCAGCCATTTGCCGGAAGAAGCAGAAGCCGGCCGGTGAAGGACCCTGGTGCAACCACAGGAGACACAACTTTCCCCGTTCAGGCCGGAAACTGCCGATCCATCACGTAATTTCCTGGTCAAATCCCAAAATTCCGTAGACGAAAAGGTGTAACGGACCGATGGTCCTCACCGAATAGGTATCTAGAGAGACCAAGGTGGATTTTTATAATCAGCCGAAGACTCAGACTGAAAGAAGAGGTTTGGAGTGTTGACCCATTTTCTGATAAATAACATTGAGGAAATGGAGGGCCGCGCTCATCGTGGCCGGGCATGGGCAATTGAAAGCGATGTTTTTGCCTCTGCTTTACCTTTGTGTGCCAGTAGACTAACATCGTTTGCGCCTTACTCACTCCTTGTTCTTTTTTCAGATTTTACAGCTTTTCCGGAGATTTAGATTATGACAAGGGACTCCAACGCTGCACGCGACATTCACATTGCCGAGGCTTCGCAACCGCGCCGCCTCGTCGGCTGGCTTGTATCCTACGGGCTCGACAGCGATGGTGCAGCATTCGAGATCAGAACCGGACGCGCCTTCATAGGTGCTGCCATCGTTCCCTCCGACAGAAATGCGGCGACAGGCGCAAATGGCATCGTGCTCAAAGATGATACGGTTTCTTCCGTTCACGTTGCCGTGCTTGCGGATGCAAAACACCAGATCTTCATCCAGGACATATTTTCCGATCATGGCACCTTCATAACGAAGGCTGCTTCGGAGGATGAGACGAAAGTCAACGGCGTCGTGCAGCTCGAACACGGCGACTGGATCCGGGTTGGGGAAAACATTCGTTTCCAGGTTTGTATCATCAATGGGCGTCGCAAATAAGAAGAGAAAAATATTTGACGACAGGTATGAGATCCTCTCGATCATTGGCAGAGGTTCGCAAAGTGTTGTGTATCAGGCCAGAAATGTAATCGAAGGCGGCCCTGAAGTTGCCCTCAAAGTTCTCGTCAACAGGAAAGGAGGTATCCCCAACAGCGAGCGGCTCCGCAAAGAAGCGCTTGCAATGGTTTCATGCAATCACCGCTTCGTCGTCAGGCTTGATGACTTCCACACCATTGGAGACGTGTCTTATCTTTCGATGGAGCTTGCCCCCGGGGGAGATCTGAGAAAATACATCCATCAACGTGGAAATCTTTCTCCCCGGATTATTGAGCGATTCTTCACACAGACTGCTGAAGCGCTCGACTATATCCATAAAGTTGGGATCATCCATCGCGATGTGAAACCCGACAACATTCTCGTTCTCAGCGAGAATGAGATCCGGCTCGGCGATTTCGGCATCGCACTGCTGCCGGGCGAATCCCCCGCCAGCGAAGATGCCCAGCTTGGCGTCGGCACGCTCGACTATCTTCCGCCTGAAATCCTGGAGGGGAAGCCGTTCAGCACGTCCTCCGACCTCTACTCTCTCGGCATCTGCTTTTACGAAATTATCGCCGGAAAAACTCCATTTGCCGATGTTCCGCTCGCGCAGCAGCTCGAAGCGCGAAAGAATAATCATGCAAAGCAGCTTTCGAAGTTCCGCGGGGACATTCCACCGTACCTCTGCAATGCCATAACGAAGATGCTGAGTTACGGGACAGCAGATCGGTTCGATACCGCAGGCGATCTCGTAAAAGCGTTGAAAAATGCTTCACAGGCGGAGCCCGTGATCGTCCAGAAAACTCCGCCGGCTGCAAAACCGGCGGAAATGAAACCTGCAGAGGTGAAACCCGCCGCACCTGTGTCGCCGGCATCTGTATCGCCGGCACCTGTATCTTCATCGGCCGCAACAGCTTCTACGGCCGCCGGCAGCTCAAAAATCGAGATAATACCGATTAATCAGATGACCGGTGCGAAGGCTTCGGAGAAACCGGCAGAAATCAAAATAGACCCTGTAAAATCCGAAGCTGAAAAATCTCCCTCCCGGGCGGCGGCGCCATCCCCTGGAGATCCAGCTTCGGTTCCGCCTCAAGCCGCCGCGACTGTGAAGCCGGTTCAGGAAGAGGAGGAGGAAGAGGACTTTTACGACGAGGATGAAGACGATTTCGAGCCGCTCGACAGTGACGATGCGGAGAAGGGTGATGACGGCTACGCTGATATAGAAGAGGTGCAGCAGGCAAAGCCGGGGGAAAGGCCCGCTCAGAAGGAGGCTCCGGTCCGGGATTACTATCAGGAGGAGAGACGGTACAACCGGGCGGAAACGGCAGAATCGGCGACAATTAAACAGCCGAACTCCTTCTTCTCAACTGTCTTAATTTCCATCACCGCACTGGTCCTTCTTGCCATATGGGTGATGCGCCAGTCGGAGGACGCTGCTGCGCCGGAAGACTCTGTTCTTCAGCAGGCCGGTCTCACGGCCGCGGAGTCGTTCGGGGATGCGATCATAAGCGGTTCATTCGGCGATTCCTTCGATTTCAGCCGGCTTCAGCCCGGTATATACTCGGGAAAGGCAAGCGGCATCGTTCCCGGACGGGAACTTCCGATCACTTTTATTGTTCGTTCCGATGGATCGCGCGCTGTAACCGTGATCGTCGGAGTTGAAGGCTGGATACCACAGCCGGTGTCTCTCGCTTCTGACAGTCTCAGTCAGAAGCCGAACACACTGAGGGTCGCTTCAAACGGTTTTGTGCTGGACTTCAAAGCTGTCGGAAGGCTGAGTCCGGATTTGATCGAAGGCGAGGTCGGCAATTTGGTTACTCATGAGAGCGGATTGTTTGCCCTTACTCCGAGGATGTGAAAAAACAAAAGCTGCTGTGAGGAAATACATGGATGTAACTGGAAGAATGAAGATCGTAATGGCGGTTCTTTGTCTCATTATCTGGATGCCGAAGGCAGGCATGACACAGAGCCTTCAGGAACAGTTTCAGGCAATTAGACACCGGCCGCTCTCGCCGGATGTATTTGAGAAGGTCCCACCGGGCTTTCCGGTAAAGCTTTCAGTGGAGCTCAGGAAGAACCGGAGTGTCGATACCCGGATCAGAGCGTTCGTGAATCTCGACGGCTATCTTCTGGATGTCCCGCTCACCAACCCTACGTTCAATGAAGCTGACAACCTTGTATTTACAGCCGAGATACCCGCGCCGGTCGAAAGGATGTCTTACCAGTTTTATGTCTACGGGAGCGATGAGAAAAAGGCTGAAGTCTCTCAGAAGTATTTCCTCGAACGCGCCTGCATTCCGATTTTCACAAAGAACAGCAGTGACGAGGTAGTTCCGGTAGATCCTTCACCTGAACTTGGCGTTGGAGAGCTCGTTGCTCAGAGCGAGGATCTCAATCGCGAAATCGACCTTCTGGATCAGTCGCTCAACATCGTCAAAAAACTGAAATCTGAAAAGAACTGAGGGGGGAAGAATGAAGATTATAACCGCTCTGGTAATCCTCCTGACTGTGTCGGCAGCCTTTGCGCAGGAAATCAAAGTCGAGGTTATGGTGGCTGCCCCTTTTGAGCCGCAGACAGCGGTTGGTCTGCTTATCACAAGAAACGGGACGTTTGAATATCCGATCGACGATGTCAGGCAGAGCATTCGGCGCCTGAACGACAGGCAGGTTGTTGTCACTTTCCTCATTGAAGGACCGGTATATGCTGATACATATGCGTCAGCTCTTGTGCTTTCTGCTGATGGAAACGCGGCATATGGCGGAGTGCGGCGTGTTTCGGACAAGTCGGAAGGCAATGCGGTCAGGGCTCTTGCGGTCTGTCCGGTGAAGCGCGATTCCAATCCTGTTCTTATGGCCAGAACTTCCGAACTGCAGCAGCTTGTTTCCGTCCGCGCGGAAAAGCGGAAACTGGTCCGAAGGCTTCTTGAGGAAGCGCTTACGGACGAAGCCCTCGTTAAAATCCGGGGACTCGAGAATCTCTTCGGATTCAAATATGAGAAGGAATTCGCGGCAGACCTTCCGGCAGTTGAACTCGTGACGAGACTGAGAAAAATTGAGATTTCTCTGGGAAATCTGGATTATCATTCCCAGTTCCAGGGGCAGCCTTCTCCGCCCCCGGTAGAAACGCCCGAACCCGCCGTTTCTCCGGAGGCGGGAAAAAGGTAAAGACAGATGCCGGATCTCGAAAGGCTGGAGTCGACACTCTCCAGCATCCACTGGACCTTCCGATATTATGACGAGAGGGTAAAACCCTGGACACTTCTAAATGGTCTCAGGATCTCCCTGCCCTGCATCGATGCAGACACATGGCCCGAGCGTCTCGAATGGGGCGGTGTGTACGTGAACGGCAGAATGAAAACTTCGGATATGGAACTTCCGGTGCCCTGCCTGCTGGAATACTTCGAGCCGAAGTATCCCTTCGAGAAGAGAATGAATTTCTATCCCCTCTTCTCGAGTTCATGGATTCTTTTCAGCGACGATGATGTCGCTGTTGTCTATAAACCTGCCGGCCTTCCGTGTCTGCCTTCCCGTGAACAGAGACATCTACACCTCAAAGGTTATGTGGAGTCACACTTCAGGCAGAGACTGCACATGCCGTCAAGGCTGGATACGTCTACAGCCGGGATGCTTGTAATGAGCAGATCGTCGAGGATGAACAAGCATCTCCAGCAGGCATTCGAATACAGACGGGTGGCGAAGTACTACCTGTTTGAAACAGGATGCAGGCCCGAGTGGACTGAAAGGCTGGTGGAAGCATCCATTGCGAAAGATCATACTCACCCCATCCTGAGAAAAGTCGATACTCATGATGGCAAGGAGGCGAAAACGATCTTCACGCTCATTCATGAGGCCCACGACAGGTTTCTGATCAGAGCAAAGCCGATGACCGGCCGCACTCATCAGATACGCACTCACGCTGCCTATATAGGAATTCCAGTCACCGGTGACAATTTTTACGAAGGGCGCCACGCGGAAGAACTCAGGCTTCTGAGCTATCATATTGAGTTCCATAATCCATTCAATGAAGCCCCGTGCGCCGTCACGCTGCCCCGGGAGTTCTGGCCTGAATGGGCCCTTCCCGCCCGGGATTTGCTCCTGGCTGCCGCTGTCTGATAATAGAGAATGGATGGAAGATGGACGCCGCGGCGAATATATTCTGATGATTCTCCTTGCGCTCGGCGCAGGATCGCTGACGTGTATCATGCTGGTTCATCTTTTTCCGGAAGCGTGGGCAGATCTCGGGCCCGGTCGCGCGCTTCTTCTTTTCGGCGCCGGTTACGGGATGCTTTATGTTATAGGATGGCTCGTGCACCGCGCCTGCCACCACAGGCATCATGACCATGATGTGGCGTGTGATCACTACGATCCCCTCGCGGGCATAGCTGTGAACATGACTGCTTCATGCGCCCACAGTCTTCAGGACGGCCTTGTGATCGGCGCTTCTTTTCTCCACGGTGCGCCATATGGCCTTACTGCACTATATTCAACCTTACTGCATGAAATACCAAAGAAACTCGGCGACTACGGCTTCCTTCGCCCCCGGACAACCCTGCTCCTGACTCTGTTGCTGCTCCTCCTGACCGCGCTTATTACAGCCGGGACAGCCGTCCTTGTCTATTCAGCAGCGTTCAGCATCGAAAAAGCCGCCTGGCTGAGCGCTCTTCTTGCGGGGGGATTCGGCTATTACGTCTGGGGGCACATGCTGCCTGACCTCATCCACAGGAAGAGGAAATTCGGCGCGCACTGGCTGCAGCTGCTGATCTCGATGGCAGGCGGTTTCTTCGGAATGAGCCTCATTATGCGCCTGTCGGAGCATGGGTGAGGAAAAAGGACACCCACAAAATTCCTTCGGCTGTGCCGCCCCCGTACCGGTACCGGTAAAAGGACACCCACAAATTTCCGATCCTCCTGCTATGCGTACTCTGTATGTTTCAGATCGCACGGCTGATAATCTGTGTCTTTCAGTATCGGTGACACCCGACGAAAAAAGTGGGTGTCCTTTTTGTACTTTTTGTATCCACCGGGAAAAGTGGGTGTCCTTTTTGAACATCGTAAATGCGAACACCGCCAGAAAGATACAGAGTATCCTCCCCCCGGCGGATTTCGGCCAGGAGTCGGAACCCATGGTCTGGGCGGGAGGCAAAAGGGAAAGTAGAACGAGGATGTTATTCCTTGAATAACTCTGTTTCCGCGGGGCGATAATTTTCTCACTGGCCGGCACAAGCGCTACGTGCCGGATGAGAACACTCGCTGTTAATGACTTGCGTCACTCATGTGGCCGCGTGGTGCCTGAAGCAAAACGCTTTTTTTCAGCGATCCCAATTGGAAGGCTTGGAGGTTTTTCGAGGTTATAAGCCGCAAGTGGGATTTCTGCGGGGCAATCGTCGAATATCTCAGCGGTGTGATTAACAGGCTTTCCCCGCATCGTATCGACCCGGGGCAGATAGCTTCTTCTGTCGTCATCGAGAAGCTCGCGGTCCGGAGTTTTCAATCGGTATGAGAAGTGAGGTTCAGATACTGAAGATCATCGATATTCGCGCTCCAAATTACCCATCTTGGGCTACTATAAAATGTGCGGACGGGGGCGCCCCCTTCTATGCTTTTTCTGGAATTTTTTCTAGTTATACTCGCATTTGCAGGCGGTCTTTTTCTCGGACGACGGAGTAAATCGTCAGCAATCGAAGAAGCGCTGAAGGACAGCGAAGAAAAATTCAGAACACTGGCCGAGAACGCCCATGCCGCGTTCGGCATAATACAGGGTGCACGCTTTGTTTACGCCAACCGCTATTTCGCCGAAATGAGCGGATATAGCGTCGAAGAGATCCTCACTATGAATTTCAACGATATGGTGCATCCTGATTTTCAGCCGATGATTTCCGAAAGAGCTGCGCGTCGCCAGAGAGGAGAAGACTTACCGACCCACTATGAATTCAGGATGGTTACTAAAAGCGGTGTTCCGAAATGGGTGGACCTTTCTCCAGCCGCTGCCCTCTACCGGGGGCGACCTGCAATAATCGGGACAGGCTTCGACATAACTGAACGTAAAGAAATCGAGACCCGGTTTCTGAAGGCAAAGGAAGCGGCAGAATCGGCCAGTGCTGTGAAGGATCATTTTCTCGCAGTGCTCTCTCATGAACTCAGGACGCCGTTGACTCCTGTGCTTGCCGCACTTTCGATTCTTCAACGTGCGGAAAATCTGACTCGGAGGCAGGCGGAAACAATTGAGATCGCGCGGCGGAATATCGATCTTGAAGTTCGTTTGATCGACGACCTGCTTGACCTTACGAGGATCAACCAGGGAAAGATATCGCTGGATTTGAAGAGAGTAAAGATCGAGCCTCTTATCAGCAGTGCGATGGAGATCTGCCGGTCGGAGATCGAAGATAAGGAACTTCAGCTTTCAGTCAGTTTCGAAGACAGTCCGCATACTATTGATGCCGATCCGCGACGGATACAGCAGGTTTTGTGGAACGTATTGAAAAATGCGATCAAATTCACTCCCTCGCAGGGCAGAATCACAGTGCGGTCGTTTTCTCAGGACGGCCAGGTAAACGTCGAGATCGCCGACACAGGCGCAGGGTTTGACCCGGCGAAAGCGGAGCGTCTTTTCAAGCCTTTTGAGCAGGCTGACAGAGACACAGCGCAGCGTTTCGGAGGACTGGGCCTTGGTCTTGCAATATCCAGAAGTTTTGTTGAAATGCACAGTGGCGTTATATCCGCGAAAAGCGCCGGGCCGGGGAAAGGCGCGACATTTTGCATCACACTGCCTGTTGTACAGGGCGATTTGCCGGAAGGTGGTCATGCTGCCGCCATCCCTCAGAATGAAAAGATTCTGGAACTGCAGATTCTTCTTGTGGAGGATAACAGCGATACTGCCCACCTTATCGCCCTGGCTCTCGAGTCGATGGGACACCGCGTGAAGACGGCGGAAAACGCGACAACGGCTCTGAGGCTTGCAGGCGTGGAACACTTCGATCTTCTTATCAGCGACCTTGGACTTCCTGACCGCAGCGGGGTCGACCTCTTGAAAGATATCAGAGCCTCAGGCAATGCCTTGAAGGCTATCGCACTGACCGGATTCGGTCAGGAAGAGGATGTCAGGAGAACCCTCGAAGCAGGATTTGCGCAGCACTTGACCAAACCAGTCGACCTGGAAGTTCTGGAAACCGCGCTGCGAAAGTTATGGTGAGGCGCCAAAGTTGGAGTAATCGCAGCGTCCGCGGTGGTCATCTACGATATCACGACGGCGATCATCAACAGGTTGAGTGCGCTGCGAGAAGCTTTTACACCGATTTTCAAAGGAGAGAATCCATGGGAACGGCAAAAATACCACTTGAGATGGAAGCGGTAGCTGCTGATGAGTTCGGCGGAATTGAGAAACTGGCGCTCAGGACAATTGCCGTGCCCGAAGTCGGCCCTGATGAAATACTGGTCCGCGTGGAGGCCGCCGGGGTAGGAGTATGGGATCCGTATGAAATCGAAGGAGAATTCGCGAAGCTGTTCAATGTTCAGCCCACATTCCCTTATGTTCCGGGCTCCGACGGCGCCGGCACAGTTGTCAAAGTCGGAAGCCGGGTCACTCGATTCAGGGAGGGTGATTGCGTGTATGCAATGAGCGGTTTCAATGGCAGTGGCTTTTATGCTGAATACGCAGTGGTCAGGGCGGAAGACGCTGAATTTATACCGGACTCTCTATCCACTGAAGAAGCCGGCGCCATGCCGGTTGATGCAATAACCGCTTTGCGAGGACTGGATGACACGCTCAGATTGAAGAACGGCGAGTCGATAATGATTTTCGGCGCCAGCGGCGGCATAGGCCACCTGGCAGTGCAACTTGCAAAGCGAATGGGCGCGCGTGTCTTTGCTGTTGCCTCCGGGAGCGACGGAGTTGCACTGGCGGAGTCCCTGGGCACGGATGCGGCCGTTGACGGCAAAAGAGAGGACGTTACCGCTGCTGCCCGCCAGTTTGCGCCCGAAGGTTTCGACGCGGCCTTATTGACAGCTGGCGGGGAGACTGCGGAAAAAGCGCTGACTGCTGTGCGAGCCGGGGGCAGGATCGCATATCCCCATGGTGTTTATCCTGAGCCCGAAGTCCGGCCGGAAGTGACCATTGAGGCCTTCGACGGCACTCCCGGCATTGATGTAATGAGGAGACTTAACCAGTTGATAGAAGCAGGTCGGTTCAGAGTTCACATTGCGGAGAGTTTTCCGCTTGAAAGAGTACTTGATGCAGAGCGCGCATTGAAACGGCATTTCCTCGGGAAACTGGAAGTCAGCCCGGGAAAAAATCCTCAAGTTTCCTGAGGAAATCGATCTTCCGCCATGAGAAACGTCAAGGTTGAAGCTGGAAGACTTCTCCGGTCTCCACCAACCGAGAACCTTGTGGGAACAGCAAGCTGGCGGTCTGCAGCGTCCAATAAAACCTTCACGTGACAATCCTTCCATTCATGGTCACCCCCCTGAGGGTGCACACAAGATGCTTGTTCGTTCATAAAGATGTGCCGCGCCTCAAACTATCCGACGTGCAAGCCAACGGGCCGTTCCAGGAAAATCGAAGATGTCGCAACGAAAACAGTTACGCAACTTTGATGGTTTCGACGGCAAGCATTCCCCGTCAAAGGACACCCAAAGATTTTTCTGATTTCCAGGCAACTTTCTGCTGATTTTTTCGATACGGGTATAGACCGTTTTTTCCCGCTGGAAGGAGGCTGTTTGGAGATGACAACTCGTCGCTCGGATACCGTTGTTGAGGAACAATCATACTACCACTGCTTTTCACGCTGCGTGCGGCGGGCTTACCTCTATGGACAGGATTCCTACACAGGCAAAAATTATGACCACCGAAAAGACTGGATCCGAAAAAGAATTCAGTTCCTTGTAACGGTCTTCTGCATCGAGGTCCTTGCTTGCGCCCTCATGGATAATCACCTTCACCTCCTGCTTCGGATCCTGCCGGAAATCCTTCAAGCGCTTTCAAACTGGGATGTGGCACGCCTCTGGCTTACGCTTTACCCGCCGCTTTGCGGTGAAACAACAGATGAGGCAATAAGCGAGCTTGCCCGGAACGATGCGCGAATCGCTGTCCTGAGACGAAGGCTTGGAAGTGTAAGCTGGTTCATGAAATCGCTGAATGAGTACATTGCCCGAAAAGCCAATAAAGAGGATGAGTGCAAGGGAAGGTTCTGGGAAGGGCGTTTTCGCTGTCAGAGGCTTCAAGGCGAGTCTGCGCTTCTTGGCTGCGCGGTCTATATTGACCTCAACCCCGTAAGAGCCGGAATGGCAGAGACACCTGAAGAGTCCAGATTCACCAGCGCTTATGAACGTATTAAGCTTCTCAAGAAAGGGCTGCGTGAGGATGCTCATCCATGGCTTGCTCCAATTCAGAACACGGGCAATCGAAGGGGGTTTCTGTCGATGTCGCTTGAGGAATACCTGATGGTTCTTGATCTTACAGGGCGAGCAATCAAAAAGGGCAAGCGAGGTTCAATCCCGAAGGAACTTGAACCTATTCTGACGCGCATCGGCATAAAGCCAGCAGGATGGACTTGGCTCGCAGAAAAACTGGGCAACCTCTTTTCCTGCGTCGTAGGCGACAAGGACTCCATGCAGCAGGCTGCGAAGTCACTCGGCAAAAAGTGGCTGAAAGGGTTTCGTGCAGCTCAGTATGCCTTTGCCTGAATTTCCCCCCTCATAAAAAGAGCCTCTGTTCAACTCTTGTCCGCGCCAGAGTGACGAATTCTCCCCCTGCCGGCATCTTCCCGAAAACCATGATGTTTGGCGCCCTTCAATCGCCAGAATTCCAATAACCCCATCCCGGAGCATTCCTTCCTTATTTGCCTGTTTGATGACGGATTTTTTGGATGTCCTATTTCCTCGCAAGAACAATCTCGCCTGCCCATGTAAAGTGGACATCGGCAGTCGGGCTTCCTTCAATTCCGTTGAGATAGAGATCGGCAGCAGTTGAAAGGAGACAACGGCTGCTTTTCACTTCCTCCAGACTCTTCCGCGCGACATCCATGCGCTGGCTCAAGAAAGCCTCAAGACCATTGTTCCATTTTGTCAGAATAGTCGAATCAATTTTCCCATCGTCGATGGTGAAGATTTCGACGTTATGCATTTTGCCGGCTACCCGCACTTTCGCCAGCTTTATTGTTCCAAGTGCCCCGTTAATTTCAGATGCTGAGGCGTCAGAAAGGATTATGGATGTCCCAAGATATTTGTTCGCGCCCTCGAGCCTCGACGCCAGATTAACGGCGTCTCCAATCGCGGTGTAATCAAAACGCTCGGACGACCCGAGGTTGCCTACGACCATTCCTCCCGTATGAATGCCAATCCGTGTTTTCAATTCAGGAAATTTCTTTTTCTGATTGAACGCTTCGATGGTGGACTGAATCCCAAGCGCTGCGCGGCATGCAAGTTCGGCGTGGTTTTCCATTTTCACAGGAGCTCCAAACACCGCAAAAACTGAATCACCAATAAACTTAATGAGAGTTCCCTGATTCGCGAACACCACACGCGCGACTTCCGTGAAGTATTCATTCAGCATCGATGCGACATCTACAGGATTCATCTCTTCAGCCAGACGGCTGAACTGAGCTATGTCCGAAAAGAATGCAGTAGCCGTCAGATACTCTCCGCCAAGCTGCAGAGCTTTCGGATTCTGCCGCATCTGCTTTGCCATCTGGGGCGGCAGATAAAGTCTGAATGCCTTCTCAACTTTCTGCCTGGCGTAGTACGACCCAAGGTAGTATATAAGCGTGCTCAACATGTATATTACCGGGAGCACAATGAAAAAGGCTGTGACCCCCGGAAGAAACAGCCCGCCGAGGAATCCCTGATAAGCCGCGCCCGCCCACAATGCCACTACAAGAAGCATGAGGAGTCCGCTCCACTGGGGGCGCATTGAGAAGATCCCAGTGGCGACCAGCATACAGCTCAAGGCCAGAGCAAGCCGCTCAGTGGACGCAGGAAGCCGGTGTATCCAGTTTCGCTCAAGAAGGTTCGCGGCAGCGGTGGCGTGAATCTCGACTCCGAATGTCGAGCGATCGCCAAAAGGAGTCCTGAATGAGTCTTTCTGTTCAGGACCAAGTCCCGTCCTCAGATTGAGTCCGATGAAAACCACCTTTCCTTTCAGCGCATCGGCGGGAAGAGAGGACTCGTCATCGAGAAGAACGTGGTAGGAATAGGTTCTTATAGTCCCTGCAGGACCGTAAAACCTGATCATATCCCTGGATCCCGGTGTTTCCCGCCACGCTGTTTTTCCGATCGCTGCCTCATACAGAGGAGGGACTTCTTTCGAAAGTTCGGTTCTCTTCCCGGCAAATCGTCTGAAAGTGCCGTAATCCTCCGGCATTCTGACAAGTCCGATGCCCTGTGCTGCCTTTGTGAAGACCGGCGCAGGTTCAAGAAGCTCTATAATTCGGAAATTCTGATCGCCAATCCATTGAACCTTTTCGCCGATATCGGCTCCTATCACCGTTGGAATTTCGGACATCGCGTCTGCAAGCTCTTCATCTTCCGCGGGATTAAGGCCCGATCCGAGGAAGAGAATATCCATCGCAACTCTGGCGACGCCAAGTTCCCTGAGCTTTCTCAGCATTCTCGCGTGAAGCCTGCGCGGCCACGCCTGGTTCAAAGGGACACCCAAAGCTTTGTAGCTTGCCTCATCGAGAGCAATGATTGCGAGATCGGCAGGCGCGTCTATCTCCCCTCTCTTCTGAAACCAGAAGTCCGCGCTGTTTATTTCAATCCTTTCGCCGATACTCGTTGGAAGAAGGAAGTATTCAGCTGCTCCTGCAACGAGAAGTCCAAGAACTAAAAGCGATTTTCGAAAAACGGATCGCATCATTTTTCCGGTGAATCTATATTTAGATCCCGAGAGTCTTAGCTACGTTGCAGAAGAAAGAGCATTTAAAGTCGACTAGCACATTAATGAGGCACTGTTTTAGAGATGAAAGCCCTTAATATTCTTAAAGCCGTGATCATCGCAACTCTTTGTTTCTTCCCGATCTTTGCAGATGCGGAAAACACTCTCGCTACTCTCACCTCAGGCGAAGGAGTCATTCTGGGCAGACGCGCCGGGGAAAGCGCATTTTCACCCGTTGCCATCGGTACAACTTTTGCGGCAGGAGACACAATTCAGACGGGCAACGCAGCCCGCGCAGGAATCGCCTTCTCGGCCGGCGGATTCCTGAGGCTTGCTGAAAACACGACACTACAGTTTCAGGCAGCTCCGCAGGAAAGGAAGAAATCTCTGTCAATGAATGAAGGAAAGGCGTACTACTTCAGCCGCGATCCTGAAAATGCTCCGGGCATCGAAACACCATCTGCAAGTCTCGCTATCCGCGGAACAGAATTCGCCCTGGATATTTCTCCCGCAAAGACAATTGTGGGTGTCCTCGATGGCGCAGTTGAATGCAGGAACAGCTACGGAATGGTCGCCCTGAAAAGGGGCGAGCAGGCTGTGGCTGAAATGAATTCTGCGCCGGTCAAGTCGATTCTCGTCAAGCCGTTCGATGCGGTGCAGTGGGCTCTGTTCTATCCGGCTCTCCCGCGTGACGCAAATATGCCGGACATAGTGGAAAAAGCAAGGGCAAGCCTCGCGCGCGGACAGGTCGTAGAAGCTCAAATGTATATGAATCAAGCTGAGGCTGCATCAATGG
>CAYQVO010000035.1:0-18898 GCA_964421085.1 uncultured Bdellovibrionales bacterium | reverse complement strand
AAAGCGTCTCTGCTCTCCATGCGGGCTTTAATCGCGATGACAAAGAACGATAAAGAGAGCGCAGATAAGCTTTCAGCAGAGGCCCTCGAACTTTCGCCGACGAATCCGGATGCGCTTCTTGCCGGCTCCTACATTGCTCAGAACTCCTTTAAACTCGAAGAAGCAGACTCCCTTGCAGCCCGTCTCACAGATGCCCGCCCAGGACTCGCCGCGGGCTACGCGCGGCGTTCAGAGCTTGCGATGGGACGGGGGGACATAAGCGAAGCCTTCGCTCTGGCCGGCAAGGCAAAGGATCTTGACGGAACAGACCCGTATGTAATCACAGTTCACGGTTTCGCCGGCCTTCTTGAGAGTAAAAACGACCAGGCGCTTTCCGATTTCAACGCAGCCCTCGACATTGATTCCTCGTTCGCTCTTGCGAAACTTGGCGCAGGTCTCGCCCGGATTCACCAGGGACATCTGACCGAAGGAAGGCGTCATCTGGAAGAGGCGGCCTTCCTCTCACCGAATGTCGCAATCTACAGAAGCTATCTCGGAAAAGCCTGGTTCGAGGAATACGATGAAACCCGCGCCAGGCATGAGTTTGACAGAGCCATTAATCTCGATCCTCTGGATCCGACCCCCTGGCTTTACAAAGCCTTTAACGAAATTGCGGTGAATAACCCCGTCCAGGCTCTGAAGGATGTCGAGACTTCCATCGAACTGAACAACAACCGCGCCGTCTACAGATCAAGCCTTCTCCTCGATCAGGATCTTGGAGTGAGGACTGCGGGGCTTTCAGAGGCTTTTACGGAACTTGGGTTCGCCGATGCTGCAAGGGTCGAAGCAATCAAGTCGCTCAGTCACGACTACTCGAACTATTCGGCCCACCTTCTGCTTGCTGACAGCTACAGATCTGTCTTCCTCGCCGATGCTTCCGAATCCGAGCGAAAAATAACCGGCATGCTTGCGCCCCTGAGCTTCAACCTTTTCCAGAAACGGGCGGAAAGAGCCACGCTGAACGAGTACAACGCTCTCTTTGACCGCCCGGACGAAAGAACTGAACTGTATTTCGACGGCTCGACCCACGACGACCTCATCGCGGGCGGAGTTCAGCACGCAAAGAAATGGGAAGAGTGGGCATACTCCGCAGGGTTCGAGCCTCTTATGACGGGCGGGTCAAAGCGCGGCAACTACAGCCGGCGATACAGGGGTAATGCCGCTGTGTCCTATCAGCCCGTCTACACGGACAGGTTTACGTTGAACACCGATATCCTTTACCACCAGACTCACGAAAGCTACGACGACCCTGACGACACAAAAATGGAAGACGTTACCACGGACTTGAACTACCTTCACGCCTTCGAGAGCTGGTCCAGGCTCATGCTTTTTGCGTCCTACGGAGCGAGGCACAACCGGAACAAAGCCGACGAGGCGGAAAGGCTGGCCCTTATCCGCGAAGTTTTTGAAGGCGAGGTTTACGAGGCCGAAGAACTGCTCTTCGAAAATGAAATCGCATGGGAGCGCGTTCTGCTCGGGAAAGTCGGGATACAGCACGTGCTCGATCTGGATCTTGTGTCGGTCGTGAGCGGCGCGGAATATCATAATGTCGATGTAAAACGGCATGAGGGCAGCGAGGTTCTCGACGACGAATTCGGCTTCTTCACCGACAGCGATTACTTTATCAGAACCCGCGGCTGCAATGACCTCAACAGCACAAGCGCATACTCATATACAACCTGGCATATTCTGCCGGGCCTGGATCTGACGGCCGGCTTGAGTTTTGATTCCGTAGAATACGAAAAACAGGAAATCACGCCATTTACCGATGAGATTGAAAGCGAAAATCACTTCAGCCCGAAGGTCGGCCTGGTCTCCACTCCGATTGACAATTTAACGCTTCGGGCCGCTTACTTTGAAAGCCTCAGGAAATCTTCCCTCGAAGACAACATCACGGTCGAACCGACTCTAATCGGCGGTATCAACCAGAGGTACACAGATCTGTCGGGCTCCTTCGCAAGAAACTTCGGCGTTGGCGCCGACTATAAGATCCCCCGAAGCACCTACTTCGGCGTTGAAGGAATTCAGCGTAAAGTGCGGCGAAGCATTTCGATGGGAGAAATGGATTTCACTTTTGACGGCGACACTCTCCCTTCGAGCGCGGATGTTCTTTTATACAGCGAGGACCTGTTCCAGAATCAAGATTTCATTAAGGCTTATATTTCGCAGGTAATAACCGACCGGTGGGTTGCCACTGCGAACTACGAATGGGCGAAGGTTCAGTCCACAGACCCGGATTTTTTGGAGGATATGCGACTCAACAAACTCGCTCTGCAGACAAAATACTTCGAGTCGCACGGATTCTTCCCGTACGTCACCGGGACCTGGCGCCATCAGAACAGGGACGGTATCGGCTACGCCGGCGTGGGCGCCGATGGAAGAAGCGATTTCTGGATCGTCGACGCAGGCATCGGTTACAGGCTGCCTCACAGGCATGGAAGCATCGCGGTGCAGCTTTCCAACATCTTTGACCGCGACTTCACATACGACCAGTCGGAAGGGATAGAGCCCTTCATTCACTCGGGAATCGGGGTTGATCTGATAGCGGCGATAAATTTCTGATTTTGAAGCCGGGACGGCGCGCCGAAGCCCTGCCTTTTCAGCTACTTGAGTGCGTCAGGGATTTTTCCATCGAAACCTAATTAAAACAGCACCTTCCGCCGATAAACGGAGTATGACAGATCGAAGACTTTTCCTGCTTCCAGCTCTCTTTTTTTTCTTTTTGCCGGCGTTACCCCTTCCATCTTCAGCCCAGATGGTAACGACGCCTGAATGCCCTGTGGGCAATTGGTGCATGCAGACGTCGAATTTCCAGGGAATTACGTTAAGAGGAATCTGGAGCAACGCGACTAATGCTCATGTAGTGGGCGATAAAGGAACAATACTTAAATCCTCTGATTCGGCGCTGACGGACTGGATTCAAATGGCAGTTCCAGAGGCGGCAAAGTCGAAAAATTTAAACGACATCTGGGGAAGTTCAGCTACTGATATATATGCGGTTGGAGATGACTGCACTTTTCTTCACTACGACGGCAACGATTGGCATGAAGAAAGCATTGGCGCCGTGACATGCAACGGCCATATAACAGCAATTTCAGGCCTTGGAACGTCGCTTTTGTGGTTTGTTACTTCCCAGGGCGACATGATTTATCGTTATGGTGATGAGGAGAAAGAATGGGGCAGCAAGGTACCTGTTCTGGGCAAGCTTAACGATGTTCATGTTAATGAAAGCGGCAAAATCGTTGTGGTTGCGGACGGGGGTCAAATATATTTCTTCAGCGATTATTCAGACAACAACCCTGAAAAGCCCACCTGTTCTTCCGCTGGCGATCTGAAATCGGTCATCTATTTAGTCACAAGGTGGTTCGCAGGTGGGTCTTCTTTTTGCGGATCCGAAAATGGATATGACTGGTCTTCTGAAAGCTCGATTCCTTCCATCCAGGGGCTTAAAGGATTCACGGCCATTGAAGGACCTCCTGCTGATTTTTTTGCAGTCGCCACAAACGGATTATTGAAACAGTACTCTCCCAAGCCTTGGGCATCGGTACCCCGTGCCTTCGACAATGACACCTATAAAGGAACCTATTACGGCATTGGATTCGCCCCCACTCCTTCTCCTTACAGGATAATCGCAGCAGGAGAAGACGGCCGGATATCCGCGGTTAAGAAAGTTGATGAGGAAGACAAGTATGTGCCGGTACACGCCGCAAATCTTCACACCATCTTTGGATGGGAAGACTTTGGGTCGGAAGATCCAAAAGAGATTTACGTTGCTTCGGCAGGCGGAAAAATCCTGAGTAAGCTCGGAAGTAGTGCAGAGTGGACCACGTTCAGTCCGACGCCGACACCTGACCGAATCTACTACGGCATATGGGGAATACGACCTGGCGACTTTTTCGTTGGAACCGACACAGGAGTGGTCCACTTTAAACCCAACAGTTGGGAGGAGGAAAGTGGTGTAACTGGAACGTACAAGGCGATCTGGGGCCTTGCCGACAGGGTTTTCGCTGCAGGCAAGGATGGGTCGGGAAAGGGGTCCATTAAATATCGCGCGGAAAACGTAAATTGGAGCGATCGCACCCCCGCCACACCAACGGACCTGCCTCCGTTGAACAATATCTGGGGAAATAACAACGGCACAAACATAATTGCTGTGGGGGAAAGAGATTGCATAATCTGGTTGCATAACACGGAATTCAAGCCTTTGACTGATGATCATTGCATCGATGGCCCCAACTTATATGCCATCTGGGGAGATCCTTCGAAGGCTTCGGGTCCTGTATATGTTGGGGGAGATTCTGGAAAAATTTGTAAAATTGACGGGTCAACGCCAGAGTGTTTCTCCATCAATCAACCTGACTTTAGTGTCCGATCCCTCTGGGGAACCAGTGACAACGATATCTACGCGGCGGGGTTCTTTACGGAAGGCGACAGGGAGGGCAAGGGCACTATATTCCACTACTACGATGGAGACTGGGCTGAGGAGTTATCTCTTCCTGTCTCACATCCCCTGAATTCGCTGTGGGGAAACACATCAAACAAGAGCCTCTTTGCCGCAGGAGACGGGGGCGCGATTCTTTCATTCTCTTCACCCGACCCCGGCTTCACCCTCACCCCGACCCCAACAAGCACCCCCACCCCGACCCCAACAAGCACTCCAGCTTTCTCCGTCAGCGGAAGCATCAAATCAGGCGTCGCGGGGCTTGGCGGTGTGGCGTTAAGCCTTACTGCCGGCGAAAGGCTTTCAGAGACCATACAAACGGATGCACAGGGGAATTTCCGGATATCGCCTCTCTATTCAGGCGAAACATGCACCATAAGGCCCGTGCATGCGGGATATACTTTTGATCCTGCAGAGTGGTCCCGCACCATCACGGAAAACACATCAGTCTCATTTAAGGCGATTCCCGGAGCGTTCACCGTCTCAGGCTACATCACGAAAAACGGCGGAGGGGCGCTTGGCGGCGTAAAGGTGACGGGCAGGACCACAGACGGCAATGTCAAAGAGACATACTCAAACGACAACGGATACTATGAATTCAGCCGGATTCCAATGGAGGCCCTCTTCGTCATAACTCCATCCTCCAGCAGCTACTCATTTTTCCCCTCCGATTTCTCGCACTATATTCGCGGCGATGCAACGAAGAATTTCGAAGCTTTCAACAGGGAATACGTGATCTCAGGACGCGTTACCGACCGAAACCGGCCTGTAAGCGGCGTCAAGATAATGGGCGGCAATCTCGGGAATAGAACCACCAGTTCAGACGGCACATACCGATTCCCTGGCGTTGAAGGAGGAACTCAATACTCGATAGCTCCGTCAAGACGGGGATACGCTTTTACCCCTCCCCGCATTGCAGGCGTTGTGACGTCGAATCAAACAGCCGATTTCAAAGTCGCAGTCAGAACCACCTATGGAAATGCGATACAGAGGGTAAGTGCAAGTTCCGAAGGCGCTCAGGGAAACGGCGCAAGCGGCTATATAGGAGAGGGAGTTGTCGGCTCAAGCGGCAACGGAGAGATGATTGCGTTTTCCACGAAAGCAACGAATTTTTACGAAGAGTCTCCAAAGACAGCCCCCAGGGGAGTTTATCTTACGGATACGGCAACCGGTCTTACCGAGTGCGTCTCTACGGACGCGTCCGGAGTGGTCGGAAACAAACCAAGCGGAAACCCGATATCTCTTGGCCGCGCTGTCGCCGTAAGCGGGGATGGAACAGTGGTCGCGTATCACTCTCTTGCGTCAAACCTTGCGCCGGACGACACCAACGACAGCAGCGATATATTTCTGTACGACACGGCTCAAAGCAGGCTCTTTCTCATCAGCAGGACTCCAGGCGGTGCAGTTGCGGGCGGCAACAGCTATGGAGTCGCCTTAAGCGGCAATGGCACAAGCCTTGCGTTCTCTTCAGATGCGGAAGACCTCGTGGAAGGAGACGTCAACAAGCGCCGCGATATATTCGTGTGGAACAGAGGAAGCGGAGAAATATGGAGAGTAAGCGTTGCCACGGACGGAACCCCCGGCAGCGAAGACTCCTGGGCGCCTGCGATAAGCGGAGACGGAGGCAGGGTTGCGTTTGTTTCGGACGCCGCAAATCTTGCGGGAGGCGCCTCCTCCTCTCCGGCAAAGTCATCCTCCTCCATCATATATCTTCGCGACCTTTCAAAGCTTACTACGACCAGAGTGTCTGTGGGCCTCAATGGCGCCGAGCCTGATGGAGACTCCTGGGCCCCCGCAGTAAGCAGTGATGGAAAATTCCTGGCATTTGCATCCGACGCCTCGAATCTGGTCGAGGGTGATAAGAACGGCGCATCCGACGTATTTGTATATGAAGTTGCAACCGGAACCATCAGCAGGGTCAGCGTAAGTTCCGATGGAAAGGAAGGAAGCGGAGCAAGCGGCATGGGCGTGGTCGCTCTGAGCGAAGATGGGAAGTTCATCACATTCACATCTGCCGCCGCAAACCTCGCTTCAGACTCCGGCAGCAACACCGCACGGCGGCAGGTCTATGTTCACGACAGGACTACGGGGCGCACCGGACTTGTTTCACGCTCTGCGACCTCCGCTCCCGGCAACAAGGACTCGTCTGCAGACCATATCACTTCAGACGGCGCAAAGGTCGTCTTCTCGTCCGACGCGACAGCTCTTGTTGATGGCGACACGAATAAAGCCACAGACGTTTTTCTCGGGCCGGTCGGAAACCTGCCTGAGATCTTCAAGCCAAAAGTTGAAATAGAGAAGAAACCCGACGTCACCGTGAAGAAGCGCCGCGTGACAATCGTAATGCAGAAGTTTGTCCTTGGGCCTTCAGCGTCCGGGTTCCAGATTGTGCCTGTTTCGGATCCCCTCGAGACGAAAGGCGTGGTGGCGGACCTCAAAACAAAGACCCATATCGGTTATGCGGTTACAACGCGAGGCAGGAAAAAGTTCGTTGACCGTCTTAAAACAAAACGAAACCGTGTAACCCTGCGCAACCTTCCTCCCGGAAACTATAAAGTCAGCTATCACGCCGAGATGCGAAAAGGTCCAAAGGTTCTCGCAAAAACCAGAGAGAGTCCGAGGAGAAGTTTCATGGTGCGATCAAGGTAATCCCCCGGCGGCCGGTCCCGGCTGGGGCATTCTTCACATTGGGTTCGCCGGTACGGGACTGTCTCACTGAAACAACTGCCCGTGTATGCACCTCTCTATGGCCGCCGCGTCCATCCCGTTCCGATTCATATCCTCCCATGCTTCCGGGGCCGCTATAGCGGCACATGTGTTTGAAGGCTGGTAAAATTCCTGCCCGTGAAACCTGTCACTGCTGATGTTCCACAGAGGTGTGACTATTGGAGTCTCGTTGATGTACCGGACCTGAAAACTCGAGAGTCCGGCGGTCGCGAACTCGAAAATCCTGTTATCGCCGCGCCGGTAACCGAGATAACGGTTCTGCCCTGAGGAATAATACGCCGCAAAGCTGTGAACTGCGTTTACACCGTTATTGGGCGCCACTACGTCATAATGTGTGTGAATGGAGGGGATGCCAAGCGCTTTCCCGACTGCGGCCGACAAAACGGCCGCATCCCCGCAGTTCCCGAAAAAATACCCGTATTCACGCACAAACCCAAGCTGAAACGGCGCACTCTGGTTCCACCATTTGACAACGTCGTCAGATCCGACCCTGGTTATCACGGTGCCGTTTGTCCCGTAATCCTCCACAACTTCGAAGTACAACTGCCCGTACCATTCAGGACTGAACCGATAGAGCATCTCGATAAAATCAAGAGGGGCGCGGTATTTCCACACTGTCGAAAAATGCGTCTCTATTGCGCGCATCGTCCCCGCAAGATCTCCCTCCTTCAACAAGTCCTGCTCCGCTGCATACGCTCTTGCCTGGTCCAGAACGGCCGGTGCCAGCACGAAATGCTCGTACATTTCTTCCGTGAAAACCCCGCCGGTCGCGTTAAGCGTCTTCTGAACCTTCCACTTTGGATTGTTCATGCTGAAATAAAGCGATCTGTTTGCCCATACCAGAAGGTGCTCAAAGGGAAGATTCAGGGGCTTTTCCTGTCCCGGGAATTCGTACTGCGATGCTTTCTGAATCTCGTCAAGCATGGCGATGCCGTCATTTATAATCCGCTCTTTAACTGCAGCATTGCCCATGCGGTACCAGTATGAATCAACAACAGCCTGGGCGAGCGGAAGCGGGTTGTCGGGCGGCAGGGCCGCGCGCTCCGCGTACTGAACAAGGAGGTCGAGAGCATAATTGTAATACTCCTCCGACCGACGGCTCAGAGTGCTCTGAAAGAAAAGCGTATCGTAAGCATTCCTCGCCTCATCCCAGCTCACGGCCTGGACATAGAAATGACGGGGCAGTTTCCGCAGAAGTCTGAAGGGAACTTTAACCTCCACCGCGTTTCGCCCGGCGGAAATACATCCCCCGGGATTCAGGTCTGATCTGACCCATTTATTTCCGGCAGGATCATATTCCTGAAGCCAGAAGCCCGAATCGGTGAATGAAAGGAGGTAAAGAACCCCGGCTTCATGCGTAAAAAGATTGAGCGCATAATAGAACTTCCGACCTTTTGCCGGCATCGCAAGCGGTTCGATCATGAAGCTGATAGCGCCATCGCTTGTCAGGACCGCGGCCCGTTGTATATCGTCAGTCTTTGAGTACTTCACGGGCGTTGCTGAGTCGATTGCGAAAAGATCATTGCTCGTGTCCTGGTAAATTCTGATTCCCTTCCTCCGCCAGTCGGCAGTTCTTCCGTTGATTCGAATCGCCTTGTCCGCGCGTTTAAGCCGCCGCACTTTGCTCCGCATGCGCTGCTTTGCCATGAAATTAATCCCGTTCCGCATCCGGCTTGACGTGCTTTTGCGGATGTAGTTTTTCAGGTTGTTGAGCGCTGCCAGGGAAGGTCTGCGGTGGAGTTCTTTGATTGATGATTCGAGCGGGGAAAACGGGAGCGCGCCGGCGTCATGTCCTGCGCAGACTGCTGCCAGAGTAAACGCGGAAAGATACAGCAATGCCCTTCGCACCATGAATTGAACCATCGGCGGAAGGGCGCGGAAACTGCAGGTTCCGGGGCTTTTTCGCAGAACTCTAGCCGAGATCCTTTGGTTTAAGGACTACCTTGCCTGCAATGGCATCATTGTAATATTTGCCAAGAAGGTCGGCCCCTTCACGGCAATCTTCAGCGCTCTGACAGAAGGCAATCCGCACCCATCCTTCGGCGCCGAAAGTCCTGCCCGGAGCAAGGCCAACACCGGCCTCCAGGAGGTTCAGTGCGAAATCGCATGACCCGAGACCCTCTGGAATCGCCTTCGAGACATCAACCAGAACATAGAAAGCACCCTGGGGATGTACGTATGGCACACCATGCTTATCGAGTTCAGCGCATACCAGGTTTCTCCGGTTCTGATACTCATCGCGCATCTCTCCGACCCATTCCTGGGGTCCGGTAAGTGCAGCCAGGCCTGCCTTTTGACATGGAGTGGACACGCCGGAAAGCGAAGCTTCCATGAAGTTGCCTGCTATATTTCTGTACGCCTCGATAATCGATTCTTCACTCCATTTGCTCGGAAGAAGAACGCCGCCCAGACGCCAGGCCGGCATTGCATAGGTTTTAGAAAATGAATTGCAGTAAATAACGACCTCAGGATTTGCATGAGCCGGAGTGAAAATCTCAGCACCGTCATAAACAAGCCGGTCGTAACATGCATCATAAAGAATCGGCACATTATGTTTCTCAGCCAGTCTCACGACTCTTTCCACTGAGTCTCTGCTCCAGACAGTTCCCGTCGGATTATGGGGCGAATTTATGAGAATTGCCCCCACTGGCACTTGCGATTTCTGGAAGGCTCTCTCCATATAATCAACGTCGGGCTGGAAACCGTCAGCAGGATCAAGGCGATACTCCACTGCCCTGCGGCCAAGTTCAGTCGTTCCCATCTTGTAATTAGGATAAAAAGGACTTGGAATCAGAACTGCCTTGTCCTTTGCGACAGCAAGATATCCAAACAGAAGCCCGGCCATTCCGCCGGGAACAATAAAAACGCGCTTGAAAGAATAATCGAGCTTCTGATGTTCCTTGAAACTCTGAGCGAGTGCCTCCCGCAGAGCAGTAAGTCCAAGGCCAGGACCATATCCAGTATCATCTTCCCTAAAGGAGTCCGCGCCTGCGTCACGGACATGATCAGGAGGTCCGAAATTCGGCGATCCAATCATGAGCATGCGGATTTTCTGTCCGGTAGCGGCAGCAAGTTTCTGCGCCTCAACCATCACCACACGGATCCATGAGCGGTCCATATCGGTGAGATTAGAAGGCGGCTCAATCCCCGCAACTTCTGGAAGCACTCCTTCAACATCAGACGGCTTTTGCGCACCTGTACCCGGTTCCACTATTCGCTGCCCCATAAAAATACGCCTTGAAAAAACTTCACCGGGAGAAAGAGATCACCCGGTGAAGTGTCATCTAAAACACTACCTGTCCACTCTCGCGCCGCCGCCGCCGACCAGCTTCTCGACTTCCTTCAGCGATGCCATCGAAGTATCGCCGGGCGTCGTCATTGCAAGAGCACCATGGGCCGCGCCGTAGTTTACGCACTGCTCAGGAGCAAGCCCCGACAGAAACCCATAGATCAGCCCCGAAGCAAAGCTGTCGCCGCCCCCCACACGGTCAAAGATCTGAAGATCCTTGTATTCCTTCGCTTTGTGGAACGAGCCGTTATACCACAGCACGGCGCTCCAGTCGTTGAAACAGGCTGTCTTTGCGTTTCTCAGCGTTGTGGCGACCGCCTTGAAGTTTGAATACTGCTTTGTCACTTCTTCGATCATCTTCATGAAGTTTGCAGGATCCATGTTCGAGAAGTTCTTGTCCATTCCCGGCACCGCGAATCCAAGCGCGGCGGTAAAGTCCTCTTCATTGCCGATCATGACATCGACATATTCCGCAATCTCCCGGTTGATTCTCATGGCAGCTTCGGTTCCTCCTGACGACTTCCAGAGGGAAGGCCTGAAGTTGAGATCGTAGGACACGATTGTTCCGTATTCCTTTGCCGCCGCAAACGCCTCTTTCACCACTTCCGATGTTGTGGGCGAAAGCGCTGCATAGATGCCTCCTGAATGAAGCCAGCGGACGCCTTCGTCCTTGAAGATCTTCTTCCAGTCGATGTCGCCGGGCTTGAGCTGCGATGCGGCTGAATAAGCGCGATCCGAAACGCCGAGCGCGCCCCGGGCGCCGAATCCCGCTTCCGTAAAATTAAGCCCTACTCTTGCGCTGCGGCCGATGCCGTCGAATGGAACCCATTTCACATGGGACAGATCGACTCCGCCCTGCATCATGAGATCCTCAAGCAGACGCCCTATGTCGTTGTCGGGAACGGCGCTCACAAGAGCGGTCCTCATTCCAAAGCACTTCCTGAGGCCGCGGGATACGTTGTATTCCCCGCCCCCTTCCCACACTCTGAATGAGCGGGCGTTTTTGATGCGCATATCGCCCGGGTCGAGCCGGAGCATGACTTCGCCAAGGGACATCGCGTCCCATCTGCACTGTTCACGGGTTTTGATCTTAAGTTCTGCCATTTTCACTTTCCTCCGGATTACTTTTTAACCTTAGCTATGATTTCCAGGGTCTCCCGCGCGCGGATTGTAAGAGTCTTATAATCCCGTTTCTCGAGTATCTCCTTCGTCACGAGATTCGACCCGATCCCTGCGCACACGATCCCCGCTCCGAACCACGCCTTGAGGGACTCTTCAGTGATGTCCACCCCGCCCGTGGGCATTATCGAAACCCAGGGGCATGGACCCTTCACATTCTTGACGAATTTAGGTCCGCCCACTTCGCCGCCCGGAAATACCTTCACGATTTCCACGCCGAGTTCCTCAGCCTGCGATATCTCCGAAGGCGTCGCGCACCCCGGCGAGTACGCAATCTTCCGGCGGTTGCAGATCTTCGCCACTTCAGGATTAAGCACAGGGCCGACGATGAAGTTTGCGCCGTGATCTATGAAAGCAGCTGCTGTATACGGATCCACGATTGAACCCGCGCCTGTGATCATGCCGGGAAGTTCCCTCGCGCAGAATGCTTCGAGTTCCGCAAAGACCCTTGACGCTCCGTCTCCCCTGTTTGTGAATTCGAGAAGTCTAGCGCCGCCTTCGTAAGACGCCATTGCGACATTTTTCACCACCTCGATGTCGGGGTGGTAAAAGACGACGACGAGGCTGATGTCATACATCGCGTTCAAAACCTTGATTCTTGAGTATCTGGCCATTTGAGATCCTTTGTGTTTTGAAGATTTTTGTGGGGGAAAATATAGCACAGAAAGAGGGCCGAAATCTAACAAACATTGGAAATTTTGCGCCCTTATGCTGCTTTTTCAGAACTTGAAAGGCGTAATTTCTAGGGATACTCTTCGTCAAAGACTGAACGTATCCTTCGACCGAACGCCTCTCGCCATTCCTGATTCAGAAAGTCGAGAAGTTTAGAATCATTGCCGGCCGCTATAACCCTCCCGGCATGAACATCCTTCGCCTTTTCGGGATCCACATGAGCAAGTCCCCGATAGCTGGAGTAGTGAGGATGCATTTCCAGAATTATGACTTCAACCTTTGGGCCGTTCCATCGCATAAAGTAATCGATATCGACTTCCCGGACAGGCTGTGCCCCGGGGTATCGTGCAGAATAGAGTCTGCAGAAATCATCACTCAGCCTTGTCAATCGACTCTCCAGCTCTGCCGCAATCGCTGCGACTGTTCTGTCGGGATCATCCGCCAAAGAATGCGGTGCATCTTCTGCATCAAGAAGCATGCGAAGATGTGTCTCGAAACTGATATGTGCTCGGCTCTTACAATCGCACATGGAGTCGGAGTACGCCCCCATACAGACAAACCCGTCCTCAGAGTTCGCACGCTGCATGAACATCCTGACTTCCCACTGCGCTCTTGAAAGCCCGGGCACTGGCTGGACGTCAACTTCATCTTCGATAATTACTGCGCCGAATTTCCGGCATACCGCGTCCAGCACCTGACGCCAATCTAATTCTTTATCATCTAATCCATTATCGAGTCCGAGCGACTGGGAAAGTTCCCGGTTCGGAATGAATACCTCGGGAAACTGACCGCTCATATCTACCCTGGCGAGGCCGTTCGAACCCGCACTGTCGCACTTTTTGATGTAAAATCGCTTTCCAGCCCCCGCCAGAATGGCATCCAGTATCCCTGAAGGATCCCGCCCCCGAACCCCCGAAAAGATTTGGAATCCGGAAGGGAAGATTTCTGCAAGACGCGCCCGCAAATCCTCATAATTCTGGAATGCCAGTGGAGTAAGATCCTTTTCCTGTGCCCAGCTGAGGGCGCCTGAAACTGATACTTCACCCCCTTTGGGTGTAATTTTCAACCCTTTCTCTGAATCGCCCAGAATAATCTCTATTTCTTCAGTGAGTGAAAGGCGAATAAGGGAAGCAATAAGGTCAGAAGAAACATCGGTCATGACCATATGGACAAAGTTATCACAGGAAAAATCCAGGGCCACCCATGAAGGCTGAGAAATTGGCCCTGTCAGACTTTCATGACTTTCGGATTCAGCGGCCTGAAGCTCAATCGCAGAGTGACAGAGTTCTCTCACCAGGTCTTTGGGATTCGCGTATCTGAAGGGGTCGCTGTCTGGCCGCGTATACCGCGCATAGTCACAAGCTCTGCAGGCGCAATATCCCTCAGCCGCCGGGCATTTCGCAGGAGAGAAAACGATGGAATTATCCCGACAACTCCGGACAAGATCTTCCATTTTACAAACTTTGATTCTCTCCCATGTCCGCTGCGGAAGTGCCCGCTCCCGCTGGAACTCTCCGTCAGAGAAATCATCGCCTCTTTGTGCAGTCGGGCCTGTATGTACTTCCTCAAATTTCATCTGAAAGAAACGGCAAAACGCGCCTCACCTTTTAGGGCTTCACCTGTATATCTTCCAGTCTGCTCTGAATGCTTCAGGCAATCTCACTCCTCCTCGTCCCCGACCGCCCCCGGCGGAACTGCCGGCGCAATTGCCCGAGGCGGACTGCCGGGCGCTGAAGCTCCGGGTGTTCCCGCAGGAGAAGGAAGTTCTTTAAGAATATTTCGCAGAAGATCGGGCGGCGTTTCCCTCTGCCTGCGCGCACTTCCTGCTGCATGGGTTTCTACTGCGTGCGGCGCCTTTGCAGGTTGCGGGGCTACGGATCCTTCGAGGTTGACAACATGCCCATCTTTGAAAAGAACCGAGAACCCGGGATAGTACCACTCCTCCTCGCGCTTTATTTCCATTATTTTCTTTGAAGCCGGCGCGCCTGCTCTTGTGAGGACTTCGCTGTAAGGCATGCCGATTGAAAGCACGGGCGGTTTCTCTTTTGCCGAAGCGGAAAGGTGGAAAATTACGGCAGAAAGGACTGCCAGCAGACAGGTAAGAAATCTCATATCATTCCGTAGAGGGCGCAAATATCAGATCGAACTTTAGCACTCCATTGAACTCCCCGGAAACCCCCGGAACCTGGAACGGGAGCACCTTTCCCCGGTCCTTCATTATCCCCGTGGCCCGGACCCGTCCACCTGGAAGCCGGTGAAGCGAAAATGGAATTGTCATAACGTATGTCCGGCCAAAAACCGTGACATCGCCCTTTGCCTTTACCGAGGTTTCAGAAGCCTTCTCGATAGAAGAACTGCTGTAAGCTGCGACTGCCGCCTGTGGAAGTGAAGCCGCGAGTGAACCAAGCACCATCTGTTCCTCACGACCGCCTTCCGTAAACTCAACTGTTTTCAGGTTGGCGGAATATGAGACTTTCGAAGGAATGAGGGAGTCCGAAGCCAGAAGCATAGTCGCTGAGACATCCCTGAATCGCCCACCCGCATGTATCGCGCCAAGCTCCCCGGAGAAGGTCACTTTTGAATTCTTCCTGTCCAGCTCAAACGCCTCTGCTCCGGCGGCGAACGCAGGAGCGGCGGAATATCCCAGAATTGCCGCAAATATCAGTATTTTGAACATTTTTGAATCATACCAGCACTGTTTTCCTTTTAAAAAGGCTTCGTTTGCATTTTGGTGCCCCCGGATAGAGAATTGCTCCTGCGCCGGGACAAATGGAGGGCCACTCCTGCTTCCTTGGCGATAAGGACGGGAAAGATGGGAGTACTCACATGGAAACAAAAGATCTGATTGTTCTCGGCTCAGGACCGGGAGGTTATGTTGCCGCCATCAGAGCTGCTCAACTCAAACGAACCGTCACAGTAGTCGAAAGGGAATCTCTCGGGGGAGTCTGTCTCAACTGGGGATGCATACCCACGAAGGCTCTCCTTAATTCTGCCCAGCTCTTCTCGCGCCTTCAGCTCCATGGCGAGGAATTCGGCATATACGCCGGCAACATTCGCTCAGACTACCGGAAAATCATCGAACGATCCCGTGGTGTTGCGGCAAAACTCTCTCAGGGCGTTCAGTTCCTCATGAAGAAAAATAACATCGAGGTCGTTTCAGGCGAAGGAACCTTCGAGGGTGGAAACAAGCTGGCCGTAAAAAACCCGAACGGTGAAACCAGAAGTCTTGGATACAGGGACATCATCATAGCAACCGGAGGACGGCCGAAGGTTTTCCCCGGAATGGAGGTGGACGGAAAGTACATTCACACATCCCGCACGCTCCTGAATCATTACGAGCAGCCGAAAGAAATTCTCGTGATAGGCGCGGGCGCAATTGGTATCGAGTTCGCCTATTTCCTCCACGCGCTCGGCACAAAGGTCACCGTCGTTGAAATGCTGGATCAAATCCTGCCGGTCGAAGACACGGAAGTTTCACGCGCTCTGGAGGCCATCCTGAAAAAGGGGGGAATGGCGATAAGAACCGGCCACGGTGTGCAGAACCTGAGGGTTGAAAACGGCCGGGTGCGCGCGTCGATCAAACAGGGCGACAAAGAAGAGCAGTGGGAGGGAGATTCATGCCTTGTCGCAGTCGGAGTCGCCCCCAATACCGACGGACTCGGGCTCGAGAAGGCCGGCGTCGCGACGGAAGGGGGCTTCATTAAGGTCGATTCTCTGATGAAAACAAGCGCGCAGCATCACTTCGCCATCGGCGATGTGTCAGGCCCTCCCCTCCTCGCCCACAAAGCCAGTCATGAAGGTCTTGTTGCAGCGGAAGCGGCCTCCGGCGTGCATACACACGGTGTTGATTATCGGAACATTGCAGGCTGCACATATTGTCAGCCCCAGGTCGCGTCAGTCGGGCTTACTGAACAGCAGGTGAAGGAAAAAGGGATTAAATATAAAATCGGCAAAGTACCCTTTGCGGCGATAGGCAAGGCGATCGCAACCGGGGAATCCGAAGGCTTTGTGAAAGTCCTTATCAGCGAAGACACAGGCGAGGTGCTCGGGGTGCATATTCTGTGCGCCGAGGCCACAGAGCTCATCTCGGAAGCGGCGGTAATCAGGTCGCACGAAGGAATTGCTTCGAGCGTTGTGGACACAATTCACCCTCACCCGACCCTCTCAGAATCGATCATGGAAGCGATGGCGCTCGCAATGGGACGGCCGATAAACGTGATTTAACGACAAGGGTATAATGGCAGTGGAGAGGTGCAAGGTTCTGCGTGCCGGACTCAGGCCGTACAGGGAGGTCTGGGAACTCCAGAGATCGCTGCAGCAGGCGCTCATGGACCGTGCGGACGAAGAAAGTCTCATTCTGTGCGAGCATGAACCCGTAATAACGATCGGGAAAAGCGCAAAGAAAGAAAACATTCTCTGCCCGGTGGATGAACTCGCAGCAAAGGGAGTGGATGTTTTTGAGATAGAGCGGGGCGGTGATGTGACATATCACGGCCCCGGGCAGGTTGTCGGATACCCGATCCTCGACCTGAACCGCCACCGGCGCGATGTTCACTGGTATATGCGCGGTCTCGAAGAGGTGCTTATAAGAGCTCTTGAAAGGTACGAAATCAGGGGCGAGAGGCTCGAAGGGAAGACCGGGGTGTGGGTGCGGGACACCGGAAAATATCCATACCTGAAGATTGCCTCTCTGGGTGTCAGATTATCGCGATGGGTGACGCTTCACGGCTTTGCTCTCAATGTGAAAGACTGCAGTTCCGGGTTCAGTCTCATAAACCCGTGCGGCTTCAGGAGCGATGAAATGACGTGCATGGAGGCGGTGTCAGGCAGATCGTTCTCGATGATGGATGTTACAGACGATGTTGGGACCTCTTTTCTCGACTTTTTCTTCAGAGGGTTGGATGGCGCGTAGAAATAACACGGCAGTGAGCAATGACCTGAGCGAAACAAGGGCGAGGCTGGCATGGGGCAGAAAACGGCCGAGTATTATTGCCGCCCTCACGAACAAGGAAACATTCGAAGAAGCGCGAGCTCTGCTGCTCAGTTCCTGCGAGACAATGCTTCGTGCAAGGCTTTGCGATGAAAAAGCCGTAATCCTTTACAAACAGAACAAGGCATTCTTTCAGATCGGCGTCGCGGGACACGAGGGAATCCAGGTTGCCGCGGCTCTGGCGTTCGACAAGGGCATCGATCGCTTCTTTCCTTACTACCGTGACATGGCTTTCTGCTCGGCGCTCGGAATGTCGAATGAAGATATCATGCTGAACTGCATGAACAAGCAGGGGGACCCGAATTCACACGGCCGGCAGTTTCCGATGCACTACGGGAGCCGAAGTCTCAATATTCCAAGCCAGAGTTCAGTCACAGGCACTCAGTTTCCTCATGCCGCAGGTGTCGCGCTCGCACTCAAGCGGAAAAGCGAACCCGGGATCGTGTACGTTTCAGGAGGCGAAGGAGCGTGCGCGCAGGGCGATTTCCACGAGTCCCTCAACTGGGCGACGCGGGAAAAGCTTCCGCTTGTGTACGTTATCGAGAACAACGGATACGCCATCTCTGTCCCCCTTTCAGAGCAGTTCGGGGCGGAAAGTGTCGCGGCAATGACCTCAGGATTCGAGTCTCTAAGGCAGTTCGAAGTCGACGGGACGGACTTTTTCGCCTGTTATGACTCCATGCAGGCGGCATGCGAGTGGGCGAGGAGCGGAAACGGCCCCGTTCTGGTCGAAGCTCATGTAGTGAGGCTCCAGAGTCATTCGATATCCGACAATCAGCTCAAATACAGGAGCGAAAAAGAAATTTCGGAGGAGAAGAAAAGATGCCCGATCACCAAACTCCGCCAGTATCTTGTCATGAACAGTATCTGCTCGAGAGATCATCTTGCTGCGCTTGAAGACAAAGTGAGGAAAGAAGTCGACGCGGCGGCAGCCTGGGCGGAACGGCAGCCGGATCCTGACCCGATTACCATACTGGAGCATGTCTGGAGCGATGCGCCGGAGCCGATCGAAGGAAGGCCTGATGGCGAAGAGATATTCTTCATCGACGCGGTGAACAAAGTTTTTCATGAAGAGATGGAGCTGAATCCGAATGTGTACGTGCTCGGTGAAGATGTCGCCAGAGAAAAAGGCGGCGTTTTCGGAGCGACAAGCCGTCTCACTGGAGAATTCGGCGGCGACAGATGCTTCAACTCCCCTCTTGCGGAGAGCTCCATCGTGGGGGTTGCGGCAGGGATGGCGCTTGAAGGCCTGAAGCCTGTCGCTGAGATACAGTTCGGCGACTACTGCTGGTACGCGATGACGCAGCTTCGCGATGAACTTGCAATGATGCGCTACCGCTCGGGAGGAGACTGGTCCTGTCCGGCTGTAATCAGAATCGCGGTCGGAGGATACATTCACGGGGGCCCCTACCACTCTCAGAATATAGAAGCCACCTTCGCCCACTTCCCCGGGCTCAAGATTGCCTACCCCTCGAATGCGACGGATGCGTACGGCCTGCTCAAAACGTCGATCAGGGGAAAGGATCCTGTCCTCTTCCTCGAGCACAAAGGGCTTTACCGG
>CAYQVO010000034.1:23501-42662 GCA_964421085.1 uncultured Bdellovibrionales bacterium | reverse complement strand
GAACAGGCGCTGCATAATGGCGTGGTTCAACAGCCCGGTTCTCTTTATGATCCCACAGCATCCGATCGCCAATCCTGCCGATAGTCCTGGCATGCGGGCCAGGCGGAAATCACCGAAAATATCGCGGCAGCTTCCTCGATGACGTCCAGCCCGGCATGCTCCACCTTCCCGCGGAGGCCCTCGCGGACAACAGCGTCATTGAGGGCAATATTCACAAGCTGAGCGGCTCTTCGAATCACCTTATTAAGTCTCTCGACCTCGCCATGCGCTGCAGCCCTCGACAGAAAAAATGGATAAAGAGCTGTCAGCCGCCGCAGTCTCGGAAGAACAGATGGAGGCCCCCCGCTGCAGGCTCCGCACGCATCGCCGGCAGAAGCGTCTCCTCCAATCCTCTCCAACCTGCTCAGCAGCGAGGAGAGAAACCACACGATGTTGTCCTTCTCCCTGAGAGCGGGGACATGGAGATCAAGATCAGTCGCCGGAATTTCACCCGTCAGGTACATTAGAAAAGAAAAAAGCTGCTCTCTCACTGCGTTATCGATGTACGCAGGGATTCTCATCGCCTCCCGGCTCATGTTCCAGTTTGCATCGGGGCAGCGGAGAACATGAGAGGGCCTCCGGTGTATATTTTCGTGGAAAAACCTCTGAAAAACCGGCTTCGGGAGAGCATCACTTGAAAGCCATACGAAAGCCTTCATATCCTCCGCTTCGCTGAGCGCCCAGGCCATCGACTCACATGCCGTTTCAGGCTCCGCTGCCTCCCCTTTCTTCAGCCGGCCGATTGCATCTCCATACCCGGAAAAGCCTCCAATAGAATCGAACTTCCGATCTCCTGCGTAGAGCCGCGACTCCACCTTCTGCGACTGCAGTATTACAAACTGCTCCCACCCAAGCGACATGGTCCTGAGATATGCGGGAAGCGCCGCAGTCTGCACATATCGGGGAACAACTATGGCGGAAGGACCGGGGACTTCGATCCTGACAAGCTCTCTCAGCCGCCCGTTATGGAACCATTCAGGCGCGACGTCCACATGGATGAAATCACCTGACACTCCCAGGGAAAGGCCTTCAAGAGACGGTGTTCCCTTCGAAAGCACTTCGACCGCAATAACCGACGGAGCCTTGTTCAGTTCAGCAGAGAGATCCACGCAAAAATCAGTTGAAAATATTCCTGTCCCCGTATCTTCTTCCAGCATCGGCCTGAAACGGCATATGCTCACGGCTTCCGGCCACAGAGCTCGCGCCCGGTCTTCAAGATATGAATTAAGCACCCCTTCTCTATCTGCCACTTAAGTCCCGCAGAATATCGTCCCGAGTCTGTCTGCTGAGATTCGCCGCCCTGAAGAACATTTCTCTCCGTTCAGAATCGCAGAAAGAAGCGATTACTCGAAGCATTGTCAAATATGAATCTCCACCAGTTGCCGTCACAGGAACTTCCAGGAGAGCTTTCGCCAGGTTTTCGGCCCTCTGAGGCGCGACAAAAGGAAGGTTGTCAAGAAGCCGGGCGTCATTGAACTTTAAGAACACCTCGTGTGAATTCTCCTCTGACAGGCCCTTTCGCAGTTCCATCAGAATCCTGAACCACGACACTGTGCCGACTGCTCCACCCATTACGGCCTCATCTGCAAGAATCCGTGTATGCTCTTCGATTTCACCTTTGATTCGCGCTGCGTAACGGCATGCACGGAACAGTCTTGTGGGATCGTCGAGAAAGCTCCTGTCATGAATGACCCGTATAAGCCGCCTCTTCAGATCATCATATCCCGAAAAATAATCATATATCTTCGAATGAAGATTCTCTTCCGTCAGTTCTTCGAGGTCATCCACCCGCATCGCCATTGCGTTCACGGTGAAGTCTCGTCTCCTGAGATCGTTCTCGATCGACGCCGGCGCGACTTCCGGCAGAGCACCGGGCCGCGCATACACTTCAGTTCTTGCGGTTGCAAAATCGATCTCTCCGATAAACGGATATCGCCGCGGGTTCTCGACTTTGTATGTCATAAAAGCAGGAAACTTCCTCAGCACCCCCTCCGATACCGACGCGACTGCAGCCGCGACCTGTTCCGCCCCTTTCTCCACGACAAGGTCTATGTCGGGGGCCGCGGCGATTCCCCCCGCAGCAAGGTCGCGCACGAAACCTCCGACAACGTAAAGATCAACAGATGAAGATGCAGCTGCTTCATGGAGCATTCGAAAGAAATCCATGTGGAGAGCGCCTGGAAGTATCATTCCCTCCTGCTCCCCGAAAGATACAAGTCAATTCCCTTCGATACACCCCGGGCCGCGTCAGAACGAAACCCCGGGTCGGCAAGAAGAGCAGCGTCGCGCTCGTTGTCTATAAATCCGATCTCCATCAGCACACACGGCATGTGAGCTCCTACGAGCACGTAAAAAGGGCCTTTTTCCACACCGAGATCGGGGAGCGGATGCCTTCCCGCCCTGATTGCCGAAAGAAGCTGCCTGTGCACCGAAACAGCCAGCTTCTCCGACTCCTCCTTTTTCCCCTTCTGAATCAATTCGCTCAGAATTCGCTGCAGATCCCCCGGACGTCCTCCGCCGGCCGCGGCGTTCTCTCTTGCCGCCAGCTTTTCTGCGGCCTCATCGGTGGGTGCGTCAAGAACATAGGTCTGCACGCCGGAGAGTTTGTGCGAAGGGGACGCATTTGAATGAAGGCTCACGAAAACATCGGCATTTTCTTCATTGGCATAAGCCATTCTCTCCGCGAGCGAAGTAAACCCGTCATCTTCGCGCGTGAGAATGACTTCGTACCCCATCGCCTCGAGTTCTGTCTGAATCTCGAGAGCCAGGCTGAAAGAGACATCTTTCTCAAACAGATTCCCCTGGCCAACTGCACCCCGGTCTTCGCCTCCATGCCCGGCATCAATCGCGACTCTTGCTTTCCCGGAAGGAACATATTGATCGACGTACAGCAGAGGATTTGTCCCCCCTCTGGTGCGCTGATCCGCGACCCCTGCCATATCCCCCTGGGGGTATTCCGACAGTACCCGCCGGTAATATTCTCCCGCCTTATCCGCATCCCCTTTTCCGGAGGCAGCATCACCGAGCATTATAAGAGCATCGTCTGCCAGATCGCTCTGCTGATACTCATTGACGAGTTCTTCGAGCAGCTTCACTGCATGTTCCTTCGCCGTGCTGTCCTGGTGCTTTTCTCCAAGCGTTGAAAAGACAATGGATGCATAAAGAAGCGCAGGCGGAGCGAGTGAGGCGTCTTTATTCTCACCCGCAAATTCTTCAAGAGCATTTCCAGCCTCCCGCCATGCATCGTCGCGGGAAACAGCCGGATCCGAATTTCTCAGAGAAAGATAGTGCCGCTTGAGTTCTTCGAAATCCTGCCTGGGCCCGGCTCCCGACAGGAGAAAAAGTGCGAGAAACAGGGCTGAAATCCTACTGAACCATTTCATCTGCATCATCTCCTGCGAGGAGTTCGGACCGCACTGCGTCCAGAAAGTTCAAGGCTTCGATCGGAGTCATTCGCGAAACATCGGCTTCGATAATCCGTTCCAGGAGCACGGAAAGTCTCCCCTGCAGCGGACTCACGTCCTGTCCTGAAGACACCTGCTCCATTTCTTCTTCCCTTTCGAGGTAAAGAGACGCGTCGAAGAGACTCTGCTGCACGGGCTTTTCAGACTGGCCTTCAGATTTCTGGCGGGATCGGAGCACTTCTTTTGCCCGTCTTATAACCGGCGCAGGAAGACCAGCGAGTCTGGCCACCTCGATTCCGTACGACTTGCTCGCGGCGCCGTCACGGATGTGGTGCGTGAAAATAAGCTTTCCCTCTTTTTCAACCGAACCCACGGAAATGTTCTTGACGCCCGAATAGAGCTCTTCAAGAATCGTAAGTTCGTGGAAGTGTGTCGCGAAAAGCGTGCGGCACTTTATGCGAAGGACCAGCCATTCGAGAATGGACTGCGCAAGAGCCAGTCCGTCAGCAGTCGCGGTGCCACGCCCTATTTCATCGATAATGACCAGCGAACGCTCCGAAGCATTCTTTATTATTGCAGCTGCCTCGCGCATCTCCACCATGAAGGTCGAATCACCTTCAACCATATGATCGGTCGCTCCGATACGCGAAAAAACGCGGTCGACGACTCCAATGCGCGCCCGGCGTGCCGGGACAAAGGAGCCAATCTGCGCCATGACGACAAGAAGCGCGTTCTGCCTCAGGAACGTCGATTTTCCGCCCATATTCGGCCCGGTCAGTACGGCACATGAGGCTTCGCTTTCGATCAGTCCGAGCGAATTGGCAACAAATTCGGGTCCGAGCAGCTTCGCAAGGACAGGATGCCTCCCTTCCTGTATTGTGAGCTCACACGAGTCCAGTATTTCCGGCTCGATGTAACCTTCAGCCTCGGCCACTTCCGCAAGTGCGGCAAGAACATCGAGCGTGGAAAGCACGGCGCCAGTATTCCGGACAGCCTCTGAAAATGGACACACCTGCCTGCGAAGTTCGTTGAACAGATCTTTCTGAAGACGGATCTCTCTGCTCTCCGCGCTGAGAATCTCCTGCTCGCGCTCACGAAGCGCTTCCGTCGTGAACCGCTCTCCATTTACTGTCGTCTGTTTCCGTATGTAATGGGACGGAACTTTGTGCAGGTTGGCCTTTGTTATCTCTATGAAGAATCCAAATGCCTGGTTGAACCGGAGCTTGAGCGACTGGATCCCTGTTTTTTCCCGCTCTCCCTGCTCGAGCGAACTTATCCATTCCCTGCCATGCTTCCTCAGGCCCCTCAGTCCATCCAGTTCCGCGCTGAAACTTTCCCGGATGATCTCGCCTTCATTGAAAGAAGGCGCGGGCCGCTCCACAAGAGCTTCAGTCACAAGTTCCACAAACTCCCCGGGAACAGCAAGCTCATCACACAGCGCCTTGATCTGCCGCCCGCTGCCGTCGCTCCCCGAAGCCGCGCACTTTCCGAGTATATCCTTCAGCCGGGGAAGTGCTGCGAACGCATCACGGAGGGAGGCAAGTTCGCCGGGCGTCACAACCGAAAGCTCGATTCTTGGCGCGATACGCTCAAAATCCGGGAAAAACCTCAGAACTTCCCGAAAATCGGCCCTTTTCCCCGCCTGCCTGACAAAGAGACGCACAGAAGAGAGTCTCTCTTCCACAGCCTCCGGCTTACGTAGCGGTGCTGCTATCCACCTTTGAAGGAGGCGCGAACCTCCTGCATATACTGTCCTGTCGAGAATCCCATAAAGGCTGTGCGTTTTGCTTAAGTCTCTGCTGTTGCGGAGAAGTTCGAGACTGTCTCGTGTCGTGGCGTCGATATTCACGAGATCGTCGAAGATTCGCAGACGAACATCCTTGAAACGGACACCGAGTCCGACAGTTGTTTCATCCACGAACTGAACAAGAAGGCGGACAGCATGCCTTGCACCCGCGCTGAGACTTCCATAGTTCACTATCTGAGAGAGACTGGTGTCGATGGACGAACCTGGCGCTGCTTCAGCTCTGTACTTGACCCTGGCTTCACCAATCTGCTCCGCCATGTCTTTCACCCACTGCAGCCTTCGGTCCACTTTTCTCGTTCCCCACATGGAAGGCAGAACGATCTCTGCCGCTGAAACGCGTTGAAGTTCGCCTGTGAGATCTCCTCTCGCCACATCTTCGAGCACTTCGATATTTCCGGAGAGCACGTTGCTCGATGCAATCGAGAATGCGTTTTCTGATACGGGAAAGACTGCCGCGACTATGTCTTCTGCCGAGCCCTGTTTCGCGGAAGCAAGAAGACGGACGCCCGGAGTTATGATGCGTTCGAGATAGCGATCCACAGCGACCCCGCTTTTTACAGGGCCATCCGCCTGGGAAACTATCGCGACAGAGTAGCCGGCATCAATGAGGCGTTCAGCGTATGAGTCAACCACTGTGAGCGGTACGCCGCACATTGGGATCGGGTCGGGGTTCTTCCGGTCGCGGCTCGTAAGGGTGAGATTGAGCACACGTGAGACAGTTACGGCATCTTCAAAAAAGAGTTCGTAAAAATCGCCGACCTGGAAGAGCAGCAGGCAGTCAGGATACTTCTCCTTCAAGCTGCAGTAATGACGGAGCATCGGAGGGAGATCCGTCTTTCTGTCGTCAGCACGCTCTTCGCTTCCCATCTATTCTCTAATCCTGATAGCAGGCCGGCTCAATCCATGTTATATAACAACTCCAGACGATTATGGAGTGGTTCGCGACAAAAAAGGAGTTATGACCCATCTTCGCGCAAATGACGAGTTCAGCAGAGTCCTGATAGTGGATGATGAGCCATCCGTTCTTTTCGCTCTCAAGCTGCTGCTCGAGGCTCTTGGGTTCACTGTTAAAGACTTCGCCAGCCCGTTCGACGCTGCCCAGCATCTGCAGAGCGAACATGATTATGATGTGGTTCTCTGCGATCTTCGAATGCCCGAGATGGACGGGATCTCGCTCCTTGCCCATGTGAAGAAATTCGCTCCGGATGTTCCTTTTGTCCTGATTTCAGGTCACGCCCAGGTTCAGGAGATCGAGAGGGCTAATCAACTCGGGGCCTCCGGATTTCTCGACAAACCTTTTACCCCTGACCAGCTTGCAGATATGCTTGAGAAGATCTCGCTGGAAAGGCGGGGGTAATCCGGAAACAGCTGCGGATCACGATAAGAAAGAGGTCCTTCGCGCGGTCCCCGGTAAGAACCGCCTTCTTATCGATGTGTCACCTAACTCCGGTCTCCGCCATCCAGCTTTTCGCGGATGAGATCGCCAAAGGTGACAACTCCAGTCGACTCCTCGATGTACTCGCCCATCTGGCCTTCCTTCTCGGCACGGCGCTTGATGGCGCGGATGCTCAGGCTTATCCGGCGCTCCTCACGGTCGATATTGATGACTTCCGACTCGATGCTCGAACCAACAGGATGAAGCGCTGACAGATCCTGATCCTTATCCACACCAGTCTGGGATGTGTGAATCAGACCCTCAATTCCGCTCTCAATCTCGACAAAAAGACCGAATTCGGTAATTGAAGTGACTGTTCCCTTGACTTTTGAACCGACCGGGTAGCGCTGAGGAATGGTCTCCCAGGGATCCTGCGAAAGCTGTTTGATACCGAGGCTGAGGCGCTCATTGTCGACATCGATGTCAAGAATAACGGCCTCGACCTCCTGGCCTTTCTGGAACATATCCTGGATCTCTTTGGGATCTTTAATCCTCCGAGTCCATGAGAAGTCGGAAACATGGACAAGACCGTCAATGCCGTCTTCGACTTCGACAAATATGCCGAAGTCAGTGATCGAGCGCACCTTCCCTTTAATCTTCGAACCAACCGGATGCACATTTGCGAGCTCAACCCATGGATTGGGCTGAAGCTGCTTGAGTCCAAGCCGGACCCTCCTCTGATCTTCTTCAATCGCAAGAACAGCCGTATCAATGGCCGAACCTTCGCTCACAATCTTGGAAGGATGGCGGACCTTCTTTGTCCAGCTGAGGTCGACGGGATAAATAAAGCCGTCCACGCCTGTTTCAAGTTCGACGAGCACGCCCTGATCTGTCGCGGATACAACCCGCCCGGCAGCCCTGCCGCCGATGGCGAAGCGCTCATGAATACTCAGCCATGGATCCTGCGTAAGCTGCTTCATTCCGAGGCTCACGCGCTCTTTTTCCTTGTCGTACTTCAGGACAACGACCGGAACACGTTCACCAACTGTAAGTCTCTCTGATGGATGATTAATTCGTCCCCACGTCACATCAGAGATGTGGAGCAACCCGTCGATCCCGCCGAGATCAATGAATGCTCCGTAATCGGTGACGTTTTTGACCACGCCTTCCATGACTACGCCTTCCTGAAGCACTTTGAGTGTTTCAGTCCGGAGTTCGTCGCGCTCGCTCATAAGAACTGCGCGGCGCGAAAGAACGATATTCCCCTTGTCACGGGTAATCTTGAGGACCCTGAATGTGAAAGTCTGCTCAATGAATTTGTCCAGATTACGGTGGGGACGGATATCGATCTGGGAGCCGGGGAGGAACGCCGGAACTCCGATGTCCACCTGAAGACCGCCCTTTACCTTCTGAACTATTTTACCGTCGATGGTTCCGTTGCCGGCAAAGATCTCTTCCACTCTCTGCCACACCTTCATCTGATCCGCTTTTTCCTTCGAGAGGACCACCTGTCCTGTCTCATTCTCGAGGGAAAGAATGCACACGTCGATCTTGTCGCCAAGCTTCACTGTGAGCTTGCCTTCCGAATCCTCGAACTGCTGTATGGGAACGACGCCATCGGATTTGAAACCAATGTCTATCGTTGCGACTTCCTTATTCATGCCTACCACCGTGCCTGAGACGATTTTTCCGGGTCTCATCGTGTCAAGTGCCTGCGACACGTAACTCTCAAACTCACTGGCAAAGGTGCCGGACTGCGATCCTGTATTCTCCATTTATGTTCTCTTAAATAATGACTTGCGGATGACGGCGCGGAAATCATGCGCCGAATCAATTTTCGCGAAGTGATTCAACGGCGTTCCACCTGCGGGAAGCTGGAATGCCCTGTGTTAAAATTTCCCTTGAGCCCCTTGATACGCTTCCACAGACTGCCGGGAAGGCAAAACAGCGTAACTGCTGTCCCTGCCGGTGGCAAGAATAAACGAGGGAATAAATATTTGCAACTCTACCCCTTTTTGCGCTTGAAAAGCCGGGGGATTCGGAAGAAACAGCCGTTCAGAAAAGGGTGGGGTGAATCACGGCGATCATCCGTTCCAGCACCTCTTCCATTGATGACGATGAGTTATCAATAATTACGGCGTCTTCAGCAGCTTTCGTAGGCGCGCAAGTTCGCTCGCTGTCTCTTTTGTCTCTCTCGATGATTTCTCTTCGTATTGTTTCTTCTGCACCTTCTAAATTCTCCGAAACCCCAATCTGAGCCAGCCGCCTTCTGACCCGCGTGTCCGCATCGACCTCGATAAAAAACTTGACGGGGGCGTCCGGAAATATCACCGTTCCCATGTCCCGTCCTTCCGCCACAATGTTCGTTCCCGGGAACGCTTCGCGTTGAAAGCTGACGAGAGCCTTTCGAACCCCAGCAGACGCTGAAACAATGGAAGAGGCCTCCGAAACATCAGTTGCCTGAACAGCCTGCTCGTTCTGCACAGTTCCGTCGATGGTAAGAATGCCGTTTCCTTCACGATCCGCAACGATCGCAATATCATGCGTCTTGAGCAGGACCAGAAGATTTTGCTCATCCTGCAAATTTACGCCATGCCTAAGCGCCAGAATGCCGAGTCCCCGATAAAGAAGTCCTGAGCTGAAATGCGAATAGCCGAGGCGTTCCGCCAGGCGCCGAGCAAGAGTGGTCTTGCCCGATCCTGCGTGACCATCCACTGTGATGACTGTTCTCTCCTTTTTTTTCATTTGAGATTCTCTGAAGGCAAGAGGGTAATTAGTCTTCACGCTGTTGGCAAGTCCGCCCCTGGAATACGCGTTCTATACACGTTCGCTATTTGATCAATTGTGTCATTCGTGCGATGCTGATTTCAGATGTTTGAAGCGTTCCCGGAGATGGCAGATGCTTGGGAAGCCAGGTCCATTCCAGGTGATTGAAGAAGGGGGATTCGGTGTTGTCGACGATCCTGTTGCTCCCCCTCGCCGCCGGTTTTCCTGCCGCAATTACGAAGTCTGCCTCAACCTTGCTGCCGCACTCAACTGGGATAATTTCACATGCCGCGGCTGCTGCGGAGATGTGAATTCGTCCCTTCTCTGGCGCGCGCGCCAGGTCATGAAGAAAGATCTTTTTGTTCACTGTCTGTGCGATATTCCTCAGATTCCCACGATCTGCCATACGGAAGAAGAAGAAGAACTCAAAGTCGCTGCGAAATAAGGAATGAAATAAGGAGAATCGGTCACCACCCTCTTCCGGCGAGGAGTTTGTCCGAAGGGATCGACCCTATTTCCAGACCCTCCATCGCCTTTCCAAGTCCCCGCGACACCTTGAGCAGCACCTCGGGTTTATCGAAATTGCATGCTGCTTCCACAATCGCTTTTCCCAGTTTCTCGGGGTTCTGCGACTTGAAGACGCCCGATCCCACGAAAACCGACTCGGCGCCGAGCTGGCGGCAAAGGGCTGCATCCGCAGGCGTAGCAACACCACCCGCTGAAAAGTTCGGAACAGGAAGCTTGCCCGACTTTGCCACTTCAATCACAAGCTCGAGAGGGACCCGGTATTCGCGGGCTTTCTCCTCGAGCATATCGGGGCTCATCTCACGGAGCGCCCGCATCTCGCCGGTGATCTGCCGCAGATGTCTGACTGCCTCGATTATATTTCCCGTTCCAGCCTCTCCTTTTGTGCGAATCATTGCCGCCCCCTCGTCGATACGTCTGAGCGCTTCGCCAAGATTGCAGGCACCGCACACGAAGGGGGTTTTGAATGATTTCTTTTCTATATGACAGATGGGATCGGCAGGAGTCAGGACTTCAGATTCATCAATGAAGTCGACGCCTATTGCCTCGAGAATCTGGGCTTCAGCCGTGTGGCCAATCCGCACTTTCGCCATTACGGGAATTTTCACGGATGCCTTGATACCTTCGATGATTTCCGGTGCCGTCATCCGGGCGACGCCGCCCTCTTTTCTTATGTCAGCCGGCACCCGCTCAAGCGCCATTACGGCAACTGCTCCTGATCTTTCGGCCACCTGCGCCTGTTCGACACTGGTTACGTCCATAATCACGCCGTTGCACAGCCTCTCAGCCAGTCCGACTTGAAGATTCACGATTTCCTCCCTGTTTTTTCCAGAAAGGATTATTTTACCGGAAACCTCGGAAAAACAACAGGAAGGAGGGGATAGGCGGGAAAATGCGGGTACAATGATGCTCCACGCCTTCGCGGGTGGTTTAATGGAGACGGTGCGCCTCCGTATCTCCGAGTCTCTTTGTCCGTTCTTCCTTCCTTGCCGCCTCTTCATACTGCCAGCAGAAGTATCCCAGGAAAGCAATAATATAGCTTTTCGCCCGCAGAACCAGCGCAATTCCCATAGCGGCGGCAGGCGTCGCGCCGACCGATTGAAGGAAAAATACCCACGCTCCTTCCTGAATACCAAGTCCTGAAGGCGAAACCGGAATCGCTGAAACAAGGAGAATGAGAGGCAGAACCACCACGAGATCAACAAACGGCGGGTTCCACCATCCCACGGCCGTCGCGGCAACGATCGTATTAACAACCGTCAGAAGATGATATGCGAACGAAAACGCGAGCGCTTTTGCAAGAAGCTGCTTGTTTCTCCTGGCAAGATGGAGACCGTCCTGAATTTTGTAAAGATGCTTCGTCACCCCTTCCAGACGGGGAACTTTTTCCAGGAGCGTGATTGCGCCGGACGAGAGCGCCACGATTGTAATGACGACAAGGCCGAGTCCGATGAGGATCATGGCAATTTTGATCTGCCAGGGTACAACTCCATTTACAAGGGAGGCGAAAATGCCGAGAGCGACCATCGCCACGAGACCTGTATACCGCTCCAGAATAGTGGCAGCGAGCGCCTCATGCTGCCCCATCTTCTTCCCGGCATAATAACTTCTCACGGCATCGCCGCCGAGATAGGATGGAAGAACCAGGTTTACGAAGTAACCGACTACGTAAAGCCGGAAAAGCCGGGAGACCGGAATGGCGCCTCCAAGAATCTCGATAAACATCTCCCATTTAAGAGCGCTCACATAGATGAGGACGACCGACATCAGAACGAGATAGATAATCGATTCGACGGTGAGGTTCGAAAACGCGTCGACAAGCTTGCGGAAATCGACAGCCCATAAAAGCAGGGCAAGGACCCCGAGGCCGAACGCAGTCTTTGCGATTTTGACAGTCCGGGGTGTCATTCGAAGAACCGAAGCTCCGCAATAGACCAATCAAGCACAGGATGGAATCCCGTCTGAACGAAGCGGAACTGATCCGTCACTATCGCGGGAAACGTCAGAATAAATTCGTCTTCGCAGTCGGTGAGCGAGTCGAAAATATAACTCATTGCAGAATAATCATCGTTGTTTACCATAAGAGTCTCCGTACCATCCTGCCCGCGCGCAAATATCTCAAGCCCCCTCGGATAGTCGGACCCCCACTGGCCATGACAAAGAGCTACGCCCCGGACGATGCGCGGCTCAGAAAAGACCACCTGATACTGCATTCCCGCCCGCTGCGGCTTTGCCGATGGCCACCGGCTTTTCAAGTCTCCGTCGATTCCGCGCTGCGCCTTGTCCGGCTGCTCACTTGCTGTGGCCGTCATGCCGACGTTCAGACGGTGGAGGTCGCCATACGGACTCATCAGGTTATAAAGCACCGCATAGCCCGAAAGCATCACTCTTTCGTATTCATATCCCAGTTTCTTCAATCCCCGCTCGACGATCTCCGCCTGCAGCGGTGTGAGAACGAACGGCATGCTCTTCACATCGCACCGGAACCCATCTTCCTCGTAGCTTTCAATTCTGCTTTGAAGGGGTTCCTGAAACACCATGAAACGCACTTTTTCCCGTGTCTCGAACGCAAGCCTGTATCCGATCCAGTAATTAGTCCTGACCCAGCTGATGTTTTTCTCTTCAAGCCAGGAAATCAGTTCATCGTGATTCTTCGAAACCCTCTCTTTCCGGTGCACAAACGGTTCGCCCGGAATCGCCCTGCGGCCGGGATAAGAAGAATAGAGATTCATCGCGAGGACGGCGGCCAGCACAATATGGGGAAGATATTGAAGCCTCTGCCGCATCTGCTCGACTGCAATCCCGACAAGAGGAAAAATAGCGACGTACATCGGAAGAAGGTATCTTGGCGCATGCACAAGCCACCCGAATGAGCTGTAAACAAAAACAGTCATGCATGTTACGAGGAACAGAAAGAGAAGTTCCACCGGCTTTTCGTAATCAAGCCTGAGCCGGAAGAGATTCAACACTTGAGGCAGTCTTGCGAAAAGCACGAATATGACGGCAACACCATAGATAAGATAGACCACCGGGCTCGCACAGGTGAAATAGTCCTGCTCGGACCAGAACTGCTTTGCGCCAAGCAAAATGGGAAGGGACACTCGAAAAAGGCCCGTGAAATGCTGAAACATCTCAGGCCGCGTCGATCCATTGAACATTCCGAAAGACGCGAAGTCATGCTCGAAGTTGTATATCCAGAAGGGAAGACTGCCGAGCAGAAAAGCTGCGAGTCCTGCGCCTGCAAGCGAGATGAATTTCCTGATTTTGTCCAAGAAATAAGCGTCTTCCAGGTACATCACCCTTGATAGAACGGCAAATCCCAGGGGCAGCATGAAATAAATGATTTGATTATTTACCCACCAGCCGACGCCAAGCGCGGCCGCAATCCCAAACATGCCTGTGGCCGGGGCGTCGCGGTCCTTGAGCCACCGGACTGTCAGCAGGAGAGCAAGCCCGCCAATCACCAGTATCTCTATGAAACCTCCCCTCGCCTTCGCGCTCCATACGATAAGGGTGGACGGGGCAAAGGACGCAAGCAGGAGTGAAATCCTCGCAGCCTCCAGATTCCAGATCTCTCTCGCAAGCTCGAATACAATCCACAGAAAAAGGAGAGAAAACACAAGGGGCACGAGTTTCAGTGTGAAACTTCCGATCCCGAACAGCCTGTATGAAGCGGCGGCAAGAACAGCTTCAAGGCTCCCCATGTAATGCTGCCCGTAGTAAAAAACCGGAATTCCCTTCCCTTCATTGATGTGCTTCGCCATAAGGCCGACTATGGCTTCATCACTGTCCAGGATGAAATCACTCGCCCAGATAAGATCGAAACGGAGCAAAAACGCGCATACGACAAGAATAACAACGAGGAGTTTGTCGGAACCGGACAGTGGCTGAAAATTTCTGATCATTTTCTCCGCAGCACCCTCCCGTAAGCTTCCGCAGTCAGAGCGGCCGTCCGCTCCCATGAAAAGAGCCGTGCTCTCCTCCTTCCCCTTTCAACGAGATCTGCCGCCATGTTCCGATTCTCCAGAACCGCAATGAGCGCTTCCGAACCTTCATGAAAATCATTGGGATTTACGAGCAACGCCCCTTCGCCCAGAACCTCGGGCATTGCCGAACGCTTCGAACTTACCACCGGAACGCCCGCAGCCATAGCTTCCAGGGGCGGAAGACCGAAACCCTCGTAAAAAGAGGGGAAAAAAAACGCTGATGCGGCCCCGAACACATCGAGGAGCTCCTCTTCAGGCAGAAATCCCGTAAAAAAGACCGCGTCATCAACCCGCTCGCTTCGGATAATCTCCCGGACTTCCCTGTACTGCTCGTCAGACTGGACATCTCCCGCAATGAGGAGGATCGGCCGGTGTCCTCCTCCTGCCGCAACAGTTTCCCTTGTCCGTTTGAATACAGAGATAAGTCCGGCGATATTCTTGCGTTGATCTATTCCTCCAACATAAAGGACGATATCTCCTTCAGCAGGAAGTCCGAGGCGATGGCGAATATTCGCGTCATCACCTGTTTTGACGACATCGAAGAATCTTTCATCGACTCCGAGCGGGGTGACAGCGAGCCGCTCGGAAGGGATGCCCAGAATCCTCTCGACATCCCGCGCAGTATTCTCACTGATGCACAGAACAAGAGACGCATTTTCTATCGCTTTGCATTCAAGCCACCGTGCAAAATGAAACCTCCAGGAAGGCTTGTCGGCCCTGTAAAGGTCTTTGAATATGAGGGGTATGAGATCCAGCACTGTGACGGCATAAGGACACGGGCACCAGGCGGGAGCATCTATATGGGCTGGAAAATGGAGAAGGCCGGCTCCAAGACTCCTGAAGGCAAAAGGCGCAAGACACTGCTGCCTGACTGTAGTCCGCCCAAAAGGCAGGGCCTCAGTCAACTTCGCGATGCGTCCGCTTCCGGCAAGCTCCGCACTGCTGAACGAGCGTAATTCGAACCCTTCGAACGCGCCTGTCACGAGACGATGCCACAGTTCACGCACGTACCTGCCGATACCCCTCGCGGCGTGAGCCTTGAACGCGGGATTAAGCGCGGCTATGTCAAGCGCCACTGAAATCATTAAAGAGCAAATAATTCACGGACTCGTGTTTCGAAGAAGCTGTGAGAAAGTCTCTCAACTCTCCGGCTTCCCCGTTCCGCCAGGCTCCTGCGAAGTCCGGCATCAGTGGAGACATCATATACCAGCTCGGCGAGTTCCGGATGCCTCTTCTCGTTCACCAGAATTCCTCCATCGCCGATTGTTTCCGGCAGCGCGGAAGAAGCATATGCGATGACAGGCAGTCCAAAGTGCATGGCTTCGACGACAGGAAGACAGAATCCTTCGTGTTCACTCATGCAGAGATATGCGCTCGATCCCTCGTACATGGCTCTCACCTCTTCGTCCGAAAGACGTCCTGCAAAGCTTACGACATCACGAAGATGAAGCTCGTCGACGAGACGCTTGAGAGAAAAGGAGTAAAGCTCCGTGTCGATGTCGATTCCCACAAGCCAGAGACGGCTCTCTTTCGTTATGTGGTAATGGAGGAAATAAAAAGTCTTAATAATGTCTTCGACGCACTTGTTCGGCGCGAGACGTCCTACATGAAGCACATTGATCCCGCCTTTTTTCTTCAGAAGGTTGTAGATGCCGGGATTTCTTTCAGCATCCCACCTCGCGGGATCAACGGGAAGCTGAAGAAGGGCAGATTCGAAGCCAAGCCCGGCCAGCTCCGACTCATTGAAAGATGAGTCGGCAATCAGCCGGTCTGAGAGACTGCAGAGGTGTGGAAGTTCTTCGAGCCCGCGTGTAATATCGGAAACGATGCGCGGATTGACCCCTGCAAACCAGTGCGCGGGAGTCAGATTGTGGTAGATCAGAGATCGCTTTGCTCTGTTGAGACCGGTATATATATGATTAAGAGGACTTCCCAGCGAGTAGTGGAGGATCACTTCTCCTTCGAAACCGGCGGGGAAATCCCTGTAATCGAGCGCGGATTTTCTGTATTTGGGATGTATATTGATGGCGTACACTTCGCTTTCATGACCTGCCGCGCGAAATACCTCCCTCAGGGCAAGAGCCTCCGAAGAAATCGCGTCTCCATAGCTGAGCGTATGTACAAACTGGTGAATGTGCACTAAAGCGCCTCCGCAAAGCTCTCCTTGTACCGCTCATAGACGAGGTTTCCAAGGATCAGGACTATAAGGACACAGACGACAAGATATGAAACTGCGCTGAGAGCCGGCAGGGTACCTTCCAGAATGAGGCAATGGTAGAAGGTGGTGAGCAGCGCGGCAGGATTGAGTAAAAGCGTAAACTTCAGCGCCGCCGGGACTGCCTCAGCAGGGTAAATGATCGGGCAGAGAAAAAACACGAATGTAAGAATGTTGCCAAGCAGGTGCTGAACGTCCCTGTAATAGACATTGAGGGAACCGAGGAGGAGCGCCGCACCGTAAAGCAGAAGCATCTGGGCAATGAGCACAAATGGAAGCAGCGCGAGCGTCCAGTGAAATTCGAGCCCGGCCACCCACATGAAAATGAAAAGCAGCGGCAGGGAAAGGAGAAGATTCACAAAATTCACCAGCACAGAAACCAGAGGCAGCACATGCGCCGGAAACATCGATTTCGTGATGAGGTGTCCGCTTCCCGCAATCGAAGATGTGCCTTCGATAAGACCGCTCGAGAGCCAGAGCCAGGGCAGGAGACCCGCAAAGAGAAATATTGCGTAGTTGGGCTGGTTGAACCTCATGTAGTAACTGAAGACCAGTGTGTATACCAGCATCAGGCACAAAGGATTCAGCAGCGACCAGAAGAATCCGAGCAGAGACCCGCGGTAACGGATCGAAAGATGGCGTGTAACCAGAGCCGAAACAAGGGCCCGATATCGGTAAAGAGCTTTAATGTTCTCAAGCATATACGGGCACAAGATTGGCCGATCCCGGCGGAAATTGCAATATTGGCGACAGTTACGACATACCCGTCAGCGAAAAGCCGGGAATATCGTAACTGTCACGATTCCCCCTTTTCGGACTCAGTCAGAATCCGGCGCAGCGCTCCTGCCCAGGGCCCGTGTTCCAGTTCTTCGAGCACAGTGCCGGTACAGGTCTCTGCGCCTTCCTTAATCAGAAATTTGAGCAGTGCCCGGAAAACTGTCTTCTTGCTTCCGTCATGCACCTCGACTATTCGGAAGAACGCGGCGGGCTCCAGTCTCCTGAGCCAGTCGGGCGAATATTTTCTTTCGTAAAGCACGACCTTGAATTCCCCCTCGTCAGACGGAAGAGCAAGGCTGTACGCCGGTACAGAAGCTGGATTTCCACGATCGTAAGGATCCGGATATGACTGTATCTGGAACCCGGGAGGCCGGGAGTTTTCCGGTTTTCTTAAAAGACCTTCGAAAAGGTCGAAAGTGCGGATTCCAAAACGCCACTTCCGTTCAAGTTCCTCTTTTTCCGAGAACTGCTTTTTCCGCGCTTCGAGCTCTTTCTTCCTGGCCTCGGCCAGTATCCCGTACGTGTACTCAGCGGGTGTTTCCTCATCCTCATCTTTCCGCAGAAATCGAAGAACGAACAGCCCGCCTGTACCGAGGAGAACTGCCACGATGATGATGGTGAAAAAATCCACAGAGCAAGATTCCTGCTGCCAACTTGTTATCTACCTATTACAATATCAACTCAAAGGCCGTCATTAAACACCGTAAACGAAGAGAAATTCATGGCACTCACATTTTTTCAGCTTCAGGCCCAGGCCAGAAACCGGACCTGGCAGCTGCTGTTTCTGTATGCCTGCGCCATAATCCTGATTGTCTTCGCGGTATACATCGTCGTGTGGTTGATCTGGTTACAGGGCTCTTCAGCTCCGGCCCTTCCCCACCCCGACCCGGGTCTCCGCGGCCAGGTGCAGAACTCGCCTTTCGCACCCGCATTTTTCGAACCTCAGCTTTTCACCATCGTCGCATTGTCGACTATTCTCGTCATACTCCTCGGCTCACTTTACAAAACAGCTGCTCTCGGGAGTGGAGGGCCGGCTGTCGCCGAATCTCTGGGCGGACGAATTGTCGATCCATCCACGACGGACGCTGATGAACGCAGGGCATTGAATGTGATCGAGGAGATGGCCATCGCGTCAGGCATCCCTGTTCCTCCTCTTTTCATTCTCGATAAAGAAGAAGGGATTAATGCTTTTGCCGCAGGCTTTACTCCAGCCGATGCGGTGATCGGCCTCACAAGGGGATGCATCAAATCGCTCACGCGTGACGAACTTCAGGGAGTAGCAGGGCATGAATTCAGTCATATTCTGAACGGGGACATGCGGCTCAACATAAGACTGATCGGAGTCCTTTTTGGAATTTTTCTTCTCGGACTCATCGGCCGCACGCTGATGCGCATCAGAGGCGACCGCGAAGCTAAAGGCATAGCGCTCATCGGGCTCGGACTTTATATCGCGGGTTATTTGGGCGTCTTTTTCGGCCGTCTTATTCAGGCTGCCGTCTCTCGCCAGCGCGAGTATCTGGCCGATGCTTCTTCCATTCAGTTTACCCGGAATCCACCCGGCCTCGCCGGCGCCCTGAAGAAAATAGCCGGACTTCTCCAGGGTGCAAAAATAGAGTCTTTGGGTGCCGAGCAGGCGAGTCATATGTTTTTTGCTCAAGGCCGGAATCACTTCTTCTCTTTTCTCTTCGCAACCCATCCCCCTCTCAAGCAGCGAATAAAGCGAATCGATCCTTCATTCACGGGAGAAATCACAGAGGTCGTGCAGGATCAGACGCCGGATATGGGAACCGCGGCCGTTCAGTCTATTGTTTCCCGGGTCGGGAAGCCCGGGAGAGCATCTCTCAAGGCAGCTTCTGCAATTATTGCAGGCTTCAATGACACTCTGTGCAGCGCCGCAAGAAACGAACTGGGCGCGCGTTCGCTTATAATCGGCCTTATACTGTGCGCCAATAAAGATCGGCCGCAGCCGTCTCAGGAAGATCTGTACGCAAAACTCGGCGCCGATCTCTCGACGGCCGCCCGCAGGCTTTGTCCGGACATTGAGGGCCTCAAACCCGAACAGAGGATTGCCCTTGTCGATTTGTGCATGCCGGCACTGCGCAGAATGACGAACTCTGATTACCGAAGTTTCCGTGAAAATGTAGACTGGCTCACCAACTTTGACGGCAAAATGAGTTTTTTCGAGTATGCCCTGAGCAGAGTTGCAATCCACAATCTCGACGCTCTTTATGTTGGAAAACCTCAGCGCACGGTGAAATTCAGGAATC
>CAYQVO010000034.1:16409-23491 GCA_964421085.1 uncultured Bdellovibrionales bacterium | reverse complement strand
TCGTGCATCGACCTGCTCGCTCATCTCGCCGTTGCAGGCAGCACACACCGTGATGCCGCCGGAAAGGCTTTCGTCTCTTCGCTGCAGTGGCTGGATCCTTCGCTGGAAGCGGAACTTCCCGATCCAAAGACGCTCTCACTTGGAAGACTTGACGCTGCGCTCAAACAACTCGACGTTTCATCAATTGAAATCAAGGAAAAAGTCATGAATGCGGCCGCATGCTGCGTTGCATGCGACGGTGTGATTAATGTGGGCGAAAGAGAGCTTATCCGCGCAGTTGGAAGCTATCTTGACTGCCCCGTGCCTGCGGGAGCGTGCTGAGTGCAGGCGGGGCTTCTTCCTATAAAAACTCCCATCTGTGCCCGGGCGCGACTACGCCAATCTGTTTGAGCGGCCACCGCACTGCGAACGTCGAAGCGCCCTTATGATAATCATACGGATACTCATCGAGGCTGTGCACCGCGACATCAAGGGTGTAATTGCCGTCCAGCAGTCCTATCCGCTCGATTTCGTATGTTGCCGTGCCTTCGTTCTTAAGAACAGGGACTTTGATATCCTCCAGATTCGTATTCGTTCCATGCACAAGCAGGCCGTCGCTTCTTGCGATTCCTATCCCGAACACGACCTCCTTTACAGGCTGATGCACCGTATACGCAATTTCTATTCGCATGCTGTCGTCCGGATGAAACATAAGGCGGGAGTCCCCGTTTTTGTCGAGAATTCTTACCGATGTTATCTCCACCTCGCGGCTCCCCCATCGCTGTTTTACCGAGGCATCGTCCTCCATCGGGCGCTGCTCGTCCTGGGCATCGCGCAGCGCCGCTTCTTCGCCTCGTTCGATGAATTCCCTGTAATGGTCTATCACGCGCCGCGGTTCCCCCCGGTCGCGAACTTCTCCTCCATGAAGCCAGAGAGCTTCATCGCACCACATCCTGACAGCGTCGAGATCGTGGGTGACAAGCAGGAGAGTTTTTCCCTCCTTCTTGAGCCGGGCGATACGCTCTTTACACTTGGCTACGAACGCCGCATCTCCGACTGCCAGCACCTCGTCCACAAGGAGAATATCCGGGTCGGTGTGGACAGCGAGGCTGAAACCAAGCCTCATGAACATTCCGGAGGAGTACGTCCGCACAGGATCGTCGATAACATCTTCGAGCTCTGCAAAGCTGACAATCGCCTTGAATCTTTCCTCGATCTCCTTTCTCGTCAGGCCGTGAATCACACCCCCGAGGTAGAGATTTTCCCTCCCTGTAAAGTCCGGATGAAAGCCGGCCCCAAGTTCGATAAGCGCAGCCACCCTTCCCTGAACACGCGCGGTACCCGAGTCGGGGTGGTATATTCCGGTTATAAGCTTGAGAAGAGTGGATTTCCCCGATCCGTTTTTGCCGATCACACCAACCGAAAGTCCTTCCGGGATTCGCAGCGTGAGGTTCTTTATGGCATGAGTATACTGCCGGGATGAAGCCTTGCTCCGCCTGAACATTCTGAGCATCGAAGACTTGAACGTGGTGTAACCTCCGCCTATCGTCTGACGCTTGAAACTTTTCGAGAGCCCGCTTATGTCAATCACATACCGGGGCGCATCGCTTTTTTCCGGTGAGGAAAATCTCATGGTTCAACTTCCAGGGGGAATAACATAAATATCAGGAAGGTTCCGCCATCGCTCATTGTCGTCCATTCCATACCCCACGAACCATGAGTCCTTCTCGAAATTAAACCCTGTCCATTCCGGCACGTGAGCAGGCGAAGAAATCATCCTGCGGATGAGCACGACAGATTTGACTTCGTGGGCGCGGGCCGCAATGAAAGCGTCCTCGACCGCATGGAGACTCCGGCCGGTATCGCAGATGTCGTCGACGAGAAGGATTGTCCGGCCTTCGGGTTTCGCCCCTTCCAGATTCACCTCCATCATCGCTTTCAGCTCATTTCCCTCGTACCCCCATGTGCGGACCGGGGCGATTTCTACCGAGCACGATATGCTCCTGACGAGATCGGCGAAGAAGAAGATGGCTCCCCGAAGCACAGGCACGGCGAGTACATCTCTCCCTGTGTCTTTCCTCGCTTTACCGGCCCATTCGCTGATAGATGCTCCAAGTTCTCTGGTTCGTTCCGCAATCCGGGCGGCCGGAAAGATCAGAGTGAACTCATTCGGTATGAAAGAAGACATTTAAACCCGTTCCTCTATTTGAAGCCCCGGAAGAGCTATATAATATACACTTCCTGATGCAACTATCCACCTTTTCGCCGGAGGCTGTTTAGAAATGAAAAAATTCCTTCTGCTCGTTATCTTTTTGGCCCTCAACTTTACCGGTTGTTCGGATCCCGAACAGCAGAGACAACTCGAGGAAACGCTCCAGGGAATTCAGAGGACTCTTTCGGAGGGAATGGAGCGTGTCACGAAGACAGCCCCATCCCGGCAGGATATAGAATCGATGGCGGATGAGGAACTGAAAAGACTCTCCTCATTCGAATATCACGTCGTTGATCTTGATCGCGATATGTCCGCATCGCAGATGGATTCAGCCCTTCTTAAGCTCGGCTCCGAACGCTGGGAGTGCTACTCAGTTTGATGATAAGGTAAGGGTATTCTGCAAACGAAGACCAGTGAGTTATTTGAGATATGTTCAGAGATTTCTCCCGCTGCCTCTTCCATAGAGATGCTCTCCTGCAGTTATTGATCTGTTTTTTGCTCCTCTCAGCGTGCGCGCCGAAGTCATCTATCGAGCCCGGCGTAATCCCCGGCGAAAGAAAATTCTCCTCGGCAGATGAAGAATATGGATACAAAGTCGCGTATGAACTCTCGAAACAGTTTCCACTCGATGACGATCGGGACGCAAATGATCAGGTAAGAAGAGTGGTTCGCAGACTTTCCACCCCCATCCGCGGCCGATCCTCCTGGAAGGTATATGTGTTCCAGAGCAGAGAGTTCAAAAATGCCGCTGCAACAAGAGGGAATTTCGTATTTGTCTGGACGCCCCTGCTTCGCTTCGTCCGGAACGATGCGGAACTTGCCGCAGTGCTTTCTCACGAGATGGCGCACGTCCTTGCCGGTCACACTGAAAACGATCCGCTGGAGGAGTCAAAAGAGATTCTTACCGGTGCGGCCGGCCGAATAGGCAGCAGGGTCATCACTGGGCCCGGCGCAACCGGACTCGCCGCAGGACTGGCCGGGATGGTCCTGGAGCAGAGCTTGAAGGCTGTTCTCGTGAATCCCGGCCTTCAGGCAAAGGAATACGATGCTGATCAGATAGGATTGTTCCTGATGGCGGATGCAGGATACGACCCCAGGGAAGGAATTTCCTTCTGGCAGAGGGCAACCAGGGATCCTGATCTTGCGGGAAGCTCAATCGATATTCTCTCCTCGCACCCGTCTTCGGTTTCGAGACTCGAACGGCTTCAGGAAATCCTCCCGCAGGCAGAAGAGAGGTATCTTCACCCCGCGGCCGGGAATCGGAATTTTTCGCACTCTCCGGATAATCCAGTCCGCCATGGAAAGAATTCAACCCGCGATGGAATCACACCGGTATTCGAACGCCGGTCTCTCTCGAGCGTGATCGTTGGAGAGATTCCTCCGCGAACCGGGATCGTGGTCCGCAACTGCGAAATTCGCTGGTGTGAAATCGAAGAACCCATTCCAGGATATGTCAGGCTTTCGGATCTGGAAGAACAACCCGCTGCCGCTCCCTAAATTCCTCTAAAGAATCACAATAAACGGGCCGAAGGTATAAATGTGTGAAAAACACGGTTTGTTATGGAGGTCACTTCTGAGGAAGGGTGTTTCCTCACACGGAAGTGAAGGCAGTATGGATGTAAAAGATGTAAAACCCGTCACAACGGCAGAAGTTCCAGTCACGCAGAGAATGCGTGAGAAAACACAGACAAAGGAGGAAAAGCCCGGGTTTGAGTCCGACGTTACCGTCGATATTCGCAGCAGGAACAACGCGGTCGCCGAGATGGTTTCCAGTTTGAACAGGCTTATCGGCACCACGAATGTTGTGTCCAGGGCCAGCGACGACCTCAACAGCTACGTCAGAGGACTTCAAGGACTCGTAGAACAGGCGGAAGGCGGCCTTCCCGCTTCGCGGATTTCACTCCTTGAACAGGAAGCAAATCAACTCGTTGAAGCAATCGTTCAGACAGTCGGTGTCAAGACGGCTGACGGGATGAAGCCGCTTTCAGGCGATCAGATTGAGGTTCAGCTGGAGCAGCAGCTTGGACGATCACTCCAGATTATCCTGCCGGATCTCTCCGGTGACGCACTCGGACTGGGCAGGATTAAGCTCAGCACGTCGGACTTCATATTGAACACGCGCGCCATGGTGCGGCGGTCAGAAGAACGCCTGAGGGAACTCAGTGACGCCGTCGGAGAGGCTCAAAACAAGGTGAAAGGGTACGCGGATGAAGTCGACATCGCCCTGCAGAACGCCGAGGCATCAGCGTCCGCTGTAAGGGACGTGGAATATGCTCTGCGATCTGCAGGCAATACCGGCGCGCAAATTGGCAGCAATCAAGCGGAGGCTCTTGGTTCGATCGGGACTCTTGATCCCGCAGTCGTCGGTATCCTGAACGCGGATTAGGGATTGTGATTTCCGCAGAGCGCGGGGTTTCCTTGTGCTCCCATGATGTCCCGCAGTGACGGCAGTTGTCATTGAAGCCTGTCCACCTTTTGACCTTTCCCTCCGACTCCCCTATCATTCATGAGATGTTCGATTCCCTGCAGCAGAAACTCGAGTCCGCTTTCCGTCAGATTAGAGGGCGAAGCACTGTCCATCCAGGAGATATTGAAGCCACCATGAAGGAGGTGCGAATGGCGCTCCTCGAGGCAGACGTGAACTTCAAGGTGGCGAAAGATTTCTGCGCGCGCGTGAGCAAAGAGGCCGTCGGCGAAAAAGTGCTGCGCAGCCTCACCCCGGATCAGCAGATAATCCGAATCGTGCATGAAGAGCTGATCCGCGTGCTTGGAAGCGAGGCAACGGAGATAAATCTGAATGTTCCCCCGCCTGCCGTCATTCTTCTCGTCGGCCTTCAGGGTTCGGGAAAAACAACGACCGTTGGAAAACTTGGCAGCCTTCTTCAGCGGGACTTCCGGAAGAAACCTCTCCTTGTTCCCGCGGACGTGTACCGCCCCGCAGCTATCGAGCAGCTTAAAACTGTGGGAGCGCAGCTTGACCTCTCTGTCTTTCCGTCAGAACCCGATCAGGACCCGGTCGACATCGCCGGAAAAGCGGTCGAGCAGGCGCGAAATACAGGTTTCAACGTCACGATCATCGACACCGCAGGCCGTCTGCAGATTGACGCAGACCTGATGGAGGAACTGAAAGAAATCAGGGATGCGGTAAACCCGCAGGAGATTCTCCTTGTCGCCGACGCAATGACGGGTCAGGAAGCGGTCAATGTGGCGAAAGGCTTCGATCAGGCGCTCGGACTTACGGGGATTATTCTTACGAAACTCGACGGCGACGCGAGAGGGGGCGCGGCCCTTTCGATGCGCGAGGTGACAGGAAAGCCGGTCAAATTCTGCGGCATTGGGGAAAAGCTCGACGCGCTGGAAGTGTTTCATCCTGATCGCATGGCTTCCAGGATTCTCGGCATGGGCGATGTGCTTACGTTGATTGAAAAAGCAGTCAAGGAAGTATCCGTCGAAGAATCGCTCGAACTGCAGAAGAAGATGAGGAAGAACCAGTTTACCTTGGACGATTTTCTCAATCAGATGCGGATGGTCCGGCGAATGGGGAGCATAACATCGCTCGCTTCCATGATTCCCGGAATGGGCAAGATGATGAAAGAAGTGGACCCCGAAGCTGCCGAGAAAGAATTGAAGCACATCGAGGCGATAATTCTTTCAATGACTCAGGATGAACGTGAGAATCACGGGATGATCAACGGCAGCCGGAGGCGCCGCATCGCGAAAGGATCCGGAACCAATGTCGAAGAAGTAAACCGGTTGCTGAAACAGTTCACCGAGATGAAGAAAGTGATGCAGAAGCTTACCAGAGGCGGAATTGGCGGCCTTATGCAGATGTTCGGCGGAAAAATGCCGGGTATGGGGATGTGATGAACCGGCCGGCGGCTGCCTGACCCGAAATCCAGAAATGCTGTAAAGTGCTGATAACAGGGATTTAAACTGCATGACACTGCCGGCCCTTCACCTGCCTTCACCCTGCGAGCCGGTCAAAACTTGAGTTTTTTGTCATGTTTGTTAGGATTTTTAATTCATTAACTGAATAGCAGGAGATCCAAACGTGGCAGTGACATTGCGCCTGGCAAGGTGTGGCCAGAAAAAGAGACCTTTTTATAGAATCGTCGCAGCTGAAAAGCAGGCTCGCCGGGACGGACGTTTTATAGAAATCGTCGGAAATTACAATCCTCTTACGAACCCCCCTTCTGTCGAACTCAAGGAAGACAAGATTCGCAAATGGGTAAAGAACGGGGCGAAGCCCTCAGCCTCGGTTGAGACACTCATAAAGAAGCACATTCCGAAACTGCTCGAAGACAGAACTGCTCATCAACTCGAAAAGATTCGCGCGGCAAGAAAGGCGCGAAAAGTGCGTGCTTCAGAGGGAGGAACAGCAGGCAAGCCGGAGAAAAAGGCCTCCCGCCGGGCGAAAAAAGCGTAAAGCGAACCGAGAAACGGACTGCACAATGTCGGCTGAACAATGCGCGTCCATATTCTGACCATATTCCCTCAGCTTTTCGAGGCGTTCTCGAAGACCAGTCTGATAGGGAAAGCGGCAGAAAGAGATCTCCTCAAAATCGAAGTCACCGATATTCGGCGTTTCTCGAAAGCTCCGCATTACCGCGTGGATGACTACCCCTACGGAGGCGGCCCCGGAATGGTAATGAAGCCGGAACCGCTGGCGGCTGCGATTGAGTCGGCAAAAAAAACTCTTCCCCATGCTCACTCGATCCTCCTGTCCGCCTCAGGAAAGAAACTTACACATGACCGGGCCCAGGAGTTCTCACGACAGCCTGAACTGCTTCTAATATGCGGGCGGTATGAAGGTGTCGATCAGCGGATAATCGATCTCTTCGTTGACGATGAGATTTCCATAGGAGAGGCAGTTTTCATGGGAGGCGAAGTT
>CAYQVO010000034.1:0-16399 GCA_964421085.1 uncultured Bdellovibrionales bacterium | reverse complement strand
GGGCTTGCTTGCCGGGCTTGATAAGGGTGAAACGCTCATCGAAGCCGTGTGCCGGTTTCTTCCGAATGTCATCGGCAACGGTGAATCGGTGTCAGAGGAATCCTTCGCGGCACGTCCTGATGGCGTCAGGCTCCTTGAGGGTCCCCAGTACACACGGCCTGAGATCTTCAGAGACATGGAAATTCCCGAGATTCTCCGTTCAGGCGATCACGCGCGCATCCGGGCCTGGCGGGTCGAGCAGGCGCTCGAGAAAACCTTGAAACTGAGGCCGGATCTGCTCAGGAAAGAGTGAGAAAAGAATGGATTTAAGCGTAATACTCCTCCACGAAAACATGGTCGACAAAGAGGGAAAGATTGTCACCACATCGCTTACGCTCATTGATATTCACGACATTGCGCGAAGCTCGGCCACCTACGGCGCGATGCGCGCCTACATCGCCCATCCATCCCCTGTTCTGCGGAGGCTCGCCCATACCATTGAACAGCACTGGGAGGAAGGATACGGGTCGACTTATAATCCCGACCGCAAAACCGCCATCGAGACAATCGACGTCGTATCGGACCTGGACGAGGCGATCCACAAGATAGATTTGCGGACTGGAAAGCTCCCAAAGCTCGTCGCCACGTCGGCCCATGAAGGCGCCGACCGGACCGCGTGCCCGGAACTGCGCCGGCTGATAAGGGAGGGAGATCACCCTTTCCTTCTCATGTTCGGTACTGGATGGGGCATGAGTGAAAGTCTGCTCGCCCGCGCCGACTTTCTTCTCGAACCAGTGAGAGGCGCCGGCGCATATAATCACCTTTCAGTACGATCAGCCTGCGCCATAATTCTTGACCGTCTGCTTGGAGAAAACTAAGAGCCATGCGCCGTGCTTTTTTTATTCTGCTGCTTCTTCTCGCTTCGTGCGGAGGCGGCACAAACGAAGAACAGCCTTTTCAGCCCGGAACTTATGAGGGGAGACTCGACGTCCATGTAGACCGCGAGACCTCAGGAAAAAACAGGAAGGTCTGCGGAGAAATCACGAAGGTCTTTCTGCAGGGAGGGATCTACCGCATAACGATAATAGACGACGGCAGTGACTTGATGACCGTTGCACATGAAAGCCGGGAAGGAATTGAAGTGACAGCGGAAATAGATCACCGCCAGACAGCCTTTGGAACTTCAGAAAAAGGCGAGGTTTTTTTTGATTCGAACGATGGGGGACAGGGCCGGTGCGAGTTCACATTCCGCGGGCATTTTCAATCACGACGCCCGGACATGATCTATGTAAGCGGTTCCATTGAGGGAAAATGCAAAGACAGCACCGGGTCAGTGGATTGCGTATTCAGGCACGATATGACGATGGACAAGCGACTTTTTCCTCAAGTTCGCCCCGACATGCCTCGATATTCTCTCTGGTAGTTGGGTGTGGATAGTCAGGCGGTTTTGATGTCGTCGTTTGGTTTGAATCCTTTCGAGACCTAGAAATTCCCCGAAACCACAGCAGCCAGCGCAGGAATGGTCGGCAGTTTGGATCGTTCATTGTACCACCTGTGCCGGGTTCAAAGGATTGAATCTGGAATTTAGATGGCTTTCAAGGAGGATAGGCTATGGCAATCACAATTGGCAATAATATTGTATCTTTGCAGGCTCAGAGAAGGTTGGGCATCGCGACCGACCAGTTGAGCACGACCTTCGAGCGCCTGAGTTCAGGCCAGAGAATCAACAAAGCAAGCGACGATTCAGCGGGACTCGCTATTGCTGACTCTCTCCGCGCGAACCAGAGGATCGCAACTGTCGCTATCAGAAACGCAAACGATGGTATTTCCACCATAGCAATCGCAGACGGCGCGCTTGGTGAAATATCGAGCGTTCTGCAGCGGCTTGGAGAACTTGCAGAACAGTCTGCAAACGGCGTGTTCTCAGTGAATCAGCGTTCAGCGCTTCAGAACGAGTTCTCCGCACTCGGATCGGAAATAGAACGTATTGCGACGACAACGACGTTCAACGGCGTTCAACTGCTTTCAGCGGGCAGTTCAATCACACTGCAGGTGGGATTTGATTCGGGGTCTACAGCTCAGATTCAAATCACCAACGTTCGCGGAACACTGCAGGCGCTCGGTCTGGCTAATTCCGGATATTCCTCGATGAGTTACTCGATCAGTGGTTCGACCATTGACGCAGGCCAGTCTGCTTCGAGGATGGCTCTCGACGCAATTAACTCGGCAATCGGCTCTCTTGCGCAGACCAGAGGCAACCTTGGTGCTGCCGAGTCGAGACTCAAAGTATCAATCAACAACCTGTCGGTGTCACGTGAGAACTTCGCCTCTGCGGAAAGCCGCATCAGAGACGTCGATGTCGCTTCTGAGGCTGCAGAACTTACCCGGCTGGGTATATTGCAGCAGGCCGGCGCTGCAGTTCTGGCTCAGGCCAACCAGCAGCCGTCACTGGCTCTTTCACTCCTCAGATGATCAGGCACTTGACACCTGCGGAAAAGGGGGCTTTTGCCCCCTTTTCTTTGACCACGACAAGCATGGGCGGACCCGGGACAGCTACCCCAGCAGCTCATTGATCTTCCGCATGACCGCAAAAGCGTCAGCCACATAGAGAACATCCGCCTTCCCCTGCGCCCAGCCGCAGTTGGGGTCGAGGTTTACAGCCCGCCTTTCGTTGATGAAGCGCCAACCGACTACATGAGGCTCTTCACCGTGGCAGCACGTCGCCAGACCTTTCTCATGGCGCGGAGTTGAACCCGTCTGTCCGACCTGATTCAGATGACTCATGCAGGTCATGACCTCCTCGCCTTCACTCTTCAGATCAACAAGGCTCTTGCTGCTTCCAAGTGAAGCTTTGGCTTTGTCGAGAAAACCGAGTATAAGCTGCTCGCCTTCTTTAACGTGTGTTTTTCCATCAGCCTGCTTCTTTGTCCATCCAGCTCCTGCAACGAACAGGATTTCGGATTCCGGACGTATTGTCTGGGCGTCGGTCTGAGGAGCTTCAATACCGATTACTTCTGTTCTCTTTGCTTCCGCAGGAACTTCCACCGGGATAGTCTTCACAGAGGCGTCTCCTGCACCACCTTCAAACGCGGCACAGATGCCTGAATCAACAAGCATGATCCAGGGACGTGCTGACCTGTAAAAACTCGCGAGCATCCTTTGTCTGTAATACCACCTCTGCGCAGAGACCTGTCCGCCTTCCTCAGCGATGCTGCAGATGCGGGTATCCACGGCGCCCCCGACGCGTTCCGTCACCCCTGCGACGACACGGGCGAGACGGGAAGTATTTGGCACGAGAACTATTGTGGCGCCTGATGATTTCACGAGAGCTTCAACAGCTGCTGTGTCCGTGCAGCAGCGGGAAGCTTCGAAGTCGGCGCCTGTTACCGCAATAAACTCTGCTCCGGAGCCGGATATCGAGTCCGCAATTCTCTGAACTCCCGCACCGATAAGACCTGCTGTCAGGCTCGAACCGGCGATCTGCTTCGAAAGAGAAACCGCCGCGCCAAGCGTCTCGAGAGCGACTTTTGGAAGTTTTCCGGCAGCATCTGCGTGAGCAACAAAAAGTATCTTCTCTGTCATAACGTCCTCCGGCCCTTTCAACTCTTAATCCATTCAACTATCTCGCGGGCGATATCTTCCACTGGCGTATCCTTGACGATACGCGTCTGTCTTCGCACCTGCGGCACTTCAACAGAGGCGAAACTGAGGCCGCCTGTGCCGATTTGCGCGGCCGCGGCCTTCTGCAGCGCCGGCATAATGCCGCGCATATTCTGCATTCCGACCTGAGGATTGTTCGGCGGCTCAGGCAGATTTCCAGTCGCCCAGCAGAGAACCGCGGGAGTACCTGCGCAGGAAGACACTTGATACTGCCCGCCTTCGATACGCTCCATGATTCTCAGGGAGCCGTCGCTTCCGACTTTCAGTTCGTCGACACCCATGAACTGATCTGCGATCCCGAGCTTCTCGCCCACGAGCTGCAGGGTAACGCCTGCATCTCTTGATGCGCTCGACAGACCCCCGAAGAGAAGGAGTCGCGAGCGATCAAGGCCGGGAATCTTTCCAATCGCATCGGCAAGGGCCGCCGCAACTTCGTGAGCATCGGTGAAGCCGCTCGCAGAACCGTCGACGACAACAAGCTCAAACGGAGCTTTCTGCGCCACACTCATCATCAGCTGCTGAAGTTTCGCTTTCGGGCCGAGACTCACAAGCCACACCCTGCTTCCTTCCGACTGTTTCGCAAGGTTTGCGGCTTCATAAAGAGCATGTCCTGCCCAGGGATCAAGAACCGCCGGAAGCATCGCTTCATTTTTCAGCGCGGGTCCCGAAGGTCCCTGCACCGGCTCAAGCGTCTGAAGCGGATCGGGCACAAGGCTTCCGCAGACGACAATATGCAGATTTCCCACCATATTACTCACCACACGTTTAATGATTAATTCTCCGCCGAGTGCAGTCCTCCTGCACCGGCTCTAAACTCGATATTTCCTCTCTCAGGATCCCCCGGATGCGCCGCTGCGCAGTTCCACAGACACGCTCCGCAGTGAACGCATTTTTCCCGGTCGAACTCCGGAACCTCTCCCTCGCCTGCATAAATCGCCTGCGCCGAGCACATTTCAATGCACACTTTTGTTTCGCAGGTCTCGCACAAATTCGGATACAGGAACGAAACATGATCCGCAAAACCCGACGGCGCCTGAACCTTGCCTCCGACAAGAAGAGCATCCTGATGAGACATCAGAAGTTTTCCGTCATACGGAATGGGAGGCCAGCCGGCTTCTTCCATCAGCACATCATGAAGTGAGCGCGCACCGGCAGTGCCGCGATTTTTTGCCATCTCGGTCCGGATGTGCGTAAGTCTCACCCGCGATATCTTTCCGTCAAAGTAGCTCTCCATGGTCGCGAGGTGCTCTCTCGGATGTTTGATTTCACTCTTTATCGCGAGTTTCCCGCGTGTGAGTCCGGCAAGCGCGGTGCCCAGCAGCCCTGGAACGAACCCCTTCTGGAAACCGTCACGCGCATGCTCGGCAACGCGGCCCCCCGACTCGATCCAGCTTGCCCGGCGCTTCGCGACATAAGTCTTCTCCAGATTTTCCCCCGAAAAGGGCTCTCCAGCCTTCGCAAGTTCAATCACCGCTTCAGCAAGAAGAGTTCCTGTAGCCCACGCCTCATCCACGCCCGAGTTGGTAAGAACATTTGTGCTCCCTGACCCCTCGCCTATCCTTGCGAAGCCGTCTCCGACAAGTTGCGGCTCGCCGCGGCGTCCGCTTTCCTGAAGGCTCTTTGCGCCCCACGACCTCATGGTGCCGCCTTCGAGATGCTTCCACAGGTACGGGTGCATCATCCAGTGCTGGAGATAGCGATAACTGGTGCGCACAGGACTTTCGAACCATGAAGGGATGAACACCCCTATTGACGCGAGCCTGCCCGGATAAACATAAAAGAATCCGAATATCCCGGGCTCGGGATATCCGAAAGTGTGAATAACAGTGCCCGGCTCGAGCGTGCAGCTTTCGGGGAGTTCGACTACCATCTTCATTCCGACTGCCCAGTCACGCTGATGATGGCCGTCCGGCATTCCAAAGTGATGGTTCAGCTTCTGCCCGACCGCGCCGACCGGCCCGTCGGCTACGACAGTAAGCGCCGCATTGATATCCATCCCGGGCATATAACCCGCATCGGGATTTCCATTTTTGTCCACACCCTGATCGGCAAGCCGTATGCCTTTGACCGCCTGCCCCTCGAATAAGGGCCCGTTTACCGGCATTCCCGGCCATATCTGTATAAGGCCGCCTGCCATGATCTGCGAAGCAACCCACTGATTGAACTGCCCCATTGAAAGCATGAGTCCGCCGTGCTTGTTGAGAAACGGCGGCGTATAAGGAAGTTCGAATGCTTCGTCCCTGTACCACGGAAGCCATCTGCACATCCGGATGATTTTATCCTTGAACCGCAGAAGAGGAGATCTCCTGCTCGCCCCGACTGGATCCAGAAGGTAGACGACCTTCTCCTTCTTTATGTCGTGCGCCATCGGGATCTGCGAAGGATCGAGATCGGGGAAGCTCTGCCTGATGCTCCTGGCGGAAGTGACGATTCCCGATACTCCAAAACCTGCATCATCTGCTCTTTCGTAACACAGCACCTGAAGAGGCATTCCCGGCATTACTTTGCTTTCAAGCGCGGGCGTGCCGTCTTCATTCATGAGTGCGCGGGAGAGCGCAGTCAGGAAACCGCCCATCGCGGGTCCAAAACCCACGCAGGCGATATCCACAGCCATGGTCTGTCGATCGTTGGTCATTTTCTTTTCACTCCGGGCAGCAGATTGGAACGGGCTTCATGCAGTGGCGCCGTGCAGGTCTGATGCGTTACAACAGCTGAACCCGTCATTGCCGGGGCGCTCCCCTGTTCTGCATCCGCACAACTGCTCCAGGTAAAGCCCGTGGCAATCTTCAGTTGCCAATTCTTTCCCTTGTTGACAGATCATACCGGATAATCCAGCGCCTCAGGAATCATCACCTGGGTAAGTGCCTGGGCTGCGCGATCCTTTGCAAGGCTCGAACCCGCAAGACATCCGTCCACTTTCTGCCGCAGAAGGAGGAAATCCTCGATGCCCCGGAACGAGACGCAAGGCCCGGCCTTCGCCGGCTTCTCATTACCAGCTGATCCTATGGCATCCTTTGTGGAGCTGCAAATGCCCGGAGCCACGCCTTCCATTCCCTTGAGATCGTGGATCTGATAGACGCCCTCGTCGGTCCACTCAGGATGCCGCAGGAAGCCGAACACCAGCTCGGCACACACCTTGCCTGCTTCACCTGCCGCACGTGCGCACTGCACATGCGCAAGATCTGTGTAGAACTGAACAATACCATCGATTGAGTCGGCAATGTTCGCGTTCTCAGGACCCTTCTCTTCCAGCTCGAGGACCGAAAGCACAAGAGCGCGGGCCGCAAGGAGCCAGCTCAACGCGTCCGCCATCGGGAAACTTGTTCCCTGGCGCTTGTTATGATAGAGAGGTTTGCCGTTCGCATCTTTACCGTTCACCAGATAATTGAGGGTGAACGTCCACAGCTCAAAAGCAGCCGCGAGCATGCACGTTCCGGTCTGAGGCTTGCGCGCCCCCATTTCCCGCAGTTCTTTTGTCCACGCCTTGAGCTGTTCGAGAAACACCGGGTTAGTCATCGTTACTGCAAGCTGCCTGCGCTGAACCGACTCAGGTCCTTCATATGTCGCTTCGAGCTGCGCATCCATCCACTTGTGCATGAGGAAACCGGGGCAGTCTTCGGTGATTGCGTACCCGCCAACGAGACTCAGGGCTTCACGCATCTGCGTCGCGCCGAATCCCGTCACCCACAGCTTCGTCGCAGGGCACACGACATTAATAACCGACTGGCTCAGGACATACTGCGTGAGAGTATCTTTCCTGAGCTCTTCAAGCCTCTTTGTGTCCCTGTCGCCTTCAGGCTGAGCTTCGACCCGGATCTGCTCTATGGCGTTCTGCTGCGCGGCGGCAAGCGCTTTCATCTGGGCCCGCGGCCCGGCGATTCCCTGCTTCGCAAAAATCCGATCCTTTTCCTTTTCGACCGGATCAAATTCGTCCATAAGCAGCGCCGTCTGGAACCCGAGAGCTGCGCCTGCTTCTCCAGTCGCCCACACATCGACAAGGCGCAGCAGAGAGTCTTCTTTCTGCTGAAGCCCGAGATCGTAACGCGGTGTGCCTGGCTGCGCATCACCGCCTCTGAACCGCTGCCTCTGATATCGCATCACCGGCTCGACTGCCGAGAGAAGTTTTGCCGCAGTCATGATGCCTGGAGCGACACGGGTCCGAAGGAAAACAGCTTCAATGACCTCGCCATGATTGAAGTTCGGAATAATAACGCCGTCCTTGATCGTGTAACCGCCGATGATGCGGCTTGCGGGAACTTTGAGATTCAGAATCGGATCGCTCGTGGCGGAAAGCTGATGCACCATCTTCAATGTCGGTGCGCCCGGATCAAATGTTCCCTCATCGCCGTCTTCGAGAATGACCATGCAGCTTCCCTTGATCTTCGGATCGTCGGACTCAACTGCGGCCGTGACGAAATTTGCAAAGGGCATGTTTGTAATGAAACGGCCCCTTTTCTCCACGTGGATTACCGGCTCTTTCCCGTCCTTCCATTCGGCAACGCGCATTTTTCCCGAGAGCATGCCGGTGTCGACACCGACATATGGAAGAGGTTCTGTCAGTGCGAATGCGCCTCGCCATGTTTTCTTTCCAGACTGCGGAACGCACCGCGCGAAATACGTTTTCTTCTGTTCCTCCGTGCCCCGCTCATGTATTGGAGCAAGCGCGAGATTGGTTGCAAGGCTGCATGTCGCCGCGCCTGCATCGACCCATGAAAGTTCAAGCGCTGTAAGGGCGAGCGCCATGTTCTTCGGCCCTTCCAGATATCCTCCGTATTGAGGATCAATGAAAACAGAGGTTATTCCCGAGTCGTCGAATGCGGTGAGCAGCTGGTTCTTTTCTTCCGTCCAGTCGTGAGAGTTCCTCGCACCGTTTGCCACGAGCCGGGCGACGATTCCCCGCGCAACGGACCGCGTCGACTGAACCACCATCTGGAGGTCGAACCGGTCGCTGAATCCCCACATAATCTGCCGGACGTCGTCACCCGGCAGTGTTTTCAGTGTCGGAGCGGCCTGTGTTTCGTTATCCTTTGCACTCATCTACTTAATCCCTTTTTCGGTAATGGTAACTCTCACTCCGTTTTGACAAATCATTCTACACAATCAAACCGGCTTGCGGGGTAAAAAGTACTCGACTTTGTACCACTTACCTTTATTAATGAGCAAGAAAAGTGGAAAGTGTAATAGGTACTATTTTTCTGATGAAATGAGTACCACCCTGATTGATTTTCCGCGAAGAGGCGCAAAATGGACTTTATTAACGGGGTGTTGCAGGAAAACTGGACGGGCATTTTGGTCGCAGTTTTCTGCGGATCCTTCATAGGACTGGAGCGGCAGTTGAGAGGAAAAGCCGCGGGGATGCGGACAAGCGCTCTAATCTGTCTTGGCACATTCACCTTCATTCAGCTCGGCATTGTTTCGCAGACTGAGAGTGCCGATCCCACCCGCGTGCTCGGGCAGGTTATTACCGGTATAGGCTTTCTGGGCGCCGGCGTGATCATGACTCGGGGCGGCACAGTCGCAGGTGTCACTTCAGCGAGTGTTGTGTGGGTACTTGCCGCAGTCGGGGCTGCTGTCGGATTCGAACGGTACGCTCACGCTGTAATCCTGACCCTTGTGACGGTTGCTCTTCTGACCGGTATTAACTGGCTCGAAACCAACATGTCGGGCTTGCGGAAAGAAGTTCACTATGATGCGGATCCAAGGTTGAGAGACAGGGATAATGGGTGAGCTTGATGCGCCGCTTCGAAGAAATTGAACCGCTGAGAAAATCGCTCGCCGATCTCCGCAGGTCCGGCAGAAAGATCGGCTTTATTCCGACCATGGGCGCCCTGCATGAAGGACACCTGAGTCTAATCCGCCTTGCCCGGCAGCACTGCGACGAAGCAGTGGTTTCGATATTCGTCAACCCTCTTCAGTTCAACGATAAGAATGATTTTGTGAAGTATCCCGTCACGATCGAACAGGACTGCCGGATGCTTTCCGATCTGAAAGTCCACTCCGTATTCATGCCGGCTCCTGAGATCATTTACCCTTCCGGCCATCAGACAAGAGTTGCTCCCGGCGCGCTTTCGCTTCCCATGGAAGGCGGATCAAGACCCGGACATTTCGAGGGGGTGACCACAGTGGTGCATATTCTTTTCAGCATAGTCGAGCCGGACTTCGCGGTCTTCGGCGAGAAAGATTTTCAGCAGCTCAGAATTATCGAGCAGATGGTCGCTGACCTTCGATCCCGGGTCGTAATTATCCGCGCCCCTCTTATCAGAGAATCTGACGGACTCGCCATGAGTTCCAGAAACGCAAGGCTCTCGCCTGAAGCGCGAAAGAAAGCCCCTCTGATTCATACCGGCCTTGTCGAAGGTGTCGAGCTTTACATAAAGGGGTGCAGAAACGCTGACATGATTGAAGAACGGGTCGTGTCATGCATCGCCTCCGATCCCTCCATCAAAATTGAGTATGTTCAGGTCGCCCGCGAAGACACCCTGGAGGAAGTCTCTCACGTCGACGATATCCCTGTGAGAATTTTTGCCGCAGCCCGGCTCGACGGTGTGCGATTAATCGACAATATGAGCCTTCCCGCTCAGGAAGTATGAGCTGCGCGGAGCCGTCGAAGGGCCGGATTACCTCAGCCCCTCATAATTTCCTTTAGAAACTCCCTCAGAGGATCGGAGAATTCCTTTCTTTTGAGGCCGAACTCAATGATTGTCTTCAGGTATTCGAGCTTGTTTCCGATGTCGTACCGTTTTCCCTCGATTGTGTATGAATACATGCTCTGCCGCTGGAGAAGGAGGCGAAGCGCGTCTGTGAGCTGAATTTCGTTGTTCTTCCCGGGTGTGGTTCTCTCAATCGCCTTGAAGATATCCGGAGTCAGAATGTACCTGCCGGCGATTGCGAGGTTTGATGGAGCATCCTCAGGCGAAGGCTTTTCGACAAGATCGCTGATCATCATCAGGGCATCGCTGATTCTGTTTCCGGCAATGACACCGTAGCGCTGCACCTTCTCCTCGGGCACTGTTTCAACAGCAATGACAGGGCTCTGATACTGCTCGTACACATCGATAAGCTGCTGAGTCACAGGGATGACAGAGTCGACGATCGTGTCCCCGAGCAGCACGGCAAAAGGCTCGCCCGCCACGTGCTGCCGCGCGTAATAAATCGCGTCGCCAAGCCCGTTGAACTCCTTCTGCCTTATGAAATGAATATTGGCCATCTCCGAGATGTGCCGCATCTCGTTCCGGAGCGCTTCGTCTTTCTCGAGCTGATTCTCGAGTTCGATATTGCGATCGAAGTGATCCTCGATGGCGCGCTTTCCCTTGCCAGAAATTATGAGGATGTCGTCGATACCCGAATCCACTGCCTCCTGCACGACGTATTGAATCGTCGGCGTATCAATAACAGGAAGCATCTCTTTGGGCTGCGCTTTAGTTGCGGGCAGAAAACGTCTGCCAAGACCTCCCGCCGGTATCACTGCTTTTCGAATCATTTCAGCACTCCTCTCACAGTATATATGGTTTAATCACGCGGGCTCTCAGTTTGCGCACTTCCACCATGAGCCGCGTGAGCATCTCGTCGTCTTTGTACATTCCGATGATTGCACCGCCGGATCCTGGAAAACTCGCCGAAGCGCCGCATTTTCTCGCAGTCTCGACAAGCGCCATATTTGCGTCGCTTATCTTCATTATTTTCGTCCGGTTGTCAAAATTCTCGTCAATCAGCTCGTTCAGCCGTTTATAGTCCTTCGCCTGAATCACTTCTCTCCCTTCCTCGGCCAGTTCGGCTATCCGCTTCAATGTGCCGATCACATGCGGATCTCCCGCCTCGAACCGCGTGCGCACATCGTTGAAAACTTCGCCTGACACTTTGCTGAGATCCTGCCGGTAAGCGAGATAAAGCGGCGGAAGAAGTTTCGGATCGAGTCTTTCGTAGCGGCCATGCCCTTTTTTCTCGACGACTTCCCGCGCAAAATCCATGTATACGCACCCTTCATAAACCTGAATGACCCGGTCCTGAAGGCCTGCGTTTATCTTCAGCTCTTTTGTCTCTGAATTCAGGATCAGCGTCGGGAGTATCTCCTGCGGAATCTCGACTTCATAAAAGCGCATGAGCGCCCTCATCGCAGCTGTGACAATCGCACTCGAACCGGCAAGACCCACCTGTCTCGGAATATTGGAGCGGAAGCGTATCGTGAAATTCCTGTTCGGCAGTCTAATGGAGCTTTCCCTGCAGTATTCGCAGAATCTTTTGATTGCCGCCTTGATGAGTCTCTCGCCGCCGTAGTATCCGACACTGCCGATTGAGTCCACAAGATCGAAGATGCTCCTGTAGACATTTCGATCATCATCCTGTGCTTCGATGCGAAGTTCAGGAGTTTCGAAGAGTGAAACATGCGCGCCGAAGTTTTTGACGCTGATGGAAATAGTCTTTCCGAAATACCCGTCCGAAGGATTGCCGAGCAACCCGGCCCGCGCGAACGCCCTTGCCTCGATAATCATTTTCCCATCTCCAGGGCCCCGCTTCGCTCTGACCTCGACAGAGCTGAAGAGTCGTGACCGAAACGATTCTGCCAGCGTCGCTGAAAAGACTCAAGAACTGCCTCATTCCTCCGATCCTGCCGGGATTTCTTTGAAATGGCGATAAAAATGATTATTATGCGTTTCTCACTTAATCGGAGGGAACATGGCCATAAGCGAACGTCTCCTTGAAATCCTGGTGTGCCCCGAGAACAAATCCTCCCTTCATCCAGCGGACGAAGGGACTGTGACCGCAATAAACAGCAGAATCTCTGCCGGTATTCTCGTCAACAGGGCGGGAAAGTCAGTGACCCAGGAAATCGAGGCAGGCCTCATCCGTGAAGACGGAAGATATCTCTATCCGATCCGCGAAGATATTCCCGTCATGCTGATTGACGAAGCGATACCTATGGAGCAGGTGAGGTAGTTGCACCGTTAATACCTGTTCCGATCTGTCGCGTCGTCAGCGGATTCCCCGAATCTCCCGCCTGGTCCTTCGTGATCAAAGGCATCACCGATATCCTCCGCGGTCTCAAAAGTTTCCTGTTCAACCTGAAAATTGATCATACATAACCCGCAGCACGTCCCGGATTCTGCCGCTGTTCATTTTGAGCAAGTGCGACAACTGACTCGTCGTTATCAGGAGTGCCGCCTCTTTCACCAGTAACAGGATGATCGATCAGTTCTCGAAGCTCACTATCCCGCAACGGCAGCCAGGAAATGCCGCCAACTGCCGGCTCGACGCTCGGCAGCTGTGAGCTTCGAGCGCGTTGGACATCAAATTCTGATGCAGGCGGGCTGACCGGGAAATGGCCTGCTGTCGATGTCGACCTGACAGTCCGGATGCGCGAAAGCTTTATAGATTGGTCGACGGAAGGATTCAGGCAATGGGCCGGCAGATTCCTGGTGAAACAGCTCTCCATTGAAAAGGACGGACAGCGAGGCGACTTTCATGCCGATCCTGCTCTTTATTACTGCGATCCTGACTATGAATGGCGCCCATTGAATCAGGTTCGCGTGACTCTCAAGGAGGCTCTTGAATCGGCCCGGATCTCAATTCGCGTAATGGCAGATCTTCTCGATACATCTCCTTCGCAGGTCGTGCGGCTGCTCGAGGAAACAAAGATGCCTCGGCAGCTGGAGCGGCTTGCATCAATTGCAGGATATTCGCTGAAGGTCGAGCTCAAGAAGGCGAATTGATCACCTCGAAAATCCCTTCCATCTCGGGCGTGCGCAAGTCGCATTGAACAACATAAGAATTTTCCCTGACGAGACACGTCAGCCACAGATCTGTACTGATCGTATCGAAACAGTTCGCATCTGTTCGTTTCAGATCTCAGCAACATCCCATAATTCTTTGCCTGGAAGAGGCCGTTCTTATATCATCGGAAACACGATTCCGTCTTCAGGCTGTTGAAATGTCATCAACCCAACCCACTGCGACCGCCGGCCGTCCGATGCTTTCACCGGATAAAACAGTGCTTGGAATCCCGATCCCGTTAAGAAGGGAAATCGAACGGGGCGGGAAGGAGTCATTTTCGGGCACTGCCCGTCTTCGTCAGCTGCTGGATGCCGGGAGCAGCGGCAAGGTCGCAGATGTTCTCAGGTGTATAAGTGATGCTGCTGGTCACTCCCGCGATGATCCTTCCGTGATTCTGAATACAAGCTTCGCCTCAGATGCTGCTGAAATTTTAAACGGACACATCCTCGAGGTAGCAGAAGTGTTTCCTCCCTCCATCACCGATCTCAAGACGTTGGAACAGACCGGAATCGAAGGGGTGTGGAAGAAGCTCAAAGGACCATCACCTTCGCTTTCCGCGCTGGCTGCGATAACAAATAACGCTCTTCGGCCCTCGACATCTGAAGTCCTTATCAAAGCAAAGCAAGACGCTTATAAAGAGCTTCTAACTGATACCGCCCTCTGCAACGCACTTGATCGGTTCGACAGGAATTGGGGCCGCCGGTGGGAACGGGACGTTCTTGATTTTGCTTTCGGGAAATGGCCGCGTCGTGTTTATCGGGATTTCTGGAAGATAAGAGAAGCTTTTCGCGGAATTTGCGCCAGGATTGAAGAGTGTCCTGAGCCCGAGTCTCCTTATCTTCAGATGCTTTTTGAGGATATTCTTGCAATAAAGAATACTCGCTTCTTTGAACTTATGGACGGCGGAATCGTAAGGACTCCGCAGGGATTGAAGACTGAAGGAGCGGTCGGGGATGACAAGAAAGAGAAAAAGCGCACTTCACGTTTTCTCCCGTGGCCGCTTACACCTGCGATGCTCTTCGCAACTGCGTCAGCCACAATTCTTTCTCCGGTAGTCGGGGTGGGGCTTCTCCAGGCGTTAGAGGCTGCAAACGGATTGCCCCTGCCAGACGCATTCAAGTATTCGTTAGGAACAGCAGTTCTTGCAATGGCTTATGTCGGCGTGAACATCGGTCTGATTGGGGGTATCCTTCGTCTGAAAGCAGACTTTGACACCGACACTGTAGCCGAACCTTTACGTGAAATTGCCGCTGCGGACGACACACTCGATCGTGCTGTGGATGCAATAGGCAGAATCGGAGAGCTCCTGGCAGGCGTCCGATTTATTCAAAGAGCCCGGGTCCATGTGGCCTTCCCGCACGTTTACGAAACGTCGCATCACTTTTTTATCGCAAAAGGAATGGGCAATCCGGAGTGCTGGTTCGATCCCGGATACGTCACCAACGACATAAATCTCTGCGATTATGCCATCAACACTGTCACGGGAGCGAACAGCGGCGGAAAGACCTCCACCGGCTGCGCGCTGCTGCTTAATCAACTTTTTGCTCAGATGTCGCTGCCAATCCCCTGCGTGGAAGCTCACCTTGGTGTCGCCGAATGGATTGGATATCAGGCCCCCGAGAGTCAACAGGAGCTGAAGAAGGAAGGGAGATTCGGAGGGGGACATGCGCGAGCGAGAGATGTCACGTTTCCCGCGGGAAGACGGAGCATGGTCGTTCTGGATGAGCTTGCGGAAGGAACTACCTCGAACGAGGTAATCGAGCGTGCGCGTGAAGTTCTCGAGATGCTCGCAAGTAAGGGAACAACTGTCTTTGTTATAACTCAGAATCTGGAACTCGCGCATGTCCTGGAAGATCTCGGCATGTCGCAGAATCTCGAGGTGGAATTCAACGAGGGCGTTGCCACATATCGGATGAAACCTGGCATTGCGACTTCGAGTCACTCGGAGGCCGTGGCCGCCAGGGTCGCATTTTCAAAGCGTGATATCCTTGCGCATCTGAATGCTTTTGAGGAGGCTGAGAAGAACGGGACCGGGAACGACGTCGCTTGAAAGTCATCTCATCTCGCCTGATATTTCCAGAGCCTGTGAAAGAGAGGACCTGTGCAGACTGGGAATTGCTTATCAGGCATTGCCCGATGATTTCCCTCCAGACTGACCGCTCCTCCCGGCCAACGGCTTCCTGCGCACCCATTGAACATTCGAAATGAATAATTCCTGAAGAAAATGTCGCGACATTCGATGCAGACTGCGCGATGGAAATTTCACTTTCAAAATGCCGTTCGACACCAGCCCTTCAAGATCGAGCCGGAATGAAACGAGGCAGGCACAACACACCGGAAAAACTAAAGCGGGTAACGAGGTTCGAACTCGTGACCTCCTGCTTGGGAAGCAGGCGCTCTGCCAACTGAGCTACACCCGCATGAAACGCAACCTTGCAGTTATACTACCGAACCAAACCTGATGTCGAGGGAATTGACTCCCGCCTCTATTTTTCCCGTTTCCCCGCCTCGTCCTCACTCCATATCGACATTCTCGATTATAGTCACGTGAGGATCCGCCAGTTCTTCCCTGGCAACGTGGGAAACTTTTCCGGAAACATGGAAAGCAGTTGAATTTTTCTTCCTGTCTTTCTTTACCTTCTTCCCGCAGCCGCTGGAACTCACAATGTCGTCCACCTTGCAGTGCGGACCAGAAATCAGCGGAGGCGGCAGAACTTCATCTGCATTTCCTACAAGCGGAATTTCGAAGAGAGCAGACGAGACTTCGGGAGTTGAAACCATAAGAACGGTGATCAGGAAAATTCCTGCTTTCATCCCGGCGACTGTTTATACGCGCTCACACCCGCCGGCGACAGTGACCTGGATCATTTTCCTTTTCTCATGATTGCGAAGCGAGGGGCGGCAGCCCCTGGGCACGAGCGCCGAGCGGGAAAAACGGGGTGAAGCGAAGCGAGGGGCGGCAGCCCCTGGGCACGAGCGCCGAGCGGGAAAA
>CAYQVO010000033.1:24455-42799 GCA_964421085.1 uncultured Bdellovibrionales bacterium | reverse complement strand
CTTGAGGCTTCGGCCCGTCTTTTAAGAAGACTAGAACACGCCGCGCTTTCATGACACTGCGGCCCTTCAGTGATGCAGGTGACGAAGTCAGGGCACGTCCGATCGGTGTTGTGCCGGCACTTCTCGCAGCACTTGACTGTACTAAGTGATTCGTTCATTTCAATTTTCCTTCTGCTCCTGTTTTCTGCAGTCCGCCACGATGTCAAGCACCTTCTCAGGAGTAAGCTTCGTGTGAAACTCTCCGTTCATGCACATCACGGGCGCAAGTCCGCATGCGCCGATGCATGCCACTACTTCGAGGCTGAACAGTCCGTCACGCGAGGTCTGGCCGGGTTCGACTTTAAGCTCCCTCTTGAGGGCGGTCAGAAGGGCGGACGAGCCTTTGACGTGGCAGGCAGTACCCCTGCAGACCTGGATATGATACTTGCCCTGCGGCTGAAAACGGAACTGATTGTAAAATGTGGCGACGCCGTACACTTTGCTCGGCGGAAGATTGAGATGGCGGCCAATCCTCGTCACTGCCTGCGGTGAGAGATATCCAAACGCATCCTGCACCTCCTGAAGAATGGGAATCAACGCATCGCGCGACGCATCCGGGAAGCGGCTCAAGATAGGTTCGATGTCGGGAACTATCACTTCTTTTTCTCCTTAAAAAAAATCCTCATCGCGCCCTCGCAAAGAAGGCGGCCTTTTCGAGAAACATGGTCACATCAAGGTTCTCTACGTGCACTCCCTCGGGCACACGCAGCGGGACAGGCGCAAAATTAAGTATCGATTTGATTCCCGCAGCCGCGAGTCTCGACGCTGTTGCCGGAGCTGCCTCGACAGGAACCGTCATAATTGCAGTCCTGATCTGTTCTTTCTTCAACACTTCAGGGATCTCGTCAATCTGATAACACCGGCAGCCGTGAAACAGCCTGCCTGCCTTCTCAGGATCCGTGTCGAATGCGGCTGAAATGACAAGTTTGGATCTTCCTCCGCTGAAATACGAAAGAAGCGCGCGCCCGAGATTTCCAACTCCGACAATAGCGACATGCTGGGGACTTTTTGCGTCGAGAAAGTGGGCGAGGGTATTGTGGAAAGATTTCAGTTCGTATCCGCGGGTCGGACTCCCACTGAATCCGGTCACCATCAGATCACGTCTGACCTGCGCCGCAGTTACGCCGGCCCTTACTGCAAGCTCATGGGAATGGAGGTATTGTTCGCCCTTTGCCAGAGCATCATCAACTATGCGTCGATAAAAGCCGAGCCTGCCGATGGTCTTGCCCGAGAACTGCTTTTGTGCCATTAGAATAAGTAGCCGTGAAATGTGTCACGCTGTGATTTTCATCACGACCCTATTCTAATTCAAAACGGCCCGTGAAAGCAATATTTTCTCTTTGAAAAAGTACGGGTGATCAGATAGTTAATAAAATCATGCAGGAAAAAACCATACTCTGTATCGACGACGACCCCGACTTTCTGAACTATCTCCAGCTCCTCCTTGGCTCAGCCGGATTCAATGTAATTACAGCATTTTCCGTTCAGGATGGGCTGAAGAAGTTTCAGGAGTCCCCTCCGTCCCTGGTTATTGTCGATCTCATGATGGAAGAGATTGATGCAGGCCTGAACGTCTGCAGCGAGCTTCGCGCTCTTCGCAGAGACATTCCTGTCTTCTTGTTGAGTTCTGTCGGCGAACGCTTCGCAACCAGTATCGATACCGGCGCACTTGGCTTTGATGCTGTTCTTCAAAAGCCTCTCGATGAGGATACCCTGCTCTCTCTGATCCGGTCGAAGACAATGTGACAAACTGAAGGTCTGTGTCGTCAGAACGAGTACGCCCACCTCTGGAACCCGCCGCCATCGTTGACATGCTTCTCTATACAAGTGCCGTCGATGAAACGAAGCACAAAGGTAAGGCCGCTTCCCAGCGTCTTTCCAGGCCTGTCGAGCCGGAAGTGTCTTCGTCCATCCCGCCCCATGAAGCGGCCGTCAAGATCGGCAATGGCATGCCCTTCTGGATCGTATACAGTGACGGCATGAACTTCATTTGAGTACCTGTCCGGTATTACAAGAACCCCCGTTCCTGTGTCCTTCCATTCCGGAAACCACGCCATGTCCGATGGCCCTGTTTCAATATCATCATCTTCAGGAAGATCCGCGGGTTTTACATCAGGGCTTTCTTTTACAGGCGGGTTCGATGGTGGTGAGACCACAGGATCGCCAGTCCTCCCCGTGCTGTATACATGATCCCTGACGGTATCGAGCTCATCCTGGGTGGCGCTGCGATTCGTCATCATCGTTGCGAGGGCCCGGTTCACCTGAGAAAGTTTTACGGTGATTCCCCCGGGCTGACGAAGCGTCACACGCCCCGCAACGAGGTCTGTCACTGTGCTCTTCAAGTTCGCCTTGCCGAGTGAATAACGGAGCACTCTCTCTCCCCGTTCAGCAGCCACTCTCCCTGCCTCCACAAGTTTTGCCATCTGGCCATCCACGGCCCGGAAAAGCGCGTGTCCTTTTCCGTCCGTTTTGAGACTTTCCAGAGTGCTCTTCACACCCAGCAGGAAATTCTTCCCTGCCTTTGCGTCTTTTCTCGCGATTCGGAAGTATGCCTCGGCACACATCGCCTCTTCCTCGGTGAACTTCTGTTTTTTCAGGTTTTTCGCCTTTACGTTGCTCCCCCTGAGAACATGAAGCATCGACGCCATTGAGCCTTTCAAAGTCAGAGCCACTTTTGTCATTTCCGCCTCCGTGCACTAGCTTCTTACGGGGATATTGTTGACGATTCGCTGAAGCATCTCGTAATGGCTCTTCACGATGGTCTGAAACAGTTCCATCAGATTCTGGAGACGCTTGTAGCGTATGTTGATCTTCTGAATCTCCGCGTCTTTCTGACGCACTTTGGCCTCGTAGTCGGACGCGCTCGAATCCAGCGTGCCGAGAGAAGCATATGCGCTCATCAGCTCCTGCTCGGTGCCCGAAAGAAGGTCCCCAACTTTCGCTCCCGTCTGCTGAAAAGCATCCGCCGTATTTATCGTATCGTCCAGCGTCCGCAGGTACTGATCCAGGCTTTCATTTCCTATTCTGCTCACCATTTCAGTTCTCCTCGAAGGAAGTCATAAAGACACATAGGTATTCGATGGAAAGTGATGAAAGTTTCCTGCCCTCCGTTTTTTATTCAGAGGCGGGAATGGATGCCTGAAAACTCTCTACCGGACCTTCCTCAGGAAATTCCGGAGGACTCTGATGTACGTTTCGGGGTGTTCGAGATGGTGCGAATGAGTCGCATCTCCGAAAACGACGACCTCGGCCCGGGGTGTCCGGTCGGAATACATGGCGCAGGTAGAAGGGGCAGCCTCATCCTTGTCTCCGCAGGTGTAAAGAACGGGGACACCCACTTTTCCAAGCGCGGCAATCCTGTCGAAATCCTTCAAAATTCCTGTCGCCTTGAATTCGCTCGGCCCCCACATGTACTCGTAAAGCGGCGAATTAAGCTGATCCATGGACCGTGTCAGAGGTTCCGGCCATGGAGAAAGCTGACATACATGCCGGCGATAATACTTCTCGACAGCATCCTGATACGCCTTTGATGAATAGTCTCCCGTCTTGTTCGCCTTGTCGACAGCGCTTCTCACGCCGGGCGGCATCTTCTTGAGAAGGAGCTGCTGATCGGCGACGAAACGGCCTGCGCTCATGACAGGACCTGAAAACATGAGGCTTTTCACTCCTTCCGGGTGCTTCAAATAATACTCGATTGCAAGCATCGAGCCCCATGACTGTCCGAGAATATGGAGCTTCTTCATGCTCAAAGCTTCGCGGACCTGGTGGACTTCTTCAACATAACGTTCGACGGTCCAGAGCGACTTGTCTTCAGGACGATCCGATTTCCCGCATCCAAGCTGATCGTAAAACACTACGGGACGTTCATTCGCCAGAGCTGCGACAACCTCAAGATAGTCGTGAGTTGCTCCCGGCCCGCCGTGAAGAACAAGCAGAGGAATTCCTTTTTTCCCCACGCCCACAGCGCGGAACCAGACCCTGCCTCCCGTCACATTGACATAGCCCTCGCAGATGTTCGTTCTGCACTGACTGTCCTTCTCGGGCACGGCAGGTATCTGAATTGGCGGCGTCTCAGGAGGGGGCGGTTTCACGCTTGAACACCCGGCGACAATTAACGAGAAAACGGCGGTAAAAATAAAGGTAAAACTTTTCTGCACAGGATTACAACGCTAGCTTCTCTAAAGCAGCGGCGCAAGGTCACTATTTTTCAGCAGATAGATCCCGGATTTTGCTCCGCGGCCTCAACTTCCTCTGTACATCAATCGCAGCAGATCGCCGTGTTTTTCCGATATTTCATCCACGGTAAGAATCGCAGGTGCGCACGATTCGTCGATACTGAAGCCGCAGTCATTCAGCAATGCGATCGCCCCATCGGGATCAAGAGTCCTGAGCGCGTTTTGAACTTCACCTCCATGAACCTTCACTTCAAGAACATTCTTCAGAAAATTTTCGGCAGGTAAAACCATGATCCATCCCCCTCGACAGAAGCCGTTCATTCAGCGAGCCGGAAAATACATGCCCTCGGCTTCCGCAGCAACCTCTGTGACACAGATGTTACATCTTTTTACATACGCCCCCGGCGGCCCTTCGACGACCGGACTGGCTTTATGACCATCTTCATGCTACCTCTAGTGCGATTCAGGAGCGGTCGGCGGAGACATCAGACATTCATCTTGAGGACTGCTCCAGAAGCTTAAATTCAACTCAATATAAAAAAATGCGGGTCTTTTTCAGGAATGCCGGTATGGGCCTGCTTGGCGCAGTCGCCGCAGTGCTGGTCATTGAAGGCGCCTTTCGCCTGGTCGCGCTTTTCAAACCTCCGAGGCTGAGGAATGACAGGCCTCGTCAATATTATTTTTCCGAACAGGCACAGAACACGATCGACTACCGGTATGAAGAGCGAAAGGCGGACGGCACTTACAGGATCATCGTGATAGGGGACTCCTTTGCTTATGGTTACGGCAATCAGTTCGACGATGCGTTCCCGAAACGCCTCGAACGTATCCTCAATCTGAACCGGACGGCGCCGAAAGTCGAGGTGATGAACATGTCCACCCCGGGTCACTCCACTCGCGATGAAGTGCTCGCTGTAGAGCGGGCGATGGAGAATTTCACTCCCGATCTGGTCGTGCTCCAGATTACCCTGAACGATCCCGAGATTAAGACGTTCAATCCTCATGACAAAAAGACGGACAAGACAGGGGCAATTATTGTTTCAGGGGGAATCTTCGATTACTGGGAAAGCCTTGCTTTCATCGTTTCGCGAATCAGGAACACTCTTTCTGTAATCGAGTATAAACGGTATTTCCAGAGACTTTTTGAAGACGGAAAAACATTGAGAAACTTCCGGGTGTCTCTCAGAGACATCAAGAAAATGGAGAGTAGATACAATGTTCCTGTCGCTGCCGTCATATTCCCTCTGTTCACTTTTCCGCTCGATGATACGTATCCGTTCCGGCACGCACATCAGGTGATTCACGAACTGCTCGACGCGCTGAGAATTCCGCACATCGACCTCTTAAATGCCTTTGAGGGCATGGATCACTACCGGCTTCAGGCACATCCCGTACTGGACACGCACCCGAACGAAATTGCACATCGAATCGCAGCCGAATCCCTTTATAGATGGATGAAAAAGAACCGCATGATCCCCGCCGCGTCGATAGTTCGATGCACCGCCCGCAGACGGATCGGCCAGGGCAGGGCGCCTCTGAAAAAACGACACAGTCCTCGCGGTTTTACGAATCGCTCTATATCTTCCCCACAAGCGGCTGAGGCGTCGCAAACGTGCGCTCGCCGAGGCTGCGGTCGATGAAAAGAAGCCCCGACTTGTCACCGGCCATCTTGAGCTGTTCGACAACTTCCGTCGCGTTTGCTTCTTCTTCGACCTGCTCGTCGACGAACCAGTTCAGCATGCTCTGCGAAGCATAATCACGCTCTCCCTGGGCAGTTTCCATAAGAGAGTAAATCGACGCAGTAACGTACTTCTCATGCTCGAGGGCTTTCTCGAATACATCCAGAGGCGAAGCAAAATCAACCTCCGGCGCCGCAATCGCATCAAGTTTAACGGCGCCCCCCCGTTCAATGACGAAATTGAAGATGATCATGGCGTGCGCGCTTTCTTCCATAGCCTGCAGCCGCATCCACTTCGCCATCCCGCGGAAATTGGCCGACTCAAAATAGGATGACATCGCGAGATACAGATAAGAGGAATAAAACTCTTTGTTAATCTGGCTGTTGAAGGCTTTTTCCATCTTTTGACTCAGCATTTTCCGGTCCTCCGCAAAGAATTATGTTGATGTGAAAATAATAGTTGAAACATGGGGAAAGTTGCAAATCGGGCCCCGGCGCCCCCGCAAGTTTACAATGCCGCGTATTTGATATACCTTCTGTTTTTTCAATCGAATCGCACTAATCTCCATGACGCAACGCTGCATTTTCCTGCATATGTCCTTCATGCACATGCGATAGTTCCGGAGGATCTTTATCGTCCGGAACGTGGCTGCAAATATCCCTGAACACTCTGTGTTGTTGGTCCCTGCTGAGAGAAAACAGGACGCAAAAAATGAAAAAGACATACGAAGAAATCAATGAAAAGATAAAGAAGGGAAGCGCGGTTGTGCTTACGGCTGAGGAAGTTGTGCGCATGGCGAAAGACGTGAAGCCTTCGGAAATAGCCAGGAAGGTGGATGTTGTCACTACAGCGACATTCGGCCCCATGTGCTCTTCAGGCGCTTTCATAAATGTCGGGCATTCGGATCCGCCTATACGCATGCAGAGAGTCACCCTGAATGACGTTCCGGCGTACGCCGGTATCGCGGCAGTGGATATTTATATTGGCGCCACCGAAGCTTCCTCATATTCGGAAAGCTATGGAGGGGGCCATGTGATTGAGGAACTCATCTCCGGAAAAGACGTTGTTTTCAAGGCGGGCAGTCGAGGAACCCACTGCTATCCGCGAAAGGAAATCGTCACAACAATCAACAAAAACAACGTCAACGAAATGATCATGTTCAATCCGCGCAACGCTTATCAGAACTACGGCGTGGCGGTGAATACTTCGGACAAGGTCAGATATACATACATGGGGTGTCTTCTTCCACGTCTTGGAAACGCAACCTTCAGCACTTCAGGCGAGTTGAGTCCGCTGCTCAAGGATCCATTCCTGAGAACCATAGGAATCGGGACCAGGATCTTTCTCGGCGGGGCGCAGGGTTTCGTGGCATGGAACGGGACTCAGTTCAACACAGGAAAGCCGAGAAACAACCTCGGGATTCCGGTGAGCAATGCCGCAACGCTCGCAGTAGTGGGCGATATGAAGCGGATGAGCACCGACTTCATTCGCGCCGCGTATTTCGAAAAATACGGCGTATCTCTGTTCGTCGGAATTGGAATTCCGATCCCCGTCCTCGACGAAGAAGTGGCGCGCAGCGTCTCGGCGGGCAATGAAGATATTGAGACTACAATCTTCGACTATGGAAAACCCGACAAACCCGCTCTCGGAAGCGTGAATTACCGGCAGCTTCAGGAAGGAACCATCGAGGTGCAGGGAAAGGCGGTCCGGACCGCGCCTTTATCCAGCATATCAGGGGCCCGGAATATCGCGGCAAAGCTTACGGAATGGATTCGCCGAGGGGAGTTTATTCTGACCGAGCCGGTCCAGCATTTTCCGCAGGTCGACGGACTCAAAAGCCTTGAAGTCAGGGCAGTTCCCGAAGGAGAGCAGAAATGAAGAAACGATTCATCCTTACTTTTCCACCGGCAGCAGTGCAGGAGCCCGTTACTTACACGCTCATCAAAGAATACGACATTAAGGTGAATATCCTCAATGCCTACATCTCGTCCGAGGACGGCGGCCGCCTTGCTGTTGAATTCGAGGGCGACGAAAAACTCATCCGAAGGGCCCTTCAATACGTAAGAAAGCTCGGGGTGGAATGCGTTCCTCTGGAAAAAAACATCCTGTTCAGGCAGGAACTCTGCATACACTGCGGCGCCTGCACCGCGGTCTGTTTTGCAGGAGCCCTCAAGCTCGAGCAGGGGACCTGGAAGCTCAAGTTCGATCCTGAGCGGTGCGTGGTCTGCGAACTGTGCGCGACCGCCTGTCCGCTGAAACTTTTCCACATCGATTTTGTGGCGGATGCACCCGTTTAAACCTCGAAAATACCGCGAAGGGATGGGGCGCCCCCGGTTCAGGACCTTTACATCAGTCCACATGGAGACCGACCTGTGGATCGGAGTCGGCCCGGACTCGTGGACGGATGGAATCCCCGGTTTCTGCAGCGAAGTTGTGCGGGAATTGAGAGACGCGCTTGATTCATATATCCGCATCCATACGGAGTTCGCGTCGAGCCTTGTTCCGCTCGCCCATCATGATGAGTCTCCGGACATCATAAGGGATATGACTACCGCATCATTGCGGGCGAATGTCGGTCCAATGGCCTCTGTCGCAGGAGCGTTTGCTCAGCATCTGGGCATGAGAATCGAAGAAAAGTTTTCGGTGCAGGAACTTGTAATTGAAAACGGCGGCGATATCTATCTCAGAATAACACAGCCTCTCGTCCTGTCCGTCTTTGCGGGGGCGTCTCCACTCTCTGAAAAGATCGGTGTGCGGATTCCGCCTGACAATTCCCCTCTGGGCGTCTGCACATCGTCCGGCACAGTCGGACATTCTTTCAGCCTCGGAAAGGCGGACGCGGTGATGATTGGGTGCAAAGACGCGATAGTCGCCGACGCGTTCGCCACAGCTTTCTGCAACAGGGTGCAGAGGGCAGAGGACATCGAGCCTGTTCTGGAGGAGATTGGAGAGCGCCCGGAGATTCTCTCTGCTGTGATTATCGTGGGAGACAGGATGGGAATCCGGGGGCAATGGGAAATGGAGGTTTTTGAATGAGCCTGCTCAGCGCAGATTCGAGTGGAAGGCCTTCGCAAATCATTCTTTGAAGGGGTAAACCTGCCCGAAATTGCCGTAATTCCGCAAAGAAGCGTTTCAATTTGACTAGTGCCGGTAAGAGGTTAAATTTCTAGTGCTCAGTTTCGAGCTGATTTTCCAGGAAGGCAAATATGCGCCGTGGATACGACCTCTTGATGAATGAAGACCACCCAATGCAGGATCTCTCGTTTCCTGACATTGTGCGGCTCGGATCGGATGACAGGGATTACTTTCTGATCGGAGAATATGGTTATTCGGCTGGCAGGGATGTTCCGAAAGAGGATTTCCCCGACCTTCAGCTCCGTTCGATGTGGTATCAGGATTTGAGCATTCCTACGTTTGACGATCTCTTCATGTGCGATAAGATAGATCACTACGGCCGTCAAGTGAGAGATCGCGAATCGATGCTCGGAATGGGCGCGCCGCAAGTGCTTAGAGCAATGCGGACGTTCACTACTGATGTTGAACTGCTGAACTTCAGGCTTGATGTCCAGGAAGACTTCCAGTCTCATCCCGAACTTGTTCCCAAACTGAACAAGTTTTATGAACAGGTCAGGGAAGCAGGAAAGACCTGGAAGGGTGCCTATGAGATGGACCATGAGGGGAGAATCCTCCTGGATGAATATGGAAGGAGGCGGCTTCGCGACTGGTTCTGTCTTCCAAAATCCTTCGCTATACTTGAAGCTGCAGTCGAAGGTTTTTCAGAGACTCTAAGAGCAGCGGCTACAAGCGAGGGACTGAAGTCGATCCTTGATTTTCTCGAGAATGTCCGGGCGCATCCATCATGGCGTCATTGGAAGGACATTAAGGAAAAATTCCGTGGAGGCGCCAAGTGGGTTGTATCATTCGAATTCGATTTGCGGGATGGTGTGCACCACGAAGCAGAACTTGGAGTTATTCCACCCGGCTCAAAACTCGATCAGCTCCTTCAGGTGATGCCGGACACAGACGGAGTCATCGCGCGGGCAAAAAACGGAGAAGCGGTAATCAAGAGTTTCTCCGGCATGGCGCCTCGGGAAATTGGCTACGTTCTGGAAACCTCGCTCCAGTTGAATTACGATGGAGTCCCCAGGTTTTGCAGTCTGTTATCTGAGAGCCTGGGAAAGCAATTCTCGTTTTATGCGACCCTTGGCCGGGTTTACAGTCTTTATGAAAAGCTCGGGCTGCCTGTCTGCAGACCGGAACTGGGCAGAGGGAAAGGAATCGAGATTCGCGATTCGATACATCCTGTGGTTGCCTGGCAGGCCAAACAGAACGAAATCGAGGTTGTCCTTAACGACTTTGAGGTCACTGATGATGTCCGGGGGTATACAGTATCCGGACCAAACGACGGAGGAAAATCGTGTCACGGAAAGAATGTGGCTTTCCAGATTATCTCCGGGCAATCCGGAATGATGTGCGTCGGATCGAGGGTCCGGATTGGAGAGCCCCGGCAGGAGGTATATACCAACTTTGTCCAGAAGGATGACATAGAAAAGGGAGTTGGCAGGCATCTTAATGAACTTCAGCGCTCTCGAAGGATTTGCGAGGTGATCACACCGCGGGATCTCCTTATCCTTGATGAGCCGAATGGAGGCACAGACAACGCGAGCGGATTCGAAGATTCATGCAACCAGCTCGATTATTATCATGAGATCGGTGTGCCGATAGTTCTTGTCTCGCACATACACGAGGTCCCGATGGAGGCGGAAAAAGGCCGCTGGCCGGGAATCAGGACAATGCAGGCCGAAATTGTCGACGGTGAACTTACTCATAGGATCGTTCCCGGCAGAGCGCCCCACAGCTTCGGATCGAGAGTTTCGAGGCAGGCGAAGATGACAGGGCCGGATCTGCAGGAGCTTTTGAAAGAGCGAAGGGCAAAAGGCGAGCTTCCACCGAAAGGGGAGTGAACAAGCGCTCAAGCCAGAGGCACTACCTGCGACTTTCCGATTGTATTGTCCCGCGTCAGAAGCGGCACCTGATGCACGAGACTTGTAGCTCTGTGAGTTCGTCAGCAGGATCGCTTTTGAAATCCAGGCTCTTCAAGTCCCCGCAGATGTCAACCGTCATGGACCACGTGTCTATTCGGGAAAGGACCTGAATCACCTCTCTATCGTCCAGATCGATCTCCACTCTCCGAAAAGATCGGTGTGCGGATTCCGCCTGACAATTCTCCTCTGGGCGTCTGCACATCGTCCGGCACAGTCGGACATTCTTTCAGCCTCGGAAAGGCGGACGCGGTGATGATTGGGTGCAAAGACGCGATAGTCGCCGACGCGTTCGCCACAGCTTTCTGCAACAGGGTGCAGAGGGCAGAGGACATCGAGCCTGCTCAGGTGCATGAAGGCGCCGGTCCCGGCATTGAGACTGCCGGCATAACAGCCCGTTTCTACTCCACCTGATCGTTGGTGATTCTTCCGAGCGTCAGGTAAATGGCCTTATTCCCTTCCTCACCAAGACCGAAACCTATGTATGTAGGAATCAGCGGAGTATCTAAACCGAGGAAAACCGATCCTCCAAACAGCGGGTTTCGGTCCGGAAGAGCCGCGTTATCGGATCGCAGACTTCCATATTCAAAGCTGGCGCCCGCGAAAAAACTGAAGTTGGCAATGGGAAGTTTGTACTCCGAAAAACGGTGGTAAAAGGCCGTTCTCACGATCTCATAGCTGGACGCGGCAAGACTGGCGCGCTGGTAACCGGAGAAATCAAGAAATCCGCCGAAGATAAACGATCGATTAACCGGGCGCCGCGGATACGTCTGGCTCATATCCACGGAAACCAGGAGCGTGTTGTTTCCGGCAGTGAGAGGAAGGGTGACTCTGCCCGTAAATTCGTTGAACTGACTGTCCGCTCCAAGCGACTCACCTGAATTTACATAACGAACGCGCGCAAGCACACCTTCCGTCGGAAAATCGGCGGCATCAAGAGCGTCGTAACTGAAGCTCGAAAAAGCTTCGCCGATATCATAGCTGCCCTGCGGAAGCGCCGGGTCTCCTATATGACGCGTAAACCTTCCCCGGCCCGCGCGCACACCCCCGAGTATCTCTCCGCTTCGTCCAAGCTCTCTCCCTGCCGAGAAAAATCCGAAGCCCTGGCTTCCAATATACTCGGCAATCAGGTCGCTGCCGGCATCTCTTATAAATACGGGGGATCGGCCTATGTATGCGCCGGGTGCGACAAACCATGGACTCTCGTCTACAATCGGCTCATACCATTCGGCTCTGAGGTAAGGAGTTATTCCCACCTCCCCCTGCACGTCGAGATATCGTCCCGCTTTTCCGAGATTTGTCCTGCGGTAATCCACTCCGAGCCGGTATGTGCTGTTGCCGTCGAAGTCGTCTTCAAGAGAGGCCCCGACCCGGATGTACTGATCGAGCCAGTCTTTCTTCCTTGCCCGCACACTGACAACTTTCCCTTCGGGAGAATCCTTCGCGCTGTACTCCACAGACTCGAAATACCCCATGTTGTAGACGCGGCTGACACCATCTTCAACCGCCTTCCTGTCGAAAGTGCTTCCCTCCTCGACTCTGAATGCCGAAAGAAGAGACGCATCGCTCAGAGGCGAGTCGTTCTCAACATTTATGTCGGCAATTACTTCGTCCGTGGCAGTCGGCGCGGCCGTTCTTCGCTCCTGCCATGCCTCATATTCTTCAGGCGTGACGCTGAGCTGCTTCAGCTTCTCGATATTTTTCTGCGCCGCTTCCTCCCCTTTCTGGAGAATTTTTGATCCGTCACCAAACGACGTCGGAGTGTACCGGGTAGTATCGGCGAGAATATAAACATCCTTCGGTTCAAGGGTGCTTCTTTGAATCGCTGAATTCTGCTCCAGGAGGAACGAGAGAATCTGCCCGCCGATGGACAGAGGACCTGTGAGTTCCTCTTTTTTCCTGAATCCGCCGGCAAGATCGACGGCAATCACTATCTCGGCGCCCATTGAGCGGGCCAGGGTTATCGGAAAATTATCTACGATGCCTCCGTCCACCAGAAGACGATTATCGATTTCGACAGGAGAAAACACGCCCGGCACCGACATGCTGGCGCGGACGACTGTGGCTAAATCGCCGCGGTTGGGAATTACAGCCTTCCCGGTCTCTATATCCGCTGTTACCGCCCGAAAGGGAAGAGGAAGGTCGTCAAAGTCCGCCGGCGAAGGCGCGCGGGCATAAAGACGCTGAAAAAGCGGCAATACATTCTGTCCTTCGATGATTCCTGCAGGGACGATTATTCCCTTTTCGCCAAGGCCAAGCTTCGCATTTCCGAACAGCTCTCTGTTTCGGCCTGGTTTAAACCGCAACGGAATATCTTCCCGGGGTATTGATTCGCTGAACAGGGCGTTCCAGTCGGTCGAAGAGGCCATTTCCTCCATCTCTTTCACTGAAGCTCCGGACGCGTACGCGGCGCCGACAATGGAACCCATGCTCGTTCCGGTTATGAGATCGACAGGTATTCTGTTCTGTTCGAGAACCTTTATGACACCGATATGAGCGAATCCAAGAGCGCCTCCGCCCGAAAGCACCAGGCCAACCTTCGGCCTTTCGTCACAGAAAGACGATTGGGCAGCAGCGACAAGAACTGTCAGAAAAAGAAATACCGGCCGCACAATACTCCCTGATCTCCCGATTCAAAAGCGCCTTTCATACCATGAAAGCGCCCCGTTGTGGAGCCACCGCGGCGGAATAAGGTGTTTTTTGAAATTCACATCGCGGCCCGCCTGCAGCCGGAGACACAGTCCTTGATTCTCCCCGTCCCTTTCCTGACATCATTGATTATCCGGACATCCACCGGATTGCGATTCCAGGGTCTCGAGCCTGCGTTACCCAGAACATATTCAAAGGTATCCTGCGGAAGGCTTGTTTGAATGCTCGAGCGGGGCTCGACAGGTGACGAGCGGCGATTGCGTTCCGGTATGTTCGAAATCGTCCATTCGTCGCCTTTGTCAGAAGGACGCGTCGGGCCGATATTGCGGGCCGCATAGACCCGTGTCGACTCGGCACATGGGCTGCAGAAAAGAGGCGCTTTCCCGATGCTGTCAGGGCCTGCTTTGAAATAATTCCCTTCAAAATTAAGAGACGACCCTCTGCCGTTCCTGTCAGTGTCCGACATATTCGCGATATCCCAGGCGCCTCCACCTCCCCAGTTATAAACAACATTGTTTATGAATTCGCCGGAGGTTCCATCCTGAAAACCGGGATTCCGGTCGTAGTTATGGGCGAGAAGCGAGTGATTGATCGAAACGTTAGTCGCCCCCTCACCGACAAGTATGCCCTTGCTGTGCCCTCCTTTCGGATGCAGGGAATTCTGCAGCCCTTCTGACACTATGCAGTGGCTTATCGTGACGTCATGGGTGCCGGGGCACCACACATCCAGATTCTCATCGATTGCCCAGCTTACTGAAAGATGATCCAGCGACACGTTTCCCACATCATTCTCTTCGTCTCCCATGGTCACGCCCCGCCTTCTCGAAGGTTCCGGCCCGTTCCTGTCGTCTCCCGGTCTGATTTCAAGATGCTGAATACGGACGTTGCTGGACCGGACGTGAAGACCCGCACCGTGAATGCGGATTCCGGGATCCGGCGCTGTATCGCCGGCAATGGTAAGGCGCCCGCTTGTGATGATGATATCCGACTTGAGATTTATTTTTCCTGCCACACTGAAAATACAAGTCCGTGTCCCGCTGCCCTCCGCGCAGTCTCTGAGCGAACCGGATCCATTATCGTCGAGGTTCGTCACCTGAATTTCGCCCCCCCTCCCGGTACCCGTTTCTCCGGCAGCCCCCGGGTCGTCTTCAGCTTCTCCTCCGCCCCTTCCGCACGACACGAAAGCCAGCAATGCGGTAACGAAAACAAGTCTGGAACAGCCGCCCATTGCCGCGCCTCCCGTAAATGCCGGATAAAAAATCTGCAGGGATGAAGAGAAAGCCACGTTTCGAGATTAAGAGTCGGTGATATCCGTCGTCCTGGAATCGATTTTCCCGGAGCGATTTGCTAGTATCGCTTCCGGAAAGCCGGCAACGCATTGCCCAATGAAGAGGCTCAAGTTGAATAATAAATTAAAGAAATTAGCCCTGGTTCTCTCTATCGCGACCGCCCTTCTTTTCATCGCAACTGCAATTCCTTCGCTTCAGGACAACAGACCTCGTGGACCCGGGACAGACATCGGTGCGACCTATCGTGAGGGCGCACGAATCTGCAAAGGGATCAATCCATATTCACGAATCATCGTCGAGGGCGACGATGGAATCAAAAAACCGCCGACATACTTCCCGGGCTTTTACCTTTCCGTGTGCGCACTGATTAAACTGACCGGCATCAAAGACTACAATGAATTCTGCCCCGTCTGGACGGGCATAAACGCGTTCCTCTGCTTCTTTCTTGGAGCTGCTTTCTGGTACACATTGTGGAAAAAACAGCTGTATCTTGAAGCGGTTTTTGCTTCAGTGCTTCTCTTTTACGGCCGGTGGTCATCTAATGAGATGTTCGGGCTGATGATTGATATTCCGGGCGTCCTTCCTCTGGTTCTCTCAATACTGCTGTTCGACAGGTATCGCAAAGCTTCGTATCTGATGTTCGGACTTTCTCTGTGCATGAAGCAGATCGGGATATTCATCGCCCCGCTTTTCCTTATCTGGGCGCTGGTGGAACGGGGAGAACGCAAACCTTTCCAGGCCGTGCTTGAATGCGTTGTCTGGTGCGCTCTCCTTCCGGTCATAATGCTGGCCCCGTTCATGTACGACGATTTCAAAGGGACCATTCTCTCGATACTTCATTCGGCTGTGAGAAGAAGCGGAAGAGTGACCCGGTACTGGCTGCTCAAGGACATACCGTTCTCCCAGACTGTCATGCTTTTTGGTTCCATGTTTCTTGTTTACCTGCTCGCCTTCTTTCAGCGCCTTCCGCGGGGAACATCGGCATTTCTCGTGATGATATGTTTCATTTCGTTCAACAGAATCTATTTCCCGCAGTATTCATTCTGGCCGATAGCGCTTGTGCCTTTTGTCCTGCTCGAGTATTCCGTAAGGCCGGCGGAGTGACCAGCAGCGGGCAGGGTCCCACAGATCCAGATCGCCATTTCACGCGCCATCTGAACGGGTTGACAAGGCCAGGTGAAGAGAATGATCATTGTCGGGAAATTTATTGACGGCAGGGAAAAATGAAGGGCATATTCATACACGATCAGATTGAATTTCGCCTTGAAGTTGCGGGCGATGAATTCCACCAGGGAGACACGCTCGAATGCAGTATCTCTGCAAAGAACCACTCCACCTCGACGAGAAACGTCCCCGCAATGAGGCTTGAACTGGTCCGCGCCGACCTGCCGAAGATTAAACAGAAAGCGGAGAATGCGTTCGAAACGATCGCATCGGCCGGGATTCCGGCGCCGGGCGACCTTGCGCCCCAGGAGGTGAAGAATTATTCATGGTCGTTTCCTCTCGAGAAGAACGCGCCGATCAGCGACAAATCCAGGAGTCTCTGCCTGATCTTCGGCATCCCTGATGCGACCGAATATCTTCCTGCGAGGATACTGCCTCACCGGCATTTCCGGCAGATATTCCTCATAATGGAGAGCGCTTTCCAGTTCGTTCTGAAAGGCCAGAAATCCACTGACGGCTGGATAACGGGAAAGTTGAGACCCCCATCGTCCCGCCGTCTCTCGCTGGTCGAGGAACTTCTTCTCTCCCTGCGATTCGAAGGAAACGCTCTGGCGGTAAAATACATCTTCAAGGTGAAAAAATTCGAGGCGACTGCCGCGACTGTCGGCATAAAAAAAGGCAGGAACGAGGTGAATCAGCTCCTGGAAGAGAGTGAGTATATGCTATCAAGAGAGCATATAAACCACGACGCGCTTCAGACGAGGATCGAAGAGGCTTTATCTACGGTTGCGACTGCTCTCTAACGCCGCGTCCGATAACTTTTTTCGCCCGTCGAAATCGTGCACCCTCAACTCCTGACGCCGAACGTCACACCCGATGGATCATCGAGAGGAGCGCATGGATCCGCTGCAGGTTCAGGGCTCGCATTCGTATAAAGCCTGGCTTTGTTCGCCTCGAGTTGAAGTACGACATTAATCTCGAGAACCGCGATGAAAGGGTTGAAACCCTCGGGTACAACGAACTCGCCCGGGTTGAAATTGTAGACAAGAAAAGTTCGGCCATCCGGGCATGTTCCCCTCGCATCCGGCGCGCGCCCGCTCTGGAAGAGTATCATCGAGCTTCCCTCGACATATGTGGCCCCCGGGGGAAGAGTCACAACAGACGAAAAGGGATCGCTCACCAGTTCACCGCCCACTTTTGCGGCGCCATCCCGGTAGGAAATGGAAACGGTCACAAAATTTCCGGCCCTCACCCACCCTTCAGTAATCGAAATGCTTTTTACTGCCGGGGGGTCCGGATTGTCGCTCCCGCATCCAATCGACAGGAAAACAAAAGCTGCTGCTGTGATAATAAGAAAGGATTTCATATTTTCTTCCCGAAAAGCGTTCGCGGCATGAAGATAGCAGTGGTTCAAGTCTGGAACAAGCGGCTGCAGCGAATAAAGATCCGGGGCCGCGCCCAAGTCTCTCTATTTTCGTGGAATTGAGCCGAGTCCGGAAGGTTGCGCCGATAGAATAGAACAGGGATGAGGCAGATCATCGGCTGCTCGAAGGCCCGCACATACTCTGGACGCGACTATGCCCGGCACTGAACCTCCCAAACCTCAACCGCCCCAGACGAACTGGAATATCTCTCCCTGGTCGCTTGTTTTGATCCTGATTGTATTATGGATCTGGCAGGATGCCGTATGGAATCTGACGGTAAAGACGATCCCCTACAGCGAATTCAAGGAACACATAGCACGGGGAGAAGTCACCGAGGCTTCTATTGGCGAGACTCAGATCCAGGGGAAAATCGAGCTGAAGCAGCCTGCGGGCGGCCACGATGAGGGCGGTCAGAAGAATTCTTTTCTTTTCAACGCTGAAAGAATCGACGATCCGGATCTGGTAAAACAGCTCCAGAACGCAGGGGTCAAATATCGCGGTGTTCATCCGGGCGTGCTGTCTCAGTTTCTCTGGGCATGGATTCTTCCTATCGGAGTCATCTGGCTTCTATGGACGGCCTTTTCCAGGAGAATGGGAGCAGCTGCGGAGAGTTTAGGAGCGTTCGGAAAGAGCAAAGCGAAGCTTGTCGCGGACAGGAATACGGGCGTGATCTTCCCGGATGTGGCCGGCTGTGAAGAGGCGAAATTCGAGCTGCAGGAAGTGGTCGACTTTCTGAAAAATCCGGACCGTTACGGAAGAATGGGGGCGAAAATTCCGAAGGGAATTCTGCTGGTCGGCCCCCCCGGCAATGGCAAGACCCTGCTGGCCAGGGCAACCGCGGGAGAGGCGGGAGTACCGTTCTTCAGCATCAGCGGATCGGAAT
>CAYQVO010000033.1:0-24445 GCA_964421085.1 uncultured Bdellovibrionales bacterium | reverse complement strand
TCGGCCCGCCCGGCACAGGGAAGACTCGGCGTGCGCGCGCTGTGGCGGGAGAAGCAGGAGTGCCTTTCTTCTCGCTCAGCGGAAGCGACTTCGTCGAGATGTTCGTCGGGGTAGGAGCCGCGAGGGTAAGAGATCTTTTCCAGCAGGGCAAAAAGCAGGCGCCGTGCATAATATTCATCGATGAACTCGATGCTATCGGGCGCCAACGGGAGGTTCATGTCGGCGCAGTGAACGACGAACGGGAGCAGACTCTTAACCAGCTCCTCGTGGAAATGGACGGCTTTGAGCCGAACATTGGAGTAATAATACTGGCGGCGACAAACCGGCCGGAAGTCCTTGATCGCGCCATCCTGAGGCCGGGACGCTTTGACAGGCAGGTCGTTCTCGATTCTCCCGATCTCACAGCACGGGAGCAGATTCTCCGCGTTCATGCAAGGGGGAAACCTCTCATGAAGAATACCAGGCTGCATGATATCGCGCGGGCAACACCTGGTTTTTCGGGCGCGGACCTCGCAAACGCGATGAACGAGGCCGCGCTGCTTGCCGCGCGGAGGAACTCGAAAGAGATAACTCAGCAGGATCTCGAAGAGGCTGTCGAAAAAGTGATTGCAGGGCCGGAAAGGAAAAGCCGCAGATTGAATGAAGAGGAAAAAAAGAGGGTCGCGCATCACGAGACGGGGCACGCTCTCGTCGCGGCGTACACTCTTCACGCCCATCCAGTGCACAAAATCAGTATCGTTCCCAGAGGCCGGGCTGCTCTCGGTTACACTCTTCAGCTTCCAGTGGATGAAAAGTTCCTGATGAGTAAAGACGCTCTTCTCGATCAGGTTCGGGGCCTTCTGGGAGGCCGCGCGGCGGAACAGGTAATTTACAGAGACGTGACAACAGGCGCCGAGAACGATCTCGAGCGCGCGACCATAATTGTGGAACAGATGGTGTGCATGTTCGGGATGAGCGAAAAACTCGGCCTCTTTCACTGCGGACGTAAGCAGAATTCCGTGTACCTGAACATGCCGGAGGGAGTGCTGCAGCGGGACTGCAGCGAGGAGACAGGTGTGCTGATAGATCGCGAGGTAAAAAGAATCCTTGACTCAGCCTATGAGGACGCAAGGAGGATTCTTACAGAGCATAAAGACGAACTCGAAACTGTCGCAGAAGAACTTATTCAGCATGAGACCCTGGATGCTGAAGCTCTCAAAGGTCTGATCAAAGGACTGGCTGGAAAGAGAGACGATGAAGCGCTTCCATTCGAACCTCCTCCGCATGAGATTGACAGAGAAGTCAGGCCTTCGTAGGCTTGAACTCATTGTTTTTCCGGAGGATACCATGAAACACCGCCTTTTATCAGCTGTTCTCATCCTGTTTTCCGTGAGTCCGTGCACAGCACAGGAATTCCCGAAACGGAAGCCCGGACTGTGGGAAGTGACTGTCGCATCGGATAACGGGCAGCATGTGACGCGGCAGTGCATCGATGAAGCCACGGACGCAAAACTCCAGAATATGGGTACGCAGATGGGACAGATGTGCACAAAGCAGGAAGCCCGGCGCGAGGGGGATGCGTGGGTGTCGGAAGCCGAATGCGATATGGCCGGCTCCAGGATTCATTCGAAGACAGTTTTCAGAGGCGACTTCACTTCCAATTATCAGGGTGATGTCAGCGCCACTTACGACCCGCCGCTGATGGGGAAACGTGAGGGTAAGACGAAGATTTCGGCAAAGTGGATCGGTCCGTGCGCAGGCGATCACAAGCCGGGCGACATAATACTGCCCGATGGACAGAAGATGAATTTGAACAGCCTTGGGAAGGTGCCGGGAAAGCAGGCACGTTGATAATAAGTGGAGAGATAGACTGGTGACTCAGATACTTCCATCGAGAACTGAGGGAATGCCGGGTGCAGGGCATCCGGCTGCTTCTGCAAAGCGGGGCTGCTTCTTCTACGGCTGCCTCACAGCTGTTATCGCCGGTGTGATCGGGATCGTCATTCTGGCAGTCGGCGGTACGTGGGCAGCAAAGAAACTTCAGAGCGCCGCGATCACTGCCCTTACCCCTTATACCGAAGAAGCCTCGGTCCCGTTTCCGCCGCTCGCTGCTTCAGAGAGTGATTACAAAAATCTCGAAGCCGTTCTTGCAGCCTTCCGGGAAAACCTGGAATCGAATAGACCTGCTCAAGCAACGCTGGACACAAATGATCTCGAGGCGATCCTCGCGTTCGCTCCTGAACTCAGGAGTCTTTCTCCGTACGGGCGCATCCGGGTCGAACGCAACGAGGTCGTCGGTGAAGTTTCGATACCGATGGAAAAAGTTCCGTTCGTCACCATTCCCGGCCGGCATCTGAACGGCACCGTGTATTTTACCGTCGCATCGCTCCCTGACGGCGTTCTTTTTATCGGAATCCGGGACATTAAAGTGAAGGGGCACAGCCTGCCTGAAGAGTTCATGAGGGGACTCCGCGCGGAAAATCTCGCCAGGAGACTGTATGACCATGAAGATCTGGGAAAGATTAAAGACATTCAGGTGAAAGAAGGAGTGATCACGGTAACGGGATAAAAAAGGGGACGGTTCCTATTTCCTGTTCCGGAAATTGGAACCGTCCCTGAGAGATCCCCATAAAACATTGATCCACTGCTCCGGTGAACAAGCTCCTCGCTCAGGGTTGCGGCGGTAGTTCATCAGAGAATGATTTGAAAAAATGCCTGAACTCCTGCAACCGGGGGGTCCCTTTGAGCACAAACTCAGGCCGGGATTTGAGTCAAGCTTTCCGGCAAAGCCGGCTTTTGCTCTTATCCCCATCTTCCATCCTTCCTGCTCCGGGGCTAAGTTTGTCTGCCGCTTCGAGAAATTTGCGTTTAATGTTCTTGTTTGTTGCGCAGAGAAGGCATCGAGTCAGCTTTCACGGGACGAAGATCCTCCTTATGCTCCGCGCGCACCGGAGCGTCGAGCGTTTCGCATCGCTCAAAATAAACAACAACGGAGGGTGGAACTACAAAGAGTTCCTCCCTGATAATTGTCCGGATTTAGAAATGCTTGGCACTTTCCGTCGATGCCACTTCTGCAAGCACAGCCGCATCTTCTGTGCTCAGCACTTTGTCTATGTCAATCAGAATGACCACTCCCGTCTGCTCGCGCGTGCCCATCCCAAGTATGAAATCGCTGTCCAGGTTCACACCATAATCCGGCGCCGGCGCTATCTCGCTCTCCTTGAAATCGGTCACTTCCAGCACCCGATCCACTATCATCCCAATCGCCATCTTCGTGCTGCCCATGGACACATTCACCATAATCGTGCAGGTCTGCTCGTCGTACGCAGCCTCTTCCATTCCAAAGAGCATCCGAAGGTCGATCACAGGGATTATCTTTCCCCGGAGATTCACGACGCCTTTCACGTGAGATGCACACCGCGGAACCCGCGTTATGTGCATCATTGAATTGATCTCGATTACTTTCAGAATCTCGACGCCGTACTTCTCGGAAGCAAGCGAAAAAGTGAGATACTTCCCTGCGAAGTTCGGCACTTCCGTCGCATTCTCTCCGCTCCTCTTCATATTCTGAGTGTCTGCCATATTTCCTCCCGATATGTGCCTCGCTTCCGGGATCGATCAATTTACTCGGGATGCGTCCCGGAACACCAGCAAAGATAAAGTCGGCCGCTTTCCTTCGGATCTGAAGGAAGGAATCCCTGATCTTTGAAGCAAAATTTCCCTATCCACTTTTTTAGAACTCTTTTTGTCCGGCGAAAAGGACAGCGTAACTGCTCAGATCGCGGCCGCAATTTGCATTACCCGTACCGCGACATGCTGAAGACCGATGACATGAGATGCGCCTCCGAGTTCAATTGCGACTCGCGGCATTCCGAACACTACCGATGTCGCCTCATCCTGGGCCAGGGTGACAGCGCCTGCTTCCTTCATCTTGAGCAAGCCGCGCGCGCCGTCGGATCCCATTCCCGTAAGCAGCACCCCGATTGCGTTTTTTCCGACATAACGCGCGGTTGTAGAAAACAGAACATCCACAGAGGGCCGGTGACCGGAGACCAGAGGCGCCTGATTCATTTCCACGAAGTATTTCGCGCCCGAGCGGTTTATCATCATATGATAGTTCCCGGGAGCAATGAGGACCTTCCCCGGTTCCACGGACTCTCCGTGTTCCGCCTCTTTTACGTAGACAGCGCATATTTCGTCCAGTCTATCTGCAAAAGATTTCGTGAACCCCCGCGGCATATGCTGGACTATCACTGTGCCTGGAGCGTCCGAAGGGAATTGTCTGAGAACATATTCGATTGCTTTCGTTCCGCCTGTAGAGGCGCCGATTGCGATGAGCTTCTCCGTAGTTCTTGTCAGCGAAGTCTGTATCGGCACCGGATCGGGCCTTCCGCAGAGGACCTTCTTCATGTCGATCCTGGCCGCGATCTTGATCCTTGCTTTCAAATCCTCCATCAGATCACCGACTGCGTATGCAACGCCGGGTTTGCACATAACATCGATTGCTCCCGCTCTCAGAGCCTCGAGCGCAGTCTCTGAGCCTTCAGGCGTGAGAGAGGAAAGGATGATTGTCGGAGTCGGCATGTACTGCATCAGCTTGCGGAGAAAGGTTATGCCGTCCATGCGGGGCATCTCGACATCGAGAGTGATCACATCGGGACGAAGCTCCACAACCTTGTCGCGGGCAACATACGGATCAATAGCCGACCCTTTGCCAGCTCCCTGGTCAGTGTCTGGCGGACCACTGCCGAATCATCTACTACAAGTACTTTGATCGCCATATATCCTCAACCTGCTTTTATGTTGAAGCTGACAGCAAGAGGGGCTCCGTCAGCAAGGCAGTAGATTGCACTCTCCCCGAGGAGCTTCACCCCCTCTTCGTGGCCGCATGTTCCAACCTCGAAGTGCGGCAACTCGAAAACCGTTTCCTCGCCGAAAGCATCGACAAGAAGGTTTCCCGACATCACGTTGGCGAACTCCTTGAATGAGTCGAGACAGTCCGATTCCGGGATCTCGTCCTCGGGCATCAATCCAAGAAGGTTTGTCGGAAGGAGATCCGCGAATTGTCTCTGGCAGAGGACCGTCAGAGCACCCTCGATTACGCCCGTGTATCTCGCAACCACGTAATAAAAGGGCTCTCCCTCGGCAAAGAGTCCCTCTACTGAATCGACAGGCTCAGCTATCATCATGGCCATTTCCTCCAGGACCATATCCCGGACTCTCTGGAGGTTTTCCTGGTATACTTTCATTCTTTCACCCCCAAAACATTCAGGATGGTTTCGTTGAGGACTTCGGGCCGTACCGGCTTGTGAAGCTGGACTGTGACGCGGAGGGCTTTCAGTTCCTCTCCGCGAATAAGGCTCCCCTCCGTGGAGATGATTATGACCGCGATGTTCTTGAACAACTCATCGCTCCTGATCGCCTGCATGAATTCCATGCCGTTCATCACAGGCATGTTGATATCGAGAAAAATGAGGTCGATCCAGTTGTTCCTCAAAACCTCGAGCCCGGCCGCGCCGTTTTCCGCTTCGAAGATTTCGCCCGTATCAACTCCCGCTATCGCCAGCGATTTAATCAGCGACTTCCTCACTATGGATGAGTCGTCAATGATCAAAATATTGTATGCCATAGCGCATCCTATAAGATTCTAAATCAGCTGCAGTGACTGCCCCTGCGTTTTCACCCATACTTCTCCACTTCCGATATTCAAAGAAAGGGTCCTCGACTGCTCGCCCCCTATATGTTCAGCCTTCAACAGCAGATTATTGACCCAGAGCTGCTTTCGCAGAACGGTGAAATTCTTCTTGCCTATTTGGAACACGCCGTTAGGGTCGTGCATCTGGCTCCCTCCGACAGCAACAACCTGGAGCAGCTTCTTCTGCGCACCGTTCTCCAGCATGGTCCGGAGCAAATAGGCGATCCCTGAATCGACATACATGAACGGCTGCTCTTCCGCCTTTCGAGGATCACTTGTGGATGAAGGAAGAAGACAATGCACCATGCCGCCGAGACTAATGCGAGGATCGTACATGGATATGCCGAGGCAGGAGCCGAGATTGGCAGCCACCAGGATTTCTCCCGGATCGTTGCTGACCTTCATATCGGCTATGCCTATATAGGCTATAATCCCCACGCTTCCGCTCCTTCGCTTACTCCACAGGCTTCCGATAAACTGCAGAATCGACATTTTCGAAGGAATGATCCAGCCCGAAGAGGCTCTCCGCGTGCCCGATGAAGAGCAGCCCACCCGGGTTCAACAGGCTCCAGAATTCCTGGACAATCCGCTCGCGGAGTTCCTTATCGAAATAAATCATCACATTCCGGCAGAAGACCACATCGATCTCACCGGACATCCCGTACGGGAATCTTGATAGATTATGCTGCCTGAAACAGACGAGATCCTTTACAGGCTGCGCGACCTTCACCTCGGATGAATGACGTTGCTCTGTGAAATATTTCTTTACAAAGGAAACCGGAAGCTGGCTGAGCTGTTTCCGGTCAAAGACTCCGTTTTCGGCCTTTGCCAGCACCTTTGTGCAGATATCCGATGCAAGCAGTTGAAAGCGGATAGTATTCAACGGCAATGCTTCGGCAGCACACATGGCGATGGTATATGGCTCTTCGCCGCTTGAGCACGCCGCGCTCCACACGCGGACACGCTTCCTTCCCCGGGCAGCACATTCCCGGAAGAATCGGAGGAGATGCTCGAAGTGGTCGCCTTCCCTGTAAAAGGAAGTCACATTAGTCGATATCGCATCGATCAGCTCCCTCACCTCTTGAGCGCTCATATCGGTCTCTACGACTTCCAGGTAGTCTTCTTCAGTCGGCAGACCGAGCTGCATGCAGCGCTTCCTGATACGATTCAAAAGAAGAGCCATCTTATCGTCGGTGAGGAAAATTCCCGATTCCCTGCGGATTATATTCTGGAACCTCCTGAAGACTTCCTTTCTCATGCCGTCGGCGCCTCTCTCTCCGGAATATCAAAACGGCTCCTCTCATTGTTGATTGCTGCGGAAAATCCGAGCGCCCACCGGGACCTTTCCTGTTTACATGTGCGCGCGAGCTGTACAAATGTCGGCACGTCGAGAATCAGCCCGATATTCCCGTCCGACATGATGGCGCCTCCAGCAAGCCCTTTGACATGCTCGAATGCCGGTCCAAGAGGTTTGATTACCGTGGAGTAATTGCCCACTACCGTGTCGACGACAATGGCGACTATCGCACTGTCACTTTCCACTACAGCAAGAATGCCGTCCATCGAACTCGCCGCCTGCGTCTCGATCCCGTAAAGCCGCGAGAGATAGAATACAGGCACGAATCTTCCCCGGAACTGGAATGTCTCGACTGAATTAGCCGTCGACAATTGCGACTCTTTCGGCCGAACGAACTCGATGATTGAGTGGGTCGGAATGATGAAACGCTCCGCACCTACGCAAGTTTCTATACCGTCGACGATCGCAAGGGTGAGCGGAAGCTGTATCGTAAAAACGCTTCCCTTGCCGGCCTCTGATTCGATACTTACCCTGCCGCGCATGGACTCGATATTTCTGCGCACGACGTCCATTCCGACCCCCCGGCCGGAAATGTCGGTCACCTTCTCCGCTGTGGAGAACCCGGGCGCGAAAATCAGCGAATAAATCTCTTCCGGACTCATCTTCTGTCCCTCGGAAACAATACCCTTCTCCACCGCCTTCCGGAAGATAACATCGGAGTTCATCCCCTTGCCATCATCGCTCACTTTGATATGGACATTGCCACCACGGTGAAAGGCCTCTATGAGTATCTGCCCCATTCTTGGCTTTCCGGCCTTTTCACGGTCAGCCGGGGCTTCAATTCCGTGATCCATCGAATTGCGGACCATATGCATGAGCGGGTCGGCCAGTCGATCAATGACGGTCCTGTCCAGCTCGGTGTCCTCGCCTTCTGTCCGGAAGTTTATTTCTTTCTTCATCTTCCTGCTCGTGTCCCAGACAAGACGCGACATCTTCTGCAACAGTCCCTTGATCGGAACGAGCCTCATAGACATGCCGATTTCCTGGATCTCGCGGCATATCTGCTCAAGCTGGTGAGCATTATTCATTATCGCCTGTTCATGTCCGAGCTTCGCCCTCGCGCTTCGTATCAGCATCGATGAGGAAATGACCATCTCACCAATGTTTTCAATGAGAGAATCGAGCCGGTTCAGTTCGACCTTCACGAACGTCTTGACATCGAGTCCCTTGTCCGTGGAGTCCCTCTTCCCCTGGTCCTCGCCTCTGGAAGCCGGCGCCTCGTTCTCATTCCCCTGTCCGGGATCTGCCCGGTCCCCCTCCTGGGTTTTCTGCTGCACTGTCGGTTCCGCTGGTCGCGTCCCGTCCTTGCATCCCAGCTTCGCGCTGAAAGCCTCAAGGGCGGCAATAAAAACTCCAACCTCATCCGAGCGGTGCATTTGGCAGCCTTCCAGCATGCACTGTTTTGCAGTGCCGAGTTGACTTCTTTCGATATCCACGTAGCGGAGCACCAGACCTTTCAATTCGGCCTCGAGCACGATTGTTCCCTTCCTTGCCTTATCGAGAAGGTTTTCCGGCAGATGGGAAGCTTTTGCCACCTCGACCAGATTGAAATACGAGGAAGCGCCTTTTATCGAATGCACTGCCCGGAAGATAGCGTTGACCGATTCCGAATCGAACCCTTCATCTTTCTCAAGAAGAATCCCTTCAACATTCTGAAAATGGTCCTCCGCCTCCGCTGTGAATTCGTTTAGAATTTCAATGTCACCACTGAGATCGTAGCCATCGCTCACCTGGCCAGGCTCTCCGCCTCCCGATCTCATCATGAGCGCCTCTCCTTCCCTCTCGCAAAAGAGTCTGGATACCCTGAACATGAAATGCTCCGGATCTTCCGAATGCACCCGGCCCGCCTCATACGCCGATGTGCATGCCAGCACCCACTCCTTGTACTGAAGGAGTATATCGATAAGATCAATAACACCCTCTCCGCAAAGCAGGTCTTCAAGGAAGTGCGTTACCTGCTGGATGCCGTCGAGTCCGACGGTCCCGGAATCCCCCTTGATATTATGAAGGTAGCTCTTGCAGAAACGTGTTATTTCCTGCCTGTCCTGCGACCGTTCGTCACGGACTGCGGTCATGAGGGCCGACTCGAAATCTTCGAGTTTAATGCGGTGCTCCTGGATAAAATCGCTGAGGAGCTCGGCATCAATAGCAGGGGGAATGTCTCCAACTGCTTCACTCTCCACTTTCGAGGACGCTTCGTTGGGGAAAGCCGCATGGGTTCCCGGATCCTTCAGATACTCCTGGGATGCTTCACAGAAACTGGTCAGATACCGATAGAGCGTCGGACCATCGGTTCCCCTGGATGACAGAAGGAAATCGATTGCCTCTATCAGCCGCCCATCCTTCCGCTCGCCGGAAAGACTCGTTTTCAGTTTGCCAAGTACATCGAACACAAGATCGAAACCCGGCTGATCGTTTTCATGAAGCATTGCCACCAGAAGAATGACTTCTTCCAGTTTTTCTATCGCGACTCGGTCCATTGCATGCCCGCCTGCATGAGTTAGCTGTAAAATCCCTGGAGTGCCCCACAGGTTCTAACGGCATAGGGGCGAAATGACATAACAACATTGATCAAAATCAGGTTTTGCCCGACCTCACGGTTCGTTTCTCCTGATGTTCTTCGTGCAACGATATAATGCTCCCAGACATCGATGGCCAGGAAGTCCTCAAGCAGAAACGTGACCTCGAAGCGAAACACGAAATAGGCTGGGGTGGGCGACAAGAAAAAGAGCGCCACAGTGGTCATGACAACTGCCTTGAATGATGTTGCAGATTTCATGGATAGCATGCAAAGCGGCTGAGAGGCATACGTTCGCAAGCCCATCACAAAACAGCGTCTATTGAATGCTCTGAGAGACCTCGGAGTGCCGCTCGTCCCCAATCAGGGCCGGCTACCGGTTAAATCAGGAATTCCGTAAAAAACGCATTCTTTTTGATGATCAACATCATTAAAAAAGCATATAATTTCCTGGGATTTATTTCTGGGACCTCTCATATGGCGGAAGTGCGAATTCTTATTGTCGATGATCACCGGATGTTCAGGGAAGGCCTCAAAGCTCTTCTCGAGAGGGATCCGACAAAAAAAGTAATAGGCGAGGCGGACAACGGGAGGACTGCGCTGACGCTCATCGATGAACTTCAGCCGGATCTGGTGGTAATGGATGTCGGCATGCCTCAACTCAACGGAATCGATGCGACGCGTCTCATCCGATCGAAATCCCGGCAGGTAAAAGTAATAGCGCTTTCCGTGCACTCCGATCGCCGTTTCATCGCAGGCATGCTCCAGGCTGGAGCTTCCGGATATCTTCTCAAAGATTGCGCGTTCGAAGAATTGTCTTCGGCCCTTGATACTGTCATCAGTGGCAAAACTTACGTCAGCCCGCAGATCGCCGGGACGATTGTCGACGACTATGTAGAGCACCTCGGGGCGACAAAAAAGATGGAAAAGCTTGCTTTGAGCCAGCAGGAGCGCTGCGTATTGCAGCTTCTCACGGAGGGCAAGAGCACTAAGGAAATAGCGCGGAATCTCCACGTCAGTGTCAAGACAATCGAGACGCACAGAAAGCACATAATGGACAAGCTTAACTTGTACAGCGTGGCAGATCTCACCAAATATGCCATCCGGGAGGGCGTTACTTCGCTTTAGGTGCTCCTGCCGCGGCAAATCAAAAGAACCCCTCTGCCTTTCATCTGAATCTAAATCAGACCAGGGGAGGCTTTTATTCATGCAGACTTCATCAGCACGGAATCCGATTGGGCTTGATATCGAAGAACCGGTTTCGCCGGAAAAAAAACTTCTTCGCTGCAGACACTGCGGCAAGGAATATTTGTTCGACGTCAGGCATTTGAACGGCAGGACAAAGGCGAAATTTCAATGCCGCCGTTGCAATACGGTTTTCGAGCAGTCTTTTCAGGCCGAAGAGGAGGAGACCGGGAACCGGAAGAAAAGAGCCCTGCCTCGATTCACACCGCACTGTATTGCGGTTCTGCTCGCTGCAGCAATCCTCGCTTTTACCGGCTACACTGTCATTCAGGCACGCACAACTTCCAATGTGCTGACTGTTTCAGACCCCGGCGTCTCACAGGTGACGACGAGCAATGGAATCCTTTACACTTTTCACGGATCGGTCAAAAACTCCTCGAGCTCTTCACTTCGCGAGATCAACGTCGAAATACGGATCTTTTCCCTCGAGTCGCAGATCATAGCCACTCATGCCGCGAGATTGGCTGCCAACCTCGCTGTCACCGGAGACTCTAATGTCCAGGCTCCTGCTTCTGCATTAAGAAGGGCTGCTGCACAAATGACGCTCGCTCCGGGTGAAGAAATCCGATTTTCAGTGCCGGTACTCCTCGATTCAGCCGCGACTCCCGATTCCTTCACCATTCGGGCTTTTATCCCCTGAACAGGCATTAAGGACTCTCGGAGAAGCCTGACTTGATGCATGACATCCATGCTGCCCTGGCATGTTTGCGTTCCCTGGAGCAGCTGCAGCTCGAGCGCGACTTGTTACTGCAGGCGGAGCGCCTTCCGCGCGAATCTCTGCCGAGTATCTCTTCCCCATAGCCACCTCCTGACAGAATGAAGCAGTCGGTGCCTGAATTACGGGGTTCACATCATGTCCCGCAAACGCTTGAAGTTATTTATTGAAGGCGGCCCCTGCCATGACAAAAATTCCTCCTGCTGCTTAAGTCTTGTTAACACCTCCGGTGCCGAAAAAGATCCCCGCATCGGCAGCCGGAAATACCGCCAACTACCAGCTCCCCAACAAAACATAGCAATCCACGCCTTCACTACTTCAACCCATTTAAAGCCTCAACACGCCGGCTCCACATATCTACCCGCTGACGCTCGGATTATAAGATTGACTGCCCTATCCTTTCCGCTCCTTCGCGTTTTGTCTAAAGTCGTAAGAAACAGGAAGCTTAGAAGGGCAATTTGTTATGAGTGAAAATGCAGGACGACAAAGAATTTTATTGGTCGAGGACGCCCTGATGATTCGCAAGCTTCTCGTCACAATGCTGCAGCAAGACTTCGTCGTATTCGAGGCAGGCCACGGAAAAGAGGCGCTCGAGAAGCTGGAAGAAGCGAAGCCGGATATTTTTCTTTGCGACCTGAGCATGCCTGAGATGAACGGCCTTGAATTTCTCAAGATTATGAAAAGCAACGAAGCCACACGACCCATTCCTATTGCAATACTTTCAGCGGATGAAGGTCGCGACCTGAAAGATGAGCTGATTGCAGCGGGAGCCATCGCGCTCCTTGATAAAGCCATGCCGTACCCGGAGCTTAAAGAAGCTATTCTGAATTTGCTGAAATAAATTCGCTCCCGGCTTTGAGGCCGCTGATCTTCCGAAGTGATGCATGCTTTTCTATCGCCCACTCCAGCACGGACTGTCCCTGAGGTGTATCAATGAGATTCACATACTCATACGGATCGGACGGGAGATGAAAAACTGCCAATTTGTGGATATCCGGTCCCGTAAGATCCCTTGAATCCGGGCGCCGGCCTGGAGAAGGCTTGCCTGTCGAGATAAACTTGTATCCATCTGCGCGCACCATGCTTATACATCCCTCACCCAGCCAAGTCTCCGCGTACCTGTCGCGAGGTGGAAGGGTATCGCCCTGAAAATAGGGAACCATGCTCTCTCCATCAAGGCCGGCCGCGGAAATGCCGGCAAGATCGAGAATTGTAGGTGCGATATCAACTGAACGTGAAATTCCTGTCATTACCCTCGGTTCATATCCCGGAATAATCCACATCTGCATGTTTGCGTAAAGAACCTCATACGGCAGATTTCCATGGGTTGTTTCGTAAAGATCCTCTCCCTGCCTGTACCTCATATTGTATCTGAAGTGGTCGAACACCTCACCGTGGTTTGAGTAAACGAGGTATACAGTGTTTTCCAGCCCGCTCGTTTCCTCGAAAATCGTTCTTACAATACGATCTGCTTTTGCCAGTCCCTCTCTTCGGAAGGCGGCAAATTCGTCCGGGTTTTCCAGAGAAGCCCTCCGCGCGAACATGATCATTTTCTCGGCGTGAGAGCAGCAATATGACTCGTTGAACATTCGGCACAGCCCTTCCGGGTTTCCCCAGGGCCTGTGCGTGTGGTTGACGATGTAATGAGCGTATATTTTCTTTCTCGATCCTTTCAGCAGATTGCACCACTTCTCGAGTAACCATTTTCTTACCAGGTAGTCCCTGTATCCCTGAACCTCTTTTCCCTTGATGATTCGATCGGCGTTCTCGCCCACCCAACCAAGTCGCCGGAATGCTTTTGTCACTTTATCAGGATTCATCTGGACTTTTGCGTGAGGATCAAACTGATGAAGCCGTTCAGGGTCGTCCCGGAGCCAGGCTCTGCTCATTCCCCCCTTGACAGCAAATGAGCTCCTGAGCCACGGGAAGACGTTGAAACCGGCGGAGTTCATACGTTCCAAAATAGTTTCGGGCAGGTGAAAATTCCGAGGGGCAATATAACCATCTCGGGTCAGATGAGAGTCACAGCAACGCGCAGTCCACACGCCGGTCAGTTCAGCATTCAGTGAATCTGCGTGGTGGTGGCCCTGAGCCCTTCCCATTGGAATAAAAATCGATTTTTTTCTCAGATCATCGAGGAAGGGAGTGTCACGAAGGTGACTATGGAAATCCCGCATATCGAGACAATGGAGGCACACGAGGATGAAATTCATTTCCGATCCATAATCCTGTCAAACTCCCATCAAATCAAGGCATATCCTCGCTATGCGGTCGCCTGCCTTTCCATCGCCATATGGATTAACACTCGGTATCGGAGAGACCTGAGCATCGGCATTTTCAAGAACAAGAGAAGCTTCTCTTTCTATTTCAACTGAATCGGTGCCTACAATCCTCAGAAATCCCGCAGCTACTCCCTCTGTGCGCTCGCTCTTCTCGCGCATAACAAGAACGGGTTTGCCGAGACTTGGAGCTTCTTCCTGGACTCCCCCGGAATCAGTGAGAATAAGAGTTGATTGCATCATAAGATATACAAAGGAGGGGTAGCTGAGAGGATCGGTCAGATAAACATTTCTGAGCCCGGAAAGCTCTTTCCTCACCGGCTCTCTCACGGAGCTGTTCAGATGCAGAGGAAAAATGAAAGAGCCGCCGGAGTATTTCACTGCCAGCTGCCGAATGGCAGAACAAATTGCCCGGAGACCTCTGCCGAAACTTTCCCTGCGGTGGCTGGTAATTAGAATAATACGGGAACTTGTGCCTTCCTCGAACAAGTTCCCAGGGACTTCCGGAATATTAATTTCAATCCGTTTGAGTTTTTCCGATGTATAAAGCAGGGCATCCACAACGGGATTTCCAGTCACGTGAATTTTGTGAGCGCCTACTCCTTCAGCGCACAAATTGTCCCGCGAGTGCCGCGTTGGAGCAAAATGATAGCCGGCAATCCGGGAGATTAAAACCCGGTTCAATTCTTCCGGAAAAGGGGCAAGCGGATCGTGCGTCCGAAGTCCCGCTTCAACGTGCCCCACAGGTATCTTTCTGTGGAATGCGGCAAGGGCAGAGCAGAACGCAGAGGTAGTATCTCCCTGAACGAGCACAAGATCGGGTTTTGCCTCCTTAAGGTAAGATTCAAGCGACAACATGAGACGCGACGCCAGGGCGTTCAGTTCCTGATTCGGTTCCATTACGGCAAGATCGGAATCAGGAGAGAGTTCGAACCATGGCAGGGACTGAAAAACGAGCTCATGCTGCTGTCCGGTTGTGCAGAGATTTACCACAACCTTTCCGGACGCCTTCAATGCACGAACGACGGGTGACATTTTAATCACCTCGGGCCTCGTGCCTATTATAACGGAGATCTTTTTCACGGCCTGCCTGAAAACCATCCTTGTCCAGCAGAAAGACTACCATAAGCCTGCCGTCCTGTGGAACGTCCGGGGCGAACTACTGAAGTTCCGGCAATTGTGGAAAGCTTTCTCTATATTTGAACTGGCTGTCAGCTTAAGCTTCCCATGTCACATTACCCTGAGTTCCGCCATTCCAGGACCGCGATAAAAGACGCTGCTTCTGCGATCAGATCCGCGATTACCGGCTCCATAATTCAGGATACTCCGGCCGGCATTTCGGCCAGTGCCGATTTCTGGACATGGGTGCGGGATCAATACGTGCTCGACGCCTCCCTTATCAACCTGAATAATGCCGGCACAGGTCCGCAACCGAAGTCAGTACAGGAAGCGCACATCGATTATTGCAGGTACTGCAATCGCGGACCGTCTTATTTCATGTGGCGAGAACTCGACAAAAGCCGGGAACCGCTGCGAAAGCGTCTTGCTGATATGGCTGGTGTCCGGGCTGACGAAGTGGCGATCAACAGGAATGCCACGGAAGGACTCAGTTCGGTCGCCTTCGGTCTGGACCTTAAGGCCGGAGACGAAGTCGCCCTGGCCAGGCAGGATTACCCCAATGTGATTAATGCATGGAAGCAGCGGGAGAGACGTGATGGGATCAGACTTGCCTGGGTCGATCTCTGTCTTCCGTCTGAAGACAATGCCGGACTGGCGGAGGCTTACATACAAAGATTCACGGATAGAACCCGTGTCGTAAATGTGACTCACATGATCCATTGGACTGGTCAGATCCTTCCGGTAAGAAGGATTGCGGACGAAGCTCACCGGCGGGATATCGAAGTAATCTGCGATGGAGCCCATACCTTCGGGCATATCGATTACAGGATCCCGGACCTCGGCTGTGATTACTGGGCAACAAGCCTGCACAAATGGCTCTCTGCGCCTTTCGGCAGCGGTATGCTCCGGATCCGGAACGACAAGATAAGTAAAGTCTGGCCTCTGCTTTCAAGCGAGGCGCCCGAGGGCGCTAATATACGGAAATGCGAGTCTTTGGGTACGCGATCCTTTGCCTCAGAAATGGCCATCAACGCCGCTATTGATTTTCACGAAAACATCGGGTCAAAACGGAAAGAAGCCCGGCTGCGTTTCCCGCGCGATTACTGGGTGGATCAGGTAAGAGAACTTCCGGGCGTTGTTCTTCATACCCCTCCTGGAGCCCCCTTTTCCTGCGCAATTGCTGCTATTTCCGTTGCCGGGCACAAGCCGGGAGAAATAGAAACAAGGTTCATGAGGAGGCACCGTATTCATTGTGCGGCGATAAAATGCGGAGATATCGAGGCTATTCGCATTTCCCCGAACCTCTATACCAGCCTCGAAGAGCTGGACAAACTTGTTGCCGGGATTCGGGAACTTGCCGGAAATCAGGCATCATCCAGGGCAATTGAACAGGATGGACTCCTCATGTTAATATAATGCTATTATTATGCTTTCGAAGGAACTGTTATGGATCAGAAGAAGAACTTAAACACGGCGTCTGCTTCTCAGGACGCTGAAGAAAAAGAAAATACCAGACAGTCTGGGAAGAAGGCCTACACGGCGCCGCGGCTCAACAGACCAATCAAGCTTATCGCGCTTTGCAGTGAATAATTGACGATTCACGCGACTGGAGATGTCCAATTACGCGATTCCTCGCGAAGTCGGCTGGCGCGAAAGGCTTGGAGGTGTTCTGGTTGCAAACATTGCCGAAGGCGAATGTTATGAACTTCGGGGCATTGAAGCTTTCATATGGCTGAGATTGGCATCAGGCGCTGATGATGAATCCGTCATCAGCGGCATCTGTGAGAGATATTCTATCCAGAGGGATGTTGCGGAAGCTGACGCGGCAACCTTCATAGCTCAGCTTCGGGAATCGAAATTGCTTCAATGACTTCAACGCTGCCTTTTATCAGTATAGTTGTTCCCGCCCGAAATGCCGGGAAAACAATTTCAAAAACTCTTGCATCCATTCAGCAGAACGGATATCCACGCGAAAAACTCGAGGTGATTGTTGTCAACGATGCTTCTTCCGATGACACCAAATCAAGAGCCGAGTCTTTCGGCGCGCAAGTAGTAACTACCGAAGGCGGCAACCGTTCCAGAGCGCGGAACGCCGGAGCGCTACGTTCGAAGGGTGAACTTATAGCCTTCATTGATGCTGACTGCGTTGTAGCACCCGATTGGCTTCTCGTTCTCTCAGGACTCTTTTCAAATGAGCAGGTCGGAGGCGCTCAAGCGCAGATCTTTCTCCATTTGTCCCCGGATCTTGACCTGAATAACGCCCGAAGCTGGAAAGAAGGACCTTTAAAACCCGTTCCTTTGCCCGTCGGAAACGGCTTAATGCCTTGTCTCGCGACGGGCGGATGCATGTACCGTCGTTCGGTCTTCCTTGAGTGCGGACTGTTCGACGAGTCATTGATGGAGATGGAAGATCTCGATCTTACCTGGAAGATACTTCTGTCGGGATATATACCTTACTTCACTTCAGCTACTGCGTGTTTTGAGCTGAAACCTCCCTCTGGTTTAACTCCCCTTGCTCGATACTTTGCCAAGGGTCGATCCTGGCGTCACTTCCAGCTTAAATGGTGGAAGCAGGTCGATTCCGGCCCGATTGTTCATGGTGATATTGAAAACGTCGCACATCGGATTGCCTTTTATCTTGGCATTCTGGCGGGGCGCTGTTCAAAAGATCACACCGGAAGCAAGGATGACCTCGCTCTTCTTGTAAAAAAGGGAAATTCCAGAGCTTATTATTTCTCCAATGAAGCAGGCCGGCTCAGGACAGTTCCTTCTCTTCGATTCGCGCTTTCTGATCATGGTCTCACCCTTTTGAATCTTCCGTTTGCTCTCTGGGACGTGGGAGAGATCGAATCCCGGGTGTTCCAACAGCTGATTTCAGGATGCCATAGTGAAGAGGAAATCACTGCACCAATTCTCGAGGAATATGACACGGATAAAGAAGAAGTTCAGCTCGATGTGAGGCGTTTTATGGAACAATTATGTGATAGCGGACTCCTGATTTTCGAGAACATCGATTTCAGGCAATGTTATCCCTGCTCGCATGTCGAGGCTCTAATCTATGAATCCTGACAGGCCTGAGAGATGTACCAGTTGAGTACGTTTGCGCCATCACATCTCGCGAACGATCTGGATGAGATTATACGGGAGAAACTCGAAATCGGGGTTGAATGGCGCTGCATAGTTCTTACGGAAAGCATGCGGTACATGAGCCCGCCGGGAAGCTTCATAATGATAGAAAAGGCTGAGCCGCGTTCTCTCAAGAAGGGAGAGATCGTGGTCTTCAAGGCGCCTGCTGGATATTTGGCGCATCGCGTCATCGCTATCGACTTCAGTTCCAGGACTATCACGACACGTGGTGACAGCAGCGATGCTGATGATCAGCCTATCCCGTTTTCGCAATACAGGGGACGTGTCAGGGTGATACAGAATGGACCGATTAAGATTGCCAGAGACTCTCTTTCCTGGCGCATCAGGAGCTTGAGGAGCAAGCTCCTGTCCTGTCTTCTTCGGACCTTTCTTTTTTTCAGATCGCGTCTGCAGAGCGTAATATTTCGCCTGGGGAAAATGCCTATCGCCGGTGCAACGATACGGATTCTCTCCCGCATCAGTGTTTATGGGACGGCAGTCGCTTTGCGCCTTGCCTCAAGGGCAGAGTGCGTGTTTGCCAGGCGAAGCTTTGCATTGAATGAATGGGTTCCCGGTTTGAGCGATGTCGACCTTGGAATTGTTTCGAATTATCCCGAAAAATGGCAAAGAGCTTTTTCCCTGCTGTCATTATTCCGGAAAGCCATCCCTTTTCTCGGAGAGGTGTGGGTCGGCACGATGGATGATCTGGATTTCTGCGGGCGGCACGAATACAGGCAGCTGGAGGTACCTTCGTGGAGAGCGTTGACGGGAGAGTTGCAGCAGCCTTCGAAAGAAAAAAACATCCTCCACCCGTTCAAGGTGAGGCTTGACTGTCTCACGGAGCTTCGTCAAGCGCTTCAGTACTTCTGCGAGTCGGTGATCCGCTTTCAATGGGACTCTCCTCTGCGGGAGACTGCCCGGCGGACTATGCGAAAACATCTTCTCAATGCAGTAATTGCCGTCCATTATCTTGAAAATCCTCCGGCAACCCTTAAAGACTTCGTACCTGCGAGAGAAAAATTTCTTCGATTCCTCCGGGCCGGCGCCATGGGTTCATCTACGCTCAGAATTATCAGTGACAATGTAGATGATTTGGCTTCGAATCGGAAAATCAGGGCAGAACATTTCTGCTCGTGCTACCAGCAACTGCATGAATATCTTCACGGCCTTTCGCCAAACCTTCGCGATTTCTTTTTGCTCGCCGGAGTCGACCTGCCATTTTCTCTCGAGGCTCCTCTTCTTCCTTCTATTGATCGGGCATGGATTGTTTTCCCTTACGATGCAGGAGGCAAAGAACTTCTCGGACGACTTTCACTCGAATGCAAAGGCGCCGGAGTGCACCTTGGATATTCTCCGTATTTGCTTTCCGAAAATGTATTTCGCCTGATTGCAGTCAACACCTACCGCATCTTCATCGATTATTTCAAAGGCGACAGGGGGGATGACACGGTCCGGTGGCTCTGGTACGCCAGGCTTGCTGCCGACGGCCTCGCCCTTGCCAATCGCCTGCATGCAGTATCGAATCGCGCAATCAAGGCTCCCTCTCTTAATGTATGGTTGCAGTTTCAGCGCCTGGCAATTATTCTGCTCGGTCTTCGTACAGGAATAATGCCCGAGGTAAGTGAAGGGGCGGAGGCGGAAGATTTCATCCCCTTTATTCCGCTGATTCACAGGCATTGTTTCCATATGCTGCTGAAAGAGCAAACACCCTGCGAAGAGAGCCTTCGGCACCTGCGTTCTCATGGATATTCGTTTTCCGGATCGCTAAGTGACGCTTTTCGATTCGCGGCCGGGGAGGCAGATCGCCGCTTGAATGAACTTAGAGAGAAGTACAAATGACTTGTTTTTTCTTTTTAGGATGTGACGTCGAAACGCCAAACGGCGGCCTGAGCGTTATGTACAGGATTGTCGATGTTCTGAATCGCAACGGCCTTACTGCCCGGATGGTGCAGGAAAAACGGGGTTACTATTACCCTTATGCCGATCACCCTGAAACACTCACTATCCCGAACTCGTCACTTCGCCCCTCACCCGGCGATCTGATACTGGTTCCTGAATGGAATTTAGGCGCCATTCTTCGGGAAGGCAGAACTGACTGGAACGTGTCGGGACTTTTTCAAATGACTTCGTTCAATACAGACTCTCTCTACAATCTCGAATTCTCCAGAAACAGGCTCGCCAGGAATCGCCGCTATTTCGGCTCGATTGTCGTAAGCAAGTACCTGAAACGTCTCGTCATGGAACTTATTCCTGAGAAACCGCTTTTCAACGCCGGGGTGGGGATCGATGTCAAAAGGTTCAAGCCTGGTAGAAAGCGAAAACAAATCGCCTTCAATGCCGGAAAAGGGGAGGATGAACTGAGGTATCTTTTATTGCTTCTTCGATCCTCGCAATACGCCGGTTCCTGGAGATGCGTCCCAATATACCAGGAGCATCCTGAGGTAGTAAGAAAGATCCTGAGAGAGTCAGCAATCTATGTCACAGCTTCTCCTGTTGAAGGGCTTGGAATGCTCGCCCTCGAAGCCATGGCAAGTGAAGCGCTTGTAATCGGTTTCGACGGAATTGGCGGCAGAGAATTTTTCAGAAGAGGAATGTGCCTCCGTGCTGATACCCATGATGTTCTGGACCTGTTCAACAAGGTGAAATCCGGCATGAATATGTTCGAGAGAGACCCGGCACAGTATCACGGGATGACTTCTGCAGCGCGGCAGATGGTGGTGGAGAATTATGACGTGGAAAAGTGGGAGGCAAGAGTTCTGAAGATATTCAGCAAAATGGCGCAGCAGCTCTCCGGAAGCAATGAAAGGGGGAGATAAAGAATGTCGGAGGGACCTCTCGTAACAATAGTTCTCCCGACATATAACAGGTGCCATTACCTGCCGGCGTCTATTGAAAGCTGCCTTTGCCAGACACACAGTAACCTCGAACTCATAGTGGTCGATGATTGTTCATCCGATGATACCGCCAAAGTAGTAAATGCCTTCATAGAGAAAGATGAGAGGGTCAGGTACGTGCGCAATGATCGGAATCTCCGCCTTCCCGAATCTCTGAACACAGGTTTCCGCTCTGCCCGCGGCGAATATCTTACCTGGACCTCGGATGACAATATGTACAGGGCTAATGCGATAGATGTCATGGTCCGCTACCTTGAAAGTCATCCAAAGGTGGGAATGGTATACGCCGGATACACCGCGGTAAACGACGATCTCGAGTTCCTCTTTGAAAAGCGTCTGGGCAGCAAAAAAATCTTTCTCCAGCGGAGCCCCATAGGGGGATGCTTTCTTTACCGAAGCAGCGTCCGGGACGTGGTAGGTGACTACAATCCAAAGCATGAACTTTTCGAGGATTTTGATTACTGGCTGAGGGTTTCGAAACATACCGATATTCACGCTCTTCAAAAAGGACTCTATATATACAGATTCCACTCAGACTCGCTTAGTACCGCTCATTCAGAGAAGGTCCCCTGGCTTGTTTTCGGACACATCGCAAGGGAACTTCCTGCCTTGAAATGGGCTTCTCCGGGGGATCGTCGTGACGCCTATCTGAAATTGGCAATTTTTGCATTGGAACGCGGAAGATTATTGCCGGCCGGCCGCTGCTTTCTCAGTTATGTAAGTCTCGCTGCAAGAATCCCTGGAACGCGTTAGGCAAATTCAATAAACGTGGATGAGCGGAGAGAAATTTTTCCGCAAGGAACTGGGCTCCCGAGAAGCTCAGATGGTCAGTATCGTAATATACCGGCCTTCCTCCGACATATGCCGAACAACGCTCGTTGTCACATATGAGATCGCGGATATTAATCACGGCGATATTTGGATACTTTCTCGCCTCCTCCTCTAACCATATATTTGCCTTCATATCGCCCTCGTTTTTGAATGATACCATATCATTGCACTTCAACCAGGGCATACGGAGGCGTTTAAGTGAACAGAACCGATCGTAATGATCAAACTCAGGAACCTGGGATAACAGAATTACCGGCTTGTTGAGACTCTGCAGATAATCAAGCAACAAGTCGAGCTGGTTGAGGAATTGACCGTCCAGATTCGAGTAATTTTGCCAGGCAGCGCCGACCACAACTGACGGATAATTGTTCAGCTCTGTTTTTATCCGGCTCATGAAATCCGCACAAGTCCTGCGATATTTCCCGAGAGGTCCTATAAAGGGCGGGCACGACGACGACATCACGTTCCGCAATGAAAACCCGAGTTCCACTCCTAACTTGTGCAGGAATCCGGAATAATGGCCTGCATGGGAATCTCCCCACAACAAACCGCTCGGCCGCTTTGTCGGGTCTCCAATAATGCATTTCTTCTCGGCGAAAACATCGCCGATTTCAGTTGATTTGCAGATAAATGGCGCACCATAATCAGTCTCGGCCCTCGTTTGCTCAAGTCCTTCCTTGTACGCCGGCGAATCCACTGTGATTCCATCGAGTCCTTTCATCTTGAGGAATATGACTGCGACAAGAACCAGGCCGGCTGTTGAAACCAGCATAAGCACGAGGAAGGAACGCGCCTTTGAATAAGCAATTTTCCGGCATGGCCTTTCAACAAACAGGTAGGTGAGCGTGGCCAGAAGAAACGCAAGACAAAGCCCGGCAAGGCTTCGCATGAAGAAATTCGTGTTCGTATAATTCAGAAATACATATATGGGCCAGTGCCAGAGATAGAGTGAGTATGAAATCAATCCAACATAAACAACCAGGCGGAGAGAAAGAATGCGGGAGATGAAGGTTCTGAAGTCGTTGCCCGACCAGATGATAAATACCGTTCCAAGACATGGATACAGAGAGTTTATCCCGGGGAAGAGTGTAAAAGATGACATTAAAAAGGCCGGAGCGAGAATAAAAACTGCGCCTATTGCCGAGATGAATTGCTTCAAACGAACCGATGCTCCTTTGAGCTTCCCGTTTTGCTCTGCAAGCGCAAGGTATCCTCCCATGAGAAATTCGCCGGCCCGTGGAGGCAGCAGGTAAAATGCAAACATTGAATGATTAAGCCGCAGAGCTTGCTCTGCTATGATGAAGGAACAGGCAGACAGCGCGGCTATTATGAGAAGCGCATTCCGGGGCCGGAAGAAACGCAGAATAATGACAACAAGCACGGGCCATACAAGGTAAAACTGTTCTTCCAGGCCAAGAGACCATGTATGAAGCAGGGGAATTTCGCTTCCCTTTTGCCCAAAATAGCCTCCATGCTTCAGATAAAAGTAGATGTTGGATGAGCAAAGGACAGCGGAGATAGACGAAGAGGATAGAGATTCCAGGTCTTTTGGGAGAAAAAAGAACCCGCCGGCGAGAAGAGTAGACGCTACCACAAAAAACAAGGCTGGAAGGATTCGCCTGGCACGCCGGAAAAAGAAAACCTTGAAAGAAAATCTATCCGCTGCCAGCTCATGTACGATGAACTGGGTGATCAGGTATCCGGATACGACCATGAAAATATCAACTCCGATGAATCCCGCGGGCAATGCGGGTCTTCTGAAGTGGAACACGATGACCATGAGCACGGCTATCGCTCTCAGGCCGTCAATATCGGGGCGGTATTTCATAATACTACCTGTAGATTTCCCCCTGCTTCCGGACGATGAACTTCATGCCTGTCACCACCCGGTCGTTGCATGATTCATCGTAATGGATACCAGCAAGATTGCTCACAGTCACCTCCTTTGCTCGCAACGCGCCATAATAATCGAACTTAGCTCTTAATATAACGGCAGCGGCGGGCGCAGTGAGGCGAAGCAGGACGTCTGCCGGGTCATCCAGCGTGATATCCGAAGGGCCGAGATACACGAGGTGGAGCTGACACGGCTTGTTATTCGTGTTGGAGATCTGAGACCAGCTCATTTTACTCAATCATTCCGGGCATTTTTTCAACGCCCGTTTACACTTACCTTGTTGCAGCTTGTTGATACTTACCGGGACTTTTTGTCCCCGTTGGTCCAGATTTGGTCCACGGAAAAGACTTCGTTCGAAGAAACTTCCAGCAGATTTCTTCGATTCTTTCGAGTGTGAGCATATGGAAACTCTCCCGTGCCAGGCAAGTCGAATATGCAGCGAGTGTCCCGCTCCTCTGAGAATTGGATATATAGGCTGAAGAAATTTGGTGGTCTCCATCTGACAAACAGGGAGGAGATGAAATGGCGGGCCAGAATGAAGAGCGGCGGAAATGGACGGTGGAGCAGAAGGTACGCATCGTCAAGGAGGCGTTGACGAAAGATCCTGGGGTGTCAGGAGTGTGCCGCAAGCATGGGGTGAGCTCTGTTCTATATTACCACTGGCAGGAGCGGTTTTTTGCCGGAGCTCTTGAGGGATTCAAGCGGGGCAGGGATGGACCGACCGGGGCCGAGGAACGAGACGGACATTCAGCCGGGAGTTCAAGCTGGAGGCGCTGAGGCTTCTGGAGGAGCG
>CAYQVO010000032.1:20878-43722 GCA_964421085.1 uncultured Bdellovibrionales bacterium | reverse complement strand
TCATCAAGAAGAATAACGCGGGGGGAAAGCGCAAGGGCCCGCGCGAGAGCGACCCTCTGCTGCTGGCCGCCCGAAAGTTCGGATGGATATCTCGCATGAAGCTCGCGCATCCTGACTATATCAAGGGCCCTGCCTGCAGCCTCGGCCCTTTGAGCCCGGGGAATCTTCCTTACCTGGAGCCCGAATTCGATGTTTTCGGCCACGGTCATATGAGGCCAGAGAGCGTAGCTTTGAAACACCATGCCTATGTTGCGCTCCTGCGGTGAAAGACCCAGCGCGCTTTGAGAGTCGAAGTTCAGTTCGCCGGAGTCGGGAATCTCAAGTCCGGCGATAAGCCTTAGAAGAGTGCTTTTGCCGCAGCCGGATGGACCAAGCAGAAAGAAAAACGCCCCCTCATCGATCGAGAGGGAAACCGCTTTGACGGCCTGCACCGCGCCGTAGCTTTTTGTCAGTTGTTTGATGGCGATTGAAGACATATTGAATAGCGCTGCTGCCTGGTTTTGCTGTATTGTAATCGTCTGCATTATAATTGCATGAGTTTTCCTTCATGAGTACTCCTCATCCGCGAAAAGAGCTTGAGACCGTTGTGATTCGTTTCGCGGGCGATTCAGGGGACGGCATTCAGCTTACAGGGGGTGGAATTCACAACTGCATCCGCCGTTGCCGGGGATGAGACAGTGACTCTTCCGAGCTTCCCTGCCGAGATACGCGCGCCTGCAGGCACAATGGCAGGAGTGAGTTCATACCAGATCAAGAACGGCCCGTGGATTACATACGGGAGGAAATCGCCGAACGGTTCAGGAAAGAACCCGATCTCGCAGAGGCGAACCTCAAAGTCCTTGAAGAAGGGGTGCGGTACGCCGAAGATGCCGGGATTTTCGACACGCATTTCTCGGTCGCATCCGCGGATCTTCCTCCGGGAACGTACCGAAACATAAACGGAACGCCGGCCATCGCAAACGGCCCTATCGCGGCATCGGAAAAAAGCGGGCTTCCTCATACGCAATGTCCAGAGGGCCGGACCGGCGACAGGAATTCCCACAAAGTCAGTGCAGGCCGATCTGCTGCAGGCAGCTTTTGGCGGGCATGGAGAAGCTCTTCTGTGCATCTTTGCCGCTTCATCGCCGGAGAGCGCATTTCGTTTTGCCTGTGAGGCGTGCAGAATCGCGACGAAGCACAGGACTCCCGTGATCCTGCTCGCTGAAGGTTCCATCAGCAGCACATTCGAGCCGTGGAGGATCAATGACAGGTCCCTGCTTCCTCCGATGCAGGCAACGTTCGCGGAGCCTCGACAGCGGCGTGACAATCCATGATGAATCGAATCTTTCCATGGCTCAGGCCATCTCTGCTCTTGATCGTCGTGCGTTTCCCGTTCTGTCTGGAATCCTTTACCGGAACACTCGTCCGTCCTTCGATGAGTTTTTCCATCCGCATAATCGGGGCTTGACGTTTTGTCTTCCTTCCACCGCCGGCGCTGATAAGAGATTGAAGGATCTGTTCACGAAAGAGCATACGTGGGTGGTCGAATAGTTCACCCCTCCCATGGACACTTGCCGGAAGGGCATGCTCCGCCTGACGCGCAGGGCGGCCCTTCCGCAAAGGTCTTGAGTCCGCCTCCTGTGCTGATACCGCCTGAGAATGTCATTCGCTGCTCCACTTTGGACGACGAACACCCCGGACATATTTTCTTTTCAGAGACCGCATCTTCCCGTTCCGCGAGAGTAAGTGAAATCTCGAAAAAACGGCCGCAGTCTTTACAGTGAAAGTCATATAAAGGCATGAGATGATGATAGCAGAACATTGTGACAGTTGCGACACACCCCGGGTTTTCCCTGCAAAAAAGTCCGGTATGTCGCAACTGTCACAAAAAAAGGACCCGGACAGTCTGCGGCTTTCGGCTGCGGCGTAATTTTCACGCGATGCTGAAAGAGCGCTTCTGGCGACTTTCAGGCGGGCTTCTGCAGCCCCCGGATTGCCGCGTGCCTGAGCGAGAGATCCGTGCGATCGATTTCTGATGAAAGCTGAGAGAATTCATTTTGAAGCGCTGAACGCTGCTGCACCGGGAACACGCCGTTTGCGGACTGCCCGGCAAGTCTTTGCAGAACGTTTGAGATTTCGCCTGATGCGCCGTCTGCTGTTGCCGTTGTCGAAATACCGTCGCTGGCCTTGTTGATTCTCTGACCTGAACTCAATCGAAAGAGCCCCGGATGCCTTTTTCCGGTGCATCCTGGTGCTGCCTGCAGGTATCAGTCCTGGCGAATAACGGCAGAGAATTAATGAATGGCCGCGTTTTTTTCTGTCATGACGGAAAATCCGGATCGGAGCCCGGGCGGCTGTTTTCTCAGAAATGGAAACTGCTGATTCGGTGTCTTTCAGCAACACACCCTGAAAAAATTCGAATTATTCACCGCGAGGAAGAGGGCGCGTTCCGGCAATCACCTCTCAAGCACATTCTTAAGCCCTCCTGAAATGAGGGCGGCGGTATCGGCAAGAATGCGTGGAAGCTCGAGCTTTCCCTGATAGACGAGGTAAGCCGGTTCCCACCGAGGATTGAATCTCTGCTTGCAGGAGCGAAGGCTCTCCAGGGTGTAAAAATGCTCTCCGTGCTGATATAGAAATGCGCCGACCTTGTTCCAGAACGGCTCGAGGCGCTTCTCCTCATGTCCGGCAATGGGCGCCATTCCGATATTGAAGTCTTTGTACCCTTCCTGCCTGCCCCACAGCATTGTGTTTACAAACAGGAAATCCAGGATGCCCTCCGGCGCGCTGTTCGACTGCCGGATGAGATCAATCGAAAGTTCTTCTCTGAGCTGTGTCGTCCATAAATTCGCAAATCCAAGAATCTCTTCGCCCTTGTGGACAACGGCAGCCGGAAAGCGGGAAATATAGTCTTCAGAGAAAAATCCCATCGAAAAACCCTTATCAGCTGTATTCCTGGCTGCAAGCCATTCATCTGAAATCTTCCTGAATACGGGAAGAAGTTCCCGGACTTCGGCGCGGTTTTTAATGGAAAAAGAAATTCCATCGCCCTCAAGGTTCCTCACCGACCTTCCGGGAGCTTCCACCGAAGAGTCGTCAAGGGAAAACGAAGAAAGCGATACGAGCCCTTCTTCTCCAAGTTTGACGAAGTTCATGCCCAGATCGACATAATGGAAGAGGGATTCAGCTGGTATCTGATAGAAGGCGCAGTGCCCGTCATGCTGGTCGGCAAGATCGCGAAATCTCCAGATCAGCTCATCCCATGAATCGGCCGATCCTGAGGGATTTCCGAGTGCCACCCAGCTCGAACCTTGATTCCTGTACATGAGGAAAGCATCGGCGCGTTCGCTGAAAAGAAGAGACTTGTCGCGCATGTAAGCGAGCTTTCCGGAACCTGACGGAATATTTTCAACAATTGACTCCACCGTGGCCAAGTCGGTTTCGAAAGGATGTGGAGCGGGCAGTGCCGCCGGCTTGAGTAAATAACGGAGAGATATGATGAGCAGAATAATCACGCTGCCCGCCATCGCCCTCATAAACCGGGACGCGTCGCCTTCAACTGCAAACCGCCACCAGAGTTCGCTCCTGTATTGAACATTCGCATATACGAAAAAGCTGAGCCATACAGAAGTCGCAAGGATCACCAGGACTGCGATGAGCGTTTGAAATCTGAAACCCGAGAGGAACTCCGCTCTCCGGTAAAAATACCTTCTGCAGCGGTAAAATATGAAAGCAACAAGAAGCAGGAGAGCAGCCTCTTCGTAATCGAATCCTTTTACTATCGAGGCTGCGGCGCCCGCGAAGAGAAGTATTAACGTAAAAGCGTAAGCGGCGTTGACCCTCTTCCAGAGGCTCCATGCTGTCACCATCAGCAGAGTGGCTGCGATGCTGTTTAGAAAATGCGAAATTTCGAGAAGCGGGAGCGGAATCAGGTCTTTTACCCATATCAGCCTGGACGGAGCGGGAGGAGTGATGCCGGAAAAAAGAAGGACAACGCCTGCAATAAAGGCGTTCAGTGCCAGCAGCGGCGGGACCATGCCGGAGAGAGCCGTGTCCACAGTTTGAAACCGGGCCTTGACTGCGGTGGAGAGAGAGCCGCGGAGAAACTCCCACATGAGCAGAAGGCCAAGCGCAAGCACGAACGGAACGAGATAGTACACAACGCGGAAAAGCAGGAGGGACGCGAGAAGCTGGGACTGTGAAAGATTAGTAAGTGTGACGAGCATTACAGCCTCGAAAACGCCGAGCCCTCCCGGAACATGGCTCAGAACTCCGGCCGCCTGTGAGAGGAAAAACGCGACTGTAAGGCGGTGAAAAGGAATAAAGGGCGACGACGGAAGCAGCGCATGGAGAATGCCGGCGACAATAATCCAGTCAAGACACGCAACTCCAACCGACGCGGCAGCAAGGGGCAGGGAGGGCATCGGGAGTTCCCACTGACCCATTCTGACCGGTTTCCTGCGAAGCAGGGTGAGAACGAAGTAAGCAAGAATCGGCGCTATGAAGACAATTCCAATCCAGGACGAACCAGTCTCCGATATTCCGGCGAGTTTCAGGAGATCCCCCGGTACGACCAGGCAGGCGACGCCCGAAAGAAGGAAGAGCCCCATCCAGAAGTGAATGCCGCTGAAAGCAATGAGCTTGGCGATCTCCTGGGCTGAGCATCCCCACGATGAGTAAAGACGATAGCGAATGGCGCCTCCGCTGAGAAACGCGAAGCCAACCGTCTGGCTGAAGGCGAAACTGATGCACGCGGTGAACGCTATCTTCGCGTAGCTCAGCTTGTGACGAATGTAACGGAAAGCAAGCAGATCATAGAGAGTAAGAACGAAATAGTTGAGAGCGCAGAGAAGAAGCGCTCTAACCAGATCGCTTCGCTTTATCCCGTACAGGGCGTCCACGAGATCGTCGTAACGGACATGCTTGATGAGCTTGAAGAGAACCCAGAAAGCGATAAGCAGGATGACGGGAACGATCAGGATTTTTATGATCTCGATGGTTCTATGGAGAAGGTGCCTGTAATACTTCGATGATTCGCTCAAAACGCCCGCCTGTCAGTGATATTTTCCCGATAGAACTGTTGCTGGTATCATTCCCTTTATGATGCGCGCAATAACACGATTAACGCTTCCCATCCTCATAGCATCTTTTGCGCTGTGTGCATATCCACTGCCGGGAAGCAGCGCTGCGCCGGAGGATTCCGGGGCTCTGACGCATCTGAACTTGACCTTCCATCGGTTGCTGAGTTCCCGGCTGCAGGGCGCATCCCCGGCTGATCACGTTCAGGCTTGCCGTGAGACTGCGGAAAAATTGAGCCGGGAAAATTCAAAAAAAGGAACGACAGTTCTGCGAAGGTCTTATGAAGATGCCCTGCGGCAGTCGCAATCGAACGAGGAGAGGGCCATACTCGAAGAGATGCTGCGCAGTGCGGCGGGAAAGAGAATGAACACCCAAAGGGCTGAAAAACTGCCTGCGATAAAGGGAGCTGAGACAGTCATTCTTCCCGTCATTCTCGATAACCGTCTATGTCTTTCATGTCACGGAAGGGTTGGAACGGAGGTGCTTCCTCCTGTTGTTTCTGCTCTGGCGGATCGGTACAAAGGGTATACGCTGGTGAATAAAAAAGTGGGAGATTTGATTGGCTTCTGGATTGCCCGGAAGAGAGTGAAATGAGGTTACAGGCCCTCTTCCCCATTGCCTGAGTCCTGGCCTAAGATACTCCTGCTCCCTTTTCAGAGGCTTATTATGAAGATTCTCAAATTTGGAGGCGCCTCAGTCGGATCGGCGGGAAAAATTGCCGGTATTGTGAAAATAGTTGCCGGTGATCCTGCCGGAATAAGGGCTGTTGTTGTCTCTGCATTCAACGGCGTCACCGACGACCTGATTAAGTCAGGCAGGATGGCCGCCTCTGGAATAGATGAGTATCGTGACATTGTAAACCGCATTGAAGAGCGGCACGTAGAAGCGTGCACACCTCTTCTTCCTGCCGCGCACAGGGCCCGCGTGATTGCTCAGATCAAGTCAATCATTCGAGAGCTGGAAGATGTGCTCAAGGGAACGTTCCTCTTGAGAGAATGCACGCTCCGGACTGAAGATTATGTGATGAGCTTTGGAGAGAGGCTTTGTGCGTATCTTGTCTCAGAGGCTTTTCGTGTAAATGACATCGTGGCGGAGTTTCTGGATGCAAGAGGCATAATTCGCACCGACCGGAATTTCGGCGCGGGCCAGGTGCAGACGACAGCGACGCACAAGCTCATCCAGGATTATTTCGGGAAACATGAAGCGCTGCAGGTAGTGACAGGTTTTATTGCTTCCACTGAGGATGGAGAGACGACAACACTGGGGCGCGGGGGATCCGACTACACCGCTTCGATTCTTGGCGCTGCGCTTTCTGCCGGTGAGATTGAGATATGGACGGATGTGGACGGCGTAATGACGGCGGATCCGCGCCATGTTCCACGGGCACTCTGTCTTCCCGCTGTTACTTATGAAGAAGCGCTGGAGCTCACCCACTTCGGGGCAAAAGTAATATATCCCCCCACTATCCAGCCTGCCTATGAAAAGCGGATTCCTCTCAGGATCCGGAATACTTTCAATGTGCCTCACACTGGAACGCTCATCAGCACGGAGCCTGTGCAGCATTCCTTCATGGTAACAGGAATTTCATCCATTGATCATGTGGCTTTCATAAAGGTGGAAGGCAGCGGCATGATTGGGGCGGCGGGAATTGCCAGGCGCGTTTTTGCTGTCGTTGCCGGGCGGAACGTAAACGTAATACTCATCACACAGGCGTCTTCGGAACACACCATTTGTTTTGCGGTCCCTCCCGGGAGCGCCCGGGCGGCGAAAGAAGCGCTGGAGCAGGAGTTCGAGATAGAGATATCGAGGGGAGTTATCGAGGGTGTCTCGGCGGAGGATGAGTATTCTGTTGTGACTGCCGTGGGCGAAAACATGCGGCGCACTCCGGGTATAAGCGGAAGACTTTTCGGTGCACTTGGCCGCAACGGTGTCAATGTCGTCGCAATCGCGCAGGGTTCATCGGAACTGAGCATTTCAGTCGTCGTATCCCGCCATGATCAGAAAAAAGCTCTGCAGTCGATACACGACGAATTCTTCCTCTCCGATGTCAAAGTGGCGAATCTGTTCCTGGTCGGAAAGGGGAGAGTCGGCGGAACTTTACTCCGGCAGATCGATTCACAGTATGAGTCTCTCAAGGCAGGTGAGTCCCTGGATCTGAGGCTTGTCGGCTTCATGGACACAAAGCGGATGCTCTTCGTCGATGAGGGAATTCCCGCGGACAAAGCGCCCGAACACCTTGAAGAGAAAGGTGTCGAGTCTTCGCTCCGGGGATTCGTGGAAAAAATCATTGAGCTTAATCTTCCTCACAGTGTTTTCATTGATACTACGGCTTCAAACGAAGTGCCCGGCTTCTATCCGGACCTCCTTTCAAAGAGTGTGTCGATAGTCACGCCAAACAAGCATTCAGTGGCCGGCCCGTACCCGGGGTACCGGAGTTTGAAGGATCTGGTGAAGCGCCGGAACGCGTTTTTCCTTTTTGAAACGTGCGTCGGGGCCGGGTTGCCGGTAATCAGCACATTGAATGATCTCCTGAAGAGCGGAGACCGGGTTCAGTCCGTGGATGCTGTGCTTTCCGGCACACTCAGCTTCATATTCAATTCGTTCGTTCCTGAGAAACGGTTCAGCGAGCTTATCCGCGAGGCGCATGCGCTCGGGTATACCGAGCCTGACCCGCGGGAAGATCTTAGCGGAATGGACGTCGCAAGAAAGCTCCTGATTCTTGCCAGAGAAACAGGGTGCGCTCTGGAGTCTCCTGATGTTGAAATTCAAAATCTCGTGCCCGAGCAGTGCCGGGACAGGGGAAGTGTCGACGACTTTTTTGCGGAGCTCGAAAAGTTGGACGGGCATTACGCTGAAATGGCGAAGGGAGCTGCAGCAGATGGGAAACGGCTCTGCTATATCGCGTCTCTCCGGGGCGGAAAGGCGAAGACAGCCCTTGAAGCGATCTGCCCTGATCATCCATTCTTCGGGCTTTCGGGTGCGGATAATGTCATTGCGTTTACCACCGATCGATACTCATCGCGGCCGCTTGTCGTGAAAGGGCCCGGCGCCGGGCCCGACGTTACGGCTGCCGGTGTTTTTGCCGATGTTATACGGATAGCGAATCAGATATGAGTGAATCTGCAAGAGCATTTGCGCCCGCCACTGTGGCAAACGTCGGAAGCGCGTTCGATATACTTGGATTCGCGCTCGAGGCGCCGGGAGATTTCGTCACAGCGAGCCGGTCGGATGCCGGCCCGGGAGTGACAGTAAGCCGGGTTGTGTCTCCTTATGGAGAGATACCGGCGGATCCTGAAAAGAACACTGCCTCTGTGGCAGTAAGGGAACTGTTCTGCAGGAAGAACATCGAGGCAGGCGTGGTCCTCGAGGTTGAAAAGCAGATGCCTCTTGGAAGCGGGCTTGGTTCGAGCGCAGCCAGTGCTGCTGCGGCTCTTGTCGCTGTGACTTCGCTTCTTTCAATTGAAGTCCCGGAGGAAGATCTCGTTGCGTGCGCTATGGAAGCGGAGCGCGCCGCATGCGGAACGGCGCATGCTGATAACGTCGCACCTTCTCTTCTGGGAGGAATTGTTCTTATCCGAAGCTATAATCCCATCGATATTGTGAAGATTCACCCCGGCGGAGAGATTTTTTACACGGTTGTCTGCCCCCGGGTCGAGGTGCGCACAGAGGACGCCCGCAAGGTGCTGAGACGCGAGGTTCAGCTCAGAGACGCGATTGTGCAGATGGGAAATGTGGCAGGTCTTATTACCGGCCTTCTGTCCGGCGATGTCGATCTTGTGGGACGCTCCCTGCAGGATGTTCTTATTGAACCTTACCGTGCCGCGTTGATTCCCTGTTTCGACTCTGCAAAGAAAGCCGCGATTGAAAGCGGCGCGGTCGGAGGCGGCATCTCGGGATCCGGTCCCTCTATTTTCGCCCTGTCACGATGCCTCGATGACGCGAACAGGAGCGCAAAGGCCATGTGTGATGTATTCGAAAGAGAGGGGATCGAGTCTCTTTCATTCACAGGAACAGCAGGCTCACTGGGAGCCCGGATAATGGAGTGAAAAGTGCTGTATAGAAGCACGAACGGCAAGGCAGATAAGGCCGGGTTTCTCGATGCTGTCGCACACGGTCTCGCGCCGGACGGCGGATTGTATGTTCCCGAGCGGTATCCCAGGTTGAGTCAGGAGTTTCTTGATAATCTCCAGGGCAGGGATCTGAACACCATCGCATTCGAGGTTCTGCGGCCCTACGTTGAAGGCGACCTGCCGGATGAGGAGATCCGGGAGGTAATATCGGACGCATTTACGTTTGACGCGCCCCTGGTGCAGTTGAGCGACGGGATTTTTGTCCTCGAACTCTTCCACGGGCCCACTTTGGCCTTCAAGGATTTTGGTGCGCGCTTTATGGCGCGCCTGATGCGGAGAAAGTCCCGGGGCGAGACCACGATTCTTACAGCAACTTCCGGGGATACCGGCGCTGCAGTTGCTTCGGCTTTTCACAGGCTTCCCGGGTTCAGGGTTGTTGTCCTTTATCCATCGGGAAAGGTTACGCGCTTTCAGGAACAGCAGATAGCAACGCTTGGGGATAATGTTGCTGCTCTCGAGGTGAAGGGAAACTTCGATGACTGTCAGAGGCTTGTGAAGCAGGCATTCGGCGATTTCGAGCTGAGATCGAAAGTAATTCTCTGTTCGGCGAATTCTATTAATGTCGCAAGGCTCCTTCCTCAGACTGCTTATTTTTTCAGGGCATGCGCCCAGCTTCCAGCCGGTTCTTCTGTTTTCTGCTCCGTCCCAGGGGGTAATTTCGGAAACCTGACGGCAGGACTGATTGGCAGGGAAATGGGACTGCCTGTTCAGGGCTTTATTGCGGCAACCAATGCGAATGACGTCGTCCCGAGATTTCTTTCGGGCGGTGTATACGAGCCCGGGCCGGTAGTTGATACCCTTTCCAACGCGATGGATATTGCGGATCCGAGTAACTTTGCAAGGATATGCTCGCTTTTCGGCGACGATGACAGGATCAGGGCGAATCTGAGCGGTTCCGCCTGGAGCGATTCGCAGACAAAGCAGGCAATGCGCGATTTGTTCGAAAAGTACCGGTACATAGCGGAGCCTCACGGCGCCGTCGCCCGTCTCGCGCTTGGGAATCTGCCGGGCATTTTTGTCGAAACTGCCCATCCGGCAAAGTTTGCCTCGATTGTCTCCGACGCTCTCGGGATTCATTATTCGCCTCCAGCTGAGTTCGATGAACTGATAAAACGGAAGAAGGTGTCGATTGAGATCGGGGTGGAATATGAGGATGTGAAGAGGGAGATTCTGCGGTAAAGAACCCGGACATGGAGATTTTCACGAAAAAGTTCGGCGATGTCTTTCCCTTCAGAAAAGGATCGGTTGACGTTGTTTTCTGCACCAACGCGTTATACTCCCTCCATACCGATTCGACACTTGGTGAAATCTGCCGGGTATTGAAGCCGGGGGACGTTTTTTTTTCGGAGACTGTCTCAGGGAGAATATGAGTTCTCATTCGCCCGAGTCCATTCTCAAGTTGTTCGAACGGAAAGGTATTCGAATCCTGCGCAGTTTTTCATTTACCCAGGACGGTATGTGCGTTGTAAAGTGCGCAGGAGAACGGGTCTGAATATCAAAACGTGAGCCGGAAGATCCTCCGCTGTCCTTCAACGCGTTCCCCTGAACCTTCTCCTGTCTCCTTTCCGCCCCTGATTTCCGCCGCGGTTTACCTTCGGCCTTGAATGCGAATGGTGCCTGTCGATACATGCGATAATCCTGTTTCTCTGTGTCACAGCGAGAATCCACCGCGAAGTAATCAGGCACAGGATGCGTTTTGAGCGGATCCTTTCCAGATGGCGGGCGACTTTGTCGGGAGAAATCGGCTCAGTTATTTCGAGAATTCTGTAAAGCTCATCGAGGCAGTCTTTGACGGAATACCTGAACTGCAGCGAAGATCCTTCAATGGGCGAGTGCATGACAATCCTGATAAATTCGAGGAACGCGCGGGGGTGAAGCATGAAGGTCTTCCCCTTGTGCTGATACGCGGCGAGATCCCGGCTGCGCGGAGGCAGAATCTCGATGCGGCTCCTATGCCGTCTGTCCTGCGACGTGAAAAGGCCGATGCATTCTCTCTTTATGAACCGGAAAAGCGTCTTTCCGCCGACTTCATAGCACCACACGATCCTGTTGCGGCCTTCCAGGAGGAAAGTAAGCGTGCCATCAGCGATGTAGTTTATGTCTCGTCCAGCCTTGAAGGCTTCAGGAACAAGAAGCCTCTGTCTGGGCGGGGCGAGTTTCGCCTGCTCGAGAACTTCAGAAAGAGCTTTGAACGAGTCCCGAAGGGCGCCTGTCCGGTTTGGAAACCGTTTTGCAAGGTGAGGCGACCTTTGAACAAGGCGCGAGAACTCGAGAAGAACATTTTCGTCGAAGGTCCACTGGCCTTTCCCGCACTTGAGGACGAACTCCCTTCCACGCGCACCCTGTTTCACCTCGAGGTTCGTCATGTACATGAGAAGAGGATCTCTGGGATGAAGCATCCTGCGGGTGTCATCAACTGTCCCGAGATATGTGGGAAGACCAAGACGCTTCGGGTCCTGGTACTCACGCCTCACGAGGTGGCCAAGCATGCACTGTTTTGCTTCAACAAGGTAAAAAAGGGGCGGGACGGGCGTATTGAAAAACTTCTTCATGCACTTCTGCAGGCTCAAGGCGGCTTCTCGTCCCAGCTTTTCCCTGAACCACGTCTTGTAGAGCGCGAAGAAATCATTCAGAAAGTTGCGCTCAACAAACAGACCGTGAGGCGTAACGCGAAGAGAAGCTTTTGCTGCGGCAGGATCCACCCTGGTGCTCAGGACAGAGAGAAACTGAGAAACAGAACTGCTGTCAATTAACGAAGCATGCGTCGACGCGGGAGTCTCAGGGATCTGATTCGATTCCTCTTCCATTGGCAGAAGGGTAGCCTGAACATTCCATGAAACGCAAATGGAGGTCCTATTGCGGGAGATGGCCGCGAAGCCGTTTTTGAGCGGCTTCTGCCAGAGAAAAATTGACTGAGTCAGTCCTGAAAAGTCCGAGAGCCCGGAAGCCGGAGCGAATTCCCTTCGGACTGCGCTGAGGTATTAATGCTTCCCACCGTTCAATGAGGCCTTTGGAACGGCTGCTTGTTGATTCTATCTGTGTCACTTTGATACTTTTTCCTTCCATCGCAGAGCCTCTCTTTTCCCGGGGGTTTTCACGTCACAAATCCATCACTGCCGGTAAAACCACGGCGTCTTCGACTGAAAAAACCTGACTGGAAAAAGAGGCAGGGCGCGTCGTTTCTTAATGATGTGCACCCCGGAAACCTTTGTCTGAGCCCCGTGTTGTTTTTCTAATAATGATTATGCCTGAAAAAAAAAGAGTGTCGCATTTGCCGCAAGAGAGAACTCTCGGCGTATAAGATCCTTCATTGATTATGAGTTTCCACCTGTATTATACTCGGGCGCATGAAAGTGGCCGCCATTATTCCTTGTTACAGGGTCAAAAATCAGATACTGCAGCTTCTTTCGGCGATGGGCAGCGAGGTCGAGGATATTTTTGTCGTAGATGACTGCTGCCCGGAAGGTTCGGGCGACTATGTCGAGGCAAACTGTACAGACACGAGAGTGTCAGTCCTGCGCCACGCGAAAAATCAGGGCGTCGTCGGCGCGACTATCACCGGATACAGAGCGGCTCTTTCTTCGGGCGCCGATATCGCGGTCAAGATTGACGGCGACGGGCAGATGCGTCCCGCTCTTATCCCGGTTATTATCGCCCCGATTGTTCAGGAAGGAGCGGATTACTGCAAAGGCAACAGATTCTTCCGCCTTGAATCCCTCTCACAGATGCCGGGATTGAGGCTTATGGGAAATGTGGTGCTCTCGTTCATCAACAAAGTGACGAGTGGTTACTGGAATCTGATGGATCCCGCGAACGGGTTCACTGCGATTCACACATCGGTGCTGAGGCTCCTTCCTCTGGAGAAGATAGACCACCGCTGCTTCTTCGAGAGTGACATGCTTTTCCGGCTCGGGACGATACGCGCTGTAATCGAACAGATCCCGATGGATTCTTCCTATGGTGATGAAACAAACAGCCTGAGTATCCGCAGCGTGCTTTTTCAGTTCCCCGGAAAATACACTCTCAGGTTCCTGAAACGGGTCTTCTACAGTTACTTCCTGAGAGATTTCAACGTATGTTCCATCGAGATGTTGACCGGACTTCTGCTGTGCACATGGGGTGTCGGTCTGGGCCTTTACGAATGGTATGTGAGTATTCAGTCCGGACAGCCGGCGATAACGGGCACTGTGATGCTTTCCGCGCTGCCTCTTATTCTTGGAATGCAGCTTCTGCTGGCTGCCGTAAGCTTCGACATCATGAATGTTCCCCGCGAACCTCTTCATCGGCATTTCGTTCATCAGCCGCCGTGCGATGGTTCTGATACTGCATGAGTGCTTGCGCTGGATGATATGAAACTTCTCATCGTTGAAGACGACACAAAAATTGCCGGGTATATAGCTAAAGGTCTCGAAGAGGCCGGTTTTGTCATTGATACGGTCCACGAGGGGACCGAAGGCCTGCACCTGGCCCAAAGCGGAGTTTATGACGCGGCGATTATCGACGTCATGCTGCCGGGAATGGACGGACTTTCTCTGATCGAAAGGCTGAGGATGAAACGGGTCAATACTCCGGTACTGATACTGAGCGCCAAGCATACAGTGGACGACAGGGTGCTTGGACTTGAAAAGGGTGGTGACGATTATCTGACGAAGCCGTTCTCGTTTTCGGAACTCCTGGCCCGGGTAAACGCGCTCATCAGGCGTTCTGCAAATCCCGGCGACCCGCCTGTTCTGCGGCTCGGGAATCTCGTGCTTAATCTCCTTACGCGCGAAGTTTCGAGAAACGGAAGGAGGATAGAGCTGCAGGCGAAAGAATACCGGCTTCTGGAATACCTTTTGAGAACCCCCGGCAGGGTTGTTTCAAAGACTTCAATACTCGAAAATGTATACGAGTACAACTTTGATCCGCAGACAAATGTGGTGGATGTGCTCGTGTGCCGCCTGAGGAACAAGATCGACCGTGATTTCGAGCCGAAGATGCTTCAAACTGTCCGAGGCATGGGGTATATGCTGAGAGCGGAATGATTAAACGGCCGCCTGAATGAGTGATGTTCTTCCGATATTCGTTCTCATCCTGAGCACCGGGTTTCTTCTCGGATGGCTCACCGCTCGAATGTACTTTTCTCCTGTCGGGCAGACTCTGAGCCGCATTCGGGAGATTCTTTCCTCTGGAAACACCAGGCTGCGGATCCCAGTCAACAGCCGCCGTACGGAGGTCCAGGAGTGCGTGGGTCTCGTGAATCAGATGCTTGAAAGGAACGCTTATCTTGCGCAGCAGCTGGCTTCAGCCTTTGACAACGTGGCGCATGACCTTCGCACTCCTGTCACAAGACTTCGCACGGCGGCGGAAGTGGCGCTTCAGGATAACCGTGATCTTGACGCGTACAGAGAAGCGCTTGCTGACTGTCTCGAAGAGTCCGAACGGGTGCTGCAGATTCTCAACACGCTTATGGATGTGGCAGAGGCCGAGACAGGGAGTGTCCGTCTGAGAATTGCAGATGAATCGATCTTTGAAATACTTGACGAAGTCATCGACATGTATGCCGAAGTTGCTGACGAAAAGGAGGTCAAGGTTTCGAACAAGGTTCCCCGGAGCATTCGTTGCCCTGTGGATCGTATCCGGATTCAGCAGGCCTTTGCGAATCTTCTCGATAACGCCGTCAAATACAACCAGAAAGGCGGGTGGGTCAAATTTCACGCGGATGTTGAAGGTGGTGACGTGATTGTATCGGTGAGCGACAGCGGATGCGGAATCGCGCCGGGTGAACTTGAAAAGATATGGGAAAGACTGTATCGGAGCGATCGGAGCCGGACGGAGAGGGGACTTGGACTGGGACTTAGTTTCGTCAGGGCAATAGTGGAGGCGCACAAGGGAAGTGTGCGGGCAGAGAGTTGCTCCGGCGAAGGGTCGACATTTTACATTAAGCTGCCGGGGTAATCAGGCGGAAAATTCCTCATATTGTTTTTTACCCCGGCACTACCCTCGCGGCAGAATCCTTTTTCAGCCATCCTGTCTGACCGTTCGCGTCTTCAATATAATAGTATTCCTGAAATTCCTTTATTATCTCGACTATTCTGCCCGGCTTTAATGAACTCCTGTGTCCGGCTCCCTGAAACGGAGAAACCTGAAGGGAAGCATCATCTGCGAGCACCACCGCCTCTTTCAGCTGATAAAGCTGAACAGCCGTCCCGGCGCCCGCAACAACGATAATTAAAACACAGACCGCTGCAATAAAGATGTTCATTGGTCCGGGCGGACTTTTGATCAGTCCTGCCTTGAGACGAATGAAAGGAAGTACTCCAGTCATAAGAAGATACAAAGCAAGCACCCCGGCGGAAGCAAGTGCGGCATACGCAAGACGGTTCATGCTGAATGCTGTAATCAGCGCCTTTGCCCTGGACGGTTCGTCGGGAAAAGTTCCGGCTTCTTTCAGTGTCTGAGTCAGGTTTGCAGCGGCATCATCGTCCCGGGGCCGAAGGTACAGGGCGCGTTTGTATGCAAGCACTGCTTCACCCGGGCGGCCAAGCATCGCATAAGCGTTTCCCATATTGTAAAGAATGCCCGGAGACCAGCCCTGTTCTGACAGAGCCTGCGTATAAAGCTTTACCGCCTCCTCGAGATTCCCTCCTGCATAAGCCCGGTTGGCGTCCTGGAATGTGTCGGAAGCGTATGCGAAGGGCGTGAGCAGGAGAAGGAAAAAGAGAGTAAGGACGGCTCTGACTGCTTTCATTTCACCCTCCCCAGTTCGTCTTTGAATGCTTTGAAGATCTCCCTGAGCTGCTGAACATTGAGACTGTGTCCGGAAAACGAGACGGCGTCAGAAAGCTCGAATATCTTCAGAGTCTCAGGGAACTCATCGCCGCTCCGTGATTTTATGTCCGAAATCGTTATTGCCTCAGGCTCAAGCCTCCACTTGTCGGCAAGCATGAGCTGTCCAGCCCTTTTTCCGGCAAGAAGGAACGCCCTTGTGTCCGCCTCATGAAGAGCTTTTTCAATCTCGTTAAAGGCGGCGTCAATCGCAGTCTGTTGTGACAGCCTCCGCGCGTATCCCGGGTCTTTCATCCGCCTCAGCACCATCATCCTGCCGCCGATTCCGGCCAAAATCAGCAGCAGGACGGTCCCTGCCGCCTGGAGATACCACGACTGCATGAATACCGGCGTGAGCGACGCGTACCCGGGACCGCTCTCAATCTGAATCGGCGCAAGGGTGCTGTCCGTTGGTAAGGGCGGTTGTCCTGCCTCAGGAACCACGGCGGGTGATGGCGCGGATGGAAGTGTCCGGCCTGTCGTGATAGCCGGACCAGTGACTGTGAGCGGCAGGGGATCACTTTTTATCTGGTTATACTTTCTCTGGACGGGATCAAACCATGTAAAAACCAGAGGGGGTATCTCCTTTATGTCCGGAGACTGTGGAATCAAAACCTGCTCGAAAAATTTTTCCCCCTGGAATCCGACTGCGTCAAGGGGCTTGAATGTTGCCTCAGGATTATATGTTTTCCAGTTCGCGTCAGTCTCGACGGATGGCTTCGAAACACGGTCGAAGTTCCCTGTTCCGCTGATGCGGACGCGAAGAGTGACGGGGTCGCCCGTGCGAACGGCAGCCGGGCTCGATGATACCGACATTGAGAACGATCCGATGGCTCCATTGAAGCTGGAGGGTTTTCCTTCTTCAGGAAGAGGGAGAATGCGGAGATAAAGCTCGTCGCTTTTCAGTGTAACCGATTTTTCTTTAAGGCCTCCGAAGAAGTTGTCGAAAAGATCCTGATCGAAGAAGTTGTTGTCGAAGAGCGGGTTGTCGAGGAAGGGATTTCGCATCCGCATCGTCTCTTTGACGAGAAATGTAGCCGCCAGTTCTCCCGTAACGGGAAACGTTCCATCTTTCGCCGCCGAAATTGCGGTTCTCCAGGTGAGCACAGTGTACGTGCGTCCGTTCGAGACTTCGCGGGACTCATGCGGCTCACCTTTCGTGTTCTGCACAGTAAAGGCGCCACCGCTGAGTGCGGGCTGGGAATTCAGTGTCACCCGCATCGCTTCGGCAAAGCTTGCTCTTATCTCCACAGGAAGCAGTTCACCAGCATAGGCCGTAGTTTTTGCCGGATGCACAGTCAAAGCCGCTGCCTGCCCTGCGCTGTCCGCACGTGGAGCCGGGATGGAGGGTGCAGGCGGGCCAAATCCAAAAGTTCCGAGTCCTGACGAGGGCGGCATTGCCGGAAGTCTGCTCCGGGCGCCGCCGGTGACGGAAAGAGTCATGGGATCTGTTTCGATGATCCGGCCGCTGAGCCGGATTTGAACAGGAGGTATCGTGTACACTCCTTCATCGAGTGCCTGAATCTCGTAGACGAACGTGACATTAGTAGACATTCTCCCGTTTACAAACTGCATCCGAGTGCTCTGGCCTCGTGGAATAAAGCGAAGACCCTTTACGTCCGGAAGAAGAGGTTTCCCGGCATCAGTACCGGTTGAAAGAGTGACAGTAAGCTGAGCTGACTCACCAGCTTCGATCTCAGTTTGATGAAGAGTCGCGGTGATAGTGTCGTCAGCATGAGAAACAACGGCAAGTGCCGGAATGCAGAGAGCTGCACTGAAAATAATTGTTTTGAACAAGCGATGCATATTACCTACCAGTCCTTCTTCACATCATCATCATCAGGCCTGCGCCTCTGCTTCCTCTGTGGATCAGGAGGAGGCTTGAGCTCTTCGTTGCGGAGAGATTCAAGGAGCTGCCGGGCCTCTTCTTTCGTCATTTCATCGACTGACATGGCCTCCCGGCGCTTCGATGCGGGCGAGGGAGTGGGAGCCATCGGGCTCTGCTGCTGAACCTCCTCCTGCCGCCGCCCGGATTCCTCATGTTCCTGTTGTTCCTGTCGTTGCTGCTGCTCCTCCTCCTGCTTGTCAGACTTCTCCTGTTCCTGTCGCTGCTCCTGCTTTTCAGACTCCCCCTGTTCCTGTTGTTCCTGCTGCTGGTCTTTCTTCTGTTCCTGCTGCTTCTGCCGGGGAGGGGTCTGTTTCATGAGATCTTCGAGCTTTTTCCTGACGAAATCTCTGTTGAATACGGCGTCCTCATTCGATGGATTAAGTTTGACTGCATTTTCATAGCTTTCTACAGCCTGTTTCCACGACTCAATTGTACCGTTCCTGTCGGACTTGAAAGACGCCTCTCCTTTCCGGTAAAAAGTGTCCCCGAGATTGAAATAGGCTTTTTCCTGGATACTGAGGTCTTCAGTCTTGAGGGCGGACTCGAACTGTTCTTCTGCCGTGTCAAACCTGCCATCTTTATAGTCCGCGGCTCCAGCATTGTAATGAAGGGTCGAATTTTCAGGGTCCTTCTCCAGGAGCTTCCTGTATTCCTCCGATGCCCTGCTGTATTCCGCCTGGTCATACAGCTTTTTTGCGTCCGGACCGCATGACGGAAGAAATAAAACCAGAAGAAGCGGGGTCCTGACGAGAAACCGCCTGCCGGCAGAAACAACAGACGCAAGAGAGTTTCTGCCGCCTGACGGCCTCTCTTTCAGCCAGAACTCCAGTGTAAGCGCGAGAAACGCGGCAAGAAGAGCCCACTCGAACCGGTCAACCGGCTTTCGTGTCATTCGCTGCGCAAACTCTGATTTCGGCAGAAGCTTCAGCTTTTCGAGATAAACTTTCTGCAGTCCTTCGCCGCCCTGCCCGAGAGGAAAATATGAAGCAGATGCCGTTTCAGCAATCCTGCTCAGTGTCTCTTCATCAAGTCTGCTCTTTACGACGTTGCCGGTTTCGTCTTTGACAAAACCGGTGTTTCCCATGGAGCCTTTTACCGGGATCAGTTCCCCGGCCGCAGTACCGACACCTATTGTAAAAATCTTTACTCCGTCTGATGCCGCCCGGGATGCAGCCTGCAGCGCATCCTTTTCCAAATCTTCGCCGTCGCTCACGATTACCAGGATCTTCTCCCTGCTGCTTCCGCTGAACGCGCGCCTTGCTTCATCAATTGCTGCCGAAATATTGGTGCCCGGGCGGGGTATTACATCTGTGTTAATCACGTGGAGGGAATCGAGCACGATGTCGTAATCGAGAGTAAGCGGGATCATCAGAAAAGCGGTGCCGGCGAAGGGAATGAGTCCGGCACGATCCCCGTCGAGCTTCTTGATAAAATCATCGACTGCAATCTTCGCCCGCTCCAGTCTATTGGGAACTGTGTCGGTCGCAAGCATGCTTTTCGATGTATCGACAGCTATCAGAATGTCCAGACCCCGCCGGTTTACCTCCTGCCATTCAAAGCCCCTCTGGGGTCTTGCAAGGGCCGCGAATATCGCCATCACTGCTGCAGACAAAAGCCACATCTTCATGCGCCGCCTGTTAAGAGAGAACCCTTCCAGAAGGCGGGGGAGCAGGGCCTCGCCTGCGAAAAGCTTCAGCGCTTCGAAATTCCTGCTTTTCAGGTGACCGAGAAGCATAGCCCCGCATGCGCACAGGACGAGGCCCAGAGGGATGTACCAGAAATATTGAAATGTCAGCAGGTTCTCACCCATTTCGCATACCCCTTACGGCACTCTTCTGTACCATCCGTGGACCACAAAAAGTTCGAGCGCTATCAGCACAATCGCAGACCATGCAGCCCAGGGAAATACTTCGGTCACGTTTTCGAACTTTCGCACGATGTGAGTCGTTCTCTCCAGCCGGTTTATCTCGTCATAGATCCTGGAAAGAGAACCGGTGTCAGTGGCGCGGTAATACGCTCCGCCCGTAACCTGCGCTATCTCCCGAAGTGTTTCCTCGTCGATATCAACCTTTGCCATAACAACCCTCTTTCGCCCCCACGAGTCTGCCACCGGCACTGGAGCCTCGCCTCTCGTTCCTGCGCCGACTGTATAGACCTTTATTCCGAGAGCTTTTGCAGCATGGGCTGCAACTTCAGGCGAGATTTTTCCCGCGTTATTCATGCCATCGGTAAGCAGGATGACGATTTTCGATTTGGCGGGCTGCTTATCCAGGCGGGCGGAAGCTGCCGCCAGCGCGGATCCCAATGCGGTGCCGTCTTCAACTGAGCCTATCTTAGTCTTTTCCAGGCGATCCAGCAGCCAGTCGTGGTCGAGAGTGAGCGGACTGGCAAGGTATGGCCGGCCGGCAAATGCGACGACTCCGATACGGTCATTCGGCCGTTCCTGTATGAATTTTTCGACCACGGATTTAACCACCTGAAGGCGGTTCGCTTCCCGCCCGTCAAGGGTGAAATCGAGAGCTTCCATGGACGAAGAGATATCGAGTCCGAGCATCACATCTATGCCGCTGGCTTCTACCTGAGTATATCCGCTGACGATTTGAGGTCTCGCCATTGCCACAACAATGCATGCCATTGTGAGGAGCCTCAAGGACATCCTTGCTGCGCCTGATGACGCATGTTTAACCCCACTGATCTCTCTCAGCACTTCGGTACTCGAGAATCTTACGCTGGTCGCTCTCCCTTTGCGGCCCCGCAGAAACGCCAGTGGGGGGAGGAGGAGAAGAAGAATGAGCAGTTCGGGATGGGCGAAATGGATCATGGCGCTGCCTCCGCAGGAGCCGGACGTGACGCGTCGATAAAGTTCAGGGCGCTTTGAAGGAGTTTTTCGAGGGACTCTCTGGAAAAAGATGCGCGTGCGAATTTCGCGGCGTCACACAGAGAAAGAAAATCAGTAAGGAGCGTATAGTGCTTTCCCAGCGGGGAGCTGCTCTCTTTTGACAGGCGGTGGAGAAACTCTTCCGTGGTCTCACAGGTGGCCGCCACCTGATATCTGGCAAGGATATACTGGCGGAGAATCCCGGATACACTGAAAGCAAATTCCCTCGACAGATCCGGCTGCATGAGCATTTTTGCCGCATGTAGCGCCTCGAATGCGAGTTCCTCGGGCGACCTCAGCGGGACTGTTTCTTTTCTTCGCCATCGTGAAAGCAGATACAGCAGAAAAGCCGCAGCTGCGGCACCGCCCAGCACAGGGGCGGTCTTCCCCGCAATGGAAAGAAAATTGTGGAACTCGACAGGCCCGTAAATATCCCTGATGTCTTTGCCTGCTGCCTCTGGTGTTTCACGGGAAGCGGGGACTCCGGGTGATAGAGCCGGTTCTTCGGTGCGGGTTTCAAGCGGTGCTGAGCAGAGCAGAAAAACCACAAGCAGAGCTGGAATGAGGCGCTCGTTCATTCTATCTCCTTTTCTCCCGCGCCTCGAAGAACCGGAGAAGCTCCGGAATATACGGCCTGTCAGTGCTTATCTCGAGCAGGTCCACGCCCGTGCTCCTGATTCCCTGGCGGAGCTGGTCATAACGCGACAACGACTTTTCCCGGAAAATCCGGCGAATGCCTTCGTCACGTGTGTCGACTTCGAGCTGCTCACCTGATTCAGCATCTTCGAGGAGAAGGAGCCCTGTTTCGGGGAGGTCGAACTCACGCGGGTCCCGGACACAGACCGCGATCAGATCGTGATGCGAATTCGCAATCCTGAGCTTGGGACGGAGCGCTTCAACCGACGACGTGAATTCCCCTCTCAGGCAAAAATCGGAGATGAGAAAAAGAACGGCTTTCCGGGTAAAGACTTTGTTCGCGAAATCAAGCGCTCTGTTGATGTCCGTACCTCTTCCTGAAGGCTCGAAAAAAAGAATTTCACGCACAACTCTCAGAGCATGCGAGTGTCCGCGCCCTGGAGGAATGTGGAGCTCGACATCTTCACTGAAGAGAATGAGACCCACTTTGTCGTGATTTCTCGTGGCGGAAAAGGCAAGAACGCTTCCAAGTTCCGCAGCAAGCTCCCGTTTGCTCCGGCTTGACGACCCGAAGTCTCCCGATGCGGAAACATCTATGATAAGAAGGACTGTAAGTTCGCGCTCTTCCCTGAACTTTTTTATGAAGGGGCGTCCGGCCCGGGCCGTGACGTTCCAGTCGATTGCACGCACATCGTCACCCGGAATGTACTCCCGGACTTCATCGAAGTTCATCCCGTGGCCGCGGAATGTGGAGTGATAGTGTCCTGCAAAGGCTTCCTCGACGAGTCTTTTCGTCCGGATCTCGATTCGCCTCACCTTCTGAAGTATCTGCGTTGTCGTGCTCTTTTCCATAATCACCCCGGGGGCATCAGGGAACCGGGACCGTATCAAGGATTCGCTGAATCAGGTCTTCGCCTCCTATGCTCTCAGCCTCCGCCTCGTATGTGACCGAGATACGGTGGCGCATTACGTCCATTGCGATTGTCTTGACATCCTGGGGAGTGACATAGCCGCGGCCGTTCAGGAATGCCATGGCTTTGCTGCATGAGACAAGTCCCAGGGTGGCCCGCGGAGACGATCCAAGCTTGATGTATGGTGCGATGTCGAGTTTGTATGCGACCGGGTTTCTGGTGGCGTACACAAGCGAGACTATATAATCCTTGATTTTCTCGTCCATGTAGATCGTGTTTACTACATGTCTTGCGTGGATTATCTCATGATCTTCGACCACAGGCCGGATCAGTACCGGAGTATCAAGGCTGCCTGCGACATCGATTATAACCCGTTCCTCGGCAACGGACGGGAATGTGATGACAACTTTGAGAAGAAAACGATCAACCTGGGCTTCGGGCAGGGGGTAGGTGCCTTCCTGCTCAATTGGATTCTGCGTCGCCATCACAAGGAACGGATCAGGCAGTATGAATGTCTCCTTGCCAATCGTGACCTG
>CAYQVO010000032.1:0-20846 GCA_964421085.1 uncultured Bdellovibrionales bacterium | reverse complement strand
AGGAGCTCTGTTGATCTCGTCTGCAAGGATCAGGTTGGAGAAAAGAGGCCCCTGTTTCACCGTGAAGGAAGCTTCGCGGGGATTGTAAATTTCAGTTCCTATAATATCCGCAGGGAGCATATCGGGCGTAAACTGAATGCGGCGGAAGCCTGTGTTCACCGCTGCGGCGAGAGTCTTGAGAGCGAGGGTCTTTGCGAGCCCCGGCACTCCTTCCAGAAGCAGGTGGCCGTTGGAAAGAAGCGCGACAAGCAGGCGATCAATGAGAACCTTCTGCCCGACAATCGCCCGCGAGATTTCATTTCTGAGCGGATTGACCCATTGAGAGGCCTGCTGGACGGAATCGTTGATGATCTGGATGCTTGTGTTGTGTGAGAAAGTGTCAGTCATAAGTTCTCCATGGGTCGACAGCATATCCCGGATTAGACGCCGCATTGTATGAACTTATTCTTACCGGAAGATTGCGGGAGGATTACAAATATGTAATTTCCGGGTGTGTGGTGTCCGCGGCGGGGGATTGAAGGGTTACCCCCCGGGGGAGGATCGGAGGTTCAATCCCAAAGCTGTCTGTGGTTCCCGATCGGTTCGTGAGGAGGTTGACGTTGCACCACTTTGAGACGATGAGATTTCGTCGCCCCCGCTTCTCAACGATCTGAATGCTGGTGCGTTCACCTCGGTTGGATTTTCTTCTGACAAACACCAGAAGCTTCTAACATGAGGCACCCATTTCCGCATTCCCGACAGGGAAAGTTCCCATAATAACAGGGGGTTGTGCGCGCTACCGCCATGACTCAGCGGAAAACGGCGACGTCAGGCAGGTGTGTGGTGTCCGCAGCGGGGGATTGAACGGTTAACCCCGGGGAGGACCGGAGGTTCAATGCCGCGAGCGATATCAGAGAAAAAAATCGTTTTACTTTCCACTGGGCTTCTGTAAAATCACTTTCATATGTATACGCATTGAGGATTTGCCGGATGGAAGAGGAATGCAAAAGTCTTCGATCTCTTGTCGAGACTATCATCGAGAAGAAGAGCATAACGGAAGAAGAACAGAAGAGTGTGAATCTTATGGCGGCCCGTCAGGCGGCCTTTGATGCCTCTGATTTCGACGCGATAAACCGCCTGACCGAGCTGATTTCCGCAGGGAAGATCCGGGTCGATGGGGCGGCCGATATGCAGTAACCCGGATATGCAGTAACCCGGATATGCAGTAACCCGGATATGTCGCACTAACCCGGCAGGTCAGGTGGTCCTCCGGGGAAGTTCTTCCGCCCCGGCTGCTCTGTTTATTTCGTTCCTGTGTCTCTCCCCTTCTTTCTCTCCCTTGCTTTGAGCCGTTTATGGTAATTTTTGAGTTCTTCTTCCAGGCGAAACCTGCCGAACAACTGCGTGTATAGCCTGGGATTTGGAAGGTGTCCTGCACTATGGCGCGCCTCCACGAAAGCGAAAAGATCCTCATTCGACATTCCTTCGAGATTCGGGATTCGTGCAAGCAGATACAGACTAAATGACTTGAGATGTGGCCTCATTCTTTCGAAAAGATCCGGCGCGGCGGCTGTATTCGTCGGAAAGTACGTTTCATAGCTTTTGACTGTGGGCATCAGCGGATCTTCAGGTATATCCAGCGGCATCCGGCTGTTCTTGTCGAACTGCCGGATATAATCACAGAGCAGCCGGGTCCGGAGTCTCCGATGGAATCTCTCGACTGAGTGTCCGCATTCAGCAAATACTGCAGCCACTGCCGGACACTTTTCTGTTTCGATAATCGCGTTGATATGCGACTCCTTCATGAACTCGTCGAGAGATTCCTGCACTCTCAGGAGCCATCGCTCCGCTCCTGGCTTATCGAGAGCGCGAAGCATCGCGTCGAGTCTCTCCTGGTTCTCCTTTTCGCGCTTTTCTCTTCCGGCCTCTGATTTGGCGTGTCTCCTGAGTGCGGGTTCCCATTCCTCTGCGTTCCCTCGCCCCCTTGCTTCATCTGCGGGCTCTTGTTTCTCATCGACGATTTCAGCTTCATTTCCTTCCGCAGGTTTGAGGATCAGTTCTTCGGCGGGTTGTTGCGGTGTTTCGGGTTCTGGAGTCGGGGTTTCGAGTTTCCTTTCTTTCGTCGAAGGTTTCGGCTCAGGTGCCGCTGCCGGCTCAGTTGTCACACAGTGAGCGTCGAGCATTTCAGCATTCTCTGCCATCGCCCCGGGTTCTGATGCTTTCCGCCCGGGCGCTTTTTTTGCGGGCGGGATATTTTGGACACTCGGGAGCGTCACTCTCACGAGCGATTGCTCCGCTCCTGGCTCATCGAGAGCCCGAAGCATCGCGTCGACTCTCTCCTGGTTCTCCTTTTCGCGATTTTCTCTTCCGGCCTCTGATATGGCGTGTCTCCTGAGTGCGGGTTTCCTTTCTTTCGTCGAAGGTTTCGGCTCAGGTGTCGCTGCCGGCTCAGTTGTTTCACGGTGAGCTTTGTGCACTTCAGCATTCTCTGCCGTCGCCCGGGGTGCTGGTGTTTTCCGCCCGGGTGCTTTTTTTGCGGGCGGGTTTTTTCTGACCTTCCGGAGTCTCACTTTTTTCCGCCGCTTTTCCTTCATTTTTCCTGTGCGGGAAGGCGGTGGGCGGTGCTTCCACCGCTGAATCTTTCTCGCGCGCAGGCCCGGATCCACAAGACCTGCGGCCAGAGATACTGCGCGGGTAAACGTACCGAAAACACGCATAATGGCGCTGCCGGAGAGAATTTCGCCAAGGGCCGAATGCCGGTCTACGTCATCCTGAATAACGTCGTACACCTCCTTTCCCAGCAGTTCAGCAAGGCCCCTTATATCGTCGAGGACTTCCTTTTCCTTTTCTGGAAGCACGCTGCCATCAGGGGCCGCAACTTTGCGGGGAACCACACCTGCTTCCTTTCTTCCGGCAGGAAGCGAACCCACAGCTTTAATAATCTCTCCGGCTCTTTTTTCGCCGAATTCCTGTTTCAGATCCGAGATCGTCGCCCGTCCTTTTTTCTGATATGTGCTTTTTATATCCTGGAGGGCGGAGAGTACTTCTTCGGGGGCGGCCATTGGACCTCTCACTTTCGGCTTTCTTTTCGGAGACAAAGCAAGCCCAAGCCTCGCCTTTCTTTTCTCGAATGGCTTCATTGCGCCGGGACCGATACATTCACCACGCCTGAAGGCAGCCGCTGCCTCTCTCTTCGACGGTGTGTGGCCAAGCCGTACGGAGAGATCAAGGATGTCGGCATCTTTCTCCTCTTCAGATGAATACCTCTTTTCATCCAGGGCATTCCTCGCCCGGGGGACGGAGCCCAGCACTTCAATGACTTTTCCCGGTTCCGGCAGATCTTTATCCCGTTCTATCACTCCATAGGTAAGCACTTCCCCGGGATGCGCCCGCCTCCACTCCGTGAGCGCGTTCATCACTGTTGCTCCATCAGGGTGAATGAGGACTCTCCATTTCCAGCGGGGGAGAAAAGCGTAATGGTCCAGAGTCTCTCCCCGGTCAGCAGCCTCGTGGAGTTCCGTATCAGACGGAAAATGTCCAAGTCTATCTGCCAGCGCCCGGAGAGATGATATTTTCGTGTTGCTCAGCGACGCAGCATCCAGTCCCGGTCCGGGGAACACCTCGCCAGTGAGCGATGCGGGTCCATCAGGAGAAACTATCTTATTTCTCATAGTGAATTCTTACAGCCATGGTGAAGTGGAGAATGCATTCTATCAGATGCCGGGGAGCTAACCAAACGATTGAAATGCCCGATTTTTCCGGGCAATTGACCATTACGCCTGTCCGTTCAGAGATTAGCGATCGCTTACGCACTCCCGCATGAGCCGGCTGGGCCTGCGAAATTCGAGAGTTAAATCGCAGAGGCTGCATTGGCACAGCTCCTGTTGTCTGTAATATAATAAGGTGATGAAAAGGTCCTGTCTCTTTTCGGCTGCGGCCGTCATGGCCTTTCTCGTTCATCCCGGGCCGGCTTTTTCCGATCTCTACGACTGCGGCGGAATCTGGACAAATAAACCGTGTGAGGGAACCGAGGCGCAGAAGACTCTTCCTGAAATCGAGAGGCCGGTGGATCTGGACGCCGAGGCGCTCAAGAAGAAGGAGTCGCTGGCCGGAAGACTCCGTGCAGATGCAGATCGTGCGAGGAGAGATCATGGAATAGACCTCGATATCTCAGGAGTCGAAAGCGCCTGCAGGGCGAAGGAGACGACATATGAAGACTGCATGAATCTCGTCAATAACGCGGACGACAGATTGAGCAGCAGGGTGAACGAGGCAAAGCTCGTCAAAGAGCAGGAGAAAACAAACCAGCTTCTTGAGGAAAACGCCGCCCGGGAAAATGGCGGCGGCCGGAACAATACGGTCGTGGTGGTTGAAGACGATTACAGAGATATCGACGGTGGTCATGTCTATGGACGGGACTGGCACAAAAGACGCAGGCATCGTCATGTAGATGAAGGTCGGAAGCATGAAGGGAACCGCCCTCACGAGGTGCGCCCGCAGCCGTCACCGCCGCCTGCTGAGCGGCCCGGCAGGGGAAAACTCGGAGAAGGACTTCAGAGGGATCCACTTGGCCGGCGCTGAGCAGTGCTTCCGATGAGATTACGTTGCCAGTTTCCCGAGATCCCGGGCTACCTTTGTGGCTTCTTCAACGGCGCGGGCAAGGGTTGATCTCAGTCTGCCGTCTTCCATTACAAGGAGACCTGCAATCGTGCAGCCCGCGGGAGTGGTCACATCGTCGCGAAGGCTCGCCGGATGCCTGCCGCTTTCCATGACCATTCTGGCTGCTCCGGCCGCTGTCTGTGCTGCGATCTTAAGAGCTGTATCCCGGGGAATTCCCACCCGCACGCCACCGTCGGCAAGAGCTTCCATGATCAGATAAAGATATGCGGGACCGCTCGAACTCAGGCCCGTCATCGCCTCCGCCAGCCTCTCTTCGATTTCAATGCATTGACCTGCGGCCTCGAAAATCGAACGGGCGACAGCCTTGTGTTTATGTGTCACGCGGCTGCCCGGTACAAGCGCGGTCATGGCGGCACCGACCACGCAGGGAGTGTTCGTGATCGCACGGATTACCGCAGGCTTCCCCCCGAGAAGTTCTTCGATGCGGCAGGTGGAGAGGCCTGTAACGACAGATATCAGAAGTGAGCCCGGTTTCCTCTTCGTTTGAGAAATGTCTCTCAGTACCTGTGCCGCCTGAAACGGCTTTACTGCCAGAATGACAATGTCAGCTCCGCTCAAAGTGTCCGGTTTGAGGGTGTTGAGGCACCGGATTCCAAGTCTCTTTCCGGCCTTCGAGGCGCTTTCACTGCTGCGAGTCAATGCGAGCATGTTCTGCCGCGTGACAAGGCCTTCTTTCAGAAGAGCGTCGGCAATGGCCTGCCCCATAACTCCTGCACCGACTATTGCGACCTTTCCCAGTGTCTTTGCCATTTTCTTTGATCCTTAATTTCCTGTTCAATCTTGAATACCATCGCAGCTGATAACGCGATATGGAACACCTGTCTTCGAGCAACATCGAAGCAGGCACCCGGATATTCCTTAAATATCAGTCTCAGGACGTTTACGGGAGTGACTGTCTGTCAAGTTCAATGAAAACCACGGATCTTCGATATTCCTGATTGGCAAACACAGGAACGCCATTTTATATTCAGGATGACGGCCGGTATGCCGTCCGGAAAAACGGGAGCCAGTATGATTACAGGAATAAAGATCAATGAACCGATAGGTGACGCATCCTACGGACCCTTGTTTCTGAGAATGTCCATAGGCGCATATTTCATTCTGGCAGCTTTGACGAAGCTCTCCAGTATGGAAACATTTATCGAGGGTATCCGGTCTGTCGGCGTTATCAGCGGCCATGGCGCGATGGTATATTCGGTGCTTCTGCCATATCTGGAGTTCGGGGCCGGAGTACTTCTCGTACTCGGATTCTGGACAACTCTTGCTTCAGTCATTGCTTCTGTTCTGCTTTGTTCATTTCTTTTCGTATTCAAGATATTCCCGTTTGCCGGAAATCTCTTCAACAAGGACCTCATTCTGCTTTCAGGGACACTGTGCCTGATGTTTACGGGTGCGGGGGCCTTCAGTATCGATAAATTCCGCCGGCAGCCCTGAGGTTCCGCCTCCTCCCGGAGCTCCCGCCTTCTCCTTCGAATCCGGGAGGAGCAGGTTTTTGCAGCCGATGGCGGCCTGAGGTATACTGCCCTTCAGGGGAGAGGGAACAGCCATGAAAGATTTCATTAAACGTTACTATCCTTCCGTTGTTGCTTTCCAGAAACAGCTCAATTCGGTGATAGAGGATATTGCAGGCAGGGAACCGCACGAACCGGGTGAGAAATCATTCTTCGGAGGAGGGCGCTTCGCGCCGAAAGCCGTCATTGTCGAGACCGGGACCGCGGTGGAAGCTTACGTGGAACTTCCGGGAGTCGCGGAATCAGACCTGGAAGTCACAGCCATGAGGTCTGCGTTTCATATCCGGGGGAAGAAGCGGGACTATGCGGCCGGTGAGGGAGTCACAGTGGTGCTTGCGGAATGTTCCGGCGGCTCCTTCGACCGGGAATTCGCGCTGCCTGCAGCAGTGGATGAGAACAACGTCAAAGCCTCCTTTAAAAACGGCATCCTTGCTCTGAGCTTTCAAAAGAGCGCAGCAGGAGAAAAAGCAGGACGGCGCATTCCTGTTTCCGGAGAGTAATGACACGTCCTGAAGGGAAAGTTCTCCCGGCAATCCGGATGAACGTTCCGAAAAGCGCAAAAGTGCTTATTGCTGTTTCCGGCGGCCGGGACAGCATGTGCCTCGTGCATGGATGTCACGAGCTTTCCCGTGAACTGAAGCTCCAAATGGAGGTTGCGCATCTTGATCACAACCTGCGCGAGAGTTCCGGTTCAGACGCTGAATTCGTCCGGGAGTGGTGCTCTGCGAAGAATATCCGCTTTCACTTCAGGAAGGAGGAACCGCCTCCGCAGGGGCAGAATGTGGAAGGCTGGGGGCGGGAACGGCGGTATGTGTTCTTCCGGGAAGTCCTCCATGAACAGGGCCTTGACTACATTCTTACAGCTCACACGGCTGACGACGCGGCTGAAACACTCCTTATGCGCCTGGTGGCAAATAAAGAGCTGAGGGGAATCGCGGCGAAGGATGAGAGATCGCGGCGTGTCCGTCCGCTTCTTTTTGTTTCACGCGAAGAAATCGACCGTTATATTTCGTCCCGGAACGTTCCATTTGTCGAGGACCTGACCAACCAGGACACTTCAATGCTCAGGAACAAGGTCCGGCATCTGCTTATTCCCTTTCTGAAGAAAGAGTTCGATCCGAGAATAGTCGAGGTACTCTCGACGAGGGCGAGATACCTGGATGAAGATGAAGCTTCCCTGACGGAAATAGCTCTGAAACGCCTGGAAACCCTTCGAGGTCTCGAGCTGGAATCGAGTGAATACATCCGGGCATTCAGGGCGGCGAGTGACTCGATGCCTTCAGGAGTGACATGGAGAATGCTCGAGCAGATTTTTCTTCCGCTTCTCGGTCACAAGATATCCAGAGCGCACGCGAAAGAAGCTTTCGATGTCGTGCTGGGCAAACGTGCAGGAAAGGAGTTTCCCGGCGGAAAATCTCTCCGAAGGCGGAAAGGGAGGGTGAAAATCGACGATCACTGCTGATCGGGATTTTTCAGCAGCGCGTGCGATCTCCAGAATTTCTCCCCTGTTTCTCCGGCGACAGGGTCGAACCGGAGGCTTGCAGGGCCGTTTGCAGGGGGGCATATCTTCCGGGAAAGATTGTAAGAACAGTCCAGATTTTCACTGCTTCATCGGCACTAAAACGTCTGAGATTCATCCTTAACTCTTCTTCGCCAATCCATCCGGCCCTGTCATCACTGAAATCAACGGCCGCAAGCACTATATTCAGCTTGTCAGTGGCAGGGGCGGGGTGCGTTGAGCGGACAACGGGCTGCATGACTGCCGGATATTTCCCGTCAGGGGAGGCGGGGCGTACTTCCTCGAGGCTCAGTGTGCCGGAGAATTCAACGCCGTCCGCATCCCGGCACAATACTGTGTGTTCGATTCCTTCAACCAATCCTTGCTCAGGATCGAGTCCATCGAGTACTTCGACCAGAGCGTCCGAACTGTTCAGATCCCGATTTGAGGGACTATTGGCGATAATACCAATGGCCTTTATTACTTATGGGATTTTGAGGTGTCCCAGCAGGGCGGCAGGATCTGATGGGGTCCGGATTTCGCCGAACCTTGATCCTGGGACCGCGTCCCCGCCTTCCCCATGCTTACCGAGAAGATAATCTGCATCCATAACCACGGCGTGTTCCCGGTAAAGGAGGCATGTCACCAGGTGGTTTTCCGGCCCCTGAAAGGAAAAGACCCCCCGGAGGGATGTCTGAGGTGCAGAGACAGGGGGAGGGATCCCCGGACCCGTTCCGGCGGAAAGAGCAGCCGTTTCCGGCGATTTTTGATATTCCATTGTTTCTCCCTCGTTTCAGGGTGTTCCCCTGCAAGTGTCATGGAAAAAGTTGATTCATGTGCCGCAGCAAATTCCGGAAAATCTTCCTCATCGCCGGGGGCACCTTGAAATTTGAGCGCGCTGGAGGGTATCATTTAAGCTCTTGTTCCATTTGGTAATTTTAGAACGCCGGGCTTTTCCGCCCCCTGGGAAAGCAGATGTTTTGCTGCTTTGTTTTGTAGCTTTTTACAGGTGAAACTTGACACAAATCTCACGCAACCTTATCTGGGTCATAATCATTCTTCTTTTCGTGGTCCTGTACGCGTACGTTCAGGAATCAAACGTAACGATCAGGGACAAGTCATACTCTGAGTTCCTTTCGAGTGTCGAGAATCATCAGGTGGCGGACGCCACGATGGAAGGGAATACGATTACCTGGACCTTCCGTGATCCTTCGAGAACAACTCCGGAGTCTTTCAAGACTATGGTGCCGCCCAGCGACCCGAATCTTGTGGAGATGCTCCGGGATAACGATGTGCTTATCAACGTCAAGCAGCCGCCTGAGAATCCCTGGTACCTGATTCTTCTCATGAACGCGTTCCCCATGCTTCTCCTGATCGGAGTGTGGATTTTCTTCATGCGTCAGGTCCAGATTGGCGCGGGGAAGGGGATGAGTTTCGGAAAATCAAAAGCGAGGCTTCTCACAGAGAGTCAGCAGAAGATCACTTTCAAGGATGTGGCCGGTATCGACGAAGCCAGGTTCGAACTGGAGGAGATTATCGAGTTCCTGAAAGACCCGAAGAAGTTCACCCGGCTTGGAGGCCGCATTCCAAAAGGTGTGCTTCTTGTCGGCGCCCCCGGAACGGGCAAGACTCTTCTTGCGAAAGCCATAGCAGGAGAAGCGGGAGTACCTTTTTTCTCAATATCAGGATCGGACTTCGTCGAAATGTTCGTAGGCGTAGGCGCGTCGCGTGTCCGCGATCTTTTTATTCAGGGAAAGAAACACGCGCCGTGCATAATATTCATTGATGAGATCGACGCAGTGGGCCGCCACAGGGGCGCCGGCATGGGCGGCGGCCACGATGAGAGGGAGCAGACGCTCAACCAGCTCCTTGTCGAGATGGACGGATTCGAAAGTAATGAAGGGGTAATTCTTATCGCCGCGACGAACCGGCCCGATGTTCTCGACCCTGCTCTCCTTCGGCCGGGGCGTTTTGACCGCCGTGTGATAGTGCCCCGTCCGGATCTCAATGGCCGTCTTGGAATTCTCAAAGTTCATACCGGGCGGGTTCCGCTGGCTGAGGATGTGGAGTTATCGGTCATTGCGCGGGGAACACCGGGATTTTCGGGTGCTGATCTGGAGATCCTCGTGAATGAAGCGGCCCTTCGCGCCGCGCGCAGCGGACAGGAAACAGTCTCCAGGCAGGACTTTGAGTATGCAAAAGACAAAGTGATGATGGGCGCCGAGAGAAGATCGATGCTTCTTTCGGAAAAAGAGAAAGAGACCACCGCCTATCATGAGGCGGGCCACGCCCTCGTCGCAAAACTCGTAAAAAACGCCGACCCCGTCCATAAGCTCACAATCGTCCCCCGGGGAATGGCTCTCGGTCTGATGCAGCAGCTCCCCGAAAACGACAAGCACACCTATTCGAGATCGTACTGGCTCGATCAGCTGTGCGTATTTTTCGGCGGGAGAGCCGCAGAAGAGCTCGTATTCAACGAGATGAACACTGGAGCAAGCTCCGATATCGAAAGAGCTACGGAGGTCGCCCGCCGCATGGTGTGCGAATGGGGCATGAGCGACAAAATCGGCCCGGTTCATTATTCGAACAAGGAGGAGCATATGTTCCTCGGGAAGGAGATCGGACGCCCGAGAGAGCACAGCGAGACCACTCAGGTCGAAATCGACCGGGAGGTTCAGAACATCGTGAATACTCAGTTCGAAAAGGCAAGACACCTTCTTCGCGACAATTTGGAGACTCTTCACACTCTCGCCAGGGCGGTACTGGACAGGGAGACACTGGAAGGGCATGAAATAGACACGCTCATGCGTGGAGAGGCGCTTCCTCCTCTTGTTGTGAACGGCGATGGTGCAGAACCATCGGCAGCGCCGGAATCAGAAACCGCCGGAGAGGCTGCTGAAGCAGATGCAGTTCAATGAACATTTCGACCGACGATATGCTGACTATTTTCCGGAACATCGCGGATATCAGTATCGTCGCCTACCTCATCTACCGGGTGCTTCTCATAATCAAGGGTACAAGAGCCGCTCCCATGCTCGCGGGGCTTACAGCGATCGTTCTCCTGTACTTTCTTGCGGAACCTCTCGGGTTTGTCACTCTCGCATGGATTCTTGGTAATTTCCTGAGTTCCATAATCCTTGTCGTGGTGGTGATATTCCAGGACGACATACGGAGGGGGCTCACGAAAGTCGGTATGCAGCCGATATTCAGAAAACAGGGGAAACCGGCGCATATAAAGACCATAGAAGATCTGACCCTTGTCGCAACCACGCTTTCCCGGGACAAGGTGGGCGCCTTGATGGTGCTTCAGCGCGAAATCGGCCTTGATGAGTTCCTGGAAGACGGCACGATGATAGATTCAGTGGTGAGCAGGAAACTTCTGTATTCATTTTTTCTGAAGGATTCTCCCCTCCACGATGGAGCCGTCGTTATAGAGGGCGACAGAATCAAAGCAGCAGGATGCGTCCTTCCGCTCAGTTTCAATCCTGATCTTGACCCGAGTCTTGGAACACGCCATCGCGCGGCGCTCGGTCTGTCTGAGCGGAGCGATGCGGCTGTAATTGTGGTCTCTGAGGAAACCGGAGCGATATCTCTGGTCCGGGAGGGCCGGATCCTCAGAAACCTGGACGGCGGCCAGCTTCGCGACCTGCTTCACCGCCTCATGACAACGTCGAAATGGGAACTCGAGGAGGCTGAAGCGGCATGAGCAGACTCGCACTTCGATGTCTCGCATTGACCATTGCGCTCCTGATCTGGTGGTTCGTCAACGGCGAGAAAAATATAACAGTGAAGACGATTCTCGTGCCTCTCGACTTCAAAGACAAACCGTCGACGAAGGTAATCGTTTCGGACCTGAACCGGCAGATAAAAGTGACACTGCGCGGGCCGGGGTTTCTAATCAACAAGGTCGAAAATTCTCAACCGCTCTTCAAAATCGTGATACCGCCGACAGTGGACAGGAAATACACAGCGACATTCAGCAAGTACGACCTCGGTATCACACCTCCCGTCGAGGTTATGGAAATCGAGCCTCCATCTGTCGATGTGCTTCTCGAGAACAGCAGCACAAAAGAGGTCGAGGTTGTCGTTCCCAGAATAGGCTCTCCGAATGAGGGCGTTAAAATCGAGTCAGTCCAGCCCATCCCCGACAAGGTTACCATCGTCGGAGTCGAGTCCGATCTCCAGAATCTGAAAAAAGTCGAGACAGAACCAGTGGACGTCCGCGAATTCGGCCTCGATAACGCCAACGAGCCCGTCACAAAGAAGATGAGAATCAAGGTTCCCGGAAAATTCAGCTCGGTACCTTCCGGGGATCAGGTGGATGTGCAGGTGCAGATTTCAGCTATCGAGATCCAGAAAGTATTTTCAAGCGTTCCCATCGAAATCAGATCGATCTCGAACGAACTTTTTGTTGTCAGTCCTGCAAAGATCATTGTGGAAGTAGCAGGTCAGAAGAAATTAATCGAGAGCCTCAGAAAGGATCAGATATTTCCCTTCGTGCGGTTTTACCCGGGTCTTGCTCCGGACGAGACTGTGAAAGTGCAGGTGGAAGCGCCCAAAGGGGTGAGCGTCACAAAAATGAGTCCGCCGGAAGTCGCTGTCATTAAGAAAAAAGCCGAGGAATCGAAGGATAAACAGGGGAAGAAAAAGAAATGACAGGTGAGAGAAAATACTTCGGGACGGACGGAGTCCGGGGAATAGCCACCGTGGCGCCCCTTGATCCGGGGACGGTCGTCAACATAGGAAAGGGTGTGGCGTCGGTGTTTCTGAAGAAGAAAGGGCGGCACAGGATACTTATCGGCAAGGATACGCGGCTCTCCGGCTATATGCTCGAAACATCGCTTGCCGCGGGAATTACGTGTATGGGGGCCGATGTTCTTCTCTGCGGCCCTGTCCCGACACCCGGGGTCGCTTACCTCACCTGGAGCATGAGGGCCGATGCTGGAATAATGATCTCGGCATCGCATAACCCCTTCGAGGATAACGGCATCAAGATATTCGGGCGCGACGGCCACAAACTCCCCGACAGCACGGAACATGAACTTGAAGGACTGCTGGAATCCGGCACGCTCGATGCAAGGTCGGCAGAACCGTCAGCTGTCGGGAAAGCTCAGAGGATTGACGATGCCGTGGGCCGTTACACTGTTTTCCTCAAGAGCTGCTTCCCGAAAGAACTGACTCTGGACGGGCTGCGCATCGGAGTCGACTGTGCACATGGCGCGACATATTCCGTTGCTCCCCAGACGCTGACGGAACTCGGCGCCGATGTGGTGTCCCGGGGAGTCAGTCCGAACGGGAGAAATATCAACGCGGGATTCGGGAGCCTTTACCCGGAGGTAATCGCAAAGGTTGTGAAAGAGCAAAGTCTCAACCTGGGTATCGCCCTTGACGGTGATGGAGACAGATCGATCTTCGTCGATGAGAAAGGAAACATCATGGACGGGGATTCGATACTGGCTGTCTGCGCCGTGGATTTGAAGGAAAGAGGACTTCTCAGGGGCAACACGGTCGTAGCGACGGTCATGTCGAACCTGGGGCTGGACAAATATCTGGCCCGGTTCGGAATCGATGTGGTGCGCACCGCAGTGGGAGACCGGTATGTGCTCGAAGAAATGCGCCGGAGAAACGCCCCGCTTGGAGGCGAGCAGTCAGGCCACGTTATATTTCACGATTTGAGCACGAGCGGTGACGGGATTTTGACTGCGCTCAATGTGCTTGCAGTGATGCTGAGAAGGGGGCGGAGCCTTTCGGAACTGATGTCCGGGTTCGTGCGTTTTCCCCAAAAGCTGATAAATGTCGCCGTGGCGAAAAAGCCTCCTCTTGAATCGGTGGAACCTGTCCGGAAAGAGATCCGGAAACAGGAAGAGAGACTGGGAAGCCGCGGGAGAATTCTTGTGAGATATTCAGGCACTGAGAATAAGGTGCGAGTGCTGGTTGAATGTGAAGATGCCGCCCTCTGTCAGCAGACCGCTTCAGAGATTGCGGAGGTTATCGTGAAGGAACTTGACGTTTGAACGTTGACGCTTACGCTTTTTCATCCGATCGGTGAAATGATTAGACTTCCATCTATTGACGGGATCGAAAAACTTCCTTCCTCTGCGGAAATGCGTGCCTTCGACAGGGCCACGATTGATGCCGGAACGCCTTCCAGTCTTCTGATGGAGCGCGCAGGTTCGGCAGTCGCATTGCGGCTGAAAGCGCTTTTTCCGGACCGGAAGCGTCCCATGGTGTTTTTCTGCGGACCTGGCAACAACGGGGGAGACGGTCTCGTTGCCGCGCTCAAAATGGCAGGCGCCGGATACCGCCGTATAAACGCTGTGCTCGTCGAATCTGAACGTTACTCCGAAGATCTCTCCCGGGAACGTGACAGGTACCGGACAAAGGGTCTGCCGCTGAATATCTTCACCAGCAAAGATGAAAATGGAAAAGCCGGACTTGCACAAATCATGGGCAGTCTCCCTCGAGAGGAAGCGGTAGTGGTAGATGCTGTGCTCGGCACTGGTCAGACATCCGCCCCCCGGGGGGGAGCCGGGGCGATGATTGAGTGCCTGAATGAGATTCTCGAGGAGCGGCCGGCATATGCCCGTGTCTCGGTTGATGTGCCCACTGGTCTCGATGCTGATTCAGGCGCAGTTTATGAACCTCATTTCAAAGCCGACTACACGATCGCAATAGAGCGGATAAAGCGGGGATGCGTGCAGTATCCGGGAAGGGGAGTCTGCGGCGGGATATTCGTGGAACCAATCGGCATCGACTGCGGCGGCGACTGTGAATCGGTACTCCTGACTGAACGCAATATTCCGTGCCTTGAACCACGGGAACAGGACGCGCACAAGGGAGACTTCGGAAGAGTTCTGGTGACGGGTGGATCGGCTGATATGCCGGGAGCTCCTCTCCTCTCGGCCTGGTCTGCGCTTCGCTGCGGAAGCGGACTAGTTGTGGTCGCCCAGCTCGAGAAAGCATCAGCCGCTGCGACGCCGCTCGAACTGATTTTGAAGGACGTCTCCACCGTGCGCTATGATCCGAAGCGCCCACGTGAAGTCTCTTGTCTTCATACTGGGCCCGGGACTTGGTCTTTCCACGAAAACAAGAGACTTCACGTGGGCGTTTCTTTCGAGGATTTCTCATTCCGGAAAACCCGTTGTGATTGACGCCGATAGTCTCACTCATCTGGCTGAGGACTTCGGAAGAATTCGGGATCTTGATCTTTCTTCTGCTGTCCTTACTCCGCACCCGGGCGAAGCATCGAGACTTCTCAATATTCCGGCACGGGACGTTCAGGCCGACAGGTACTCCTGCGCGCGGGAGCTTTTCATCCGCACAGGCGCAGCGGCCGTGGTTCTGAAGGGCGCATATTCGATCGTTTACAGCGAAGCGGGGGCGTCTGTAAATCCGACCGGCAATCCCTACATGGCGACAGCAGGAAGCGGCGATGTGCTTGCCGGGATTACAGCATCTCTAATGGCGCAGGGCCTTGCTCCCCCTGCCGCCGCGATGCTCGGCGTTTATGTGCACGGGAATGCCGGGGACAGCGCCCATGCCCGGATGAACGGGCCTGTCGCCGCCTCGGACATCGCGGCAGAGGCTGCGTCGAAGCTTCTGGAAAAAGGATGCAGTGAAATATCCTTCTCTTGACATCGCCTCCGAGATAGCCCTTTCGGAATTCGCGGAAAAGATTTCCCGCGCTCCTTTGTTCGGCCTGTCGATAGGGCTTGCCGGCCCTCTGGGGGCGGGAAAGACGACTTTCGTGCGCCATGTCGCCCGGCATCTGGGCAGCAGAACTCCGGTCTCTTCACCGACGTTTCCCCTCCTTCATGAATATGAAGCAGAGGGCAGGCGGATTATCGAGCACTGGGATCTGTACAGGTTAAACTCGGTGCCGGAAGAACTGTGGGAAGTTCAGCCCCCGGATGTTCTGAGGATCATAGAGTGGGCGGACAAGTTTCCCAGGCTCGAAGCAATGTTGGACATAAATATTGCAATTCAATTTAAAAACATGGATTCTCAAAACGAAACGCGGGTTGTGGATATTTCCTGCAGGAACGACCTGGAAATTGACGGGTATATCCCCGGCGGCACGCAAAAGAGACAGGCACGATGAATGTCGTAGTGAAAAAATTCGGGGGGACTTCAGTAGGCGACCTTGACCGCATCCGCAATGTTGCGCGCATCGTTGCCGAATTCAAGGAAGCGAACCCCGGGACAGGAGTTATCGTCGTAGTTTCAGCCATGGCCGGGGAAACAAACAAGCTCATCAAGATGGCAAAGGAAACCGCGTCAGTCTCAGTTCCAAGAGAACTTGACATGCTGCTTGCCACGGGAGAGCAGGTTTCAATCGCGCTGCTGTCAATGGCGCTCATGGAAAGGGGGGTAGCGGCTCAAAGTCTTACCGCCGGCCAGATAAAAATAAAAACCGACGATCATCACAACAACGCACATATACTCGGAATCGACGCCCGAAAGCTCAAATCTCTTCTTGCCCAGGGCAAAGTTCCGGTGGTCGCGGGGTTTCAGGGCATTACTGATGACGGCAATATCACGACACTTGGCCGCGGCGGTTCCGATATCACGGGAGTTGCGGCAGCTGCAGCAGTCAAAGCGAAGGCCTGCTACATTTACACCGACGTCGAAGGGGTATATTCGGCCGATCCCCGGATCTGCAGGAACGCAAGACGTCTCGAGCAGATGAGCCACGAGGAAATGCTCGAGCTCGCAAGCCTCGGCGCAAAAGTCATTCACCACCGGGCGGTATTCTTCGCGATGTGCTACAAGGTGCCGCTGGTCGTGCTTTCAACATTCAATCCGACGGTTGGAACATGGATCGTCAAGGAGGAGGAGTTAATGGAAAAGCCGGTTGTTGCTGGAATCACTTACAGAACCGATGAGACCAGGATCTCGGTGAAAAATCTCATGAGCAGTATCGACTCTCTCAACCAGATTTTCCGCAAGCTCGCCGAGGCCGGAATCTTTATAGACACAATCACACAGACAGGTCCCCAGGAAGGAAAGGTAGACCTGAGCTTCACTGTCACGGATGAGTACGGGACCAGGGCAGGAGAAATAGTTCAGTACTGTGTCGAGGAACTTGGGGCTGACGATGTGACGGTAGATCCCGATATTGCAAAGGTTTCCATTGTCGGAATCGGTATGCGCTATCATGCCGGTATCGCGTCCCGAGTGTTCAGCTCTCTGGCTGCGGAGGGAATCGACGTTTTCATGATCTCCACGTCCGAGATAAAAATTTCCGTCGTGATTCCCCGGAAATACTGTGAGGTCGCTGTCCGTGCTCTTCATGACGAGTTCCTGGCCGATAACCCGGAGATATCGGAGGAGATTTCATAGCAGCGGAAAGCTCAGGGCGGGCTGTTGTCGCCCTGCTTCCCCTTAGCGTGGTATGCGCCCCTTCAATTCGTCCTGTGCATTTTCTCAGGTCTCTGTTGTAATATCCCTTCTCGCGAAGAAGATGCTGTAAAGAAACAGCAGGAGCATGGCGCCGAGAACCGAGGCTGCAAATCCTGCGGCTTCATTCGGACCATAGAGGTTCATCGCCCTGCCGGCATACGCGCCTGTGAAAGCTCCTGCAATTCCAATGACTACAGTGAGAATGAAACCTGCAGGATCGCGCCCCGGCATGAGAAATCGAGCAGGCAGTCCGATCACAAATCCAGCTATTATAGTCCACAAAAGTTCCATGGTTCCTGCTCCAAATCAAAAAGGACCAAGTGCATGTTCTTCTGAAGGGCACTCTGTGGCTGTGATCCGAATCATCCTTAAGGTTAAACCTTCGCGGAAGACGTCAGCACGATGTTCAGACTATTCCTGACGGGCTGTTTCAGATGCGGCCGGGAAGGCTTCCCCGTTTCCTTTTGAGGTTTTAATGCTCAGCGCGCCTCCTCTGTCTTGCTTCAGGGACAGGCTGCTCAAAATACATCCCGGCTTCGTCTATGCAGAGAACAGTGACTGCATCCTTTTTCTTTATGACGATTCCGACGACACGAAGATTTCCGGTTACATCTCCCCGGGGGTCGTACTGACCCGGGAAGATCTCTCCTCTGGTGTAACCGTATTTCCGAAGCATTTCATCCGCGGCAGTTAGAACTTCAACCGTGACGGGTTTTTTTTCTCTTCCCGAATATTCTTGAATTCGCGCTCCTCTGCGAGGATCGTAGGAATATACTCCGACAACAGGCTTACCGCCCTGCCTCGTCGACCAGATGGCTAATCCGGTTATTACCGTTTGCGCCTTCTTTTGGTGAACTACCCGGATTCGATCTCCCGGACGAAAGCTCGCTCCGCCGAGCTCGAGATTGTGCGGCGCGTGATCGCCGGTTTGAGCAACAAGCCGTGGGTCGCCCATTTCCCCCCCTCCTTTTGCACCAGATCATACTGGTGCTGAGACAATAAGTTCTCTATGGAGCGGAGTGTAACATACTCTCCATCTCTTATTGAAGCGAAAGTATCAAAAAAACTGCCGCCCGATCAGGGGGAATACCGCTCGTGAGAGGGCAGGATTGTGAAATCAACGGTGCGAAGACGCTCCTGAGAATGCGTCAGAATTCTTCTCGGATCGAATCCCGCCTGCTCAATTTTGCTGCGGACATCGTGAGGGCCCTCAGGGAACACTACAATACAGTCCGGTTTCCATTTCACGATTTGATCAACAATGCCGTTCATTTCAGCGCCGTCCGTTGAATATTCGAACCGCGCTACATAGAACGGTCCGCAATCTTCAAAGAATTCAAGGAAATCCTTAAGCGCCGTTGCCTGCATTCGACCCTGCTCACAACCGGCACTGATGACCGCGATCCGGGAAAAGCCGCCAATAAGCACCTCTCTGCCTGTGGCTGATACATCATCGAGTTTCAATTTCTGCAGTTTTGTGCGTAAGGAATTCAAACAGTCAGCTGTATTTTCAGCGAAGGAGTGTCCATCATTTCCGGAGGGAACGACAACGACGTTGCCGAGGCCGGAAAGTCCTGCAGCAACGGTGCCGGTTGCGTTGTCTTCAAAAACGACCGCTCCACCCGGGGTTATCGGCGGAAGGCCTGAACTGCTTCGCGCCCTGTTGATCTCGTCAAAAAGCGCAAGGTAGGGATACCCGCTCGGCTTCCGGTTTGCCGGCGGTACGCATCTGCACCCTATTACAGCGTCAAAAAGCTCCTCGTACCCACCAAGATGGAGTTTCAGACACGAAAGAACCGTCTCTACGATGATTCGATCGCTCGAGGATGCTATGCCTTGCGCGATATTCCTCTCCCTCGAATCCCGAAGCAGCTCAGGTACTCCCGGGAGAAGTGCGAAGCGCAGATCGCTCATATAGTCGAGACCTTCCAGATTGACTGCGAGCATTCTCTTGAAAGTCTCCGTCGGTCTCTCACCTGGTTGAGCCCAGAGCATTGGAGCACCCCCGCTGAGTCTCATTATTCCCACAGCCTCTGCTGCCGCTTCCCATATGCTGCGCCCATGAGCGGACGCTGTGCGATCAACTGGTTTGAGTAATCCTGTCTCTTCTCCCGTGACAGCAAGAAACATTATCATCGATTCATGTCTTATTTGAGCGACCAGATCCGCCGAATCAATGTCGGTGTCCTCATGTTCAATTACGAAATTTTCGTAAGCATTACGCAGTCTTCTGTATTCTTTCTGAATTTCCGGCGACAAGCTCTCTATAGAAAATTCTTTATTGCCTGCTGCGATTACGTTGAACGGTTTATCGCCCTTATGTGCAAGGAGTTCCACGACCGTTTCGTTAGTCTTGTCCGTGGGAAGCCCGAACGCGAGCCTGAATATCTCCCCCCAGGCCTCTTCTCTCGTGATATCAGATTCCGGGAGATTCTCCTTCAGGGTGGAAGGAGAACGCTTGAGAACCTGGCATATCGCAAGCCAGATCCAGGCGCGGTACCCCTTTTCCAGATCGACTATCGTTCGATCAAAGTCCCAGAACCTCGCCTCGACACGCTTTTCCTGCTGTCGTTCAGGCAGATGGATGTTGACCACGCCCCCAGGGACACCGGGTAACTTAAGCTCAAGAAGGCCTTCCCCTTCCTCAAGAGCATCCTTGACGTCCGCTGGTTTTACGTCGCCTGAAACCTTTGCCACTTATATTCCTCTGCAACCGACTGCTATTTCGGTTCTATTAACAATTATGGTGAAACCCCGCCGTTCCGTTGCATCTGATAACGCGCAGGAAGGCCTGAAATCAAAAAAAAAACTACATGAGCCTGGCCGCAAGAAGTGCAGCGCCTGTGGCAGCCTCCTCCTTTCCCTCCGTAAGAACCAACGGCAGACCAAGCGTGTTTTCAATAAGCTGCCGGATGAGAGGAGACCGCCTTATTGCGTTTCCGCTCCCCACCACCTCCCGCCTGTCCCTGAGACATTCGGCGGGAAGCATCGCGCAGAGGTTTGAAACTATTCCCCTGCAGACTGCCGCGCTAAGGTCGCCAGGGGTAAAGTTATCAGCGGAGATGCCTGTTATGCTTCCCCGAAGAGAGGGGTCATGCCGTTCCCCTCTTATGCTTGGACAAGCTTGAAGGGTGGAATCGATGCGCTTCATCCCTTCCCTGTGCAGCGCATCATATACCTTATCTATATGAGGCTTTTCAAACCCGAGCATCGCCGTCATTTCCTGGAAAAGGATGGCAAGAAGAGCGGCTGGACTCCCCCCAGAAAGCGAGGCGGCAACAACCGCGAAAGTGTTGTCCACGTACGGCCTGTACTCGTAAGAACTGCCGGGAGAAGGAAGGGCCGGGGGAAGATCGCGGACGACGACTGATATCTGCGCTCCAGTTCCTATCGTAACAGACACCTGAGAGTCGGGTTTCGAAAGGGAGGCGAAAAGCGATGCCTGGTTATCTCCCAGCGCCGCTCCAACGGGTATTCCTTCCCGGAGCCCCCATTTTGAGGCGAATGTCGACGAGAGAAGCCCGGCTGCGCTGCCCATGGGCAGGATTTTCGGGAGAATTCTATCAGGCACTCCGACTGCCTCGATTTTCGACATCTCCCAGGACCCGGTCCTGATATCAAAAAGCCCCCAGCTTGCGCCGTCGCTCGGGTCGGTTACTGCACAGCCGAGTCCGCACATGAGGGAGACAAGATAATCGTGGATTGTGGATGCCTGAAGGCCCGGCTGCTTCAAAAGGGCGGGCTGATGAACGGCAAGCCACCCGAGCGAAGCAAGG
>CAYQVO010000031.1:40938-49132 GCA_964421085.1 uncultured Bdellovibrionales bacterium | reverse complement strand
CGTTATCGCGTCTTCCAGCGCTGTCCGGCTGCCGGCTACGGACGCGGCGGCAACTCTTTTCTCCGGCAAAAACCTCCCGAAACCATACCGGCCTTCGTCGCACAGCCAGGCTTTATTGACTGCATCATTTATCCGGGCTTTCACATGGACAACCTGCCGGTCGCGCGCTGCAATCTCTGCATTGCACCCCGTGGAGCAGCCCGGGCAGATCGAATCCGTCCGCTTTGTAAACCAGATTCGCGAAGTGAATCTCCAGTCCCTGTGAGTGAGCGCGCCCACCGGACAGAGATCGACAACATTGCCGGAAAGCGGATTATCGAGCATCCTGCCCGGATTTACGGAAATAACCGACTGGTCCCCTCTTTTCAGCAACCCGAGTTCCGATGTCTTTGTGATCTCGTCGCAGAACCGGATGCAGCGGGTGCACATGATGCATCTCTCGCCATCCAGTATGACATGCGGACCAAGAGGAAGTGCCTTGACCTTGTGCTCTTTCTCCTCTTTGAACCTGCTGAGGCGCCCGCTGTATTCGTAATAATAGTCCTGGAGGCGGCAGTGTCCGGACTGGTCGCAGACCGTGCAGTCAAGAGGATGATTAATCAGTATGAACTCGAGCACAGCAGCCTGAGCGTCCACGACTGCTTTGCTGGTGCGATGGGTCGATACTTCCATGCCCTCCTGCACTTCAGTATTGCAGCCGATCGCAAGTTTCGGCTGCCCCTTTATCTCGACCTGGCACATTCTGCAGTTGCCCGCGACTGAGAGATATCTGTGATAGCAGTAGTGAGGAATACTGCAGCCGATACCCCCCGCAGCTTCGATGAGGTTTGCGCCTTTCGGCGCCGTCACCTCACGGCCGTCAATTTTCAATGTAACCAGGTCTTCGTTGCTCACCGCCTTTCGAATTCCTCTCTATAAAGCTCCAGATAACTCATCACCGGAGTCACAAGGGCGTCCCCGAATGGACAGATCGTATGTCCCGCAATCTGCGAGCATACATCTCTAATCAGCTCGAGATCGTCAGGCCTCCCCTCTCCCCGCTGAACGCGCTTCAGGATCTTCTCGATCCAGTGCCCGCCTTCCCTGCATGGAGTGCACTGCCCGCAGGATTCGTGCGAATAAAAATGCGCGAGATTCAACGATGCATCGAGCATGTCGACGCTTTCATCAAGCGCGATAAGCCCGCCTGAACCGAGCATCGATCCCGCCTCTTTCAGAGATTCATAATCCAGAAGAACACCGCCGAGTTTTTCAGCTTTGATTGCCGGGACGGACGATCCTCCCGGAATCACTGCTTTGAGCTTTTTCCCGTCGAGAACTCCGCCGCATTCCTCCTCCAGAAACTGAAGCAGAGGATAGCCGAGATCGATTTCATAAACACCGGGACGGTTTATGTGCCCGGACGCGCTGATCAGTTTCGTGCCCTTCGACTTCTCAGTACCAACAGCCGCGTACGCCTCCCCGCCGTTGTTCAGAATCCATGGCAGCGAAGCCAGAGTCTCGACATTATTTATCACTGTAGGAGCGCGATAAAGCCCCACCAGGGCCGGAAACGGCGGCTTTATGCGGGGCTGACCTTTCTTTCCTTCAAGCGACTCGATGAGTCCGGTTTCTTCTCCGCATATATAGGCGCCGGCGCCCCGGTGGATGACGATATTCAGCTCGTAATCGCAGCCGAATATATTCCGCCCGAGGTATCCTTTCGCATAACATTCGTTCAGCGCCGCTTTAAGGCGGGTGTACGGATATGCATATTCTCCCCGTATGTAAACAGCCGCCCAGTGACATCCAAGCGCAACAGCGGCAATCATTATCCCTTCAAGGCACAAGTGCGGATCCCTCTCGATAAGCACCCGGTCTTTGAACGTTCCAGGCTCGCTTTCGTCCGCATTATTAATGAGATAAACAGGTCTGCCCGGGTGTCTCGGAACAAAGCTCCACTTCGCGCCTGTCGGGAATCCCGCTCCTCCGCGGCCCCTCAGCCCGGAGATTTTCACCTCTTCTATTATCTTCAGCGGATCCGTCGAGAGCGCTCTGCGCGCCGCCTGGTAGCCGCCGCGGCTTTCATAGCCCTCGATAGTGTTCTGACCGGGCTCATGAATATTCCGGAAAAGTATGTCGTGGTGATTACCCATTCCGTTTCATCACCTCCGATTCGGGAAATTCCTTCACACCATCCCCGAGAGCGTCATGAAGGGTGGAAAAACGAAGATCCGGCTTTGACGCTTCTATCGCGTCGATTATTCTCGAGAGCTTTTCCTCCGACAGGTTCTCGAAATACCTGTCGTTTATTTCGCACACGGGCGCCGACCCGCATGAGCCCAGACACTCCACCTCTTCGTAGCTCCACATGCCGTCAGGAGTGATCTCTCCAGCTTTTATGCCGAATCTCCGCTGCAGACAGGCTGCTATCTTCTTCGAACCGCGAAGAGCACACGAGAGGGTCCTGCACACCTGAATGTGATACCTGCCGACCTGCTTTTTGTAATACATCGTGTAGAATGTCGCCACTTCCATCACATGAACAGGCGGAATTTCGAGCCTTGAAGAAACCCAGAGAATCGCTTCTTCTTTCAGATATCCGAAATGTTCCTGCGCCAGATAAAGAGCGGACATGACTGCGGACCGCGGGTCGGGATAGAGCGCTTTAATCTCTTCCAGCCTCTTTTCGTATTCTTCAGGCAGCATCACTTCAGCGGTCACACTCCCCTCCAATCATGTTGATCATTCCGAAAGTTGGGATGATATCCGCAATATTCGCGCCGATAATCATCTTCCTGAAAACACCCATATGGATGAACGAAGGCGCGCGGCAGAAAGCCTTGTAAGGCCTCCCTGTACCATCGGACACGATGTAGAAACCAAGTTCGCCGTTTCCACCCTCGACAGGCACATACGCATCGCCTGGTTTCGGCTCAACGCAGCGAAGAACGAACTCAAAGTGATTGATCATGCCTTCAATTGAGTCATAAACCTCATCTTTCGAGGCGAGTGATATGTGCGGCTCTTCGATCCGCACAGGTCCTTCCGGCATCCGCTTCACAGCCTGCTCGCAGATCCGCAACGACTGTTCCATCTCCTGGAAGCGGACGAGAAAACGATCGTAATTATCGCCCTTCGCGCCCAGCGGAACTTCGAACTCGAAATCCTCGTACGATGAATAGGGGTGCGCTTTGCGGATATCAAAAGATACTCCGCTTGCCCTCAGGATTGGGCCGGTAAGAGCATAGTCAATCGCCTCTGCAGCAGTAAGAACCGCGATATCGCACATGCGATCCATGAAAACCCTGTTCCGGGTGAGAAGCTTGTCGCAGTTTTTCAGATGTTCGCGCACCTTCGGGAGAGCCTTCAGCACACGATCGCCGAACCCCGCGGGAAGATCTTCCTTTACCCCTCCAATCCGCATATATGAAACAGTGAGTCTTGCCCCGGTCGCCTCTTCGAGGAGATCGTAAAGTTCCTCTCTTGCTTCCATCATATAAAGCATCACCGTCATGGCGCCAAGCTCCATGACGGAAGCACCCAGGCATGTGAGGTGATCGCACACCCTGGAAATTTCAGAAAGCAGCACGCGGATGTATTCGCACCGTTTCGGCACGCGGACGCCCAGGAGTTTCTCGACGGCAAGACACCATGCGACGTTATTTATCACCGGCGACACATAATTCAGCCGGTCCGTATAGGGCATGGCCTGGTTATAGTCCGAGTTCTCGCACATCTTTTCGAATCCACGGTGGAGGTAGCCGACTTCGACCTCCGCATCAACCACCTTTTCGCCTGAAAGTTCGGCAACTATTCTGACAGTGCCGTGGGTGGCGGGATGAGAAGGCCCCATACTGAGAATCATCGTCTCGCTGTGGAGATCGTCGTCAAGTTCCCTGGGCCGCATTGAGGTCGTTATGCCGCCGACGCCGCAGTCAATATTATTGCAGTCGACGTTTAGAAGATCTTTGCGGGATGCCGGGGAACCCATCACCGATCTCCCTCCCTGCGGGTTCGTGGCTCGAGCACAGGTCTTATCATATCAAGAGAAGTGTTCCTCGCTTCAGGCGCGATTAGAGGAACCCGGGGCTGTTTGCCTCTCAGTGGATAATCCTTCCGGAGAGGATGCCCCACGAACTCTTCATACATGAGTATGCGCTTGAGATTCGGATGATTCCTGAACCGGATTCCGTACATATCGAACACTTCGCGCTCGAGAAAATTCGCCGAAGACCAGAGGTGAGTCACGCTTTCGACTTCCGGCCTGGCTTCAGAAACGGGCACCTTGGCCCTGAGCCGGACGCGGTTCGTCATGCTGTAAATGTGGTAAACCACTTCGAATCGCTCGGTACGCTTATTCATCCAGTCGACAGCAGTGATGCTGCTCAGCATATCGAAGCGGAGTCCGGGGTCTTCCTTGAGCAGTGAAAAAAATTCGGCCGCGGTTTCCGGCGCGAGGTGAACTACGGCATCTCCCGAATCGACACTGTCCTTGATCAGATACTTCGACGCTTTCTCATGAATATGTTCCAGGAATTTTTCGACCGGCATTTGCCCGCTTCTTCCACTTCCAGTTTTTCATGTTCGGGAAGAGGCAATTTACCTCAAAGGAAAGAAAAAGAGTAGGAGGACTCTTATAAACGGGAGATTTTTCGCATTTGAGCCGCAGGGCGGAGCAAGTGTTTCGAGTCCGATCGCCCCGCGAAACATCCTTGCTTTCCGCCCACCTCGAAAGGTACCGTAGACAGATGGCACAACTTCTCCTCGCATTAACCGCGCTGATTTCTGCATCCTTTATAACCCCCGCCCCTGTTTGTGCAGCTCCGAAGTACAGACTGGGCGTAAGCCTCCCTCTCTCGGGGGATACTGCGAACTGGGGCAAAGCGTGTCAGAATGGAATGGAGCTTGCTCTGGAAGGACTTCCGCCCGAATTACGGGATGGGCTTGAAGTAATCTATGAAGACGATCAGGTTCAACCCGCAAAGACTACTGCGGCTCTTCACAAGCTGATTGACATGGACCAGGCGGACGCCGTTGTCTCTTTCGGCTCCGGATGCGGTATGGTGGCTGCTCCGATTGCTGAAGCAAAAAAGATTCCTCATATCTCGGTGGCGTCCGACCCGCGCATATCGAAGGACCGGAAATACACATTCAACTTGTGGGTGACGCCTGAAACCGAAGCAGTTCTCCTGATATCGGAGGCAAAACGGCTTGGCTACAGGAGAGTTGCAAGGCTCAGCACTCAGTGGGAAGGGTTTGTAGCAACTAACAAGGCTGTTGACGAAGCGAACCAGGGCGCTTTCGACATCGTTATGGAAGATGAAATTCAATCCGGCACAAAAGATTTCCGTTCGATTATTACAAAACTCAAAGCCCGGAACGACATAGATGCGCTTTTCCTGGAACTCATGCCCGGTCAGGTGGGAATATTCATTAAGCAGATGCGGCGGCTTGGAGTCAAACTCCCGCTCCTTAATATAGAAACATTTGAAGATCCGAACGATGTCAAAGCATCTGAAGGCGCGATGATCGGTCTCTGGTATGTGCAGGCTGATGACGCAACTGACGGTTTCCTCAAAAAGCTGATGGCGAGATTTCCCGGCACGGGAACCAACTCTGCGGGCAATTGCCATGACATCGTGCTGATGACAGCCGACAGCGTGAAGAAAAAACTACCCCTTGAAGTGTATCTCGAGAATGTAAAAGACTTCACAGGCAGCATGGGAACGTATTCCTCCACGGGCGATCACAGATTTACTCTGCCCGCGACGATAAAAGTGGTTACGGAGAAGGGTTTCGAGAAGCGTAAGTGACTATCCTCCGGTGAAGACCTGGATTGCCGATTCGCCGGAAAACGGCTGAACCCGTCACTGCGAGAGCGCACCTCTGCGCTGCATTCGCACAACTGCTCGAACAAAACCCGTGGCAATCTCCGGTCGCTGGAAGAATTTTTTCTATCCCCTTTCCTCTTGTAACCCGTCCGGACTTCATTTATTCTCAGCTTTTTGTCTGCAAGTTCAATGTCAAAAATGCCTCCAGACGAAGAGAACGTCATCCAGCGGGAGATTGGGATCCTCGACGATGTTCTTGATTCTCTGAAAAAGCAGTGCCAAAGGTCGTCGGATCGTCTTGTCGCCGAGAGAGAAAGAGCAAGAGAACTCACTGCCGGGCTTGTCGCGGCAAGGCGCGACGAAGATAAACAGATGCTCGCGTCCGACGAGGCAGTATCTCACGCCCTCAAAGACCATTTCGACAACAACATCAAGACCATTTCAAAACTCATCGAGAAACCCTATTTCGCAAGGATCGAACTCGAAGAGGAAGAACACGGCCGGCCAAAGTCCATAGAATACAAGATCGGGTTTGCTGCCAACCCTGACTGCAGAATCATCGACTGGAGAAAAGCTCCGATATCGAAGCTCTACTATGAATACAAGGAGGGCGAGGAATATTCGGAGCTCATTCAGGGCAGAGAACGCCTGGGCCGCGTTGTGATCCGCAATCAGCGCCCTTCGCCGCATAACCTGCCGCTTTGGACAGTTCATTCATGTCGATGGCAGATGGCAGAAGCTTGAACACACCGGCAGATCTTTCAGAGAGCATTACGGGAAGCTTCCCTCAATCCTCTCTCTGATAACGAAAGAACAGTTCCAGACCATAACGGAAGACGCCGACACGGCGGTTCTTATCCAGGGAATCGCAGGATCGGGGAAAACCACAGTGGCACTTCACCGTCTGTCCTGGCTCCTGCACGAGGACAATTCGGATTTGAAGGAAGGAAACTGCGTAATACTCGTGCTGAGCGAAGCGTTGCAGGCCTACATTCAGAACTCTCTGCCTGCGCTTCAGATAAGCGAGGTTGCAGTAAAAACAATGCAGGACTGGGCGCTCGAAGTTGTCAGGGCGATTCCAGAAGCAACGGGGACGCCTGCTCCGCACGGCAGGCCCGAGGATCGTTGTCCTGCCGGCATCGGCCGCCTCAAACGTTCTTTTGCAGTGCTCAAAGCACTTGAACTTTATGTCCGGAAACAGCGCGAGGAACTTCCGAAGTATCTGAGTATCAAGCTTCCCTGGGAGAGCATCCCAACCGGCGTCCGCGCTGTTTATGACCGGGGTGTGGAACAAAAAACTCCCGCCTGCGCTTTTCTGAAAGAGCTGGATGATACGCTGTCGATTGCCCGTGAAAGGGTCGAGCCGTCGAACCCGAGAGCGAAGGGACTGGCTGAAGCGCAGGCTGTCGTGCTCGAACAGCTTAAACGCCTTTCGCGGCTCCAGGACGACATAACTGCAATTCTCGAGCATCCCGCCGGAGTCATCGAGCACGATGGAACCAGGCTGATCGATGAAAAACTTGTCCGGCAGGCTCTCGATCGGACAAAGCGGAATTTTGAAAGTGGAATGCTGGATCCTGCGGACGATTCGCTCTTTATCCGCCTTTTTCAGCTCAAGTTCGGCGGACTCCCGGCGCCGGGCGGACAGGTGCGCCGTTACGGGCATGTAATAGTCGATGAAGTGCAGGATCTGAGCGCAATAGATATCGAAAATGTCATTGGCGCCGTTTCCGATCTCAGGCGGCTCACACTTGTGGGTGATGTTCAGCAGAAGCTGGACGAAACTTCCGCATTTCCGGGCTGGGACAAGCTCTCGCAGGATATTGTGCTTAAGGACTCCATTCCCCGCTTCGTGACTCTCGAGGTAAGCCATCGATCCACACTCCCAATCATGAGGCTTGCCGATTACGTTCAGAGGCAGCAGCTTGTAAAAGAAGGACGGTCGGGGCGGGTTCCGATCTATTTCAAGTGCAGGACTGAATCGCACGGCATCACGACTTCGGTTGACTGGCTGAAGAAAGCGATCGAGAAATATCCGACCGCGATCACCGCGGTTATCTGCGCCGACGAAGAGGCCGCACGCCAGACATTCAAATTCCTTCAGCCTGCCTTCGGTCCTGTCATCCGGCACGGCACACGAAGATCCTTTTCATTCGAGGAGGGAATCGTTGTGACCGATGTCAAACAGGTGAAGGGCCTTGAATTCTGCAATGTTCTTTTATGGAACCCCTCTCGTCGTTATTACCCTGAATCAGATATCTCCAGAAACATGCTTTATGTCGCCATCACCAGGGCGGAAGAAAATCTCTGCCTGGTCTGCTGGCAGATTCCCTCAGAGATGCTGCCGCCGCTCGGCTCGAGGCTCGTTCGCGGGGTGGATC
>CAYQVO010000031.1:0-40928 GCA_964421085.1 uncultured Bdellovibrionales bacterium | reverse complement strand
GCGCGAAAATCTGTCGCCCGTTCTCCCGGGATATGGTAAAATAATCTAATGACTATTGCATGCCTTGCTGTAATTCCAGCTCGGTTTGACAGTGTCCGTTGCCCTGGCAAACCACTTGCCGATATCGAAGGGAAGACCCTTCTCAGGCGCGTATGGGAACAGGTGTCAAAGGCCCGGGGAATCACTGAAACGGTCATAGCGACCGACGATTCAAAAGTCATTACACACGCGAAAGGCTTTTCCGCAAAGGCGCTCATGACCGGCAGCAATCATCCTGGCTGGATCGAGCGCGTGATGGAAGTAATGCACAGGTATTCAAAAGAAGGAAAGCAGTTCGACGTTATCCTGGTAATTCCCTGCGACATTCCTTTTATCAGACCGGAGCTGATTGAAGGCACGGTAAAAAGCCTGGTCGAGGCCGGGCCTGCTTTTGAGATCGCCACTGCCGCCGTTCCGATATACACCGAGGAGGACTTCAGCAGAATGTCCATCGTGAAAGCAGTCGTGGGACAGAACGGCCGCGCGCTTTATTTCTCTCACTCTCCTGTCCCTCACATCAAGAACAAGGACGAACTGAAAAGCACCGTGGAACCCGTTTTCGGGGACAGACATATAGATATTTTCGCGTGCAGACCGTCGGCATTCAGCAAGGTTGCTTCCGGAGTCCGCACCGCGGCGGAAAAGCGGGAAGAACTCGATGCGCTGAGGTTTCTCGCACAGGGGGTTCAGATGAAGGTGTTTCTCGCCGCGCTCGAACTTGCCGATCCCTGCATAATGGTCGACACGCAGGAAGATCTGCGGAAAGCTGTTACCTACGCAAAAACACAATCTTCTCAAAATCACACGATTCCCACGTGGTAAGGGGCGATGACGGTTATTTCCGGTACGTGAATCCCTTCGACATTGTCGAAAGGGTCGCGACCACAATCGGGTTCAGGTTTTCAGCCTGTGATAATGCCGCCGGCGCATTCTGCCTTATCATCTGCTGAAGGTCTGCCGCCACTTCTTCCGCTTTGTCCGAACTCGTTATCTGATTCGACTCGTCAAGAAAAGCGAATCCTGCGCCGCGGACAAGATCAATGTTCTTCTGAACAACCTCCATCCCATAGTCGATTGCTTTGATATTTTTCTTAATCTGATCTTTGAACGCCTTTGCATCAGAGACGAGGTAATACCCGTCCGCCGCCGATTTAAGACTCCTTTCTTTGTCGAACAACTCCTGACAATCCTGCGGGTTGCGTCCCGGCGTATACGCACCCGCGGGAATCGGCACTGGACGGCCTCCCTTCATATATTCAGAGGCAAGGCTGTCGTCCCTTCCACTCAGCTTGAATTTTTTAAAAATGGCGGCGATTGAATCTGATCTGTCCTGTTCGAGACCGACGAGATCCAGGGCGCCCGAAAGATCCTCTTCAGAGAGAACACTGTAATCGCCGATCTTCGCCTCATTCAGAGTGCGGTCATATTCGCGGCCAAGTCTCCTTAATTCAGCCGCAAGTTCCGCCCGTGTCGATGAAGAGGTGCTCCTGTGCGATGCCAGTTCGCCGATGGCCACAACCTTGTCCGCGATTTTTCCGATCTTCTCGAGTTTCTCCTTCGCCGTATTGAGGAAGCTTACGGTACTGTTGAGAGTCTGAACCGCGGCGGCAAATGTCTGAGCCCCGGCGCGAAGAGATGTGCTCAGGCCGGAAGAAGAAGACGAGCTGGATGAACTGCTGAAGAGTCCGATGAAGTTCGTATTGATAACCGATGATATGCCGGTAACAGTCATTTCCCTTGAGCCGATTCCTTATCTATTACTGTCGGCGACAAAAGTTGAACCTTTAGCGCGGTTTTTCAACGCGCGGAAATAACTGACACTTTCGTCTGCGGCATATTGTCGAAGGGACCGCGCCCTGATAAAGTCCAAACTGGCTCACATCACTGTTTCTGCAATGGATCAGAGTCTTAAGAGGAAAATAAGGCGAATTTTTTCGACCGCCTTTTATCGGCTTATTCCTGAATCAACGCTCCGCAGAAGACTGAGGTGCCTTTACCGGAATCTTTTTCGTGGACACCCCTTTTCAATCGACTACCGGCGGGGCCGCCATGTGGTCGTAATGAACGGCCGGCGGATGACCTTTGAAAGCAGCATAGACATCTACCTCGAGCTTTCCACCGCTGTCAAAGGATATCTCGAACAGTACCAGCCCCGCCCAGGCGACATTGTGGTTGATGGCGGCGCTTTTACGGGCGTTTTCACTGTAATTCTATCCAGGATGGTCGGTTCCGGGGGGAGGGTTATCGCCTTTGAACCTGACAGAGAGGCATATCCTGTTCTTCTTAAAAATCTTGCGGCAAACGATGCATCGAACGTGGTCCCGGTTAACAAGGGTCTGCTTGATGTCGAGGGTGACTTTCCGTTTTGTCCCGGAACAGGCGGTTCTTCCCGCTTCATATACCCTGATTCCGCCGTTGCAGTATCTGTTCCTTCCGTCCGTCTTGATGACGAACTTGCCCAAATGAACATAAGGAAGGTCGATTATATAAAGATGGACGTGGAGGGATCCGAGGTAAAAGCTCTCGCAGGAGCTGAACGCACATTGAAGGGAAACGATGTGAAAGTGGCGGTTGCAAGCTACCACTTTGTCGATGGAAAAAAGACATTCAGAGATGTCGAAAGACTTCTGTCGAACCTCGGCTACGAAGTTTTCACATCCTTTCCCCTGCATTTGACGACTTACGGCAGGAAAACAGAACCTGGAGGCCCCAATCGTGAACACGGCTGATGAGACCCTGCAGACAGAAATACTCGAAAGGCTCGCGTCGAGGATCAGAGCTCATGCTGCAATAGACAGCAGCAGAACAGTCAGTGAACTGGCCGCACAACATGGAGTCATCTTCCACCTTGCAGAAGCACGGCGGCGCGGGCTTATCTGCCTTTCATCGGCCGACGAACGCGAACTCAACGAGAAGGAAAAGAGCGCCGCATTGAGCCGCCTGAGAAAACTTGCCGTCTTCAAGGAAGTCATCGATGGACTATCGTCTCTGCCGGTGGACTTCGTCGTACTGAAGGGAGTCGCGGCAGAAGCTTGTTATTATCCTCCCTTTCTCCAAAGAGCGTACACCGACCTGGATCTCCTCGTTTCAGAAGCTGGAATGAATGCTGCATCACGATTTCTCGAATCAAAGGCAGTGAGCTCTCACACAGCCCGAACGGACAGCGAACATTCGATGAATTTTTTCGTGAACAAGACTCATATTGATCTTCATTTCAAACTGACGGAAGACCGCTTTTTCCCCGGCGTGCCGCATGTCGGAAATATACTCAACAGAAAGGAAATCATTGACTCATGCATCGGACCACTTCCGGCTTTATGCCGCCGCGATGCGTTCGTGTACCTCATACTGCATGGAAGTAAACATCAATGGTGCAGACTCCGATGGATAATGGATGTCGTATGGCTCGCTGCTTCGATAGACAGAGACGAGTTTCGACGGATCGCAGCAACAGCCCTGTCTGAAGCCGGAAGGATCAGGACCATCGTCGCGCTGCAGCTCGCGGCGATGTTCATGCCGGAGGGATGGCTGCGGACTATTGCAGAGCCCACTGCCGATTCCCGGCATCTTGCCGCTTCATTCGAGAAAGACCTTTTTGAGATGCGGTCCGGAGTTGTCGAAAAAATCCGCAATATCAGACGATCCGTGGCCGTGTGCGAAACAGTTTCACAGAAATTTCTTTTCGGGGCACACCTTGTGAAGTCACTGTTCCGGCGGTGCGTCGGACACAACTACAAGGGCTGAGCCCTGAAGCGAATGCAGAACAGCCTCGACAGACGATGAACAGGTCTCGATGTCCACCTCGAAGAGTTCAAGAAGATCCGAAGCAATCTCTGAAGCAGTTTTCGGCCCGGCCAGACTTTTCCATACGGCGGCAGCCGTGTTATTGAGGTGAAAATAACGCTCTTTTGCCGGATCGTAGAGAAATATTTCCTCCCCGACATGGGAACTGAGAACGGCAGTTGAACGGCTGTAAATCCGGCGCATAGAGAGAGAAACTATATCACTTTCCGCAGACGCGGCAAGAGAGACGGCGGTCCGCGTGAACCTCGTCGTCCTTCAAGTTATCTGGCTGGAGATTCCTTTGTGTCTGGTGTGCCGAGAATCCGGGCGGCGTTTTCCGGAAGCTCCCTGATAATATCTTTGATCAGAAGAACGGATCGAAGGGCCCTTACGGAAAGAGCATTATAAACCGACGGGTCGACATGCCATTTTTTTCTGCCGGTAAACTTTCTGAGACTTTCAGCAATTTCCGCGGGCCTGAGTTTTGAAACTGATGTAACCGCTTCCGGTCCGATCTCGCAGTAAAGATATAGAAAAATGTCGAAGATCTTCTCGTATGCGTGCCGGAAATCGAATTCGAAGTCCTTCCCCTGTCTCAAGAGCGCCCTGAGTTTCCTGGTCGGATTGTCGATGGACTGACTGAGGAAGACCCCCTCTTCAAGGGTTATTTCCCGGATATGCCTGCCGAAGTACCGTTCGGCCGCAGATGAAAAACCATACATATCGGGGTACCCAAGCCGGATTACGCTCAGGTAAATTTCGAGAATTTGTTCTTTTGAAAAGTTCCTCTCGAGATCAAAAGTGAGAAGGACTTCCTTGAATTTCCGCCTCAGCTGTCTCGACTCGGAGCCCAGAAATATGAACCGTACCAGCTGCTGACTTATTGAACTCCCTCCTGCAATTCGTCCCCGTCCGGTGATGAACAGAACGCCTCTTCTTTTGACTTCACTCCAGTGAATGCCATGATGCCGGAAGAAGGTGTCGTCCTCATGAAAAAGCACAGATAGAATAAGAATGGCGGGATATTCGGCCAAACTCACCCAGGTATCGCTCTTCAATCCGGCCACCGCGTCAATCCGGCCCATTACCGGTTGAAAAACGCGGCTTTCATGCAGGACGCGAACGTCATGTCCTGTAACAAGTCTTATTATGAATCCCACGGGTTTCCAGATCATTCTTCTGAGCACAGACCAAGAATAGCCTCAGCGCAGAAGCTTCGCCAGTCGTCGAATTCCCCGCCGTCAGTCAGGATATTATTGTTTCCGTTCCGTACCCCGTGTTACCCTGCTCGCTGAAGCTGATCATTAAATACCGGGGCTGATTCTTCCTGATGAACCTTACATGGATTTCTCAACTTGGTTCGCGAATCTTTCGTTTCCTGGAAAGGCTCCGAAAGTACTTTGGAAGGCGCCTGATGACAACCAGAACCTGCCGGGAAAACATGGAAGCCTGGCAGAAAGGCGCCGTCTTTCTATCTACCGGCGTCCTGTTCGGCTTTATCGATTATGCCGTAGTACACAGGGAAAGAAACGGCCGCTATGTTCTCCTGATCCGGGGATGGCTTTTTCACCCGGACCACCGGATAAAGAAGCTCCTGTTTCCCGCGCTCGGCGGGCAGGAAGTCGTTGTGTACGGTCTTACCCGGAGTGACGTCTCAGAGGCTTTCCCCTGGACAACGCATGCTTCATCGAGCGGATTTCTTGTCGCCCTTCATCTTCCTTCAGGCTTTGCTCTCGAAGAAGGGCTTTCGCTCTCGTTCACAGTGGTTCTCGAAGATTCAAGTACCATACCGGGCCGTTTCGGGCGCATATCTTATACCCTTTTCCCCGCTTCTGAAACGGCAGCAGAGAAAAATGCAGGAGTCACTTTCGGCCGGAATCCCGACTTTGCCGCCCGCCGGCTGATTCTATACACTTCTCCGGAACAGCAGCAGCACGAATCAGCAGCGGTAACTGATAAGGACGGAACTGCGTGGGTTCATTACGGTGGAGTATCGGAGGCTCCTGATACGTTCGGAATCGGCACAAAGGATGAGCTTCGTGTCTTTCTTGCCCATCAGGCTTCCTCTCTTGAAGAGCTCGTGATTATCGGGAAAAAAATGCGCCGGATATTCATGGAATGCACCGACCCTCTGCTCTGCTTTGCCGGGGAGGTGAAGTATTCATACACATGAATCGAATCTCTTCACCGCTTTTTTCTTCTGTTGCTGCCGTTTTGTATTTTTTTCCGACAGGGCAGGACTCATCCCCTCCTGCAGGCATTGGAAAGACTATATTCATTTATCGAACTGGACCGAAGGAATGAACGGTATCCGCCCGGCTTTTCACAGACTTCTGTTAATGAGTGAAGCGGCGTTTCTCCTCTTTATTATTGTCGCTCTCAAGCGCATTGGTCGCACCTGGATGGTGCGTCGAGCCCTGAAACCTGATGATTCAGGCCGCCCGGTCCCGTTTTCAGCCGGCAGATCGGTGAGCCGGGCTGTGCAGAGGGCGTGTGCACGGCTCCCTTTTTACTGCAGCAGTCTTGACCGTGGGCTTGCAGGATGGCTCATGATCCGGCGGAGAGGCTATGGTGGTTCCATTGACATGCGAATACTCGACGCTGAACCCGGAGAGTTCAAAGCCTATGCGAATCTGATAAGCGGGGGCGAAGTCATAATCGGGCGGAAAGAGCCCGGGGATTTCCGGTACGAAGAACAATGAATCACTACTTCATATATGGACTTAAGGTTGAGTCCGAAACGGAATTCGACGCCCCACTGATCGGTTGCGGCGCAGACCCGGTAGACGTGCACTTCAAGTGCTGCGACGGGCCTATACACTTGAAGAAGGCATGCACACAGTCAGTGAACGAACTCAGCTGGAATCAATCTGAATGTCTGTGGAACGGGCGTGACGAATCTTCTTTTTATGCCGCAGATGGGGATCTGATATACGCCTGGGGGTATGGGCGAAGACTCACTCCGGCATTCCGGGATCTCGCCCTCGCATGTGTCTTCGTACAGCGTGGAGACATCGCCCTTCACGCAAGTTCAGCCTCCTGGGGGAATCGCGCCGACCTTTTCGTCGGAGCCTCCGGAACTGGAAAATCGACCACAGCTGCGGCAGTATCCCTGCTGGGGGGAGCCGAACATATCTCAGATGATATCTGCAGGCTGTCAATCGGAGAAAAGGGCGTCTGTGTGTCAAAGGGAGCAGGCGAAGCGTGTCTCGAAGAATCAGCGTTCTCTGCTCTCGGATCCGTTTCGTCCATCGAAAACGCAGGATTGTCAGGTCCCGATCGGAAAATACGGGTGAGGGTTTCTCCCTCAATACTGGAGGCACCCGTGCCTGTCGAAAGAGTATTTATGCTCGTGCGGGGCGGCTCATTTTCCATGACCCGTCTCGCGGTAAAAGAGGCTTTCGAACGCCTTCTCCCGTCAGTTCTCCTCTTTCCGCTTCTGCAGTCGCTTCATCCGGGGAAGCATATGAAAGCTGCCGGCATGCTCATTTCCCAGGCTGAAATCTACTCCCTCACTCACTCAGGAAATCCCGACGACCTTTCGGCAATGGTCGACTGCTTGAACCCCGCGCGCACATCAGGTTAGATTTCGTTTGTGAGTGAACAACGGGAACAGACAAACGAAACGCTGTTTTATACTGTCGTAATTGCTGCTGTAATTTCCGTTGTTTCGCTGTGCATTGGTCTTCGCCCTCTGCTTTCCCCGGGTATTCCCGCCGGTTGGGATTTGACTCCAAATGCGTACCTGCAGGTCGCGGCGTCAAAAATAATCTGCGGGGGCAAAACTTCGGGTTACGACAGCTTATGGCTCGGTGGATATGATGCGTTCCGGTACTACGGCATTCTGCCCTATATTCCAGCTTCGCTCTTCGCCTGCATCACGCGGAATCCACTCTCTGCGGTCGAGGGGTTCCGTTACACGGTAATTCTGGCTCCGCTTCTTCTCTATGTTCTGATAATCATCGTGTGCCGGCAGCGCGACGGGGGTCCCGGTCTCCTGGCAGGACTCGTTTTCGGGTTCCATTTTCTTTCGCTCGATCACCGTTTCATTCATTCCGGATCGGGGCTTGTGTCTCTTACGGTCAACGGACACTTCGCATCTGCATGGGGACTCATTCTGTTCATCGCTGCGGTTTGTCTTCTTCTGAAAGACAAGCCGCTGAAAAGAAGCGACTGCTTTCTTCTCGTTATTCTGACATGCCTGCTCGCATATACGCATACGCTTTCTCTTCTGGCTCTCATCGGGACGTCGCTCATCGCTGCGGCTTTTCACGGCCGCCACGGTCTCCGGGTTCTGCTGTCGCTGGGCGCAGGTCTCGCAGGAGGACTGCCGCTGATTATGCACGCGGCAGAAATGCGCGACCTTCTTGGAACCTCGGCAGTTTCACTTATCGGCGGGGGAGCGGATCCCTTCCTCGTCCTGTTCCCGGGATTTACAGACCTTCTGCGTTTTATCACCTCAGGAAGCCTTCCTCATCCGCCGAGGTCGGTATTGTCGGTCGCGCCGGTGCTTTCGCTCCTTTTTCTTGCGTCGATCTGCGCTGGAACTGTCGATGAATGGAAAAGAAAAAGCTGCCTCCTTCCCTCTCTTTTCTGGCTCACATTCATTATTGTTCCTCATCACATTCTTATCGACGCCTTTCCTGATATCCCGGTGCACTGGTACCGATTCACTTCCAACGCGTTCGTTCTGGGGATCCTTCTCGCCAGCCGCGGGTTTTCTTCTTTTGAAAAGGCTGCTGCTCGAGAAATCGGCTCGTCCTCCATTCGGCCCATCCTCTATACTGCCTGCATCGCGGGCGTCTGTCTTGCTGCCCCTCCTGTTATCAGGCTTTTTCCTTCAGGGCAGGCATCTCTTTCCGAAACTGCCGCCGCGCACGGAATCGACTTCACGCGTTTTTCACGGGAGCTCTCACGCACGTCCCGCATCGCGGGAGATTCGATGGTTCTTGTCGAGTCAGATGAGAGTACCTTCGAACAACTGGGAAGCCCTCACGCTCTTACCACGATTCTTCCCCTGAAATACGGCATCCGCGTCTTTCCCGGCCTTCTCGCCGAATCCTCTACCGTATTTGCGCCGCTTCAGACACTACTGACAACCGCCGGAGATTCGATTCAGTGGGGATATTTCGCCGACAGAAGAATAGTCCCCTCCTCCCTCACGCCTGCTCAATACGCTTCTCTTCTTCACTGGTTCGGAGTGCGTCTCATAATTGCGCGATCCGAAAAGTTCAAAAACTTCCTCGACAGTGCGCCGCCCACCCATCTGTTCATGCTGGCTTCACCTCCATTTTTCAGGATTTATTCGGTTAATTCACGAAGAACAGGTCCAGGACAGCATCTTAGAGGAAAGCCTGTATTCTGGTTCGATCAGGGGGGCGGCCCTTCATTCCGTGAATTCATGGTCTGGTCCCTGCGCGATCCTCTCCTGTACCGTGTTCCTGTAATCCAGATCCGGGCGCCGATTGAGGAAACGCCGGATGTGTTTCTCGAGGAAGCTTCCATGATTCTTATCTCACGCGGGGCGGGCGTTTCGCCGTCAGAGGCGGAAATGAGAGTGAAAAAGCTGAACATCCCTGCAGTCATCGTAAGTACCGGCGCGGCCGGCAGAGGTGATTTTCCATCGATCTCACTTGACCCAACCGCGGAGAGCCTTCAAAAAGCGCGATCACTTCTCAAGTCAGGGGGATCGGGAAGATGGCTTCCACTCAGAAGGATTTCCCGCAAAAAGAACTGCTACTCCCGCCTTCCCGCGGGATGGATCGTAGTTCCGCGCGGATTCTCACCACTTTGGTCGCCTGAAAAAGCTGCGGGACCCTTCCCTGCGATGGGGGGGTTGACGGCGGTAAAATCGAAACGGGGAGGCGCTGTCTGCCATCCCGACAGCATCGAATAATCTCTCAGGAAAGATTCTCCCTGTCGATCAGCGGTCCAAGATCGGTGACAACAGGAGGAGTCCAGGGGCGCCGTAATCTTTCCGGGGAACCGGAATTCATGACTGAATTCAACGAAAGCGAATAGACGAACAGCATGAGGATTGCCGAGAGCATCATCGTTACGAGGAGAGCGGGCAATCTCACATAAACCGACGGGTAAAGGGATATTCCGATGCTTCGTTCTTCCATTTTTCTCTCGCCGAATCAGACAACCCCGACTTTACAGCACAAGAAGACCGAAGCGCAACAGTTCCTGCCCCCCCGGTCATCTCAAGGCGCAATCCTGAGGACTTCCGTTCAGCACTGGAAAATTATTTAATGAAATCAATCTTATCGACAGGAAGACTTATCACGAACTTCGCGCCACTGCCTGGAGGCGATGATACTTCAATCGCTCCAAAGTGAAGTTCCATGATTCGCTGCACAACGGTGAGTCCCACGCCGAGGCCTTCATTATCTTTCCTGCCTGCAGATCCCCGGCTGAAGAACCTGAAGACATCCTTGAGCTCCTTCTCATCTATCCCAGGACCATTATCCCCAACCGAGATACGCGCGAAATCCGAGATGCTCTTCCGGACTGATCCCTCCGGCTGCACGGCGATGATTGTTTCTGCCTTGTCGCTGTACTTTACGGAATTTCCGAAGAGATTGATGAAGACACGGCGCAGGAGCTGGTCGTTTCCCCAGACGACAGGAAGTTCTCCGATTACAAAGCTTATATCCTTCGCTTCGTCGAAATTCATGTCTTTGATGACTTCTTCAACCAGCCGGCCAAGCGGGACAGGACCCATCTTCGCCGCTTTCGATCCAAGCTTTGCGAATTCGTACATTGCCTGCACTATTTCGGTAAGCCGCTGTGAAGACTGCAGCGCCCGGTTCAGGACCGATGCGAATTGTTCATTAATCTCATCCCTGTAACGCTCGAGCGCATAGTCGAGTTTCATCACGACTCCGCCGAGCGGCCCTCGTATGTCGTGGGCGACCGTCGCGCTGAATTCGTCGAGCCTGCGGTTCTTTTCCTCGAGAAGAATATTGGCTTCTGTCAGCTTTGAAATCAGCCTGGTATTCTGTTCCTGAAGCTTCCGGACCCACATTATTCCACGTATTACATGCGCCATCTCCGGGCCGTATTCTTCGTTCTCGAGGAAATATTTGTGGCACCCTGCCTCGTACAGGCGGGATACATAAGCCGGATCAGGAATGCCGCTGATGAAAACGACTGAGGGCGCGTGATCCTTGACCTTCGCTGCCTGCACTATTTCAATAGCTTTCGGAAAGACGATGCGATGGTCGATTACAGCGACATCTATTTCGTTTGAATTCAGAAGTGCGTGGAGTTCATCGACTGTGCGGCATCTGGTTATCTCCGTCTCAGGCATCCGGTCGCTGACCGATTCCGCAATACGGATCACATCGGCATCCTGCTCCGAAAGTATAAGAATTCGGCCCACTCGTCGGGCTATTTCAGGAACATCCCCCTCCATATTGCCGGCTCACAACAACTCTATACAGCTGCCCTGAGATAGTTCTTGAGACGAATCAGCGCCCTGGAGCGTATCTGCGATGCGCGGGACTCTGTTACTCCAAGAATTTCCCCGATCTCCTTTAAATTCAGTTCTTCGTAAAAATAGAGACTTATGACGAGACGTTCCTTTTCGGGAAGGCGGTCGAGCGCTCTCGCAATCAGTCCGACTTTCTCTCCGCTCAGGAGTTTATTCAGCGGGTCCTGCGACTTTCCAGGAAGCCAGTCGTCGGCATGGAAACGTTCTTCACCATGCCCGAATCCCAGCTCTTCAAAGCTCAGCATCACGATGCTCCCGACTTCTCCCAGCATACGTTGAAGTTCGTTGACACCAATGCCAAGTTCAGCGGAAACCTCTTCGTCCGTCGCAGGACGTCCCAGCTTCTGTTCGATTCGCTGGTACGCCAGCTCGATCCGGTGAGACTTGAATCTGAGAGATCTGGGGAGCCAGTCCTGTGAGCGGAAACTATCGAGGATTGCTCCTCTGATACGGAACTGAGCATACGTCGAGAAATTGGTTTCATGGCTGGGATCGAACTTCTTGAGGGCGTCAACGAGTCCGATGATCCCCGAGTTGAGCATCTCCCTTATATCGACATCCTTTGGAAGACGGCCTGAAAGACGATGCACTACCTTTTTCACAAGAGGCAGGTAAGCTTTTATGAGCTCTTCCTTTTCCTGATCGTCCACATGCCGGTATGCTTCCACCGCCGAGCGTTTAGGCTTTCCCACTGTTCATCTCCTCGTAGGTGCAAAGTATCTTCAACACAATCCGGCTTATAATTCCGATAACGAAAATAGCCCCGCATGCACGATAGGAGATAGTCGTTATTCTCGCCTCTCCGATAATACCTGCTGCCGTTATCACAATAAGCGCAACAAGCGAAACTGCCGCGGCAAGTTTGTGCACATAAGCGAAACTGACTTTCTTTTTAACATTCTTACTGGCCACTCGTCACCTCCGCTTCGAGAAGCTGCCGGAAGAAAAACTGCATCCCGCCCTTTATGCGGGTGTTTATGAAGTTTTCGTCGATGCGCGCGCCTATCGCACGTATTGCGCGCGAGGCCTCACAACTCGGGAAGCACTGCAGGAGTGCCCGCTGGCTCATTATCGCCTCATTGACGACGTCCGATGTCGGTATTGAACCGAGGTAAGTGAGATGAACATGGAGAAAACGATCGACCGAGCGGTAGAGCTTCTTGAAAGCGTTCAGACCGTCGGCCTCGGAATTGACATCGTTTGCGATGATCGAAAAGCTCTTCTCTCCGTACTGTTGTGCGAGAATTTTGATGAGGGCGTAGGCATCGGTCAGAGAAGTGGGCTCGTCGGTTATCACGCACACCACCTCGCCCGCAGCGCTGTTGAAGTACATGACATCCTGGCTCACACCCGCCCGTGTATCTATGAGAAGATAATCAAAAGGCGCAGTGAGAGACTCGACCGAGTCCATCAGAAGCAGTTTGTCCTCGGCAGAAAGATCACAGATCGATTCCACTCCGCTTGCGCCTGGAACGATCGATATTCCTTCAGGGCCTTTTATGATTACATCTTCGAGAGTGCGGGTTCCATTCAGGACATCCTCGATCGTGCCCGCAGGTTTCATGCCGAGCATGATGTTCACATTCGCGAGGCCAAGGTCTGCGTCAAGGAGAAGAACACTGCGTCCCGACTGAGCAAGAGCAATCGCGATGTTCAAAACAGTGTGAGTCTTTCCCACTCCGCCTTTTCCGCTTGTGAAGCTTATGACACGTGTGATTGCGGGCATTCTTCGCGTGTTCCTCGATGAGGATCCATTTATTTCTTTAACTATTTCGATCTCTTTAGATTTTGATTCTTTCATAACAGCCTTAGTCTCAATTCTTTCTAAAACACCTTCTTAAAATCCATTGCACGCTCGCGGAACACACATCACTCGGCGTTAATAACTCCAAGTGATTGAACTCTTGTACTTGGGGCTATCTCGCTGTGGCTTATGACCGCAAAGCCCGGCACGAATCGATCAACAAACCTCGAAAGCGCCGCCCGCAGATGAGATGGGGCCAGAATAACCGGGGTCTGACCCATCTCGGCAAAGCGCTCCGAAGCCGAGTTGAGCCTGTTGATCAGGACCTGGGCCTGGGCGGGTTCAAGGGCAAGATACGATCCTTCATCGGTATGCTGCACTGCCTCGCTCAGCGCCCGCTCAAGGCCCGGCGTAAGACTTGTGAGCGGGAGCGTGCCTTCGGGAGTCAGAAGTTTCTCTGTAATTGTGCGGGCAAGACGCTTTCTGCAGAATTCAGAGAGCTGTTCAATGCTCTTTACTGAAGGCGCCCAGTCGGCGAGCGTTTCGAGAATTGTCCTGAGATCTCTAATGCTCACCTGCTCCCGCAGAAGGTGCTGCAGAATCTGCTGCACCTGCCCGAGCGTAAGCAGACCGGGGATAAGTTCCTCCACCACCTTTGGATTTTCCCGCTGCACCGCATCTATAAGCTGCTGAGTTTCCTGCCTGCCCAGGAGCTCGTGCATATTGCTTCTGAGCAGCTCGGTGATGTGAGTGACGATAACTGTCGGCAAATCCACTACTGTATATCCTGTAAACTGCGCCCTCTCCTTGTCCGCTTCCGTTATCCATATCGCGTCGAGCCCGAACGCAGGCTCTTTCGTCGGGATACCCTGGACCGGCTGAGCCACACTGCCCGGATCCATCGCCAGGTAATGATGTGACTTCATTTCGCCCCTGCCTACTACCGCGCCTCTGAGCAGAAGCCTGTACTCAGCAGGGTTGATGCGCACATTATCCCGGATGTGAATCGGCGGAACCACGAAGCCGTAATCAATCGCGAACTGGCGGCGAAGAGACCGGATGCGGTCGACAAGTTCTCCGCCTTCGACAAGAGCAACAAGCTCGTAACCGACTTCGAGTTCCAGTGTGTCGATACCGAGAAGACCGAGTACCTCCTCTGTGCTGCCCGGTTTCGGCTTGCCGGGAGCGGCGGCTGCTTCGTCGTCTGATTCCGCCGCTTTTGCCTTGAGCCTTGCAGCCATCGCCTGCTTCTTCTCCGCCTCCATTTTCATGTAGCCAATACCGGCAGTGGTAAGGCTCAAAACTATGAACGGCAGGAACGGAAACCCGGGAACAAGCGCGCATCCGAAACATGCGGCTGACGAGAGCCAGAGGGGACGGCTCGTCCTGCCGAGCTGTCCCATTACTTCGATACTCAGATCGTCCCCGGTGCCGGCGCGGGCGACAATCAAACCTGCCGACATCGAAATAATAATCGAGGGAATCTGGCTTACAAGGCCGTCTCCTACGGTGAGCAGGGTGTAAATCTGAGCCGCATTTTTCCAGTCCATTCCCTTCTGCAGCACGCCGATCAGAAATCCGCCAACTATGTTTATACCGAGAATGAATATGCCCGCCTGAGCGTCTCCACTAACGAATTTCGCGGCACCATCCATCGATCCGTAAAACTCGGCTTCCTGAGCGAGCTCTTTACGTCTTTCCTTTGCCTCGCCTTCTCCGATGAGGCCCGTGTTGAGGTCCGAGTCTATAGCCATCTGCTTGCCGGGCATGGCATCGAGAGTGAATCTGGCGGCGACTTCAGCGATACGCCCCGAACCTTTTGTTATTACTTTAAGGTTGACTATGCTGATGATAAGGAAGATTACGCACCCGACGACGTAGTTGCCGCCGACCACGAACTCGCCGAACGCCTGAATGATATGTCCGGCCGCTCTGGTACCTTCGTCACCATGAAGAAGAATAAGACGGGTCGTAGCGATGTTCATGGAAAGTCTGAACAGTGTTGTAACGAGAAGGACTGCCGGGTAGGACGAGAATTTCAGCGGTCGGTCGACGGTTAACGATACGAAAAGAACGATAAGTGAAATTGTGATGTTCATCGAGAGAAAGATGTCAAGGAGCCACGTCGGTATGGGAAAGACCATGACAGTCAGAACCGAGACCAGCACGATGGGAATTGTTAGTGTTTTCCAGGCCTCGCCTCTCATACTGCCCGTGAACTTCTTTGCCATTTTTTAACCTTTCGCGTGCTGTCTCATGTATCCCCACGGATTGCGCAGGCGGTAGACGTACGCAAGCACTTCTGCGACCGCCTTGAACAGTTCGTAGGGGATTTCCATTCCAACCTCTACGGACGAATACAAAGCGCGGGCGAGCGGCTTTCTTTCCAGAATCGGAACTCCCGCTTCACGCGCTATTTCTTTTATCCGCTCCGCAAGAAACCCCTTGCCTTTGGCGAGGACTTTGGGCGCTTTCATCGTCTTCCTGTCGTACTTGAGCGCCACTGCGTAATGAGTAGGATTCGTGACCACCACATCGGCCTGCGGGACGGAATTCGCTATCCGCATCCAGATTCTCTGCAGCCCTTTCGCCTGAATCTTGCGCTTGGTGGTTTCGTCGCCTTCAACTGCTTTTCTCTCATCTTTCACTTCATCCTTGGTCATTTTGTTCGCGCGGAGCCACTGGTAACGTCCCCAGAAGAAATCAAAGATGGCCATGGCGATCAGAATGTAAAGAATTCTCCAGAAAACAAGTCTGATAGTGCTGCCTGTGAAAAACATGATTTCCTCCGTCTGGAGGTGCATCAGTCCAATCATCTGGGGGGCCTGCTCTCTCAGGGCGAAGTATGCGATGGGCAGGATCAGCATGAGCTTGACGATGGATTTCAGCGTCGTGACGACGCCATTTATGGAAAAGATTCGCCGAATGCCTCCGATGGGATTCAGAAAAGACCACTTCAACTCGAACCATTTGGACTTCACATTCCATTTCGTCTGAAGCATGGTGACAAGAATCGAGACTAATGCCGTCAGGAAAAGCATTATCAGCAGGGGGGGGAGAATCATTAGAAGGACGATGTGAAACTTGCTGATTATTTCTTCTGACGTGAGCGGCGCTGAATTCCTGATAAAGTTTAATGCTCCGACAAGGACGATCTTGAAATTCTTCAGAATCCAGGACCACATAAGCTGCAGGCCGAAGAACCCTGCAAGCAGAGACGCGACCATTACCGTCTCGGTGGACATCGGGATAGCGCCTTCATTGCGGAGCTGCTGCATCCGCTTATCAGTCGGCATTTCCGTTCTATCTTCAGGAGTCGAATTTTCAGCCATTTAAGAATAGTCCTTGAGTCGACGGATCGGTCGCCCCTGGATCTCTGAAGGCAAACATTGTGCCGGGCTTAAAAGCGAAATACTCCCATGATGTCAGGTAGTTCCAGAATCGAGGGGCGCTCAAGGGCGTCAAAAGGATGACGTTGCCTGAAGCATGATGATTCCAGGCGCCGGTCGAAACAGCAGCGACATGCCGGGCGAGCCGGCTGCCTACACACCAAGACTCTTACCGAGCATCGCGGGAACCCAGGAAGGCTTCAGATCGGCAAATGGCGCTGCCGTTGCCCGCAGTTCTACATTCTCATATCCCATCTGCTGAAGGAGCGCCTCGAACTTCGGGAACCGTTCTTCGACAAACGATGCCACTGCCTCGTTCTCAGAAGTGAGATCAAGAATGAATTCCCCCTCCCGGAACATTACGCGGCTCTGAATCCGGCCCATGCCTTCGAACTGCATGTCGAACTCGAATCGTTTCCAGGAGCGCTTTCGTTTCTTTGATTTTCCTTTACCTGACTCTTCCCCCTCTTCTTCAGGGGGCTCAGGATAGGTAATCAGCTCGATCTGCGAAGCAAAGCTGTGAATGATCGTCGGAAAAAGAAGAAAGGCGGGCTCTCCAGCCATGTTCATGAGGGGATTGAGCCTCTCCAGCAGTTCGTGCCCTCTCAAAATCTGCTCCACCGATGACATTACACTGCGAAGGTGGGAAATTTTCGGATCCTGAAAAAGTGATGTCTGTTCATTTCTGAACTGCTGCTCGATCTTTGCGAGTCCTTCCTCGAGCTGCCTCCGGGGAAGACTTTCCGCGGGAGTTCTTCCCTCCTTGACGGGGAGCCGCTGAATGAGTTCTTTAAGGAAGTCCACGAACTGTTTTTCAACATTGTTCCCCGAGCCGATGAGACCCGAAAGGTCGGAATTCTTCAGGAGCCTCAGGACAAGCAGGACACCGGGATCTTTCATAAGAAGCGCGCGCTGCTCCAGGCGCTCCGGATGCTGCGGAACCGGCTGCATCTGCTGCAGGATTTCCTGATCGCGATATGCCGTCGCTTCCCGGGAAAGCTGAAGTGCCGGCATGGAGTCCTTTTTTTCCTTTTCCGAAATGCCGGCCATTTCACGGAACCCTTCGAGCACACGCCTTATCTCTTTCTCGATTCGCTGGATCTGCTCGAGAACAGGCGCCATCGGGCCGGGCTTCACAGAAGCCGGGGGGAGACCCATCTCATGTTGTATCTCCAGAAGAATCACCTGCAGGGTCCGGCGAATCGCTTCCGGTCCGAGCTTCGCATCCGAAAGGTGCGAGACTTTCTGCGTTATTGCGTCAACACGTCCTCTGAATGCTTCCCGCTCTTCCGGCTTCACGTGCTCTTCGAGCATTCTCAGGTTCTCAATAAGCGGAAGTATCTTCCTGACTCCCTCGCTCGTCCGGCCATTGTTCCGCGAGGGATTGAACAGCTCGAAAAGTTCGGCATCAGGCATCGTAAGCAGAGTCGAGGGCTGGGCCTCTATGGACTTTAGAAGAACCTGCGCTTTGCGTGGAAGTGATGGACCGGAATCCGCGGTCCATCTCAGGACCGACGTCTGAAAATCTTTTTCGATCGTCAGTACGGCCTGTTCCATCAGGCTTTTGACTTCAGCCGGAGACTCCGGGAGCTGAAGCATCATCTTCTGGAGATCGGCATAAAGGCTCTTTGCAAACGCAACGAACTGTTTTTCGAGGTCGTTTGATGGTGAAGGAATGAGCCGGGCAGCCTTTTCGAGCGTGGCGAGGAGCGTGTGTACGGAATTTTCCGTCATTACAGGAAAAGCCATTGCAGCAGGATCAATGCCGGATGTTTTCAGACTCTCGACCTGTCCCCGGATTACCACTTCGAGAAGCTTTTCGCCCTGACTGATTACTGCCTCTGAGACTTTTGGAAGAGAACGAAGGATGTCGACGAGTTTTTTCAGCGGCCGGGGATTCTCACTGTTCTTCTGCTGCATGAGTCTAATGAGCGCCTTCTCGAGATCTTTGAGCGTCTCACCACCGGCATCTGCGATCTCATGTCTCCCGGGAATGTTGAGCTTGAGAAGAAGCGCCTTGAGATCTTCAGACGAAAGCGATACAGAAAGACGCTTCGCAAGGGCTTCGGCATTCTGAAGCGTTTCCTCCGTAATCACGCCGGTTGCAGCGGGCGTTTCAGAAAGTATCTGCTGCAGTTCCTTCAGGATCTCAGCTGCCGGCTTGTGTCCTTCGTTCGCGATAAGCGCCCGTAAAGCAGAAGTGCTCGATTCGTTCATCTCGAGGGCCTGGAGGAGCTGCCTTACGGAACCTTCTCCGCCTGCGGGAGTGTGCGTACGGTGAATAATGGATCGCAACCCGCCGATTCCGGAGCGGATCAGAACTTCTCGCAGGACATGTTCCAGACTCTCTGTTATCTGCATGACAGGGCACCGTCGCACTTCTTCAACCTGGATATCGGCATCCTGGACGAATTGGTTAAGATGAAATCTTCAGGAGGTAAGGCATTGTTCTAACGCGCGTTCCGGCCTGCTTTGCCCCAGGCCTGTTCCCGCAGAATACACCGATCAAAAGCATCCGTATTTCGCCATATAAGGCTCTTTTCAGCTCTCTTCATTCTTCCTTGTAACTTCCGGGCATCCTGAATAGACTTTTCGGAGGAAAAATGAAGACGCATATACAGCTCAGCACGGGTCTCCCGGGCCTCGACAAGGTTCTTCGCGGACTGATGCCGGGAGACAATCTCGTATGGCAGATCAATTCCATCGACGACTATCGCCCGTTCATCCGCCCCTACTTTGAATACGCGAGGGAACACCGGCAGAAGTTCGTATACTTCAGATTTGCCGATCACCCTCCTCTTCTCAAAGAAGGAGAGGAAGGTCTGGAAAAACACAGGCTCGATTCTGCCCGCGGATTCGATCGGTTCCTCGCCGACATCCACAATGTAATAAACCATTCCGACCGGGGGACCTGCTATCTTTTCGACTGCCTCTCCGAACTTGCGCCTGACTGGCGAAGCGATCGCATGCTCGGCAACTTTTTCATGCTGACGTGTCCGTACCTTTACGATCGGGCGGCTGTGGCGTATTTTGCGATCTTCCAGAACTACCACTCGTTTCACGCGCTGAAACCCATCTCCACGACGACCCAGATCCTCCTGAACGTTCACCGGCACGATGAAAAGCTCTTTATCCACCCGATAAAAGTGCAGCACCGGCATTCCGCGACCATGTACATGCTGCATGAGCACAAGGACGGAGATTTCATCCCTGTCACGCAGAGCGCAACCATCGCCGAAGTTATATCTCACGTTCCCTGGTCGGGCCACGACTCCGCGACGAATATACTCGGATACTGGAGCAAGACGTGCGCTGAAGCGGAGGCAGTTCAGAGCAATATTCTCGCTGGAATCGACACCGGCGGCATTGAAAAGAAATATTTTCAACAACTTTTGAGAATGATGATCTCGCACGACGAGAGGGTCCTCAGCCTCGCGGAGAAGTATTTCTCCTTCGAGGATCTTCTTGCGGTCAGAAGACGCATGACAGGAACAGGCCTCATCGGTGGAAAAGCCGTCGGCATGCTGCTTGCCAGAGCGATACTCCGGAACAAAGCCCCGAAATGGGCCCGGGTCATGGAACCGCACGATTCATTCTTCGTCGGCTCGGATGTTTTTTACACATATCTCGTTCAGAACGGCTACTGGTGGATGGTGAAACACCATCAGAATGAAACGGGCCGGGATGATTCCATAGAAATTGCCCGCAGGAGGATTCTCACCGGAGACTTTCCCGAATACATCATCGAGCAGTTTTCCGACATGCTCGATTATTTCGGACAGTCCCCGATCATTGTGCGATCAAGCAGCATCCTGGAAGACAACTTCGACAACGCATTTGCCGGCAAATACGAGAGTGTATTCTGCGCGAACCAGGGGGGGAAGTACAAGAGACTTGAAGACTTCCTTTCGGCGGTTCGGGCCGTGTATGCGAGCACGCTGAGCGAAGATGCCGTTATTTACCGGCATCAGAAAGGATTCCGCAACCATGATGAACGGATGGCGCTTCTGATCCAGCGGGTTTCGGGCGGGATATACGGAAACTGTTTCTTCCCTCAGGCAGCGGGTGTTGGATTCTCGTTCAATCCATACGTCTGGCACGAGTCCATCGACCCGTCGGCCGGAATGATCCGGATAGTCTTCGGCGTCGGCACCAGGGCAGTCGACCGATCCGACGACGATTATACGCGCATTGTCGCCCTGAACGCTCCATCGCGGCGCCCCGAAGCGACGTTCGACAAGGTCCAGAAGTATTCACAGAGGCGGGTGGATGTAATCGATCTCGAAGCCAATCACCTGACATCTAAATCCTTCGAAGAGGTGCTTGCGCGGAGCGAAGGAATCCCCATTGAGATGTTCGCGTCGCAGGAAACGCCTTCCCAGTCCCGCACCGGTTTGCACAAACCTCCGGCAGACTCTCCCTGGGTTCTCACGTTCGACAGGCTCCTCGAGAAAACGGATTTTGTGCCGACAATGCGTGAGCTTCTCGCAATCCTTCAGGAAGCTTACGAATACCCCATTGATGTGGAATTTACTCTGAACTTCTTCGATGACTTCCATTACAAGCTGAACCTCGTGCAGTGCCGGCCTCTGCAGATAATGGACCGGGGAACTGCCACAAAGGCCCCGGAGAATATCGCCGAAGAGGATGTGATCCTCGAATCCAGGGGAACGGTCATAGGAAAAAGTACGACACAGGAAATAACGTGGATCCTGTACGTCGTTCCCGAAACGTACTCACAGCTCTCCAACAGCGACAGATATGAGATAGCAAGAGCAGTCGGAAAACTGTGCCGTTCGAGGCGGCTGTCTGAGTCTCACATTCTTCTTATGGGGCCGGGGAGATGGGGCACTACGACTCCTTCACTTGGGGTGCCGGTATCGTTTTTCGAAATCCGGCCCGTGTCCGCCCTGTGCGAGATTGTCACTATGCATGAGAATCTCATACCCGACGTCTCTCTTGGCACGCATTTCTTCAATGAACTTGTCGAGAACAGCATCCTCTACATGGCGCTCCTTCCTGAAGGGCCGAAAAACAGGCTGAATAAGAAGATAATTGAATCGAATCTTCCAAACCGCATTACCGAGATAGAGCCTGAGCTGGCGGAATGGAGCGGGGTCATCCGGGTGATAAAAGCAGATGACGCGGGCGAGGGAAGAAAAATTATTTTGAATGCAAACACGCTGGATCAAAAGGTCCTGTGTTATGTATCATAGGGTGCTTCCCGCAAAATTTATTCCGGCGGGTACTCTTCGACCTGCTCAGGCAGGGTGAGTTCCGCCCCCCGTTTATCTGGGAGAATTTACAGTGAAACTCATTCAGGATGTGCTTGACCACGTAAAAAGAAAAAACCCCGGCGAGCCCGAGTTCTATCAGGCGGTAAAGGAGGTCCTCGAATCTCTGGCCCCCGTCCTTCAGCAGACAACCCGGTACCAGGAGCAGGGCCTTCTTCACCGGTTCGTGGAACCTGAAAGACAGATTAGTTTCCGCGTGATATGGGAAGACGATCAGGGACAGGTGCAGGTGAACCGCGGGTATCGGATTGAGTTCAACAGCGCAATCGGGCCCTACAAAGGGGGTCTGCGTTTTCATCCAAGCGTTTGTCCGAGCATCCTCAAGTTTCTGGCATTCGAGCAGATTCTAAAAAACTCGCTGACCACTCTTCCCATGGGCGGCGGGAAAGGCGGTTCGGATTTCGATCCCAAAGGGAAATCGGACCGCGAAGTGATGCGATTCTGCCAGGCGTACATGAACGAGCTTTACCGTCATATCGGCCCCAGCACGGATGTTCCTGCGGGTGACATCGGAGTCGGCGGCAGAGAGATAGGGTTCCTTTTCGGCCAGTACAAGAAACTCACAAATGAGTTCGACGGCACACTGACCGGAAAAGGAGTTCCCTGGGGCGGATCGCTCATGCGTCCTGAAGCGACAGGATACGGTGCAGTCTATTTTGCCGAAGAGATGCTCAGGACTCGCGGAGAAGACTTCGAGGGAAAGGTGTGTACAGTCTCAGGATCAGGGAATGTGGCGCAGCACACTGTGCAGAAGCTCACTCACCTGGGAGCTAAAGTCGTGTCACTCTCCGATTCTGACGGCGCAGTTCACGACAGGAACGGCATCGACAGTGAAAAACTCGAGTGGGTGATGGATCTCAAGAATGTGCGAAGAGGCCGCATCAAAGAATACGCCGAAAAATTCAAAGCTGATTACCTTCCTGGCGCGAGGCCCTGGTCGATTCCATGCCATTGCGCTTTTCCGAGCGCAACTCAGAACGAAATCGACGGGGGAGATGCAGCCGCTCTGCTGAAGAATGGCTGTTATGTCGTAAGTGAAGGCGCGAACATGCCGAGCAGCAACAAGGCAGTCGCTCAGTTCGTCGACGCTGGAATCCTTTATGGACCCGGGAAAGCGGCAAACGCAGGCGGAGTGGCCGTTTCAGGGCTGGAGATGGCGCAGAACGCCATGCATCTGAGCTGGACCCGGGAAGAAGTCGATGCGAGACTCCGCGAGATCATGACCTCCATACACAGATCGTGTTATGAGACCTCGAAAGAATTCGGAGCGCCTGGAAATCTTGTGCTTGGCGCCAATATTTCGGGGTTCGTCAAGGTGGCAGATGCCATGCTCGATCAGGGGTTGATCTGATTTTCGGATATCTCGCGCCCAGACTGCCGGGATAAACATGCCGCTCTACTTCTTCGTAATCCTCTCCTGCCCGCCCATGTACTTTCGAAGCGCTTCAGGGATCGTAACCGACCCATCCTCGTTCTGATACACTTCGAGCAGAGGGATCAGAATTCTCGGCGAGGCTATACATGTGTTGTTGAGAGTGAAGCAGTACGTGCTCTTTCCGTTTTCGTCTTTATAGCGGAGTCCCAGGCGGCGGGCCTGGAAATCGTACAGCGACGAACAGCTGTGGGTTTCGCCATAACTGCCGCGGGAAGGCATCCACGTCTCGATATCGTTCTTGTACACCTGCCCCTGGCCCATATCGCCGGAGCAGACATCGACGACTCTGTACGGCAGCTTCATGAGCCGGAGAAGCTCTTCCGCATTGCCAAGGATCTCCTTGTGGAAACGCATGCTCTCTTCTGTGTCGGCGCGGCAGATGATGACCTGCTCCACTTTGTAAAACTGGTGAATCCTGTAAAGACCATGTGTGTCCTTCCCGTATGTTCCCGCCTCACGCCGGTAGCACGGAGAGAAACCGGCATATCTCTTTGGAAGGTCGGAAAGCTGGAGAATCTCGTCGTAGTGATAAGAAGCCACAGGGACTTCCGACGTGCCAATCAGATAATAACCGGCATCACGTTCATCCAGAGCGTATGCCGCCTCTTCTCCGCCCGGGAAGTAGCCGGTGCCCATCATCGCGATGTATTTGACAATGTGCGGGGGGTCCATGATTGTGTAGCCCTTCTCCGCAAGACGATCCATCGCAAGCGAAAGCACGGCATGCTGAAGCCGGACGGCATCGCCTTTGAGGAAATACGTGCGTGCGCCGGCAAGCTTTACGCCTCTCTCGATGTCTATGATATCGAGCTCAGTTCCAAGCTGCACATGATCTTTCGGCTGGAATGAAAATTTCGGGATTTCTCCCCAGGTCCACCGCTCCACATTCTCGGTGTCGTCCTTTCCGTCAGGAACGATATCGAGAGGAATAGAAGGAATAAGAAGCTGCTCCCTCTGCCATTTCTCTTCCGCTTCGCGCAGCTCCTGCTCGTCCTCTTTGAGACTTGCCGCCAGGTTTTTCATCTCGATGATCCGCTGTTGCTTTTCGGGACCGCTCAGTTTCTGGAGCTCTTTTTTTAAAGCATTCTGTTTTGCGCGCCCTTCATCGACGGACACTTTGAGCCGGCGATACTGCTTATCGAGCTCGATAAAGGCGGTGATGTCGATGCTCATCCGTTTTCTGCGCGCTGCTTCTATGTATGCTTCAGGCCGTTGCCTGACATCGTTGAGGTCAATCATTGCCGCTCCATGTACTAAATCGTGTGTGAGCCATTGAAAAATATGCCCGGAGCAGTAAAAAAGCAAATCCTTTAATGGAACCTTGATTCAGGGTATTCTTCGAGGATGAGCATGTTTGCGGGCGGAGAAAATACGGTCCGGGGAGTTCTCAAACGCGTGACCTACAGAAATCCCCTGAACGGCTACTCAGTCATGAAAGTAGCCGTAAATGGAGACGCTGAGCTCCTGACAGTGGTCGGCCACTGCCCGGAAATGCACGCAGGGGCCCATGTCGTTGCCAGAGGTGTTTTCAAAGTCCACCCGAGATTTGGAAAGCAGCTCAGCGCATCCTCTATCGAAGAAGACACCCCTTCAACACCTGAGAGCCTTGAGAAATACCTTTCCAGCGGCCTTATAAGGGGGATCGGGGCGAAGACGGCAGAAGCCGTCGTCGGCGCTCTGGGAGAGAAGACTCTGGATGTGATTAATTCGGATCCCGGGCTGCTGGCAAGGATACCAGGAGTCGGAAAACACAAGGCTGAACTGATCCGGAGCGCTTTTGCTGAAAAGAGTGAAGAACGGGAGACGATACGTTTCCTGGTCGAGCATAACATCTCGACCGGCCTTGCCCGGAGGATCTTCGAGAAGTACAGGGAAAAGACGCTTGATGTCCTCAAGCGCGACCCTTATCTCCTTGCCCGCCAGATGAAAGGTGTGGGCTTCGCGACGGCGGACTCAATCGCGATGAATATGGGCCTCAAACCCGATTCCCCCCAGAGACTCAAGGCGGGCCTGTATCATGCTCTTGAAAAAGCCGGTGAGGACGGCCACTGCTATCTGCCGGAAGACCTTGTTTACCAGCACACGCTCTCGCTGCTCGGTCTGGAAAGAGTCGAAGATCTGGAGACTGAACTCGAAGCTCTTGTAAGTGATGGCTACCTCACCCGGAGAGACGATAGAATCGCTCTTCGTCATCTTTCCAGAGCAGAGGACTTCGTAGCGCAGTTTATCGCGGCGCGCTGCGACAGCACATCGTCTTTTTCGTTCAGAGATGATCGCATCGATCGAGCGCTGAAGACTGCCGAAGCTTCTCTCGATATCGCGTTCTCTGTCGAACAGCGGGATGCCGTGCGCGCGTCGGCAAAGAACTCTCTCGTCTGCATAACCGGCGGTCCTGGATGCGGAAAGACGACGATTATCAAGGCAATCTCGATGCTTTTTGATCAGGAGGGCAGGAAAGTCCTTCTTGCTGCACCCACGGGAAGGGCGGCGCAGCGCATGGCGCAGTGCTGCGAGATGCCTGCGGGCACGATTCACCGTCTTCTTCAGTACGACCCCCATACTGGAGGTTTCGTCCACGGCATCAACGATCCCCTGTACGGCGACCTTCTGATCATTGACGAAGCTTCGATGATTGATCTTCCTCTTGCAAAAGATGTTTTCTCCGCAGTGCCGGACAATATGACCGTTGTTCTCGTGGGGGATAAAGATCAGCTCCCCTCCGTCGGTCCCGGACGAGTTTTCGGCGATATACTCTCGCTTGCCCAGGTTCATACAATCGCGCTTTCGAGACTTTTCAGGAGAAGTGAAGCTTCGACAATCAACAGTGTCGCACACATGGTCAATTCAGGCCTCGTTCCCGAAGTCCCCGAACCCGACGGGACGACAAAAGTTGACGCGTACTTTCTTCCCCGGAATACCGAAGAAGCTCTAAAGACGATTGAAAAGCTCGTGTCCGATCAGATCCCGAAAAAGTTCGATTTTGCACCTTCCGACATTACTGTGCTTACGCCATCCAACAGGGGTCCGCTTGGCACGGCGTCTTTGAACGAGCTTCTGCAGGAATCACTTAATCCGCCCCGGGATTCGGAGCAGGAACTCAGGCTCGAACATACCACTTTCAGAGTCGGCGACCGGGTCTGCCAGCGGGTAAACAATTACACGATTGATTACTTCGGCGTCTTCAACGGTGATATCGGCGTGATCGACAGCATAAACACGAAAGATCAGAGTCTCAAAGTGGAGCTGTGGGACGGAAGGCTCATAAATTATGAGCGCTCTGATCTCGGCCAGCTTTCGCTCGCATATGCGGTCAGTGTTCACCGTTCGCAGGGAAGCGAACTTCCGTGCGTCGTGCTCGCAGTGGACAAAGGACACTACAATCTTCTCGAAAGACAGCTGATTTACACCGGGATCACAAGGGCAAAAAAGCTGCTTATTATTGTCGGTCAGCGGCAGGCCTTTGCAATCGCGTGTAAAAGGGCGACGGCAAAACGGCGATGCACCCAGCTGAAGGAAAAGATTGAGAGGCTGATTCAGGCGTCCGGGTGAACTCTATTTCCCTTCAGGCAGCAGGAATTGAAAGTCCGTGAAGATCCAGTGCCGCTTCCTTTTCCAGTACGGCTCATAGCCCGGGCAAAGAAGCCGGGGCTGTGCTTCGTGACGCGCAATGTCCTCCGGCTTCAGAGAGAAGATCGTGATGACCGGACTGTGAAAGCCGTACATACCGAACTTCGGACGAAATTCAGCAACTATCGGAAGTTTCTCGAACAGATTCCTGAAAACAACTCTTGGAGCCGCCGGCGAACCGGGATCAGTGAAATAACGATCATAAAAAAGGCTGGACAAAACGAGATAGTCTTTTCCGGAGGCCTTGAGATAATTGATGTCGAGAAGACGGAGAAGTTCTGAACGCTTGAGATAAGTGACATCGAACTCTTTGTGCTTGAATTCCGGAGAGTACCTCTTCCAGTCGAGGAAAACGGGCGCGCCATGCGGAAGGTTCGCGATCATCCAGTCCCCGGCCTGAAGCCTGGTGTCCCGCTTCAGATCATAGGCAAGTGTCGCGGATCGCCATGCGGGCATAAGCACAACAAGAATCGAGGTGACAACGGCGATAATCCTGTATCTTCCGGCGTAAAGCAGCGTGAGAAACTCACCTGCGACAAGGGCAAGAACCGGCAGACACGGAAGGATGTACCGATCGGGCTGAGGTGCGGGCTTTGCCTTGACCCACTCTGCCGGCAGGTAAAAAAGAAGGAGCACAAATATCGCGAACAGATCCTCTTTCCGTCTTCTCCAGAGAAGAATGCCGATGCCGGTGAATGCGGCCATTGCCGGGAAAAAACCCATTCCCGGAAAGATGCTCCGCTTTACATGATACATCCAGTACTGGGACCAGGCTGTCACCGCGGTATTGTGTCCCCTGACCATGTGGTGGTGTTCAGAACCAAAATCGCGCAGAAACACTCTGGAATTCAGAATCACATACGGGCTGCAGAGAACAAACGCAAGAGGCGCGACAATAATCCCTGCGCAGAGCGCTTTGAAAAAATGCATGTCGGGCCTCAAGCTGCCCGAACGAAGCCAGGGCGCCGAACAGACCATCGCGACGGTAAGAATGCCGGAATATTTCACAGACGCGGAGCAGCCGGCGAGGAAGATCGCGGCGAGAAGATATCTCCGCCGGTCTTCCTGCACGGCCTTCAACAGCATGAGCATGCTCCAGAGTACAAAAAACGTAAGGAGCGCATCCTCCTTGAGGGCCCGGCTGCATGTGACATGAAGCGGGAACACGGCGAGCAGAACCGATGCCCATAGTCCCGCTGAACGGCCGTACATCCGCTTTCCGGCAAAATAGAGAAGAAGAACAGAGAGCGTTCCGGCGGCAAAACTGACCACCCTGCCCGCAAGAAATGCAGTCGTCCGGAAATCACCCTGCATCCCGAACCAGTGAAAAACTGTGTTCATGAAATATGTGCAGTAAAGGAGAAGCGAAGGATGCAGGAAGTACTCGGGGTTCAAAGTTCCGCTCGCCACCATGCGCATGATTGCGTTTACCTTGGGAACTTCATCCGGGTGAAAGTTCTGCGGCAGTCCGAACTTTATTCCGTAAAGGCGCAATGCGGCGGCTCCTGCAACAACGGCAAGAGGAGCGATAAAGCTCCATCGGCCCTGCTTCGGGGCGATCTTCTCCCGGTTGACTGGACTCCACATAACCTTCCTGGTGTCGAGCCAGGGAACGATGAGAAGACCGGCAAGCACCCCTGCCGCAAGAAAGAAAAGCGGGAACAGCTTTTCATACTGGAGATACCGCGCGTTCTGAAGAAGCGCGAACGAAACCGGTGCGACAAGGAGCGAGAGGTAGACCTTTTCTGTCCGGAAGAAAAGCATCGCGACAAGAACAGAGAGAACAAAGATCGCCGCGGCTGCGGAGAGTATAATTGACAGCTCGACAATCGGGACCCCGAAAGGCGACGTTACCCGCACGGACTTAAGCTGCGATCCCAGGGGACGCTGATCGTTCTGCGATGGACGAATCGGGTTCAAAACATGAAAGACTGCGGTTCTTGGCTCACAATCTCCACGCAGGTAAACCTTCTGCGATGTTTTCCCATCATCGGTAAAAACGGATGCAGGATTGCCGCAGACACTCACTTCGTACTGTGCCTTCGGCTGCTTGTTGGGCCGCCACCCTTTCATCTTGAGCTTGAGGAAATTTCCGCGGGATGAGAGGCTGGGAAACTGCATGGAGGCGCCGTCCTGTATCCAGCCATCTCCGCCGATCAGAGAGAAATCTCCCATCGAAGAAAGCGGAGTTAACACGGCGTGATAAGAGAGGCCTATGCCGTAGAGAGCGGCAAGCACGCTCAAGCCGGCGCACAGTAAAACACTAATGGATTCATGCCTTCGCTTCATCTGAAACCCGCCTTCCAATGGACCGGGAAAATGTTACCCTCTTGGCACAAATAAATAAATACGCGACACTTTTTGAAGGTAGTCGGTTCAAAGGCTGGAAATCTATGAAACACTTTCTCTTCTCAGTTGCGGCACTTGCGTTTTCATTCATTCTGTCTTCGTGCGGCGGTGGAGGAGGCGGAGACAGTTTCGTTGGCGCCGCCAACGTCAGTGTAACCGTCGATCCCCATGAGATCGATATTGCAGATCGCACCCGGGTTCAGATACGAGTCTGGGATCTCAGCGCGGACGGCATTTTGCTCAAGGTTAGATTCCCGGATGGCCTTTCATATGTCCCGGAATCCGCAGTCCTGAAAGCCGGCAGAGTCGAGGAAGAATTGACTCCTGCTTTTCTGCAGGCCGACAGGAATTATGTTTACATAGTATTCTTCCTCGATCAGTCGGACTTTGGACCGAGAGGCACAAGCACGGGCACTGTCACTTTCCAGCTGAAAGGAGTTGAGAACGTGTCGAAAGGTTCTGTCCAGGCCGATGCGGATGTCAACGATGAAAATATTCCGGACCCTCAGGAGTTCAATATCGACGATCCGCAGTTCGAGGTCCAGTCAAGCGACGATATTACCGTCAGGACCCATCAGCAGTAGCCGCGACTTGTTTCAGATACGCATCAACCAGGCCCTCCAGTTCCGGCGCGCGGTCTTTCATTCTCACTGCAATTGCACAGGCTTCTTCGGGTCCATAAACTTTGGCGATAAAATTCAGGGCGCCGATCTGCACACCCAGGCCTTTCACCGCATCGGGTGTTCTCAGCGCAAGCTGTTTAATCGGCTCTTTCAGCCGTTCGAATAAAGACGGATCCGGATTTTTACGCGGCGCCTTGAGCGCCGCAAGAATCACCGTATCAGCATTGTCTCCCTGCAGGCACTGAGCAAGCTTGTCCGCTGTCTCCTCATTCAGAAGACCATTCCGGGCGATATAGCTGATTGCATCCGCAACCGCAACCGCTGCCGGAGGCTTTTCCCCTTTCAGATAGCCGTCGAGAATCTCAAGCGCAAGCCTGTCTGCTTCGGGGCCTATCTGGGCAAGACCCTGCAGCACATTGGTTTCCTCAGGGTTCATTCCTTGTGTTTTCATACGGCAGCAGCCTCCCGTCTCTTCTCATCTAATGGATTCATCTCGAAAGATTTCCGGGCTGCATTGTATGAAAGCTCCGGCATATGCGCCCGGAAAACAATGAAATGAGCCAGCCGGATCGCATCCTTAATTTCCGCATTATCCCTGTACAACTGATCAGGATTCAGCTCGCGCTGATACTGTGTGTAGTAGTACCCTGCCCTTCTGATGATTCGCTCATCAATCAGAACTCTCCCTGCATGATCTACGACCGGAAGACCTGAATATGCGTCCCATTCTCTCCTGAAAAAGGCTGCTGCTCTTTCCAGGAAAGACATCTCGCTTTTCACAATCGCCATGATCCGCAGGTCGACTGAATCAGGACCAAAAGTGATTGCGTTTATGCAGAACACAGGCCTTTCCATGTCATGAAAGATCTCGAGCTTCGTGTGGTGACGAATCTGAAGCAGGAACATATTTTCCTGCCGGACACGGCCCTGCCGAATCCACCCGTTTTCAGTCCATGTATAAAGCAGAGCTCCAGCGACCGCTTCCCGCCTCGCGTTGAGAATGGCGGAAGCAATGGCCCTTTCGCGGGGAATGCTCACAGGTATTTTGATCGGGCAGTTGTGTGTCGATCTCTTCAAGACTTCAGGCTTCGCCTGACGTGAACCGGAGACAAGAACAGGTTCAAAGCTCTGCTTTCGGTAGGTCTCTTCAAGCGGTTCCTTGAAACCGTCCCGGTTCTCCACAACAAGCTGTGCAAGGTTTCCCGCAAAAGCTGCGATATATTTTCTGTGCCGGGAGTCGGCTGGGGCGGCAGGTTCAGGAGGAACCATTCCTGGAGGGCCGGCCGGCTGTTCAATCGGAGAAAGCCAGGTCCCTGTTTCGTCTTTGCGCCTGATTTCCGCTTTTGGGAAACTTCTTCTTCGCGGCCGGGAAGCCTTTTTTACAGCAATTTGGTTCTCGACATGCTTCTTCACCTGACCATAACCGGAAGTGATTTCCAGCCCGTCAAAACCATCGTCTGTAGAACCTTCAAAATTTCCCATATTTTCAGAATCTTAGAGCCGGGCGCAATTATGCCCGTCGACGTTCATATATGGTTATGGGAAATTCCCGGGATTTGTTACTTCTTTTTTCAGTGGATAATGCGAAATAACCTTGAGCCCCGGGGCAAGTGCCGCACCTACCTCATCTTCCAGTACGCATCTTCGTAATCATACCGCAGCCGGATCTGGCGGTCTGAGAGGCCGTGAAGTTCAGGATAATAGGCCCTGACCGCGGCAAGCTTCGCGCGCCGGAATTCATCTTCGAAATCACGCCACGTCCGCTCCTGCCGGGCGCGATGAGCGGGGATAAATACCGTCAAAAACATCAGGATTACCGTAAGAGCTGTAAGAAGAAGAAACATGAGATTCCTTGCCTGCGTGTACAAAGAAACCGTCGGCTGTAAACGGAGAAATCTTTAATACGGATTTTTCCCGGGCGCCTGCTCAGTCGCGAAGCGCGTCAAGCTGAATCTTCTGGGCGCGTTGCGACCTGGGCCGACGGGTCGTTATCTTGCGGCGGATTTCCTTGTGGGCCGCCGGAGTTTCTTCATAGTCATCGTCGTTGAAATCAGGCCGCCTGCCGGCGACTTCCTCGCCTGCAAGGGTGGACATTCCGTTGTAAAGGGCTTCGAGTGCTTTTCTCTTGATTCTCGAAATATGACACCGGCTGTACCCGAGATCTTTCGCGATATCGAGAAGCTGTTCCTCATTCATGTAAATCCGTTCGATTACCTCTTTTTCGAGATAATCAAGGTGTTCCCGGGCATCTTTGCTGATACCTATAAGTTCTTTCTTTGCAAGCGCCTCGTCAGGAGCCGCATATTCATGACCATTCAACGCACCGGCAACTTCAACTGCGTTCATGAGGGAAATCGCTTTATTTCCGCCAAACTCCCGGTCGGTGTCCGCTATTGAGCTCACCTCATTAATCGGAACAGTATTGGCAGTCGCCGCAAGGGTGACTGCTCGAATCAAGTTTCCGCGGAGATGATAGAAGAGAAATGTCATGAAGCCTGCGCCCATCTCGGGATTGAATCTCTGGGCCGCTTCGCAGAGAGAAAGATCGACAATGCTGTCGACCTCCTCCAGATCGAGCCTGGAATGCCATCTTCGAAGGATACTCCTCGCAAGTTTCCGCGCACGTGGGCGGTTCTCAATGATTAAATTTTCTCTGGTTTCATAGGAAAGGACCGACTTCTCGTTCTCGGGACGGCGCTCAAGACGAATTCTCTCACCGGAATGCCTGCAGGCACGCGCTCGAATTTTCTTCTTATGACTCAACGACTCGATCTTCTTTGCGTTGGCACTCATTTCTTTCCCTTAATACAAACCGCGTCTGCCCTTTCGTTCATTCCATCCCTCCTGCGAACAGGGACAAACCGCAGGCAGCGCGGGCATCACCCTGGTGACTGCTCAAACACTTATCTGACCACCGAACCAATCCGGTTCAGCTTTTTTGATAATAATAAGGCCAATGATTTCGTCTGCTTACGTTGCCGGCGCGCGCTTTCCAGCCCGTGAGGAATCATGGAAGAATTTAAGGGGTTCCTGTCATCAAACAATAAATGGTCCTTACGTTTCATTTGAGAGGGGAAAGTATTGACTACGCAAGTCGCAGATACAGATGAAAGCGTGCTGTCGATGGAGGAAGCCAACGCTCTCGTTCTCCAGTATCAATCCTGGGCTGAGAGCATTGCAAAGGCGGTAGCCAGAGCATGGGGAATGGACTGGAAACTCGACGGGATGGATGGTGCGGCATTGGAGGCACTTATCTTCTGTTCGCGCAGGTTTCAGCCCTCCCGCGGTGTTCCTTTCAAGGGGTATGCAAGGAAGCGCATTCATGAAGCAGCAACTGAGCAGGCGCGAAAATCGAGGGGGTGGAGACGCGGACTTGGAAGCGCGTCCGAACTGGATCGAAAGGCAAGAGAAATTTCCGCAGAACTGCTCCACGTTTTTCCCGAACTGCGCATGGGCGAACTTCCTGCCGGGGGAGACGACGGAGTGCCAGGCGAAGGCTCCTTCCGCGGTTCCATCAGACAGTTGCTGCTCGGGGCAAGTCTTATCGCAGTAAAGCAGGGGCTTGAGTCGGCGCAACCGGACGAAATCGCGGATTACAAGCGCATGCTCGAGGTCCTTGCCACTTTGGACCCGATACATCAAGAATTGTTATGGAAGGTTTACTGGGAGGGATCCTCCCTTAGAAATGTTGCAGCAGAATGGGAAACTGACGGATTAAATGTAATAAGGGAACATAAAACCATCCTCGAGTTCCTGCAGAAAAGCATCGCCGAGGGCAGGAAGTTCGTGAACAAACCCCGGGTGCGGCCCGGGTTGCGTGAAAAGGCGAAAGACTGGAAGGCGGATGATACTGGATCGAGTCGTTTCGGCAGATTCTTAAAAGAGGGCAAGGGTAATGACAAAAAAAATCGGCGATAAGAAGATTTCAGGCGTCACGTCTCCCACAGGCACAAAGGGCATCGAAAGCACCGAAGGAGTGTCGGGTATCAAGGGTATCCGCCCTGCAACAGGCGTTGGAGCAGCCGGCAGCATTGGCGGTGTTGGACGCCGAAGAGCAACGCGACTCATGACCGCAGCCGAGCGGGAGCACCTTTTCAACATGATCAATGAAGAAGCGGATAAACTGGAATCACAGGGCATCATACCGAAAGGGCAGAAAGAAGCTGTGAGCAAGGCTGTGAGAATGGCTGTCGACGCCGGAATTGTGGACGGTGACGAGGACGAGTAATCCGCCTGCTCTACGAACCTGATGGTGTCCGCCCCGGAATTCAAGAATTCTCGTACCGGGCGAGCTGCATCCGGTAAAACCGGACGACATCCGGGTTATCCACTGCCCCGTTTTCTATCCGTTCTCCTACTTCGCCCAGAAACGTGCCTGCTGTATTGAAGTCGCCCGCGAACAAAAGACACGCGACAAGGTAAAGCATGGCCTCTATGAATTCGCCGTCATTCTGAAGTGCGGTTCTTGCCGCCCATGTCGCTGTCTCGTAGGCCTTGTTCTGAATATGAATGTATGAAAGCCCGAGCCATGCGGGCGCGAATTCAGGCGCTATCTCGGTAAGACCGGTGAATACAGCTTCCGCTCTTTTCAGCTGCCCGCTTTCCAGGAACACGCGGGCCAGTTCATACATGTGCAGAATCTCATCGTCCGTGTATCCTCGTTTAATAATCTCAGATGGAGAACGTGCCGCGGGAGTGTCCATATGTCCTCAGATTTTGACCTCGAGCCATTCAAGCACCTGTCTCAGCATACTCTCTTCGGCCAGAAGTTTCTTGAGGAGGTTCTTATCAGATGTTTCGCCGAGTTCTCTCCGGAGCCCAGTGACTTTCTCGTACCTTGCATACAGCGAAGAGGTGAGAAACGCCAGCTTTCCCGGATTTCCTTTTCTCGGGAGAAGTGCAAGCAACGGCGAAATAGAAAAATCTTCAGGCTCAGCACAGACGCTACGTTTCATGCAGATAGATTAGAAGGTGCCGGGGCGGTGTGCAAGTACCGTTCAGTGCAGCAGGTCCGTCTTCACGCCCGGTCCCCTTCCTGAGCGATTTCCGCCCTTGTCATCTTGTGGGCCTCGGCGAACCGGCGCCTCGATATCAGGAGTGCGGCAAAACCTGAAAATGAAAGGACAACGACAAAAATCGGAAGGAGTCCCTCAAAGAACGGAGCCAGCCACGAAGGGATTAGTCCCGCATCGCGGTGAACGAGGCCAAACACCTCTCTAATAACAAGGCGAACGAGTACCACAGAAAAAAGAAAAGACAGGAATGCTGAAGTTCCCAGAAATGCAATCCTTACGAAAAATCCTTTGATGCTCACCCTGAAGGGGTTGATCCTGTCAAGGACGGGACTGACCCGGGCCATCCGGAAAAGAAACCGGGTCTGGAAAAGACCGGCTGCAAAAGCCCCGAGAAGGGCGGCTGAAGCAGGAACTGCAAGAATGACCAGTGCTGCATGCATCAGCTGTGCGGGTTTCTGATCCTTCGTCGATAGAAGCGGGTGAGGATCTCCGGCCTGAATCACCTCCAGCAGTGTCTTAAAAAGAGCCGCAAACTGCGGCGCAAGAATCATAAGTGAAATAAGGACAGCAAGAGATCCTGCGGTCCTGGATGCGAAGCTGCTGTAAGGCACGATCCCCTGTTCCCGGAGTTCCTGAAGACGCGACGAACTCGGCGGTTCAGTCCGTTCCATCACAAACTCCCCGCCAGGACGGTCTTGATATCGAACTGATGGAGATAGAGTCCCGTGAAAAGCCGGAACCCGGCCGCGAAGAGAACAAGTATGAAGAGAGGTCTTACAGCCTGAAGCAGCGGCCGGATCTCGATGCGTCTGTCGTCAAGCGCCCAGTGAAGCGGAATTTCAAAAACAACCGGCACGAACGAAAGCACAAAGGCTGTAAGTCCAGCTGCGAGAATCACCGAACTCAGGATTGAAAGACCCGCTTTCAGAAACTCCGGGGTGGCAGGTTGAGGTGCAGCCGCAGCCAGAAGCGCATCCATCCAGGCATCAGACTGGAGCAGGAGCATGCATGAAAGGATCAGAGCAAGAGGAGAGAAAACGCGGGCACCGGGAAGCCCAATCGAAAAGGAATCCAGCAGAACTCCGGCAAGCCAGGCGGAAGCCGGAATGCTGATCAGTAAAAGCCCGAGCACGGCGCTAATCCCTGTCGACCATGAAGCATGTTCCCCGAGAAAAATTACGAATGCCGCGGCAAGCACTCCAAGCGGCAGTGTCAAAATGCTCCCGAAAATGGTGAGCAGCAGTACAAGGACGCCGGCAGATAACATGGTCAGTGAATCCCGGGAATGGACGCAAAAACGGATTCGAGAAGGGTGCCGATCATCCTCGATGTGTCGTCGAACAGAAGGAATACGGTTATGCACAGCGCAAGCAGACGGACTGCGTAAGAAGAGGCTGTATCATGCACCGAAGTCGCGGCCTGAACGATGCCGACTATTATTCCCGCTGCTGCTGTGCCTGCAATTATAAACCCGCTCGAAAAGAGCAGAATGTGAAGCGCCTGTCTGAGGATATCGTATGCCGCGTCATCTATCATGTCACAGATAGCCCATTACGAGTTTTTCGGAAAGCAGCGTCCATCCGTCAATCGCGAAGAAAAGCAGTATCTTCATGGGAAACGCCACGGCAGCCGGAGACATCTGCGTTATTCCGAGCACCATCAATCCATTTACGACGACAAGATCTATGATAAGAAACGGGACGAGGAGAAGGAACCCGATCTGGAAGGCTTCCTTGAGTTCTGAAATGAGGAATGCGGGAACCAGAACGGTGATGGATGCCGGTGATACCGCGGCATCGGCCGGGCTTTTGGGCTGATTTTTCAACTTATCGCTGAGTTGAGAAAATTTTTTGAGAACATCCTGATGGACATGCTTCGCGAGAAAAGGACGGAAGTTTTCTTCAAGCTTTGCGGGACTATTCCCCGAGATCATACCATCGAGTCCTCCAGCCTTGTCGATGCAGGGACTCATGACAAGCAGCGACAGGGCAAGAGAGCACCCGGCAAGGACAAGCCCGAACGCGCCGCCTTTCAGACCGATGCCATACCGGAGAATATTCAAGGTTGTCAGGATTTTCACGAATGAGCTGAGAAGCAGAACCGCAAAGAAACCCGCGATATATGAGGGCAGGATGTCCATATTGTAATAGTAAAAGAAGCAGCTCAAAGTGGCTAGCCAGATAATTGAAACTCCGGGTAACCTGAGCAATATGAGTCCCTATCGTTTCCGGCATTTCCTGAATGAAGATGGCAGCATCGATACAGTATCTCTGTTTTCGCTCACGCTGCTCGTTTCCGCGGACGCAGGCGGCGATCTCCACTCCCTCCTCCTGGGTCAAACCGAAGAAGTGATCACGGCGGCCTCTATCCAGGAAGCCCGCTCGCTGCTGGAGGTCAATCTTGCCGAGCTGCTGGTGCTCGCGCCGGACAAAGAGGATACCGGTCTGCATGAGTTTCTCAGGGAGATGAAGGCTCTCCGTCCTGACCTTCCAATACTTCTGATCACGCCGAATGAATCCTGGAGAGTGCTGCCATTGATTCATCTCGGGGCCTGGGACTTCGCCAGTCTCTCCAGCGCTTCTGTCAACGACGCGCTCCAGCGTCTGGGCGGGCGAAAACTCGCAGAAATGCAGAAGATTCAGGCCCAGGTGGAGCGAAGCGCTTTCTGGTCTGCTGTTCACAACGCACCGGATGGCCTCGGAATCATCGGAAACACAGGGATGGTGCTTTTCGCAAATCAGAAATTCCGGGACTTTTGTTCAGCTCTCGTCGAAACAGACCCGGGGCCTAATCCTTCGCTCCCTGCTCTCCTTCGGAATCATAATCCTTCCGCAACCGCACAGCTCGAGGAACAGTTGAAAGAGCACTCTGCCCATGTTGGATGGCAGACTGAAGTGAAAATAGAAGACCGGTATTTCCGCCTCTTTCTCAGTTCAGTCACTTTCGGTGAACTTGGAGAGCTCACACCCCTTTCTGAGAGCGTGAGGATCGCCGCGCCGAGACTCTATGTCCTGTGGATACGGGACATTACAGAACGGAAAGAACAGGACAAGTTTCAACGTGACATGCTCACCACCACTACTCACGATCTGAAAGGCCCGCTCGGCGCTATTCTGGGAGGAGTCTCCCTGATGAAGAATTTTCAGGCAAATAAGCCCGAAATCAACGAAAAGCTTGTCGTGAGCATCGGGGCGAGCGCACGAACCTGCATGAGCCTGATTGACGATCTTCTGAGCGCACATAAGATGGAAGCAGGCTCGTTTCTGATTAAGCCTGCATGGCATGATCTGCAGGATATTCTGGAGGGTGTTGTAAGAGATTACGGGAATACTGCGGAGATGCGCGAAATCACTTTCACTTCACCTCTCTTATCCGACTGCCCGCAGATTTACGCTGACTACCTGGGACTTCATCGCGTCCTCTCGAACCTGGTGTCAAATGCAATCAAGTTCACAAAGAACGGAGGAGCGGTGGAGGTCGCCGCCGCAAAAGCCGGTGATGAAGTCCGGATCTCGGTAAGGGATTCGGGTGAAGGAATCGATCCTGCCGAGCAAAGCGGACTCTTTGAAAAGTACACCCGCCTGCGAAAACACAGCAATGTCACAGGAAGCGGTCTTGGGCTTTATATCGTCAAGGCGATAGTCGCGGCGCATGGGGGACGAATTGAACTTGAAAGCCGGCCGGGCATTGGAAGCACATTCACGGTGTGTTTTCCTGATCCATAGCGTAACCCCCGACCCTGTATTCCAGCTGCCCCTGTACCCTCGCCTTCCAGGCGGTTTTATCTTTTCGCTCATTTTGTGTTAACCTCTTTCACATGAAAAACACTCTTTTTGCCTGCGTTATCGCCGCTTTTATCGGAGTATCTGTATCACTGACGGGGTGCCGGAAAGCTTCCGCTCCGGGGTGCAGACTTGTGAGAAATTCATGCTGCCGCGGGAGCAAATGCGATACCATGAATGCGGGCTGCTCCACTGGTTACAAGCCGGTGTTTCGGTGCACGAAAGAGTGCAGGATCGAACTTCCCCGATGCGAACCTGAAAGGTAGATCTGCCGGCAAATCGATCGAGGACGCGGGCGTGGATTCAGGGGGGCGCTCCCGGGCTGCAAACGGTGTTTCTCACAATTATTGTCATATATCAATTGCGAACTGCGTAATTATCCTCTGCCCCTGAAGGCTTTGAAAGCCGATTTCCAATATGGAGAAAGGAGGAAAAGATGCGAAACTTTTTTGTGAGTGCAGTATGCGTGGTTATCGGAACGGGAGTTGCTCTTAATTCCTGGGCAGCGAATGAAATGGAGGCCGGGGGGAAATCTTCCGATCCTTCACGGGCACGGATGAAGATAGAGGCTCCGGGTATTTCTAATGAATCTGCGGTTGAAATCAGGACCATGCTGGGGAATGCAGTCGAAAATGGACTCTCCGGTGACTTTTCCGAATTCGCTGCAAATTTGACAAAAGCCAATCGCGAACGGATTGTGAAGTCAACCGATGACAGCGACATAGACATGGCAGGCGAGCTGTATGAAGACTGGAGCAGCCGTTATTCTACCGTCGACTGGAGTTCGAATGACAGCCTCTCCACTGTATTTTCCGGATATCACATTACGCGCGGAGCTGACGCAAAACACGCTGATGTTCATATCCCGGCAGTGGGAGGGCGCGGCCCGTTGACCTTAAAGCTCGTAAATGAGGGAACCATCATGGACGCATGGCGAATCATGGTGCCGCAGTCCAAATCGGGAAGCGACATCCGCAATGCTCTTCAAAAAGAGATCATGGACATAAATAACTCGAAAGCCGACTGGCCGAATGATCCGAATATGGCAGCTCAAACTGTCGCGTCGAGAATCCTCTCGACAGTGGCCGAGCCGGCATGACTGTATTTTTTCATGACCACCGGGACGGTTGTCCGTCCCGGATCCCTCTTTCAATAATCGACGTATCTCTCAAAACATCCAGCCCTTCCACAAGAGCTTCAAACGGGGGGATACACGAAATCACGATATGCGGTGCATTTCCACACCCGTAAAAATATCCAGGATGAACGAGGACTCCCCTTTCGATGAGCCTGATAACAGCCTCCTCTTCATCAAGCTCTGCGGCAAGGCGCGGAAAGAGAAAAGCTCCGGCCGAGGGCGGTTGTATACGAAGAAACTCAGCCGAATTGTGGACGGTTCTTCGTACCGCCGAAGCCATCTCCGTGCAGAAAGGCATTCCCTCTGAAATAATCGACGGCAGCATGTTCTGGATGAGGGAACTCGCGCTTAAAAAACAGTCGTTCAGAATTTCGAGTCTCTCTCCATGCTTCTGCGCGGCTTTTTCATTGAGGACAATCCAGCCGAGCTTCAAATCAGGCAGGGCGAACATTTTTGATATCCCGTTAAGAACAAAAACAGGGAAATCCGGACAAAGTGAAGCAAAGCACGGCAGAGGCTTGTTATCGGCAAACTCCGCAAAAACTTCGTCACAAATGACGGGAATTCCGAGCTGGGAAAGGAAATGACTGCATTCCCGCACAACCATTCCGGTCGGATTATGAGGAGAAATAATCAGGACTGCGCGCGTCCTGCTGTCGGCGCAATCCGCCAGATGCTCATAGTCGATGCTCCATCCCTCTGCTTCGATCAGCCTGTATGACCGGAGTTCCAGTTCTCTGCTCTCTGCGAGAAGATTAAAGAGCGGATAGGTCGTCTCAGGCACCAGAATATTGTCACCAGCCGAAGCGAGAAGGGAAAAAACAAGACTGTATGACTCGGACGTGCCGGCGGTGAGAAACACGTTCCCGGGCTGGACCAGAGAGCTGCGATGCTCCAGGTAATATCCGCATATTGATTCGCGGGCTTCGGGACTGCCTCTGGAATCAGGGTTGTATATTCTCGACTTCAAGTATCGATCCGCAGCTCTTCTTAGAACCTCCTGCGGAAACAGACTGCCGTGGAGAGTGGGGTTTGATGATGTCAGATCAATCAGAGAGCGGCCTTCCCGCAGACGACGTCGTCTCGCATTTTCAATGGCATTAATCTGTATCGAATCCCCGCCGAGAAAGCCTGTTCCCATCTCGATATTTAAGGCTTTAGGGAAGCTCTGATCAAGTCTAAAAAGTGCCTTAATTGAGCCATTCCGGACGG
>CAYQVO010000030.1:46267-49592 GCA_964421085.1 uncultured Bdellovibrionales bacterium | reverse complement strand
TTCGCCCCTGAGCCTGCAACCTCCGCTGCGCTTCGGTTGCGGCAATGGCTTCGCCCCTGAGCCTGCAACCTCCGCTGCGCTTCGGTTGCGGCAATGGCTTCGCCATTGCAAGTGCCATAAATGTAGATTCAAGAGTAAGCGAGCTTCCTCCTGAATCTCCATTTATGTCCCTTGAGGCTCAGGGGTTAGCCCACCGCGGAAATCGAATCCACGACCTCTTCCTTACCAAGGAAGCGCTCTACCGACTGAGCTAGGTGGGCCCTTCCGGGAATACACCCGGGAAATGAAAGTATTAAAAAAAGCGGCGGTTATGTAAAGTAGATACGTCCTATCGCTTTGAGAATGACGGAAAGACGGGAAAGGCGCAGTAATTGATATTATTAATTCCTCCAGCTATAGTTTGTGCGTCAGTCAGCGCGCTGGCATAGCTCAATTGGTAGAGCAACTGATTTGTAATCAGTAGGTTGAGGGTTCAAGTCCCCCTGCCAGCTATTCATGCCACTGGAACCCCGTCGAATAAGGTTTTTCACAGGAGCGGCGAGGCAAAGTTATTTCTTCATGATGATCCGTGATGAGTTCACTTCGCGGCTTTCCGCAGGGAAATTGCCCGCTTTACGGTGAATGCGGGGGAATGCCGATCGCGATCCCGTTCAGGCATCGGGCAAAAGCCGCAGTGAGTTGACATTCGTTAACGCCTCAGGTTAATTATTTATTCTTCCAGTAGTTATGAAAGGCGGGAGTAGCTCAGATGGCTAGAGCATTAGCCTTCCAAGCTAAGGGTCGCGAGTTCGAGCCTCGTCTCCCGCTCTCTTGTTTCTGCTGGAGACTGGCCTCATTGTGGTGAGGTGCCCGAGTGGCTAAAGGGGGCAGACTGTAAATCTGCTGGCTCCGGCCTACGATGGTTCGAATCCGTCCCTCACCATATTACTCAACTGTTCAGATTTCCCTGGCCCGAGTCTTTCTGCGAGAGGGCATTATTCAGAATTTTGCATACCCGGGGTGTCTTGGGAACGGCGCGACATCCCTGATGTTCTGAATGCCGGAGACGTACATAAGGAAACGCTCGAACCCGAGACCGAAACCTGAATGAGGAGTTGTTCCGAACTTTCGGAGTTCAAGGTACCACCAGTACGGCTCTTCAGGCAGTCCACATTCCCGGATGCGGTTCAGAAGAACGTCGTGCCTTTCTTCACGCTGCGAGCCTCCGATAATCTCACCAAGCCGCGGAACAAGGCAGTCCATCGCGCGCACAGTTTTCCCATCTTCGTTTACGCGCATGTAAAAGGCTTTAATTTCCTTCGGATAGTTCACGACAAACACAGGACCTTTTACCACGACGTCCGTTATATACTTCTCGTGTTCAGCCTGCAGATCCATTCCCCAGCTCACGGGAAATTCAAAGTGATGCCCTGATCTCTCGAGTTCTTTAATGACATCAGTGTAATCCATCCGGGCAAAGCTCGCGTCTGCAACCCTGCGCAGCATCTCCAGGTGGTCCTTTTCCACCCACTCTCGGTCGGCAAAGAACTCCATTTCTTCAGCACAGTGCTCAAGAACATGTGAGATGAGGAAACGGATGAAATCTTCAGCAAGCTCCATGTTGCCTTCGAGTTCGCAGAAGGCAGTCTCAGGCTCGATCATCCAGAATTCGGAAAGGTGCCTCGCAGTGTTCGAATTCTCCGCGCGGAAGGTCGGCCCGAACGTGTAAATTCTCGAAAGAGCCTGGGCGCCAATCTCTCCTTCAAGCTGACCTGATACTGTAAGAGCTGCGTGTTCCTTGAAAAAGTCCTCAGTGTAGTCGACCCGCCCGTCTTTCAACGGGAGTTTCTCCATGTCGAGCGTCGTAACGTGGAACATTGCGCCGGCGCCTTCGCAGTCTGAAGTCGTAATAATGGGAGTATGAAGGTAGCAGTATCCCCGGTTTTGAAAGAATGTATGGATCGCCATCGATGCGGCAGACCGCAGGCGGAAGGCGGCACTGATAGTATTGGATCGCGGCCGAAGATGAAGAATTTCCCTCAGAAATTCCAGTGTGTGTCCTTTTTTCTGCAGAGGATACAATTCCGGATCGCATAGCCCCGTAATCTCGAGCCTGGCAACTTTGAACTCATACTTCTGGCCTTTGGCAGGCGACGCAGCAAGTTCTCCAAATGCCTTCACGCTTGCGCCAGTAGTCACATCATTCTCACGTCCTTCATATCCGGGAGTCGATGGATCGAGAACAAGCTGGAGGCCTTTCACTGACGACCCATCTGATAGTTCAATGAACGAAATGTTCTTTGACTGTCTGTGAGTACGCACCCAGCCGCATACTTCTTTTACCTGGCCCGGGGTTTCAAGGTGGTGGATTTCGCGAATTGACAATGTCTGCATGAGTTAAGAGTAACCACAGGAGCAAGCTCATGTGCAATAGCGGCGGGCAGTGTTTCCCCCGGGGAGATGACAGGTGAGGCGTCAGGTGTTAAGCTGTCAACTTCAATCGGGGTGTAGCTCAGCCTGGCTAGAGCACTGGTTTTGGGAACCAGGGGTCGGAAGTTCAAATCTTCTCACCCCGATTTCGTGCCGTGATATCATGCCATAATATCATGCCGTGATATCGTGCTTTGATATCATCCTCTGACAGGGAGTCCCTGAAAATAATCCCCGGCTCCTGATTTCAATGACTTACGCTACTTGAAAAAAGTGGGTGTCCTGAGTCTACTGAGTCTATAATTAAAAGCTCTTGCGGCAAAGGCCTGAACTTTAAGACAATTATTCCATCAATAATTTCCCCCAGGTGCTCATGGCAGGCAGACTTTCACCGTTCAAAAAATTCGTGATCATTCTTGGCGCACTTTGCGTTCTTGAAGCCGGCTATATTCTGTATTTCTCCGGGAGTGTCTCGACAAAGACGACGGAAGAAATCGTGAAAGAGGCACTTCAAAGAGCGCCGGGCGGCGGAGTTGAAAGACAGGTGCAGATGGCGATTCAGTTGTACCGCACTGAGAACAGCGGCAAGCTGCCGGACTCCCTGACACAGCTTGTCCCGAAATATCTTTCATCGCAGCCAATCGATCCTGCGACTCAGAAACCGCTCGCATACAGGGTCGAGGGCAATATGTTCTTCGTGGGAAGCGGCAGCGGCGCAACGAAGCTTGCAAAGGGAGGAGCAGACGATGCCGAATCTCCGGACAGGACGCGCGTGCAGGTGTTCCTTAAGGCACTGTCAGAACCCCCGAACGCAAAGCTTGCTCATTACGACCCCTCAAACAAAAGAGACCCGTTTCGTCCCTGCGATCTCTCCAATCGCACAAGTTTTGATGTGGCGCGCACTCCTCTCCAGGGA
>CAYQVO010000030.1:11657-46257 GCA_964421085.1 uncultured Bdellovibrionales bacterium | reverse complement strand
GCGGTGAGCGCGAGTTCTGAAACTTCTTCTCCTCTCCAGGGAGTTGAAGTTTCAGAACTCGCGCTCACCGCTGTTATTGAGCAGGGGAATGAAGCGCGTGCGCTTGTGGAGACACCCGATGGCGTCGGCCACTCGATAAAAAAGGGCGATAAAGTGGGGCTGCGGGGCGGAGAGGTAGTATCAATAACTCCTGAGGCTGTTGACGTTCTTGAACGCGAGCAGGATTTCACGGGCGAGACAAAGACACAAACGGTGCAGATTTTAAGGAAAGGCAGCAGGGCGAAAGATCTCAAAGATGCGGGAGAAAAGCGGAGAAGACAAGACCGATCCTGACAGGGAACATCAGTCCGTCGTCTCTATCGGAATAATTTCTCCATGCGCTCGAGCGATCTGTAACTGATAGCCTCCGCGATATGAGGCTCTATCACCACACTTGCGCCTTCGAGGTCTGCAATGGTGCGCGCAACCTTCAGCACTTTGATAATTCCTCTCGCGCTGAGCCCAAGCTTCCGGTGAGCCTTTTCCAGAAACGCGCGCGATGATCCGGAGCCCCGTTGAAATTCACTAAGAACAGACCGGCTGGACAGCCAGGCGTTGAGGGTCCCGCTTCTTTTGATCTGCATTTCGTGAAGCTCATTGATCGTTTCAGAGGACGTTTCACCGCCGCTATCCGAACCAGTTTTCGCCATTTCATTGAACGACACGCGGTGGAGTTCAACGTGAAGATCGATTCGATCGAGAATGGGCTGGGAGAGCCGTTTCACATAATTCTGAAGCATGAGAGGAGAGCAGAAACAGTGTGCGCCTTCCATGCCGAGCCTGCCGCACGGGCAGGGATTCATAGCCGCAATGAGCTGAAACCTTGCCGGGAACCGAAGAGCCGCTTTTGCCCGTGTTACTTCGATTATTCCTGATTCAAGAGGGAGTCGAAGAGCTTCGAGCGCAGGACGCTGGAACTCCGGAAATTCATCGAGGAACAGCACTCCATGATGCGCGAGGCTGATCTCGCCCGGTCTCGGAAAGGAACCGCCGCCCACAAGTGCCTGAGGACTCACATGATAGTGGGGGGCCCGGAAAGGACGCGTTCCGGGGAGAAACTGCTGAATATCCATCCCTGCCACACTGTGTATGCGGATTACCTCGAGCATCTCCTGCTCCCTGAGAGGCGGCAGGAGGGACGGGAACCGGCTTGCAAGCATGCTTTTCCCGCAGCCGGGGGGACCAATCATAAGAACATTGTGTCCGCCGGCAGCTGCTATGAAGAGCGCGCGCTTTGCGCCATCCTGTCCACGGACGTCCGCGAAGGCGGCCTCTGACCGGCGCGGAATTGTGACTGGCTCATCCGGAGGGATGCTTTCGTCGAAAGACTTGTCGAGAAGAAACGCCGCCGTCTCGTGCAGGCTTGCGACCGCCACTGTCCGGATAGATGGTATGAGGCGTGCCTCAACTGCATTTAATCGTGGCAGCACAATGTGAGGAATATGCAGTTTTGCGTTCAGAGCAGCGTAGGCGATGCTTCCGTTTATGTTCTTTATCCGCCCATCGAGAGAGAGTTCGCCGTGAAAAGAAGCGTCTGAGAGATGTCTCGAGGGGAGCTGTCCTGAGGCAGCGAGAATTCCGACAGCAATCGGAAGATCAAACGCTGAGCCTTCTTTCTTAAGCTCAGCGGGCGCAAGATTTACGAGAATCTGCTCAGGTGTTTCAAACCCTGAATTATGCAGAGCTGCGGTAATCCTGCCTCTGGATTCCTTAACGGCATTATCGGCCAGACCGATGATGTTGAATCCATTTGAGCCGGACTGAGCCTCCACTTCGACTTCTATGGGAAGCGCGTCGATTCCTGCGAGTGCGCTTGTTTTTACACGTGCAAGCATACTTGTGTATCGCAGATCGGGAGGAAAAGTTTCCTTTTCTGCTGTCACTCAGGGCTCCGTCTGGCCCGTAATATGCAGATAATGCTCAGAAGCCGGGCTTCGGCGTGCAAGTGCCTGTAAAGCAAGGACTTAATTACGCCGAAATTGTGATTTAAAGGGCAATTATTGCCGGGGTTTGAGGATGGCGTTTGAAATTCCCGATAGTTCCGAGGTCTGGAGACAGATTCCGCCGGAAGAGAAACTCGCGATGATGAACAATGCGCATGCTACCGGCGTTCTTGCGACCGTTATTTCACTCATTATTCTCTGCACAATAGCTGTCGGACTCAACTTGAGCTGGCTCATGTGGGGCTCTTTCATGACTGCTCCATTCGTGTTTCAGTTCGCGTCCGGGAAGCGATGGCGCGCACTCCGGCCAAAAACCATGCTCGAATACATGGCCGCGAAATCTGCTGCGCGACGCTTCGCATATGCGGCCGGCAGCAAGGATATGAGGGTGGTTCTCATGTTCCGGGGAACGCTTGAAACCGTCTTTGATGATGACCACCGCACCGAGGAACTTGAAGCCCAGATTGCCGATCACAAACAGGCAGAAGTGTGGATCGCGCTCTTCGCAGACTGCATAATCATGATGAGTGAGAGGCCCGGAGGCGCCGAACTGTCATTCGGGTACCTGCTCAACGACAGGATAAGAATTGAGGGCAGGAGTCCCGACGGTGAAGGTGAATATTCTTCACGTCGCGCGGTTTATTTCAGCTGCGTGGATAAGCTCAAGGAGGAGAGACACTATGTTCTCACAAGTCAATTCCCGGCGGCTCTGGTAGTCTTTGAAAAACAGGCGCTGCAGAACCAGCGGGAACATATCGAGTCGATTGGACGCGATGTGGCCGAGCTGTCAGCCCCGCCTTCACGGACTTTCGGCCGCGGCAAGGAAGATAGCGGCGGCCATGGGCACAAGGATTTTTTCGCTGATTTAAACTGACCTCTCAATGTCTGCGAAACGCGCTGATTGCACTCGGGGGGATTTTCAGGCTATAACCTCAGCTCATGGACTCCCGGTTTCGCCTGATTGCCTGTGCGCTGTTGTTCTTTCTTTCTTTATCTGCATCGTCCCTCAGAGCTGACTCGAAGAACGCGGGCTTCAAGTGTGAGTTTGGAAACAAACAGACGCCGGTAACTTTGCAGGGAACGAAAGATTCATTTACCTTGCTTCTTCGTTCGACCGCGCCTTTTTCTGCCGAGGTTTTCCCTCTGGAAAAACCGCCGCGCATAGTGATGGATTTCAAGGGCCTCAAACTCAAATCGCATAAAAGTCCGCCCCTGCCGTACAACAAGATTTTGAAAGGTGTGCGAATAGCGGTCTCGCCCGCCAAGGTCAGAATTGTCCTTGATCTCAAGATCGGCAGTATCCCCGAATATTCCACGAGTCAGGAAGGAAATTCGTTCTCGTTCTCTGCCGGACTCAAATCCGATGTTCTTGCGCTCATGCCGAAAGAGACTCCCACTCAAACTCCTGTGCCTGAAGCCTCTTCCTCTGTTCCTGAGACTCCCGCGCCCCCGGCTGTCGAGCCGGAGATGACGACGCTGACGCCTGCAGCCACACCGGCTGAGACTCCTGCGTCGCCGCCTGCTCCTGAACCTTCAGGGACTTTGTCTCCGGTTCCGTCAGATGTCAGGGCTCTGACATCGATTGATTTCCAGCCTGCGCCCGAACCCATGCTTCGGCTCTCGCTCACGAAAGAATCAAGCTTTAGACTGAGCAAGGAGAAGGAATCGTATCTTCTCACAGTGCCTGAATGCACCGTCGCGGGAAATCATCTCCTTCTTCCCAATTATCCTCCGGAAGGGTTTCCGGGGATAAATGTCGTGAAGGGCGCGAGCGAGAAAGGGGATCTTCTTCTCTGGATATATGTGTCGAGGACTGAGCGGCTCTCGGCTTTCCGCAACGGGACTGAAATCCGGGTGAAGGTGACGGAAAACAAATGATGCTGTCAAACGAAGATATCAAGAGAATACTGGAAAAAGGGGAACTTGTGATAAATCCCTTTTATCCGGAATATCTCAGGGGTGCGGGCCTCACTCTTCACCTTGGAGAGCATCTTCTGAAGCCGAGACCGGGCGCCGTAGTGGACGTGAAGAACCGGATTGCGCCTCAGTATGAAGAGATTCTTATTACCGACGACAAACCTTACTGCATGCAGCCCGGCGAGTTTCTGCTGGGACACACGTATCAATCCGTTACTGTCGGCCCGAGTCTTGGATTTTTCATTGAGGGACGGAGCACGCTGGCACGTGTCGGACTGACAATCGTTCAGACTGCGATGCTCGTTTATCCCGGCCACAGGAACAGGACGGTTACGCTCGAAGTCGCAAATCACGGAGCAAATGCCGTGCTTCTTTATCCACGCATGAAGATCGCGCGCGTCGCGCTTTTCTATCTTAATACTCCAAGTACGGACAGTTACGACACGCACGGCAAATACCGCGTACAGCCTCTGGTAGGCGGCCCGATATTCGAGGATGAAATTCTGGAAGAGAAGGGGAAGAAGGAACTGGAATAGAGCGGGGCGCTATCTTTTCGAACGCCTGCGGATAGTAATTTTTGCGCCATCACGGATCGGAGGGTCAATCGGTTTAGTTGTGCTGACCTTCACTCTATCCGGCAGCGAAATTCTGGGTTCGCGGGAATCAAGGTCTGCATTAAGCCGGTCCGAAATTTCCCTGGTCGAAGCAGATTCCATGGAACGGTCCGACAAAACAGTGAATGAATCCGGGGAGTCCCCCTCCTGGACTTCGAACGACATAATATTAAAGTTCCATTCGTCAAGGAACCGGAGAAAATGCAGAAGTCCTTCAGGACGATCCCGGACATTCGTTTTAATCCTCAGGGCTCTGCCGGCCGGATGGGGGCCGCCGCCCCGTCTTCTAATCAGAAGGCGCCGGGCAAAATTGAGATCCCCTTCGGCAAGCGAAGCGTCTTTCCAGGTTATCCTGAGTTTTGTGCCTCCATCCGGATTCGGCGTTCCTTCGGCCGATCGTATGTCCGGAAGACCGCCGGCTCTCGCCGCAGCAATCATCTCGAGTATGGAGGCAAGGCTTCCCTGAACGCTTTCGTCCGTTTCGATTTCCACATTGCCGCGAGCATCAAGAGTAATGGCTGTTTTGACATATCGCGCGTTTTTGAACGTCCTCATATCCGCAATGAACGCGCTTTCTCCTCTCTCCGCAAGCAGGTATACGGGGCGAAGCTTATCATCAAGATATCGAAGAAACTCGTGCAGTTCTTCCATAACGAGTTCGTGGTTCACTCCGGGTTTTTGCCCGGCTTTTTCGACTATTTCGAGCGCCTCTTTGACGCCGGTCTGATTCGCCAGAGACCGAATCAATGCGAAATCCAGAAGAGCAAGCCTGAGTTCCAGCTCACTTCGCCAGTTGAATCCGGACGCAGGAGCGCCGCTGCAGAAAACTCTCTCAACATTCTTTCTTCCCGGGTCCTCTTCGGGGCTCCCGTCTTTCAGTAATAAATCGACAGCCTGAAGCGGGAAGGAGGGCGCATTGAGTGTGGGACTCCATTCGCTCCGCCTGATTTCCGAAGACAGCCGGAACCTGTCTCCATCGCTTACAGGTTCATCGAGGCCCATCTCTCCGGGACGATCACCCACTTTTCTCACGATAGGCCAGCTCAGCCCCGCCAGAACCTCCACGGGAATGCCGGTGCGGAGACTTAACGCAGCGACAGCATCTCTCACCGTGAGCCGGGTTCCCCGCCGCATGTTTGAAAGAGTCAACGGAAACTGGACAGAGGCCCCCGGGAGAGAAAGCGGCTGGAATGACTCAAGGCTCGAAAACTGCGATTTGAGTTCCTCCCATAACCGGGGCGAAAATTCCACGCACACATATAAGGAGTGGCCTATGCTTTCAAGTAATCGCCGCAGATTATCCCGCCATTCGAAGCTTCTTTCAAAACGAGCATCAAGAAAGTCCGGCTCCTGGCCGATTTTGAGTTTGTAGTAGGCATGAGGCAGCCAGCCGGGAACAGGCGCCGAAATACTTCTGTCCCCATGCGGCGCCTGAATCACCTGAACTTCCGACACCTGAATATCGCGACCCGGCTGACCTTCGAGCATCATGATGAACTTATTGTGCACAAGGCAGAGCACTCCGTTGCGGGTCATGCTGTAACATATATTCTCAAAACTTCGATCCCAGTCCGGGACTTCTTTTCCGCGGAAAAAACTTGAAACCAGTTTTGAAAGCCCTTCCAAATCCGCGTTTAATCCCTTTGGAACGACGATTGCCCAGCGGATCAGGTCGAGCGCGAGCGCATGAAGCGACAGGCCATCGAGCACGGCTTCGGTAAACTCACCTCCGAAAGCCCTGCAATGAAGCCAGGGCGCCGCCGACATTACCGCATCGGAAGACTGCGTCGCAGGAAGACCATTCTCCTGCATCCATTCATCCACCCGCGCCGTCCGGGGGCGTTCAATAAGGCTTTCGAGAAAACGCTCCGGATTGAAGTGAGAAGCGGCTCTCCGCTGAATCCACTTGTCATCAGCACAGAAGCGCAAGAATCTCTTCCAGGTCTTTCTGATTTGTTCTTCTTTCGAAAGAATGCTCGAATCGCTCTTGATATCCCCCACGACAAAGATGTCTCCCTCATAGCCGAGACTCATCCGCTCATTCTTTGGTAATCCCGCGATGTACAGCGCTTCCGAAAGGTTTTTCACCACAACTGCCGCAGCCCTGCGCTTTCTTTTGCTGCACCATTCGCCGATATGACGCGCTAATTCCGGCGCTGTCTCATCCACGAAACGTGCCGCCTGAGTGCGGGTGCCTCGTTCTTCCGTGACAGCCGTCAGCATTTCGTCGCATTTGTCAGGCGAAGTGACGGCGGCCAGGATGTCATATAAGGCCTCATGGAAATCTTCAGCTCCCAGAATGGCGGCCATTGTTCCGAAGAATGCCTTGATATGGGTTTCCCTGTTTTTCCGGTCTTCCTCGTGGTGTTCCGAAAGCGCGATTGCATCGGTAATTGATCCTGCCAGACAGAGCGCGAACAGATCGCCGACCTTGCATGAGTGGAGTTTTGCAAGATTACGGATGTGCACCGCAAAGAAACTGATCATGGTCTTCACTTCATACGATGGGCGAAGCGCTGCGTCCGGCTGCAAGGTCATCGGCTGCAGCGAAAAAGAGGCTGCTTCAGCGCCGGCATCAAGAAGCCGCATCATTCCGTCCGCGATTGAACCTCGCGGGATGTTGCCGTTCGACAACTCCTTCACTAGTCTTTGCGCTCTTTCGTGCGGAATGCCTTTAAATAAAAGCGCGGATATGCAGTCGGCGCCCTGCTTAAGATGGAGAGCTGCTGCATATGCTGCTTCCGTCGCTCTATGGAATATGTCAAGTGACCCATTTCGGTCGTGATATTCCTGCGCGGCATTGTAAACCTGGTTCACGAACTCGCGCTTATGCGGCTGAATGAAAAAATCCAGGAGAACCTCGGGCCGAAGAATGAGCGGATCCCGGGCATCGGGAAGATGTTCCCGAAAGAAATAGAGCGTAAGGCAGTTGAGAATGCATTTCTCGATATCCTCTTCCCGAAGCCTGAGCACTCTCCGCGTTATCGAGAAGAAGTTTCTCATTCGTGTCACAACGGGGAAGTTCCGCTCGTGCACCAGGGCGGCATGGACCCCTGCTGTGACCCACGCTTCCGACCACCGCTCCTCAGGCTGGACCATCCCGAGTAAAATTTTTGTCAGCGTGCCGGAAGGCGCGGGCCGGCCGCTGCCGCCGCCAGGCTGCGAAGAAAAAACACTCTCGTTTAAAATAACTTCATTCTGGGTCATCACCGCGGCATGGGGGAATGAATCTCCTGCGGGCGTAACCCGGTCATCATCACCTGCAACGATTCTGATTACCCGGTCTCCCAGACTCGCCCCGAAAGCTTCTTCAAGCTTCAGCCTTATGCTCTCTCTAGTGAAGTCTGTAAGGCCTCCTGCGCGCGGCCGGGAAGCTTCCTGAATCCGCGCAAGTTCATCCTTCCACGCTTCAAGCAGACCGGCCAGTTCGGAGGCTATTTTCCCCAGAACCGGCCAGTGCCTGAGTTTCTGCATCCAGTCCTGATTGAATTCTACGTCCGTAAGGTTTAATCCAGGCACTTCGCGTCCCTCTTCGTGTGGACCTGGATTTGCGCGAGTGTTTGTCATGCTCGAAAATACTTCCTCTTGTTTGTTATGGAAAAACCGGCCGGGGAGGACGCATTCGGGGAAAAAAAAGGCGGCTTGCGCCGCCTTTTGTCAGGCAATACAGGCAGTTTCTACTTCTTTTCCAGCAGCTTGTCGATAATCATCTTGAACTGCTCAAACGGCTGGGCGCCGGGAACCGACACTCCGTTTACGAAAAATCCAGGCGTGCCATTGACATTAAGCTTGTCCGCCTGCGCTTCGTCAGCCTTGATGTCCTTTTCAGCCGCATCGGACGCCATGTCTTTCTTGAACTTGTCGACGTTAAGTCCAAGAACTTTGGCCTGCGCCAGGTAGAACTCCTCACCAAATTTCTGCTGGTTCGAGAAAAGAACATCGGCCATCTCAAAGAACTTTCCCTGCTGTCCCGCAGCCCACGCGGCCTTCGAGGCGCCGCGGGCGTTCTTATGCATCGGGAGAGGACGATGCTTGAATACGACTTTGACCTGGGCGGGATAGGCATCGAGAAGCTTTTTCATTGTGTCATGCCCGCGCTTGCAAAACGGGCACTCAAAATCCGAAAATTCCGCAACTGTGATCTTTGCATTCTTTGGACCCTTTGCCGGGCTGTTTCCGTAATCTACGCTTACCGGATTTTTCATCTGCTCCTCGAACTGCTTCTGCATCTGCTGCTGCTGCTTGCGGGGGGCAGCCTGCTGAATCGCGTTGATAAGGGCATCCTGTCCCTTCTCGCTCTGCAGGAACTTCATCATGTTGTCTTCAAAAGCTTTGTCCTGAGCGGATGCCGCATTCATCATGACGCCGCTGAGCAGCGCGGTCATTGCGGCAAAAAGTAAGCTCGTTATTCTCATTGTTTTCTCCCTTATAGAATCAGACGCTGAAGTAAATTCAGCTGAAAGCCGGACTTAAAATGACGGCCAGGCTTGTGCTATACCAAAAAAAGTTAACATGCACAAATACTTCCTGCATTTTCCGGGCCCCTGTGCAATCTGGAGACCCTTTGACTCTCATCCCCTTTTTCACTAGGTTAGAGCAATGCCCGCGTAACAATGATGGAGGCATAACATGCTTGATAAACTGATTAGCCGCTTATTTTTTCTTTTTATTTTCACAGGAATACTGGCAATGACTTCGACTGCGACTGCTGCATCCCTGACCTGCACGCTGGAAACTGATAAGGGGAAGATTGACCTTGAACTGGCCGCCGACAAGGCGCCGGTGACCGTGGCAAGTTTCGTGAACCTCGTTCAGCGAGGATACTATGACGGTGTTACGTTCCACCGGGTGGTTCCTGGATTCGTAATTCAAGGCGGCGATCCGGAAGGCAGTGGAAGAGGGGGACCCGGATATCAGTTCGAAGATGAGTTTTCGCCGGATCTTCGTCACTCATCCGCCGGAATTCTTTCAATGGCGAACGCAGGGCCCGGAACGAACGGCAGTCAATTTTTCATCACGCTTGACGCCACTCCTCATCTCGACAGCCGTCACAGTGTGTTCGGAAAAGTTACAGGTGGAATGGATGTCGTGAAGAATATCAGACAGGGCGACAGGATAGTCAAAGCGACGATACACGGCGACACAAAGCCCCTGCTTGAGAAAGAAAAAGTCAACATCCAGAAGTGGAACGCGATACTCGATAAGAAATACCCGGCTAAGAAATAAAAGCAGCAGCGATCCTTAAATGCGTCCGTATCTGCTTCGCAGGAGCGGAACTGGAGCGCATGCCCGGGGTCCAGGGAGTGCAACGATGAACAGATCGAATACAGGAGAGCAACATGGATCTTCGTAGCCTCGATTTTACACAACTGGAATCGCGCCTGTCAGGCGAGATGGAAAATGTATCGTCCAGAGAGGCGCTTGATTCATTCAGACGCGCCTGGGCTGGAAAGGAAGGGATTGTAAAGGTTCTTTTCCAGCAGCTGCGGGACGTCGAGCCGGAGCGCAAAGCGGAAGTTGCAGCCCGCATAAATTCGCTCAAGGAACGCACTGAAACTTTCGTCCGGGAAAAGGAGGCATCGCTCGCTGAAACCGAAAGGCGGAAAAAAGTGGAGTCCGAGTATGTCGATCTCTCGCTGCCCGGATTAAGCGCCGGCGCAGGCCGGGCTCATCCTGTAACGCGCGTCGAGCGGGTGATGAGCGATCTTCTCCGGCCGTTCGGCTTCCGGAACGTGCTTGGACCGGAGATTGAAACCGAATATTACTGCTTTGATTCTCTGAATATTCCGCCGCACCACCCCGCAAGAGACATGCAGGATACTTTTTACACGGATCCGGGAGAAATCCTCAGGACTCACACTACGTCTGTGCAGGCGCGGGCGCTTGAGCAGGGAAAGCTTCCGGTAAAGGTCGCATGCTTCGGCAAATGTTATAGAAACGAATCCGAGGACGCCTCGCACCGGGAAATGTTTCATCAGTTTGAAATGATCTGGATCGAGGAAGGACTTACCCTTTCACACCTGATGGGAATCATCAATCACATCCTTAAAGGGCTCTACGGGAAAAAGAGGAAAGTGAGATTTGTTCCCAAGTTCTACCCCTATACCGAGCCAAGCATCGGCCCGCAGATCAACTGCACCATATGCAACGGCAAGGGATGCGGCGCATGCGGAGGCGCCGGATGGGTGACAGTCGGGGGCGCGGGGATGGTTCACCGCAACGTGATGCTCGAGTTCAAGTATGACCCCGACAAAGTGTCCGGGCTCGCGTTTGGCCTTGGGTCTTCGAGGCTTGCAGGCCAGCACTTTGAATTTCCGAATTTGAAAGCTGTTTATGAAAATGATCTTCGGGTGCTTCAGGGAGGCGAGAAATGAAACTCTTTCTTGAGGTGCTGCAGCGCGTAATCGATCTTCCCGTAAATGATCCGGTTGAACTTCGCCATATTCTCGATGATCTTGGTCTCGAGGTGAAAGGGATTGAAGGCGAGGGGGTAAAAGCAGTATTCAATATCGAGACTCTCGCAAACCGGGGCGACCATCTGTACGCAATCGGAATCGCGCGTGAATTTTCCGCCCGTTACCTCTCTCAGTTGAAAATTCCGCCGATGGTTGCCTCGTTCCCGGACAGGCTGCCGTCTGTGCCCGTGCGTCTTCTCACGCCGAAGTGCCCCCGTTACGCGCTTCTTGAAATGCAGCTTCCGGAAAGAATGAGCATGCGCCCTGAAGTCGCATCGGTCATGGGGGAAAGCGACAGGCACCCGGTTGTCGACACGCTCAACTATATACTTCTCGAGATGGGGCAGCCCATGCATGCTTTCGACAAGGACAAGATCGAGGGCGAGATCCGGGTGAAACTTTCAGAGACAGAAGAAGAGATCGAAGCCCTGGATGGAAAAACATACAAAGTTCCTGCCGGATCCGTTTTGATAAAGGACAGAAAGAAAACCATCGCAGTGGGAGGAGTGATCGGCTGCGCAAACAGCATGGTTGCACCCGGCACCACCCGTGTACTGATCGAGTCTGCCTCTTTCGATCCGGTTTCTGTCCGGCTCACTGCGCGCGGGATGGGAATATCCACGGACGCAAGTTATCTTTTCGAGCGCGGCTGTGATGGTGAGACGCCGCAGACTGCTCTGAAAAGGCTCGCTCATCTTGCCGGAGCCACTCCGGGTGTGAGCTCTTCGACCGGCGCGCACCTGCTTGGTTTTTCGTTCACAGAAACGCAGCCTGTCGAGAAACGCCGGATTCTTCTCCGGCTGAGCACTCTCAGGAAAGAGTTCACGCTTCCAAGACTCGGCGAGGCTGAAGTCGCAGCGCGCCTCAAAAATCTCGGGTATGGTGTGGAGCAGAACGAAAAAGAGTTTGTGATAAGCGTCCCGTCCTGGAGGGTGTGGGACGTGGAAAACGAAGCCGACCTTGTGGAGGATTTCATCCGGTCGCACGGATTGAACGGCGTCAAACTCGAGCTTCCACCTCTCGATGAAGAACCCCCTGTGCTCAACGATGTGGAAATCGTCCGCTCGCATCTCGACGAGGTGCTGCACGGGAACGGCTTCTATGAAGTGATAGCAGGAACTTTTTTCTCGCAGAGAGAGGTCGATCTTCTGCAGAAGCTCGATCCTCAGGCGGAAGCCGGTCTCGCGAGAGTAAGAAATGCCGTCGAAAGCAATTATGCGTATCTGAGGAACACCAGCGTTCTCCATCACGCAAAGCTTGCCTCCGCGAACATGAAGATGGGAGTAAAATCATTCAAGATTTACGAGTACACCAGGCACTTCCATAAGGAGCGCGAGGAAGGGGCTCCGTATGATTACGAAAGAGACGTGCTTGCATTTTCTTATGCGGGCAGATGGTTCGTAAATGAATGGCGGCAGGAAGAGCAGCTTCAGCAGAAGATGCAGCTGTTCAAAGGCTGTGTCGAGGCTCTGGGAACGGCACTTGGCGCCGCCATTACCGTCAGCCCCGGCGAATCGAAACTCCTTCATCCAGGCTGCCAGGCAAGAGTCATGGGCGGCCGGACTGAATGCGGTTGTTTCGGCCTCGTTCATCCGGCTGTAAAGGAAGCCCTCGAAGTTCCGGGTGATATGTTCTACGGAGAGCTTGATGTCGTCCGTCTTCTCAAGGTCCTGGAGGAGCGGCCCTATCCAACTCCATCTGATTTCCCGACGATTAAGAGGGATCTGACCTTGAAGGTCCCGTTGCGCGTGTATGCGTCGAAGATTCAGAGCTGGATCAGGGAGGCCAGACCCGGGTTTATGACCGGCATCGCGATCCTCGATGAGTTCAGAAAACAGGACGAGAACTTCCGCCGCGTCACATACCGCATGAGTTTCCAGAGCCGGGAAAAGACACTTGAGCACGCGGAGATCGACGCGCAGGTGCAGAAAGTTCTTGAACAGCTGAAAGCGAAGTATCAGATCGAGCTGGCGTAGGAGAGATTGCCGCGGGCTTATTTTGAGCAGTTGTGTGAATGCAGAACAGTGGAACCCCTCGCAGTGACGGTTCAGCCGCCAGGGGCCATTGATGTGAAGAGTCATCAAATGATCGTCGAAGTCAAAATCCAGGGAAGAGTGCAGGGAGTCTGGTTCAGAGCATGGACGAAGGAGAACGCGAAAGCACTTGGTCTCCGCGGCTGGGTCAAAAACTGCGGGGACGGGAGTGTGGCTGCGCTTTTCGAAGGACCAGACGAAGCAGTTGAGCAGATGCTCAAGCTGTGTCATGAAGGACCGGAGCTTGCCCGTGTGAGCAAGTTGGACGTGACAAAGATTGATGTCTCCTCAAGCCTGCTGGATTTCCGGATTATATAGAGCGCCATGCAGAAATAATGGTGAACACTCCGGCGCTTTATCACTGCTTTACTGCAGGTTGGTGCGGGGAAGCGGGTTCTTCGGGAGTTGCCGCTGCCGGGCTTCCAAGAATGTGCCGCATGGCCCGTTCCCGTGTGATCAAGCCTTTCAGCTCATTCGCTCCGGTATGTTCCGGCTGAGCCCTCAGTATTTCATCAGTTATCTCAGAAGCCGCATCGTATTTGCCCTGCTTCATAAGGCAGCCGGCATAGCAATACTGCATATCCAGGTCTTTCGGATGGGAAGCAGTGTAGTGTCTGAGCACATTTTCAAGTTCCGAAAGCCGCCCAAGCGAGTAACTGCACGCAAGCAGCTGAGTGATGCTGAGCAGATGGAATGGGTCTGTTTCAAGCGCTGAAAGAAAGAGCCTGAAAGCGTCTTCGATGTTTCCTTTATCAATCTCGCACATGCCAAGTCCGCACAAAGAGCGCACGTCTTTCCGGGAATGCAGAAGGGCCTCCTTGAACAGCTTTTCAGCGTCCTCTTTTCTGTTCTCCGCAAAGTAAACAGCGCCCTGTGCTCCAAGCGCGCGTTCCGGACTGACACCCATGCGCAGAGCTTCGCTCAAAAGTTCATGAGAATGATTGAAATCTTCGTGACTCGCTGCGATTGCCGCTTTGTCTATCAGCTCCTGAAAGACGCACGAAGAAACAGCTCCGTCATAGATACCGTCAACTGTGGGCACTTCTCCCAGCTCAAGCGCCGGTCCGGGGGCAGGTCTGAAGCCGAGTTTTTCGTAAATAGTCACCACTTTTTTCGCCACCTGGCTCCAGTTATTCTCCCCGCAGTAGGCATTGACGCGATTGCGCATCTCATTCTGAACTGCCGGGTCGGTCAGAAGAATCTGGAGGGCCAGGGCGGGCGGGTAGCCGCCTGTGATGTGAAATACCGCGTCGCCAAAGCACATGAACGGAGGAGCTATGGATGCTGCGACAAGCGCCCTTGCCCCGACAGCGAGCGCGCATGCGCCGGAAGCTTCAAAATAATTCGATCTGTAGTTCATCATTACGGCGTCGGAAGCAGCCAGGTATTCCATGACTTCTTCGTCGGCAAGAAAGCGATCAAGAAAGAGGATGTTGTCCGAGACATACGCCTTTGCCGCAAAGTTTTTGAGAGCGGCAAGATATCCGGGGCTGCCGGGGTCTGAGGTGTTGCAGGTGCCGGCTACTATACCAGCGCAGTCTACCCCTTTCTGGCGAAGGTGAGCTACCGCTTCAATCATCCCCTCCATTCCCTTGTGCGCCTGGACAAATCCAAAGGTAGTGATAATTTTTTTGTTCACCGGCAGGTTGTGCTTCAGGCGAAGCGCGTTCTTTTCGGCGGCTGAAAGTTCAGGCCTGACGTCCACCCCGTGCGGAAGGATGAATGTCCCGGCCGCAGGGGCGCCATTGGCGACAGCTTCGAGACGGTTTTCGGGTGTGTGCACTATTACCGCGGAACTTCCTTCCATCAGGTGCTGAAGACTCTCATCGAGAGTGAAGGTGTTGTGGAGATGCGATACAACGATAACACCCTGCTGCCGGAGTTCTTTCAGAAATGCTGAAAACGCAGGCTCTGCAAAGAAACGTGCCTGGCAATTGAGGTGAAGGAGTTTGATATTCGCTTTCCTGATCGCCTCCCTGAGTTTCGTGAAATCACCGCTTTCTTTTCTCCAGCACCTGATTACGAAAGGTTCATCAGGGGCCGTTTTCTCCGCATCGGTTTCTTCCGCAAGAACAGTATATGTTCCCGTTGGAAGCCGGCTCACCAGGTATTTCCCGTATGTCGCAAGACCGCACTTCTGGTTCCAGGTCGAGAGAAAACCGATCCTTCCTTCCGTTATTCCGGCTGCTTCAGACGAAGGGCGGCGGGAATCTGATTTTGTTTCGCACAGTGCAGTGATCCGGTCGACAAACCTGGTCCATGTGAAGGTCTTTCTTGCGAATTCAATCGCATCCCTCGACATCTGCTTGAGACGCTCCGGAGAGTTCAGAAGTTCCGCGAGGCACCTGGTAAGCGCGTCTTCGGTGATTTCATCGAGCAAAACGCCTGTTTTACCCGGGATCATGCCCTCGCCGAGACCTCCGACATTGAAAGCCACGACGGGGCATCCAGTGACCTGCGCCTCGAGTGACACAAGCGGGAAAGGGTCGAACCAGATTGAGGGAATCACGCAGATGCCTGCTCTGCTGTAGGCTTCCGCAATCCGGACCTGTGGTGTTTTGCCGTGAAAGACAATGCCTGGAAGGCTTTTTTGAATCTGTTCTTCGTCGAACATCTTCTCTCTTCCCCATAGACCGGAGCTTCCAAAGACATCGAGTGTGATATCCGGAAACTGTGATTTGAGCCGCGCAAAAGAGTTGATAAGGACATGGATTCCCTTATCCTGGACGAGTGCTCCTACGAAAACGAGTTTCCTGTAATCACGCTTCTCGGGATCCGCCGGGGCGAAGAGGTCGAGATCGGCGCCGTTATGAATTACTGCGACCTTTGCGGGATCCGCACCCGCGCCCTTGAAAACTTCGGCCTGAGCATGTGAAACACAAATCACATGATCGGCCACGCGGCAGAGGACTTCGGGTTTTATTCCTATATCATTTCCGGCTCTATCATGCGTAATCAACGTCCGGGAGAGGCATGAGGGATCTTCCCTTGAAAGCATCAGGGGCAGTGCGCGGCCGGCCGAGATCAGATGGTAGGATCCCAGCTCCGACATTCGCTTCAGAGCTTTCCCTGCGTTGAAATCCGGTCCGAGATCCCAGAACTGCACGCCGTCATACGAGACCTCCGGGCAGTCCAGCATACCGGCTACGACGACATTGCGGCCTGCCTTTGCGAGAAAACGCGCGAGAAAAATGGTCGCCATCTCTGCGCCGCTGTTGACGCTTCCTGCGCTGAGCAGATGGTCTTTGTGAATTATTAGATAGCTTTCCCGCGGCACGTTGTCTCCCTCCGGACGCAGATATTCCACTTATTTGGATGCTGTCAAGGGTTAAAGGGAGTCGCTTAGTCGGCGGCTTTCTGCAGTTTGCCGTTGTCTCCGAGCGTCCATTCCTCGACCATGCCGGTGGTTGGATTCTTGATGCGGACGATATCCTGTTTCGATTCCCGGCGCTTTATTTCCACCATGTCGATGACCCTGACGGGGCCTGTGACATTGGAGGTCGCACCGGTATCGGTGGCTCCCCTCAGATGCAGCACGAGGGATCCGGACGTTGAAGCGAGACTGATTTTCTGGGCGTCCTTTTCAGATACGAGAAGCGTGACCGTTGTGGGGATCACTGCGCCTGGGCCTACCTGCTGACCTTCCACTTGACGCTCGGCTGAAAGCACCTTGGCGTTCTGCACCAGGAGCGTCGCTGTCGCTTCTCCTGTGATGTTGGTTATCCACATTACATCGACATTGGCACCGGGGTTTGCCCACCCTTCGACTGCTGTTGTCGCGTTAACGTTAATCGTGACAGCGCGATAGCCGACTGGAATCTTCGGAGCGATAGGATTCGACGGCCTTACTGCTGTGAAAAGGTCTTTGATGACCGGCTGATTCGCCGCGAGTATCGATCTCGGATAAAGGCCCTTGATCTCGTCAAAGCTGCGGACAGAATCCTCAGTGACCGCCAGAGCGGGCTTCTCGATCATTTTGAACATTGACTGATCAAGAGGCTTGCCTGCTTCAATTTCCTGGATTGGCACCAGTACATTGACCATCGGAATCGGTTGTGGTTTCTGCTCGACTACTACGACCCGTTCCTTTACCGGTTCTTCTTTGGGTTTCTTTACCTCCTGCATGAGAACGTAGATGAGGATAAAAAAGACAAGAATGAAAATGAGAGATGCAAAGGCGAGCATCACATTCTTGCTTTTTTTCCTGCCGCGTCCTGAAAACCCGCCGCGGCGGACTCCGGATATGTCAAAATCCGTATCTGACGTTTTCCAATCTTTTGTTGAGATCGCCATCTCTAAATAACCCTCATTTAAAACCTGGCGGCAATGCGCCACGGGAGACCGGGCTTACATTATATAAGGTCCAATAATCAGCAGTTATGCTTCAGAAAAAGTCGGCATTTTTCATTTTTTTCTTGAGGGATCAGCTTCGCTGTGGAGCGTTGTGAAATAAATCAATATATTCAGAGAGTTGCGCTATACAACGTATTTTGAAAGTATCAGTTTCAGCTCCCCGACCTTCTTTCCAAGTTCAAACATTTTCTCTGAATAACGTCCATCGCCCTGAGGATCGCGTGTCGCCGCAAGCATGGACTTCTGACGGACATTGTTGACTCCGGCATCGAGACGGGTGAGGGATTCTCCAAGTGCGTTCAGATCAGATTCAAGTCCGGGAGGAAGTGACAGAGTCTGATGATGGACTCCTTTTCTGACGGCAGATAATGTCTCATGAGCGTAATAACGGCATGCCTTGAAATTTCGCGACATATTCAAAGCAAGCTGCTCGGATCCGCGGGCGAGATCTTTCATTTCGGAAGCTATCACTGCGAAACATTTCCCGTCGTTTCCCGCGCGCGCCGCTTCGAGAGCCGCGTTCAGCGCAAGGGTCGCTCCACGGGATGTCATTTCCCTCAGTGATCTGATGAGATATTGGAACTCGTCGTTGTGGCTGATCAGAGCATGCAGCGGCTCAGACGCCTCCTTCCCGCTGTCTGCTCTCTCCTCTGCGGTCTGCCCGGTTTCGAGAAGGAACGATCTGAGCGAGTGAAGAATCGCTGCGGACAAAGCTGAGGCAGTGTTGATTTCTTCCTTTGCTGACATGAGAGAACCGTCGTCGCTGACACTGGTGGCCCGGCAACTGTCTTCCGGCTCAAGCATGATCTGAGTGAGACTGTCCGAGATCCGGCTGATGTCACCCGCAAGCTCCACAAGACGGCTCATGGAACGACGCACGCCGGATATCAACTCCTGGACTGACGTACCGAGACGGCCGATAAGGTCATCGCCTGTAAGGGAAATCTCCCTTGTGAGATCTCCATTTGAAGCTTCTTCAAGTTCTGAAAGAAGAAGATTAAGACTGCTGAGGAGTCTTTCTGCCGTAGCTCTCGATGGAGAAGATTCGTTCGAATCAGGGGGTACATCATGGGAATCGAGGGGATCTTCAGCAGATCCAGCCGCATCCTGCGCGGGAATTTCTGACGTCATGAATTCGCCTTCATCTCCCGGAGGCATGGGTGCGTGAATTTTCCGATAAAGTTTCTCCTCAATCAGCTCGCGGAATCTTCTTGCATTTTCAGCCTCATCCGCCATCTGCGCCGGCAGACTGTCCGCGGGCTGCGGCGATGCCGTTTCTTCCTCCTCCACCTTGTTTTCTTCTCTGATTTCTTCAGGTGAAATTTCACCGGGATCGGAGGAGGAAATTGCAGCAACTGATTCTTCGCGGACTTCTTCTTCAGCCGGATCGACCGCATCAGCGGCAGAAATTTCTTCTGAATTACCTTTTGCGGCTTCGTCGTCCGCCGCCGGTTGGAGCTGTGTAATCTCTTCGCTTTGTTCCACGCCGATAGACGCAGGAGAACCGGCAGGTGTCCCGGGAACGCTTGAAGGTCCGGCATCCGCTGTTGTAGATCCGCATATGAACGCTTCGATAAACGGGGAAAGAACTCTGATGATATTTTTCACGGCAGCTTCGTCTATCCCCATGTTCAGCAGGACTGCCTCGGCATACTCAATCATCAGGTCGGTGTGTTCGAGTGTCAGATATGGAGGCGGGTCGCTTGTTATGATGTCCCAGTAATCGAGAGGCGGCCTGCCCCCGAGAATGATGGCGACAAAATCTTTCTGTTCCGCCTTGAGCGCATCGAGTGTGCTCACGTTAAGCAATGATCGAAGCGCAGGTTCGGCAAGCATGGCGTGGTAGAACTGTTCAACGAAAAGGTTAACGCCGCTTTCTTCTCCCATCAGCGAGTAAAGGGAGATGCCCGGCTTTCTTCCAGTGTCTTTGTTTCGAGACGTGCTCTCGTCTGATTCTGAACTCATTTCATCCTCTTCCCGCAAAGCATGCTCCTGCTGCGAATAAACTGAACCCTCGTATGCTTGAGATGCCTTTTTAGTCCAGTAAGCTTCGGGAAATGGGGCCGGACAATTCCGGGTTCTTACGGCCGCACCAACACAAGGGGAATTTGATTTTCGTGCAGTGTTCTGAGAGTCTTACCTGATGGATCCCCGGTATTTCGCATTGACAGGTGCAGCAGGCTTTATCGCGCCAAGGCATCTCGAAGCAATAAAGGCCACGGGGAACATACTGGTAGCTGCGGTAGACAAATCCGACAGCGTTGGAGTCCTGGACAAGTACTTCCCGGATACTGCTTTTTTCACTGAATTCGAGCGTTTTGACCGGGACCTGGAGCACCGGTTGAGATCCGGCGAGAGTCTGGACTTCATGACCATCTGTTCTCCTAATTATCTCCATGACGCCCAGATCCGCTACTCTCTCCGGCGTGGACTGGACGTAATCTGCGAGAAGCCTCTGGTGCTCAATCCGTGGAACCTCGACGCACTCGAAGATCTCGAGCAGGAGAGTCGTGGAAAGGTGTTTCCCCTGCTTCAGCTTCGTCTTCATCCGGCAATCAAAGCCCTGCGGGCTTCGATAGATTCCGAACGGATTTATGACATCGACCTTACTTACATAACACCCCGCGGCAGATGGTACCTGTATTCATGGAAGGGAGATGAGGAAAAATCGGGCGGCATTGCCACCAATCTTGGAATCCATTTTTTTGACGTGCTTTCCTGGATTTTCGGTCCCGCAGAGATCTGCAGAGTACACGTCCAGGATCGGCGGCGGGCAGCAGGCTTTCTGCAGTTGAAGCGCGCGCGGGTTCGCTGGTACCTCAGCATCAATCATGAAGATCTTCCGGAAGAAATGAGGAAGCAGAACGGCATATCCCATCGATCGCTGCGCATTGGCGGAAGGGAAGTCGACTTCAGCAGCGGGTTCACAGATCTTCACACAAAAAGCTACGAAGAGATTTTCGATGGGAGAGGTCTCAGCCTCGGGGATGTCCGGTCTTCTCTGGAGATCGTTCACCGGATTCGAAATGAAACCCCGGAAGGGCTGACCGGAGATTATCATCCCTTGTGCAGACGGAGGGGGATTCCGGAGCCATGAGCAGGCCCCGGCTGACATTCGGCCTGATCGTTCTGAACGGCGAACCGTTCACACGATATTGTCTGCGCTCTGTTTATCCCTTTGCTCACGAGATAATAGTCGTTGAAGGCGCCAGCCAGTTTGCCCGGGACATCGCGACAGCCGACGGCCATTCTATCGACGGCACACTCGACGTCCTTCATCGCTTCAAAGAGGAGGAGGATCCTGAAGGGAAGATCCAGATAGTCACCCGCCACGGATTCTGGAGTGAGAAGGATGAACAGGACCACGCTTATGTCGAACGCGCAACGGGCGATTACATTTGGGCTCTGTCAGTTGATGAGTTTTATCATCCGCGTGACATGGAATATATTTCTGGAATGCTTGCGTCGGACCGGGAGATCTCGGCGGTATCATTCCGGCAGATCGTGTTCTGGGGAGGCTTCGGTTATGTGACGGATGGATGGTACCTCCGAAGAGGCGCGAATGTCTGTACCCGCGTTTTCCGATGGGGAAAAGGATACACGCACGCCGCGCATCGCCCGCTCACGTTTGTCGACGACATGGGGATTAACGTCGCTCAGAAAAAGTGCGTCCGGGGCCGCGAACTCGCCCGGAGGGGCATATTCCTGTATCACTATTCGCAGCTGTTCCCGCAGCAGGTGATGCGAAAATCCATATACTATGACGCCTGCCCGATGATCGTGCGAAAGAAGTGGAGAGAGTGGGGGAAGGAAAATTTCCTTGGACTGAAGAACCCTTACCGGGTTCATGACTTCTACGGAGCGCCGAGCTGGCTGTCCCGATTCAACGGCGAGCATCCTCCGGCTGTCCGGCAGCTGATTGACGATCTTTCCAGAGGCGTGGTGAATGCGGAGCTTCGCAGCAACAGCGATGTGGAAAAGGTCCTCAGCTCATGGAGATATCGCGCAGGATCCCGCATCCTGAAGGGACTGAGTCACATTGTGCGCTGTTTTGATAAGAGCGGACTTGGGAAGCTCAGGCGGTCACTCCTGAATCTGCCGGACAAATTCTCTCATGGCTGCAAGCGACTTCTCCGCGGCTTCCAGTCTCCTGGCCTGTTTTGACTGCGGCTTCACCCGGGGAAGGGACGTGCAGGACTCAATCAGTCCGAAGCTGATATTCATAGGCTGGAAGTCGCTCCGGGAAGGATCCGTGATATAAGCGAAAAGAGAACCGGCAGCTGTCTCTGAAGGAAGGCTCATCAAAGCTCTGCCGCCGAGAACACGCGCCGCATTCACTCCTGCCCAGAGTCCTGCCGCTGCAGACTCGACATATCCTTCCACTCCTGTGATCTGGCCCGCGAAGAAAAGTCCCGGGTGCTGCCGCATTTCAAGGGCAGGCCCGAGACATCTGGGCGACTGTATGAATGTGTTGCGGTGAACGGAGCCGAGTCTTACGAAATCCGCAGCCGCCAGTCCGGGAAGTTTTCTGAATACCTGGAGCTGTGCGGCGTGCGTCATTCTCGTCTGCATTCCCACCATGTTCCACATGGTTTTTTCACGATTCTCGGTGCGGAGCTGAAGCGCCGCGTACGGGCGTCTTCCAGTCGCAGGATCGCGAAGCCCGACCGGTTTCAGGGGGCCGTAGCGAAGAACATCGTCTCCGCGTTTCGCCATTTCTTCTATCGGCATGCAGCCATCGAAGGGGCGCAGGTTGTCTATGATATCGGAATCGACGTCTTCATGGCCTCCCGACTTTTCAGCAGAGCGGATGTCTTCAATGAATACCTCATATTCTTCTTTCGAAAGCGGCACGTTCAGATAATCGCTGCCGGAGCCTTTGTCGTAACGGGAGGCGGCAAAAATGCGGGATTTATCCAGCGACTCGTCGAGGACAATCGGACTTATCGCGTCGAAGAACGCGAGATTGCCGGACCCCGTCAACTTCTCAATCTCCGGAACAAGCGAACTGCCCGTAAGGGGGCCGGTGGCGACTATCACGGGATTTTCACGTGAAAATGGAGGGATGGATACTGCTTCGGCACATGTGCAGCTGATATTCCGGTGAGTACGAAGAGCGTTTTCTATGAACGCGCTGAATGCTTCGCGATCGACCGCCAGCGCGCCTCCTGCCGGGACAGCCGAAGCGTCAGCCGCTTTCATTATCAGAGAGTCGAGAATTCTCAGTTCTTCCTTGAGGAGGCCGACAGCATTGCTGAGCGCGGCTCCCCGGAGGGAATTCGAGCAGACGAGTTCCGCAAAACCGCCGGTTCTATGCGCTTTCGTCATGCGGACAGGACGCATTTCCAGAATGTTGACGTGAAATCCTCTCTTTGCGGCCTGCCATGCCGCCTCGCATCCCGCGAGTCCGGCGCCTATTATGGTGACTGACTTCATACGGCGGTAGATGTTAAGGGATTAGCCGGGGTGTGGCAAGCTGCACTACTTCTTCGGAATATCGTACAGGACTTCTTTCAGAAACGCTTCGAGCTTCGAGGTGACAGCCACCAGCTTGTCCAGCGGGTCTTCATCCGGATTCTTCGGCGGCGTTTTCAGTTCTTTCAGGAAACGGAGCAGATCCCCGAAACGATCCTTCGGAATCATAAGAAGATTCCTCTCTATGGTGTCAATCAGAAATTCCCGGGTTTCAAGCGCCTCAGGGGTGGCATGCTCGACAGCGGCCCCTGAAAGGAGAACCTCATGGAGTCTGCTGGTCGCCTTCTCTATTTCCTGTATCCGGGCGAGCGCAGGATCCATCAGTTCATTTCCGAACCCGCACTTCAAACGGAGCAGCAAATTCGTGTTTTCGTCACTTGTATTCATTGCAATGTTATGATGCATGCGGAGGCCCCTTCGGACCCTTTCGTCGAGTGTTATTTCGGCTGAACATCAGGCATCCTTAACGCTGCGCAATTCTTTTATTTTCAGTACTGTCAGTGCTTTGCATTTGAATCGGAATACGGGCTAGAATTCCCGGCATGAAGAGAAAAGTGATTATTATCGGTTCAGGTCCCGCAGGACTTACTGCGGCGATTTATACAGCGCGGGCCAACCTGTCCCCTCTCGTGCTCCACGGAGCCATGCCCGGCGGACAGCTGACGACGACAACAGAAGTCGAAAACTGGCCCGGCTACGTCGAAGGCATTCAGGGTCCTGAACTCATGGAAAAGATGGAGAGCCAGGCAAAGCGCTTTGGCGCCGAGATTCTCCTCAATTCAGCCACGAAAGTTGATCTGAGCCGCCGTCCTTTTACAGTCGAAGCGGGCGGGACTGAGAAGCATGAGGCGGACAGCCTCATCATATCGACAGGCGCGACTCCGAAGATGCTGGGGCTTCCAAACGAGAAGGAACTGCTGGGCTGCGGGGTTTCGACCTGCGCGACCTGCGACGGGGCGTTTTTCCGCGGAAAGATAATCACCGTTGCAGGAGGCGGAGACTCCGCGTGTGAAGAAGCCCTTTTTCTTTCACGGTTCGGTGCGAAAGTCTTCATGGTCCATAGAAGGGATGAACTTCGGGCGTCTAAAATCATGCGCGACCGGGTAATGAAAAATGAGAAGATAGAAGTGCTCTGGAACAGGAAAGTCGCCGCTCTCCAGGGCGACCGTCAGCAGGGCTTGAAAGGGATAACACTCGAAGACACCGCTTCCGGCGAGCGGGAACAGAGAGCGACAGACGCGTTGTTTGTCGCCATTGGACACACGCCCAACTCCGGACTTTTCGGGGAGTATCTGTCTCTCGATCCGCAGGGATACATTATTACGCAGCCGGACTCGACAGCGACAAAGATACCTGGTGTGTTCGCGTGCGGAGATGTGCGCGATCGCATATACCGCCAGGCTATAACAGCGGCGGGTTCGGGATGCATGGCCGCCATCGAAGCTGAACGGTGGCTCGAGGCGCTGAACGAATGAGCGGGAGCAAGATTTCCTGGTGGTCCTGCATCGCGCTGATTATTTCAAGCATGGTGGGAACCGGTGTTTACACAAGCCTGGGATTTCAGCTTCTGTCGATTCCTTCCGGTTTTGTTATCGTTCTTCTCTGGGTAGTCGGAGGCGCTCTGGCCCTGTGCGGGGCTCTGTCATATGCCGAACTTGCCTCCATGTTTCCGAGGTCGGGAGGCGAATACAATCTCCTCTCGCGCATTTACCATCCGGCTCTCGGATTCGCGGCGGGCGTTATTTCGGCGACAGTGGCTTTTGCAGCGCCGGTCGCTCTGGCTGCCATCGCCTTCGGGGAGTATTTCGCGGCCGTCTTCCCCGCGGTACCACCGGAGCTTTCAGGAGGAATCGCACTTGTCGCCATGACTTCAGTGCATCTTCGGACGATAAACACAGGCAGCAGCTTTCAGCGGTTTATAACATTCCTCAACGTAATTCTGATTCTTGCCTTTATCGGTACTGCTTTCCTGACGGCGGAACCGCAGCAGATTGAAATGCAGCCGGTCGCCGGCGATGGCCGGTACATCTTCAGCAGTTCTTTCGCCGTATCTCTCATGTACGTCATGTACGCGTATTCGGGGTGGAATGCTCCGGTTTATATCGGGGATGAAATACGAGATGTGCGAAAACGTCTTTCATCCGCTCTTACACTTGGCACCCTGATAGTCACGGTTCTATATGTCGGCGTCAACTCCGCCTTTCTCTGGAGCGCTCCTGTATCTGCGATGCAGGGTGAGGTGAAGGTGGCGAATATAGCAGGCCGTTTTATATTCGGCGACGAGGGAACGAAGTTTGCGAGCATTCTGATCTGTACGGGACTGCTCGGCTGCATAAGTTCCATGATGTGGGTAGGTCCGCGCGTTCTGAAAGTTATGGGAGAAGACATTCATCAGCTCCGGTTCTTCAGCACTCTGACGGAAGAAGGCGTTCCTCTTCGAGCCATCATAACTCAGCTTGTCATTGCATGTGCGTTGTTCGTCACGGCCGCCTTCGAACGCGTGCTTATCTTTGCGCAGACTGCGATGCTGATTTCATCGCTGCTTTGCGTGGCGGGCGTGATTGTGCTGCGGCTGAAGGAGCCTCAAATCGAGCGCGTGTTTCGGTGCCCGGGATACCCGCTGACGCCTGTTTGTTTCATCTCTATCAATCTCTTCGCCCTTTATCATGTCATTCTCGAAAAGCCGGTTGAATCCGGAGCGGGGGCCTTTGTCTTCTTGCTCAGCGCGGTTTTTTTCTTCATGATGAAACAGAAAAAAAAGGAAGGCCAGGTGCCGGGATGAAAGGGGAATTGAAGCGGAATTTCGCAGCGTGTTTTTTTTTCATTCTTATTAATGCCGCTGTGCCGCACGCTGCGTATGGACAGGAAACGGAGGTTACTCCTTCGCCGCAGCCGGGGGATGTTTCAGCTTCTGATACAGCTCTCTTTATCGCAGGCCGTCCTGTCCCGGCTCAATCACCGCTTTTTTCGCTTGAGAAAGAGGGCGCATGGAAACAGTACGCCGCGCAGATGGACGATCAGTGGAAGACGCTGGAGCGAAAACGGCTCGGCGTGATGCGGCAGTGGGCTTCGAAGGAACTTACGCCGCATCTGCCTGAAGCATCGACGCTCTATTACATGTTCAGCGGCCCTGACTTCGTAAGTGCGGATGCTTTGTTTCCTCAAATGTCTGTTTATATACTGTGCGGGCTGGAGCCCATCGGCAGCTTCGAAGAAATAAAGTTGCTCAGCCCGGCGGCGCTCTCAGCGAACCTCCAGAATCTCGTCAAGTCTCTCCAGTCGATCATTCATCTGAGCTTCTTCCGGACGCTCGACATGGAGGTCGATCTGCAGAAGGGAGAGATCTCGGGTGTCTGGCCGATACTGTACATTTTTCTCACCCGGACAGGACATGAAGTTCTGAGCACAGAGCGCGTTTTCCTCGACAGTGAAGGTGTGGTGAAAAGAGTGTCGCATTCAGTGCCGGTGCCCACGAAGAGTGTCGAGGGGCTTCACATCGTGTTTCAAGGTCATGGAGTCAAGTCGCAGGAGCTTTATTACTTCAAGGCGAACGTATCCGACACAGCTCTTAAAAAGAATGAAAGTTTCCTGAAATTCACTGGATCGAGAGGCAAAGGTGTCAGCTACCTGAAGGCGGCTTCTTACCTGCTGCACAAAGGATATTTCTCGCGTATCCGGGAGTTCCTTCTCTCTCAGAGTCTTGCAGTGCTTCAGGATGATTCCGGAATTCCTTATCATTTTTTTGACGATCCCCGCTGGCACACCACGCTGTATGGAAGTTATCTGGGTGTCCTGGAGCTTTTCAAAGACCAGTACCAGACAAACCTGAGAAAGGCTTACATGGAAAGAAATGATGTGAAGCCTCTGCCGTTTGTCACAGGGTACACTTTTTCCCGTAAGTCCAATGTGCTTCTGGCTGTCGCGAAAACACCTGTTCCTGAAACGGCCCGGTGAGCGCAGCCATTCTTTGCGGATAAAAATTGAAGCAGATCCCGAAGATAGGCGGATCTGTGTGTACAAGGCCCCAAAATGTGGAGGTTTAGTATGGGCAGAGAGGCTTTTGACACGCGATTTCTTGCTTCGAAACTCGAACAGTGCAGAATAATCATACTGATGGCGAGAGTAAGACGCTTTTCAACTCTGGGCGGTGTTGTTCTTGCCGTTTCGGCCGTTGCTGCTTTTGCCGGAAAAGAACTGGTTCTCACAGTACTCCTGCTCTCATGCCTCACATCCTTGATGATCCTCCGTTATCTCATTAACCGCGGTTTTGGAGGCTCTGCGAAACTGGCCGGCTGTCTTGATACCGTGCGACGTGAACTGGAGTATCTGGCCCGTCTGATCGATTCCGGGATTGAAGAGCACGACGAAAAAATATCAGTTAAGAAAGGAAACCGGGGGAGGATAATCAGACGTCACGAAACAGCCCAGGTTTCTCTTCTCAGAGCGATCCGTTATGCCATTGTGCTCAAAGCAGACAAAATGCGGGATCTTCTTTCCCCGGGGAAGGCGAATTCACTCTCCGCATGTTTTGCGTTTGCGCTCCGGGACCTCCCCGTATTTTCAGGAGTGACGGAACGCCCTTCTCTCCAGATCAAGATGGAAGATGTGCCTCATGAAATAAGGCTGCTTCTGAGGGGTATCGTCCGGAGCGTTCCGGAAGAGACTCAGCAGGAGGCAAAGGCGGCGTGAACGTCGCTATATTCCCGGGTTTTCCCGCAGAAAGCGGGGAATATCGTAACTGTCACCAAGCAGCCGCCAAAACTCGCGGTCCAGGAACGTTCTTCCGTTGCCCTGGCGTACAATCACAAGACCGAGCGATGGCACCACATAAACACGCTGGTTGCCTGAACCCAGCATGGTAATCATATCCGCCGGCGCGGATTTCGAAATGCATCCACCCTGCCAGTCTTCGAAGCGTTCTTTTGCCTCGAGGATCTCCTCGATGTCGAGTTCGCGGGCACGGCTGAATCCGGCCTCTTTGTTGAGCCAGAAAGTAAGGCCGTACATCGGGTTTGCATATGTGCCGCGGATGGAGGCAAAGAGGGGTGAGCCTATCAACTGGGACTCCTCCCATTTTCCGTGCTGAAGAATGAACATGCCGAGACGCAGCAGGTCTCTTGCCCGCATTTTAGCGCCGCCTGACATCGCGGGGTTTCCTGATCTGTCAGTTTTCCAGTCGTCATACGAAATACCGACCGGGGCAAGAATCCGCTTCTCCAGATATTCCAGCGGAGATATGCCCCGAGGCTTCAGTTTGCGCTTCAACAACTCGCCGAAGGCTTCCATATTCGCCGGACCGTACTGGAAGGCGCTTCCAGGAGGCGCGTCGCGCATGGGAAGCATGATTGCCGTGCGGGGCGCGGCGACGGGTTTTCTGAAATACAGTTCTTTGAACCCGGGATCGAGCCCCGATACCATGCTCAGAAGATCGCGCACCGTTATGGCGTTCTTCCCCCCGGTGGTTCGCCATTCCCTGACTGTATCGCTCACCTTTTCGTCGAGATCGAGAATTCTGTCATGGACTGCCGCGAGCGCAAGAAGACCCCACAGATTCTTTGTGATGCTCGCAATACGATGAGGAGTATCTGTCGATGATCCGTTTGAATACTCTTCGAGGACGAGTTTCCCCCTCTGAAACACTATCAGGCTGCAGCCATCCCGGGCGGCTGAATATTCGGCTGCCGATGCAAGTCTGGAAGGAGACATCAAGTGCTGTGACCAGGCCGGTACTACCGCGGTCATAACGGCTATCAGCGCCGGAATTACAGCCCTCACTTTTCTTTCCGCACCAGTATCGAAAATTTCAAGACTTGAGCGCCCGCCAGCAGCTTTCAGCGATGTCCTCCGCAACTTCACTCGGCGCTTCGAGGTTGTACCCATCAAGCCATTCGCGGACATATCCAACCGGGATCCCGAAGAGGATGCTCCATATTATATGAGCATTCAGAGGCCTCAATGTGCCGTTTCGAATCCCGCGCTTGATGTTCCTGGTGAGTTTCCTTCCGAGGCGGTCAAAGCCCACTACGGTAGGATGCTTAATCAGGCCCGACATGAACTCGTTATGACGGCACAGCCATATGTATCGTGAGAGCTGATGGTTGACTTCGGAAAACTTCAGGAACGATTTGACTGTCTTTTTTATTACAGTCACTATCTCAGCGTCTTCGGGGATTGCTTCCTGGAGCGCGTTGCGGAACGAGACCATCGCCTCCTTGTAAAGTTCGCGGGCGATCTCTTCTTTGTTTTTGAAAGTGTGATAGATCGAACCCACACTGCATTTGCTCTCTCTGCTAAGGTCAGGGATGTTCGTATTGAAGTATCCCTGCTCGACGAAAAGCTTGAGTGCGGCAGCCAGTATGCGTTCCCTCGGGGAGAAGGAAGCAAAATCTCTCCGCGGAGCAGCGGCCTCGTTCGGCATCGAGTCCTTAACATCAGTCATGCCTGATAAAATAACCTTTAGTGCGTGTAAACGTCAATCCATGGCGGAATTGCAGGTTTGAAAAGGACTTTCAGAGCTGAGAAAAGGCCGAAGCTGGACCTGATTGAGGCTACACGCTTATCAACCCGCATCCGAGCGCAATTTTCGTAAGCTGCGCATTGGTTTTCACTTTCAGCTTCTTCAAAATGTTGCTTCTGTGAGTATCGACAGTGCGGATGCTTATGTGCAGCATCTTGCCGATCTCCCTGTTGGTTTTTCCATCCGCGAGGTGAGTAAGAATTTCGATCTCGCGCTTTGTGAGAACATCTTCGAGTCCTTTCCGGGGCCCCGTCTGCGGGGAGTCCTCAGAAATAAGAGAAAGAGCTATCGAAGGGCTGACGTAGGAATGTCCGCCGAGAATCGACTCAATCGCGAACACAAGCTCCTCAGGCCGTGCGTTCTTGGTGATGAAACCGTTTGCCCCTGCGCGGAGCGCGGTCCTGATGTTCTCCCGGTTTTCTTCGCCGGAGATGACAAGGACAGGCGCGGTGTTGTGCGATTTCCGCATTTCTTCGAGTGCTGCGATGCCGTCGACATTCGGCATCTGCACATCCAGGATGACAAGATCGGGATGGCAGTGCATGAGCATTTCGAGCAGCTCTTTTCCATCAGCGGCCTGGCCGAGTATTTCGAAGTTGCCTTTGCTGTGTAAAAGTTCGCAGATGGCTTCTCTGACCACAACGTGATCGTCTGCAACAAGTAGCTTAATCATAGCTCCAACCCCATGAAGATGTTTATTGCCGCTGAAGGCCGGTATGGAAAACTCGTGAGCTTCCCTCAGAGAATAGTATCGGCAGGGTAGGAACTTTTCTTAACAGCTGTCTGCTGAGAAATTATCACAGTACTGGAGGATAAGTGCGCGGATTTGCTCCGCCCGGTATCCGTGCGGCCCGCCTTGTTGTCGCGCGGCCGGGGGGAATATCAATCGTTCGTCCTTGCCCGTTCGGTATGGCTGTCAAGTTCCCGGCTGTACGTCCTGAGGTGATCCACAAGAGCGGCAAGTTCTTCGGGCGCTATGACGCCGTCAAGCTGGAGTTCCGAATCCTCCTGCGCCGCCGTGCTGATGTCGACACGGCCGAAGTCGAAAATGCGGCCCCAGAAGCTCTGCACAACATTTATCGAGCGCACATCGCCATATTCAATGACAGTTTCGTTGTATGTGAACCACAGTCTGCCGACGATCTGCGTGGCCTTGTCGATGCCGAAGATGTAAACCTGATTGTACTTTCTGCGGAGAATTTCGAGCAGAATGGCCATCGGCACGACAGCAAGCCACCGCATGGGCAGGTCACTTATCAGGCTTCGTGGATATGCGGCGGTCCACTGGTAGCTCCAGACATTCAGAGCGAGGACCACCACAACCGTAAAGATCCACAGGATCATCATGGAAAGAAATGAACGGTAGGCCGGAGTAAACACGAGGATCCGGTCCGGATCCCTCGGACTGGTCACCAGTTCTTCAAACCCTGGATAGTGGCTCACAGCATCTCCCTCGATAAATTCAATCCCGGATATGCCAAGTTTCATTTAAAACCTGTTGTAGTGAAAGAGGAGAAAGGGCGGCAGTCTCATTGAGGCCGAAAGTGGGCAAGGCACTTGCAATGTAGAGACTCGGAATCTTCCGTGGTTTAGCTTTTACAACATTTTACTTGTCAGATCAGGAGGTTGAACACAGGGGTTGGCTGAAGACGACAAATCGGTGACACGAGGCGAGTCCAGCATGCTCGGGTTTTTGACGGTCTGACTTTACCCGCAGAGGTTTTATGGCTACACACGAGGTTTGGAAACTTGCAGTCGACATCGCCCTTTGCCTGTCGCTCCTCTTTCTGGCGTTCCGTTTTTTCCGGACGGGGTACCTTATGTCCCATTCGCGGAAAACAATGGAGCTGGAGTCGACACTCAGGCGCCTGATAAATGACGCAAGAGAAGCGGGCAACGAGCTCAACGACGCCCTTTACCGACGGCAGATGGCGCTGGAGAAGGCGCTTTCGAGCATCGAAGAAGCCGAGGGCCGGATTAAATCGGTCACGGCGCTGGCAGATGAAAAATGTTCCGCCATCGACCAGCTCCTCGGGCGCACCAAAGGGGTGATTAGTCAGCTGAGAAACGCGCGCGAGACAACTTCAATTCCGGAAGCAATGCAGCTTTCAGAGTCGAGTGTCATCGAGGAGCGCCCTCAACAGGTGCATGCTCAACGCCGGGTTATTGAAACCCGGACTGAACAAAGAATGCAGCAGCCCATCATGCAGGCGCCGGCTCAAAGGGCTTATTCCGCCGCTCAGAAGCCGGCGGCAGCTGCCCGGCCGCCGGAGCAGGATGCATACACCGAGTGGCTGGATCAGGCGGCTTCGGCATCTGAAGGCGCAGTCTCCCGCACCGCATCGGCCCTGAGAAGTGCGATTGAAAAGGAAGTCTCCGCTCCGCCGCAGGACATGGCCCCGGCAGCATCACAGGAATCTCTCCGCAGCAAACTTGCAGCAGCTCTTACCGCTAACCGTCACGGACATGGCGGAGGCGCCAAAGTCGTGGAGCAGATGGAGAACATATATCAGCTCGCGGAAAACCTTCTTCGGGCAGGCCACGATGTGGACGCGGTTATAGCGCAGACAAAGCTGCCGCCGAGGAAAGTGCAGGCGCTTTCCGACATGGTGGAGCGTGAGCGGGTGTATGGGTTCGATGAGCAGGAAAAAGAGCCGCAGTCGCCTCAGGGACTCGGCGCATTGAGAAGCGGAAAGCGGCCGGTTGATTCCATATAAGGAAAAGAGAAGGAGCAGATATGGACAGAGGTACATACGCAGGAGCATCAGCAGGTCTGGCTCAGTTGAGGAAACTCGACATAGTCAGCAATAACCTCGCGAATGTGAACACACCGGGGTTCAAGAAGCAGATTCTCGTGGAGGAAACGCAGCCCTTTGCCGATACCTTCGCGAAATATTACCAGAGCGTGGACCCTTTCGTCCGGGGAGATCACGAAAGAACACCGGGAACCGTCAACTTCCGCGAAGTAACAGACTTTTCCCGGGGTCAGATTGAGGAGACACAGAACCCTCTCGATGCCGCTCTTCAAAATGAGCACGACTTTTTCGTGGTGCAGACCCCCGAAGGCATTCAGTACACACGCGCGGGGAATTTCACACTTGACGCGGATGGAAAGCTTTCCACTCCCGATGGAATGACTGTGCAGGGAGATGGCGGAGAGATTTCAGCCACGGGCGCCGAGGTCCGCATAAATCCCGATGGTTCCGTCTCATCCGGAAAGAACTCTATCGGGCGTCTTCAGGTGGCAAGGTTCGAAGATCCCGCAACCGCCCTTATTCCTGTCGGCAACGCGCGCTTCAAACCCGCTGCCGGCGCACAGCAGCCGCAGCAGGTCGAGGCGGAGATAATCCCGGGGGCTGTGGAACTCGCAAATGTGACAGCCGTAGCGAGCGTTGTCGACCTAATCACAGTGAACCGCGCCTTCGATCTGTACACGAAGACGGCGCAGGCAATCGACGAAATGAACACACAGGCAATCAGCCGCTATGGCAGCAGGAGATAATTCGCAAAGGAGGACGCAATGATCCGCTCTTTATATTCAGCAGCAACCGGCATGTCGGCCCAGGAACTGAACGTCGACACCATCGCCAATAATCTTGCGAACGTGAACACGACAGGGTTCAAAAAGACAAGGGCCGAGTTCCAGGATCTTGTCTATCAGTACCTCGTGGAGCCGGGCGCCCCGACATCCCAGACGACGAAAAATCCGAGCGGTGTTCAGGTCGGTCTTGGCGTGAAGCCGTCTGCGACCCAGCGCATATTCACGCAGGGAGATCTCCAGAATACCAACAACCCCCTGGATCTTGCGATCGAGGGCGACGGGTTTTTCGAAGTTACGAAGCCTGACGGCACAACCGCTTACACCAGGGCCGGATCGTTCCAGCTTAATGAGAACGGGGACATCGTCACTTCCGACGGGTATACGGTAGCTCCGGGCATTCCCGTTCCGACAGAGGCCCTTTCAATAAGCGTCGCGCAGGACGGTATGGTGAGCGTCAAGGTCCCGGGTTCCACCACCGCGCAGGAAGTCGGCCAGCTTACGGCAGTGCGCTTTCCCAATAACGGCGGTCTTCGCGCAATGGGACATAACCTGTTCGAAGAGACTGAGTCGTCGGGCGCGCCTGTCGCCGGAATTTTCTCGGAAAATGGATTTGGAAGGATTACGCAGGGATTTCTCGAGAGCAGCAACGTAAGCGTTGTCGAGCAGGTGGTGAACATGATCACCGCCCAGAGGGCTTACGAAGCGTCTTCGAAGAGCATTCAGACGGCCGACGACATGCTGTCCAAGGCTATCAGCTTGAAGCGGTAGGAACTATGAATAGAAAAATACTATTACTCATCGGATTGACGGCGGGACTTACAGCAGCAGCTCAAAGCTTTGCCATAGAGACCGGAGCGCTCGGCGGGGCCGGCTCGAGACGGATTACTGTGCGCGGCCGCAAAGAGATAACAGTCACCACTCCCCGAATTCAGCTTGGGGATGTCGCTGAAGTCACGGGCGCCGCTGCTTCGGACGATGAAACGGTCATCGGGCTGAAAAAGATTCACATCTGCGAGAGTCCGAGGCCCGGTCAGGAGACTACGATGAGCGCGTCCCAGATCCTCGAGCGGATGAGGGAAGAAGGGGTGAATCTTCAGAGAGTAGGTTACTCCTTTCCGCGCGTTGTGAGCGTGAAGCGGGCGTCCCGAATGCTCACTGTGAACGAGGTTCAGAGGACGATAGAAAACTACCTCAAAGACGCTGGATCGACAGCGTCGGTGAAGAACATTTCATATCGGGGCGACATGAAGATCTCGCCGGGGGAAGCCGCGATTGAAGCTGTCCCCTTCACCACGCGCGATCCGTCGCAGCTTGGTTTCGATCTTCGAATCAAAGTCAACGACGCCGAAGAAGTAAGGTTCAATGTCACCACGTCGATAGAAGACTGGCGGGAAGTTCCGGTGGCGGCGCGCAACCTTGATAAAGGAAGCGTGGTCGGCCCTGAAGATGTGCGCATGGCCAGACTGAACCTCAAAGCGCTTCCGTCCGACGTAGTGGTCGACGACAGGAAGGTAATCGGGAAGGAGACCGGAGTTGAAGTAGGCCAGGGCGGGTTCTTCAAGCAGGCAAAGCTCTCGATGCCGACAATAATATCGGCAGGCGATGCGGTGACGATCCGTTACAGGATCAAGTCGCTCGAAGCCACTGCGACAGGAGTCGCGCTTGATCCGGGCGGAAAGGGGCAGGATATCCGGGTGAGAAACGCGTCGTCGA
>CAYQVO010000030.1:8020-11647 GCA_964421085.1 uncultured Bdellovibrionales bacterium | reverse complement strand
TGCATTGTCCTATATATCGACGGCAGTACTTGCCGTTTCGTGCACGGCGGCGCCGCGCAATGTCACCCCTGTGATTCCCGCCGTGGAGTTTTCGAAGCGCATCCGTGAACAGGCAGCCGCTCAGGGAGAGGACCCGCGCGCGAGAATTCCCTTTGTGGCGGGCGCGACGACAGTCAGCGCAAATCCGCCGATTGCCGCGGAAGTCATCAACGACAGAAGGGCAAAGCTTCGTCTTGCAGGAGGAGAAACAGTGCCGGATGCGCAGTTCGGGACAGATCTGGCGGCCGGTCCTGATACCGTCACCAATATGTATGATGATCCTTCTTATACTGTTCAGGACAGCAGGAGCCGTCTCACGAGGGACTATAACGGCCCTCTCGTGCTCGGCGACCCGGGTGTAACAGCCTCGTTATGGCATGAGAGCAGAGGCACGAACGATCTTTTCAGGGACAACCGCGCATGGCGTCCTATGGACCTGATCACGATTGTGGTCAAGGAAAAATCGAAGGGTGAAAAGACGGCGGACACCGAAGTCAAGTCGAAGTCGGATGTGGCTGCGTCCATCTCCGCGCTGCTCGGTATCGAGAAGACGCTCAAGAACGCCAATCCAAATCTGGATCCGGACGCTCTGGTTGAAGCTTCGACGAAGAACGACTTCAAAGGCGAGGGAGATACGAACAGGGAAGGCAGTCTGATTGCGACGATCTCGGCGATGGTTGTCGAAGTGCTGCCCGGCGAGATTCTCCGGATCGAAGGAGAGAAGATTATTTCTGTCAACAGTGAGGAAGAGACGATGGTCATATCCGGTCTTGTGCGTCCCGAGGACGTGGACTCGAACAACCAGGTGGATTCTTCAAAGGTTGCCGACATGCGAATCGACTACTATGGAACCGGAACGGTCGGCGATGCGCAGCACGGCGGATGGATGGGACGTTTGATGAAGCGGTGGTGGCCGTTCTGATGCGGTGGGTTGAAATGAAAGGCGCGACTGCGAGGAGCAATGCTATGAAACGGTTGATTGCGACAGGATTGATGGTGCTGTGTCTGGCCGTAAACGGACACGCGGCCCGTCTGAAGGACATAGCGGATGTTGAAGGCGTCCGTCCAAACCAGCTTCTGGGATACGGACTCGTCGTCGGCTTGAACGGCACAGGCGACGGCAAGAGCGTCGAGTTCACCATCAAGGGAATATCCAACATGCTCGAAAAAATGGGCGTAAGGGTCCCTGCGACCAAGATCACCGTAAAAAACGTCGCGGCCGTCACCGTGACAGCTTCACTGCCGCCGTTTGCGAAAGCCGGAACAAAGATAGACGTGACGCTTTCTTCCCTTGGCGACGCAAAAAGCCTTCAGGGGGGCACATTGATATTCACTCCGCTCAAGGGAGCGGACGGCAATGTGTACGCAGTCGCTCAGGGTGCTGTAAGCGTCGGGGGCTTCGCGGTTGAAGGCGGCGGCGACACAGCACAGAAAAACCATCCGACTGTCGGAGTCATCGCTCTCGGCGCGACAGTGGAACGCGCCATTCCTTTCGATCTCTTCCAGTCGAAGAAAATCCGGATAGTACTCAGGGAACCTGACTTCACGACGATGACCCGGGCGGTTTCGAGGATTAACAGCACTCTCGGACGGCCGTTTGCGGTAGCAGTCGACGGCTCGTCGGTGGAGGTGCCGCTCGAAGCCGAGTATGCGAAGAATCCGATAGCTCTCGTCGCGCTCCTTGAAAACGTGGATGTAGACATCGACGCGCCGGCAAAGGTGGTCGTAAACGAACGCACCGGCACTATCATCATGGGCGAGCATGTCCGGGTCGGCAAGGTCGCGCTTGCTCACGGAAACCTGAATATAGCGATTCGCCAGGAGACGGAAGTGTCGCAGCCGATGCCGTTTGCCCAGGGCGAGACCGCGATTATCAACAACACCGACCTCACGGTGGGGGAGGAAGGCGGTTCGCTGCAGGTCGTAGGCGGCGAAGTTACTCTCGGAGACCTTGTCTCGGCTCTTAATGCTCTCGGCGCGACGCCGAGAGATCTGGTTTCGATCTTCACTGTGCTGAAGCGGGCAGGGGCCCTTTATGCGGATCTGGAGATAATGTAAGAGGATTCATATGGCGGATGAGGGCAAAGGACTGGTTGCGGCGAGTGCTCCGGGAAGCAGCGGGACTTACGCGCTGCAGGCTGGACGTGAAAACAAGGCAAAGGCCCTTGAAATATCCCTCAGGACGAAGAATCATTCCGAGGCTGAGATAGAGAAGGCGGCGGCCCAGTTCGAGGCACTGCTTTTGCATCAGATGATGAATGAGATGTGGAAAGCGGTGCCAAATAACGGTCTTCTGAGCGGTTCCCGCGAGGAGGCGCTGTACAGAGACATGTTAAATCAGGCAGTTGCGGACAGCATTTCAACCGGACAGAGTATCGGGATAAAGAACGTTGTGATGAAGGAGCTCAAAGCGGCTGAAAAGAAGTGACTGAAACGCGCGTAAGTGCGTCTAAATATCATACATACGGGTTTTTCGCATTTTTTGAAGGCTGCGCGAGCTGATATAGTTTTACAGTAACAAAAGGGAGCTGGAGCCGGATCACTGGTTGTAAGCTTCAGCAGAAATCGAGGTAACGAGACATGGCGATCAAAGGAAACGGCGGCGTTGACGACACAAGGCGGATCGAGCAGATTCAGCCCGAAGTCAATCTCCTTAGAAAGACGAAGAAGGCTACAGAGGATCCTGCGGCTGTTCCCGTCAAGGGCGACACTGTCGATGTCTCTACCGCCCGGGAAGTGCGAAATGCTCTCGAGAGCGAAGCTTCCGACCCTGCCCGCCGCGCAAGAATTGAAGAGTTGAAGAAACAGGTGGCGGAAGGAACATACGAATTTCCGAGCACACCTGAACAAATCACAAAGATGTTGTCGAATCTGGACGAGGAGGTCCAGGATTTGCAGGATCTGCTCAAGGAGTAAGTTAAAAACTGGAGAGAGGCCGCCCCTGCGGTGGCCGTGAAAACCACGGATGGCTCAGACATACACTTCGATAATCCAGGAACTGAAATCCATCCTTCAAAGTGAATGCCGTCTGCAGTCTGAATATATGAAGGCGCTTTCAGACGAAGAGAAAGCCATGCGGCCATTCCACCCGGAGAAAGTCGACGACCTTAACGCAGTGCGCTCTGATATCTGTGACAGGATGATGGAGCTTCAGGAACGAAGGAAAGAACTCGTCCTTGCCCTCACCGGGGGCATCGAAATGCGTCTTACCGAGGCGATCGAAAAACACTGCCTGCCCCGCGACAAGCAGCAGCTCTTTCCCCTTGCAAGAAGGCTCAAGGAGCTGATTTACGCAGCGCGAAAAGACACCCGCGAGTTCAATGACCTTACGACATTCTCTCTTGGGCTCGTAAACAGTCTTATCTCAATTGTCTCTTCCGGTAAGCAGGGCGTAAGCCGCAGCTACAGCGGGCGGGGGATTATGAAGGAATCTTATCATCCCGGTGGTGCAACGAGGCTCAGTTCCGTGCTGAAGCAGGCGTAAGGGCTTTAATAAGGTCCTTTTTCTCTTATGCCCCGTTTCCTGGAGACTTTGTGGAAAATCTTTCTCGCGAGTATGTCGTTACGAGCGGGATCGCCCGGGATGTA
>CAYQVO010000030.1:3887-8010 GCA_964421085.1 uncultured Bdellovibrionales bacterium | reverse complement strand
ATTCCAGAGAAAGCTGCCTTTCACCTGTGATACTATCCGCGACTATGACAGTAAAAGCATCCGGTTCAATTCCTCCCGGGGGCAATTCTTCATAGCAGGAGGCGGTAATCATGCGGCTGCCCACATACTGGTACGAGGTACAGGCGCTTTCCTCGTCACCGCCTGTTTCACGAGTCCACGACCCTCCCTCTGTACAGTCTACCAGCCTTAAGGCCTCCCTAAGTACGACCCGGGGAATGTCGCGCACTCTCCTGTCTATAATCCGAAAAAGATCTCTGACGAGGCCGCAATCCTCTTTATCGGAAAGAAACACAATATTGGAATTCGCGACCTTGATTGAAAGCCCGTATTCGTCTGCTTCTTTTGTATCAGCCGGATGTATCATGCTGAGGGTAATTTTCGACGCAGGGCCGGTGTAACTCAGGTGTCTTAACTGGCCTGTTTCCGACTCTGTCTCTGTTACTTCCCACTTCTCCGGGTTGGAAGTATTCACCAGCTCGGCCACTTCCCGAAGACGATCTATTTCAGGGTTGTGACGAAGCCTAAACAGGGATAAAGGGACGGATATTTGTTCGGCCAGCACGGCAAGTCCTCCAGGTTATTACGACGAATATGATTTTAAACCATTTGGGGTTTTACTCAACTGAAAGATCCGGCGGATTTTCAGACAGTTACTTTGGCTGGTTGCACCTGCCTGCGGCTCAAGCGGTCTGAACTTTTTTTTCAGGACTTCCCAGGTCTTTTACGGCAGAGGCTCCGAAGGCAGATCCGGAAATTTTTCGTCATGCCGTTTCCCTATCCGGAAAAGCGGGACTTTTCCCGGATAGACCTCTCCGTAATGGATAAGATAACAGAACTTCATGAAGGCTTCGGCGATCAGAGGGAGCATGGAATTAATGCCGGTCATCCCGCGCTGAGCCGCCCAGGCAGTGAAGTTGGAAACGACTTCCGGGATGATGCTGTCCAGCTCGTATTCGATCTCATTAGGTTCTTCGCCCATGTCGACAGGCGTCTCGATCGTCTGAATGAGGTTGGCAACGCGAACTTCGGGTGCATCTCCTTCCTCAGGAGAAGTCAGGACCGGATAGAACATGGCGGCATCCTCCTGTTGCCGTATTCGAGAGTTTTCAGCGAAAGTTGCGTTCCGGCGTTGTTTTTTTATTGCTGCCGCCCCGCAAAACGATTAAGAAAAATTACAGATGTTCGGACTCATGGAGATGAAATGCCAAAAACCCGGAAATTCAAGTATCTTGCCCTGGCAGCAGTCGCTTGTACGTTTATCTCGTGCGGAGGTGATTCAGGCGGCAACCAGTCCGAAAAAAACGCCGAGCTCCAGGCTTTGATGCAGGAGAGGTGGACAGAGTTCGCCGCTGCAAGACCAGGCGCCCGGGGCAGTTCTGGAATCGAGATCCACAAGGGCGGCGCCCGGTATTTCGCCGCCGCAGGGGATCCTTATGAAGGCGGAGTAGAAGCCCACATAAGGGGCGCAAGCACGACGAAGACATTTACCGCTGCGGCGACGATGCTTCTGCATCAGCGGAAAAAGCTCGACATTGAAGCGCGTCTCACCGATCCGATTCCCGGAACATCAGAGCCGTACCTTCCTGATACGCCTGAATACGCGATCCCGTACAAAGAGGGGATTTCCATTGAACAGCTTCTCAACCACCGGGCCGGCGTATTCGACGTCGTCAATACGGCCGTACCCGCCGATCTCGACGTTCCGTATGCCGGCGCGCACTATATCGATTATGTAAAAGAGGTTCTGGGCGACATCACGCACACTTTCACGTTCGACGAACTTGCCTCGGTTGTGGCGTCCAGTAATCTTTCCCACAGCGTGCCCGGGGGGCCTTTCCATTACAGCGACACAGGCTACATGCTCCTTGCGAAAATCATCGAGCGCGTGAGCGGACTTCGTTATCACGAGTTCCTGCAGCGGGAATTTCTCGATCCCCTGGCTCTCCGAAACACCTCATTCCCGTGGGAAGGAACGGATCTCGATCTTCCCGAACCGATTGTGCCGGGCTTTACATACTTCGATGGGCAGTTCTTCCCGGCGGGCCCGGAGAACTTTTCGGGAAATGTCGCCGAAGGCAATATTCGCACCACTCCCGACGATCTCTCGAAGTGGATTCGCGCGCTGCTTCGCGGCAAGGCCGGTTTGAACCACGACACTATCACCCGCATGAAAGCAGTCGAGCCGACGGGGGAAGCGCATCAGCATTATGGACTGGGGCTTGTTTACACCGATGGACTTGGGTACGGCCACAACGGCGGCCACGCCGGTTATATCACTGTCATGCGATACGACCCGGATACGGACATTACGACCGTCATGTTCATGTCTTTGATTGATTTCAGCTCGCCCACGGCAATATATGCTCAACAGGACTTCATGTACGACGCCGCCCGGGAGGCGGTCGGGATAGTGACGCGATAGTCGTCCTTTACCGAGAGAAAAAGGACACCCACTTTTTTCAGGTTTAAAAACTGCAGGCGGGGCGCGGGTTTAGCTCGAGCGGGGGGTGAGTGGGGATGGGAAGAATTTTTGGGTGTCCCTTTTTCTCCCGGCGTCCGGTCTTTTGATGCAGGGGGTGAGCGCGGTTACATTACGGATGGCGGAAGGGGAAACCGATTTTTTTGAGAGACATACACCAAAATTCCAATCGACATAAGGAACAGATACACCTTCAGGGTGCTGCCCTGGTATTCGAAATCAATCTCATGCTTTCCGGTGGGCACTTCGGCCGCGGTGAAGCCGGGCGTTACCCAGAGAGTGTCCCCCGGTTGGCCGTCGATAGATACCTTCCACCCGGGGTGGAAGCCAGTGGCAGCCACGACAAGGCGGCTGGTCCGGAGATCGACGAGTCCCCTGATCTTCCAGGGACGGTAGGGCGGCAGCACTTCGATTCTGTCGTTGTTTGTTCCTTCCGTCCTTAACCCCGGGGGGACCGGCGCGCTGTACGGAACCGTGCGATCCGACGAGTCGCTGTTCCCCGGCGCGCAGTCGTCAAGTGTGAGCACTCCATATTCACTCCTCTCAACCAGCCGTGACTGCACCCAGTGTCGCATGAACTGCGGGGCATTTGCCCTCGGCCCGCAGAGAGAGAACGATTTCAACCCGGAATGAAGCGGCCCGTAGTTTGTCCGCCAAAGACTCAGTCCGTTGAAATCCGCCTGCTTCTCGAATCCGCGCAGTCCCTGCCATGATGAGGGCGCAATAACAGAGGCGATTCCATACAGCCGGAAATGCGATTTCTTGCGGACATCGAAATCAAAGAGAGTATCGCCTGCCATGGCAAGAGAGTGATATAGAGCGCCCCCCACAGTCGAAAGCCCCGCGGCTGTAGGAAAATAGTGGAACGGAATGCCGAACTGTTCCACCTGTTTTCCCCAGTTGTGGTTCGCCCCGGCATATACAATTCCGGTATTATCCGACACAAGACGCGAAATCAGCGGCTCTATCCACCCTCCTTTTTTTTCCACAAACTCTCCAGCGCCCGTACGAAGGCGCCGAGCATGGAGGAACAAGTCTGTCCGCTCCTTAACCGGGAACCAGAACGCAGCGGCGATCAGAATAATCGCAAGCGCATGAGCGACCCGCCGCGGCTGTGATATGCGAAGGATGGCGCCCACGCCCGTTCCAATCAGAGCGAGACCGAAAAGCTGAAAGCCGATCGACATCCGGTGCGTGTGCAGGCTGCCAAGAAGGGGAAGGTTTTTAAAGAGAAAGCCCCACACATCGTGTCCGGCATAAAGGCTGAGAAACAAAAGGCAGAGCCAGAAAGACTTTTTCACGAATGAACTTTTCTGCGGCTGGAACAGGGCGGCGCAGCAACCGATGAAAAGAAACGCAGTCAGTACAGGTACGCGTCCCGCGTCGAGAGAATCCCCCTTCCAGAGCAGCGACAAAACGTAGCCGAGCCCCCGGCCCTCGAATTTCCATGAAGGTTCAATGATGCTCCTGTTTATGTACGGAGCGTCCATCATCACGAAAAGCCACTGATGCATTGTGACCAGGGCAAGAAGGACAAGGTACATACCGAGGCGCCTCAGAGGTTTCACAGTTCTTCCGGCTACAGCCGTCCATGCAGTCAGAAACCCGATGGAGAAAAGAAAG
>CAYQVO010000030.1:0-3870 GCA_964421085.1 uncultured Bdellovibrionales bacterium | reverse complement strand
CATGGCACCCAAACGTAAGAAAGCCGAACGGCAGCGAAGGGGCAAAGTACTTGCCGTCGCGAACGTATACGCAGCTGAGCGCGATTGCGGGCGGCAGGAACACAAGGGACCAGAGCTGGGTGTAGATGCCGCGGGTGCCGAAGGTAAAATTCTGGAGGCCCAGTCCAAACTCGCCTCCGTCGGAAATGAGAACCGAAGCAAGTGCAGCGACTGCGGCGTCGGTTTTCTCCATCCGGGCTAACCGGAACGCCGCATAGACTGACCAGGGAAGGGCTGCGGCAAGCACCACGCTGGATGCTGCAAACACCTGGGCAAGAGAAAACACCTTGAAGCACGCGATATAAATTCCGTACATCAGAAGATAAGGGAAATACTGGTAATCGCGAAAAAGCGGAAAACCGAACGGCGTGCCGTTGTACCAGAAATCGAGCGGGTTCTTTCCATCGCTTACCGCCAGGTCGAGCATCTTAAGGACGGAGAGATGAAAAGTCCCGTCATTGTAATGCATCTCGGGAAATGACAATTCAAAGTGCATTCCCCACGCAGCAAAAACGCTCGCCACGAGAACCGGGAGAAGCGGCAGGAGGCGGGGGCGAAAATTCGAGAACACAAAATACTTCACTGTTCGCTTTTCACCGCCTGCTGTTTCAGAAGTTCTTTGAGCTTATCAAGCCGGGGTGAATCATCGAGATCTTCAAGGGCGCTTTCGATGTCGCTTCTCGCTTCATCGATCTCCCCCGCATTGAGGACAAGCGGCACGAGTTTTTCCCACGCCCCGATGGAAGAAGGATTAAACTCCACACTCTGCCAGTAATACGCCTTCGCCCTCGCGTTATCGCCTTTTATTTCATACAGCTCGCCAAGATTCAGGCATGCGGCGCCAAGGAGGTCTGCCGTAAAGGGAATCATCGCTTCGTACGTCCGAATGGCGTCGTCGATATAACCCCGCCGCTGCGTAATCAGCGCCTTAATCATCATAGCTTTCGGGTTTGCGGGCTCCTTGACAGTCGCCTGGTTTACAAGATCAAAAGCCTGCTTCAGTTCGTTTGAATCTTTCGTTCCGCTTGCAACAACACCGTCTGCCTGCGCAATAAGGGAAGGGGGCTCGGACTTTCGACTGACATAGACACTGCCGCCAAAGCTGCCAAGCAGAAGAGCCGCGGTAATAAGAAATTTCCATGTGGGTGAGCTGAAGTTTCCCTTCATCGACCTCCTCCAATTTCAACAATTCCTGTTCCATCGCCGTTTTCAAGAACAACCTTTCCGCCCGTTGTCCGGGCAACGTCATTCAGCGAAGCAGCCGGAAACATCTTACGTTCCCACTCTCCAAATACAAGGTGAGTAACTCCGAGATCGCTGAGAGCGCGCCTGTCCATCTGCGTAATTATTTCGCCTTTCCCTGCGCCTCCCGAAAGCACGCGCCGGTAAATTGTGTTGAACATGCCAACCTTCGCCTGGACGGACATTAGCCTGAATCCCTCTGCAGTCAGAGGATTATTAAAAAGGGCCGCATGCCTTCCCCAGCCGCAGAGACCTCGTCGCCCCGAGTAGGCGGAAATCCTCCCCGGCCACCCGTAATGCGCCGGTATCGACCCTGAGCCGTCTGCAGAACAAAGCTCCCCAATCATAAGAGTCCTGTCGGAAGGAATGCCCCTCAGGTACTCGATGATTCCGGTGTCGCCCGGATACCGCCGGTAGAATTCGTCAAAGCCGTCAAGGGTTCTTAACTGGCGGGTCCTTGATATCCGGTTTTCAACTGCAGGATAGTGGGAAATCCCGGCAAGAAGGATAAAAAGCGAGAGGATGCCGAAGAAAAGGAGACTCACCGCACGGGAAGAGCGCGCCGCTTCGGCAAGCGGCCGTCCAAACGAAACCCCCAGGGCAAAGGGAATAAGGGTAAAGCTCTCCGAGAAGAACCGAAGGCTCATCTGGAAGCGGATCCAGTCCGTGCGGTTATCCATCGTGTGATCAAAGGCGATGAATTCCGGCGGAATCAGCATAAGAAACGCCGAGAAAACAAAAAGACCGAAAATCGCGCCATTTTCCCTGTTTGCTTTCGCCGCAATAAGCCCGAGAAGACCTCCGCACAAAATTGTGATTGACACTGCGGGACGGTGGAACAGAGTCTGTGCGGCGACAGCCCCAAGCGCAACGGATATAATCCACGCGGGACTTATACGGGAGCGCTTCACAGAAAAAACTGCCGCAAGAGACGAAAGAACAAGTATGAAGAAGTTCTGAGACAGGAATTCGGAAAATGTCGTAGCAAGGCGAAGCTCCGGGAATACCACCTTGATATTTCCAGTCGGCTGATAAAGGAGCGCCGCAAACGGAACGGCGAAAAGAGCTGCTGCAACAAGATTCTTTGCCGTAACAAGCGCGCCGGCTTTTCCTTCGGCACGGAACTTTAACGCAAGCGCAAGAACACTAAACGGCGCAAGGGTTGAAAGATCGACCAGCACGCTTCCGGGATGAGTGAGAAGAAGGGCGCACCCTGTAACGGCCGCGCAGAATGAGAGAAAATAACTCCGCTCCTCCTCAAGAACCAGGCACAGCACACCGCCCCAGAGCAGCACCTGGAGAGGATAGGCCTGGGAGTATGCATGGTTGTCCCCAAGCATCATAAGCCAGACCGGGTACTGGCTGTTTGTGAAACGGATAACCTCCGCAAGCTGCCACCACTCCAGTGAATTCCCCGCTGCGAGAGCTTTCAAGCCGAGACTAATGCTTTTGTAATGTGCGCACAAAAGTCCGGTCAGGGGGATAAGCACGGACATAAGAACTCTGCCGGCAGAAGGCGAGCTTTTCAGAAACCACAAAAGCCACGCGCACATAAGAGCGGGCGTAAACGCTGCAATTGCCGCCTCGGAGAGAATGAAGAATACACCGCCAGTCGACGGGTCTCCGAAAAGTGCCCGGGCAAGCCATGAGAGTATTCCGGGAATGGACTTAAGGAAGACATAATAACGAACCGGCTCGCCTCCAAGCCAGATCCACTCCACCGGCCACCCGCTTCCGAAAAGAAAGGATTGATGAAGCGACAGGTTGAAAAGTTTCTCCACTCCCACTTCGTCCGCGCTGTTAATAAACGCAATGAAAGGATAATGGGAACGGATAAAAAGATATCCGGCAAAAACACACGCAAATAAAGCAACAGGCGCGACGTTTGAAATAAAGTCTCCCTTTGCCGGTTCCTGCCGCGGATACAACCGGCGCGCAAGGAAGGAAACAACAAATAGAAGCACCGCCGCGGCTCCAAGTGACAAACCGTAGTTGCCGAAAACGGATGCAAAGGCGACAAGAAAAAGGTGCTGCCCGAGTACTGCTGCTGAAAATACCAGGAGAAACGGGAAGGACGGAGCGCGTCGATACCATGAAAATGCGCAGAGAAACGGCGCAAGAAAGCAAATAAGAATTGAAGCAGCAACAGGCACAGACATTATCAGAACAAAAAAGAGGCAGGGATCAAAGCCCCTGCCTCTTTTTTCCGCTAAAGCGGGGTTTCAAAACATCTCAGAAACCCCGCTTTTAAAACAGCTCATGGTGTGGGGTCCGGACAGCAAATTGCCACCACCGTGGTGGTATGAGCGCTGGCTGCCTGTGACTTAGTAGTGACACTGATACCTTCAGCATATTTGCTGGTGGAGTCTATAGAGAGTCTCGAATCAGTCACTACAGCATCTTCGACACTTGGCTCGACACCGTAGGTCAACATGTACGCGCCAGCACCCAGTGCTGTTATCGTGCCACCGCCATGCACGTCGGTCTCAGTTATGCAGTCAAGTGACGCTGTAGTCGGATCGTCAGACTCTGAAGTAACGGTCAGCGCAAAGCAACCTGCGATATCAACAACTCCGGCAGCACCAGTAG
>CAYQVO010000029.1:0-49842 GCA_964421085.1 uncultured Bdellovibrionales bacterium | reverse complement strand
AGGACTTGAACCTCCACGGGGTTTCCCCCACCACCCCCTCAAGATGGCGTGTCTACCAGTTCCACCATCTGGGCATATTATTCTGATCGACGACCTGATTTAACAGGATCGGCTCCGATTTTTCAAGCACAGCGGCGGCAATGCGCACAGATGCCTATTTCTCTGTTTCTTCTGCTTTCCTCCCGTCAGCCGGTGCCGGCGCTGCCGCGGGTGCCGGCGCTGCAGCGGGTGCCGGCGCAGACTGAGCTTCCGGAGCGGGCTGCTGCCGGGCTTTATCCGCACCATTCTCTGCGGGCTTTTCTTCAACCTCAACAGCCTGGTTCAATCGCTTCAGTTCATCTGGAAGTACTGATGGCTTTGTTGCCGCGCTCTCCCCTGTTTTAGCGTAGAGATTCACCAGGATAATCGATGTCACCATGAAAAGAATCGCAACCGTCGTCGTGGCTCGCACTATGGGCTTGTCAATTCCGGACGCTCCAAAAAGAGTATTTGAGCCGCCTCCTCCAAACGCGGCGCCTATATCTTTACCTTCCTGAAGAAGGACGAGCGCCACAAGGATGAAGCAAAGAACCGCGTGAATGGCAAGGACAATCTGAAACATAAATTACGCCTGTTTTTTCATTCAGAACGGCCGATTATATCGGCCAATCGCAGGTTTTTCAATCCCTGCCCTGTTCTATCACTTTGAGCGATGCCTTCGGTTTCGGCAGCTTACCAAGGGCTTCTACCACCTTCTCAGCAATGCCCCGAAAAGCGGCAGCTACGGGCGAATTTGTGCACACCACAGGCTCTCCCAAATCGCCGCCTTCCCTTATCAGCGGATCAACTGGAATCGACGCAAGAAGCGGCACATCGAAAGCCTCCGCAAGCTTCTGACCCCCTCCACTTCCGAAGATCTCGTACTTCGTGCCGTCAGGAGCAATGAATGCGGCCATGTTCTCAACAATTCCGAGAACCGGCACATTCACCTTTCGAAGCATGTTGATTGACTTTCTCACATCAGCCAGCGCCACTTCCTGCGGAGTCGTCACGATAATCGCCCCTGATATCTCCATCATCTGGGACAGAGAAAGGGGGGCATCCCCCGTCCCCGGAGGCATGTCCACGATGAAATACTCCGCATCTCCCCAGTCCACATCGTTGAAAAGCTGCTCAAGCGCTTTGTTAAACATGGGCCCCCGCCATATTACCGGGTCATCCGGGTTCCCGAGGAAAAACCCTATGGAAATATACCTGAGACCGAACTTTACAGGCGGGATAAGCCTGCCGTTCTCGTCAGCCGATACCTTTCCCCCGCCAAGAAGCGTCGGTATGCTTGGTCCGTAGAAATCTCCGTCAATAAGCGCCACGCTTTTCCCTGCCCCGGCCAGCGCAATTGAGAGATTAACAGCAACGGTGGATTTTCCGACCCCTCCCTTTCCGGATATTACCGGCACAACGAATTTCATCTCTCCTTCCAGTCGGTCAGATCAAGAGTAACTCTTGAAATTCTCAGGGCCGCTCTGACCCGGCGTTCAACTGATTCTTTCGGGCGAAGCGAATACGTAAAGGGTTCGCTTCTGACGGTGCGTCCACGCGAATCAAACTGTTTCAAATTAAAGCTCGCATTGAGAGTTCTGTCATCAGTCGAGTTTGTAATCCTCACTATCCAGTTCTCGCCCACATGTGTTATCGAGCCCATGATGGGAGACCCAAGATCTCCTATTTGATTGTCGGCCCCCCACGGCATTGGAGCATCGACGTTATCCTGATCAGTTATGACAAGACTCGCTATCTCTCCCGTCCTCGGAAGATTGAGTTTCTTCTTCGTTGGAGACGGCGCGACCTGGGGCACGGCATCGAGGGCTGTCGTTTCCGCGTAGAGAGTTGGGGAAGGCACGGCAACAGGCACCGCAAGTCCAGCTAAAAGGAGAATCGTTAATGTCTTTTTCATCTGCATCTCATCTGCATTTCTCTCCGGGCCATCATGATCATAAGAGCCCTGCTACCCTCTGAATCCTAAATAGATCAGGCACTTTGGGCAAGAGCAAGATCGATGACAAGCCTCGCCGTGCGCTGCGCTGCCGATTCTCCCTCGATGCTGAGCATCTCCCTTACGAGCCGAAGTCCCTTTTGAACCTCGATCCGGCGCGTCTCATCGAAAAGAAGACCTTCGAGCTCCCTGCATGAGTTTGCCGGATCAGCTTCTTCCTGCAGAAGTTCACGGACAGTGCCGGGCTTCAGAATATTCACGATGGAATACTCAGGGAGGCCAACGAAATGTTTCGCGACAAAAGCCGAAAAAGCCGCGGCCCTGAAGAACATGAAAAAAGGGAGTCCGCAGAACGCCGCCTGAAGATTCGATGTTCCCGACTTTATCATTCCGGCATCGGATGCGCGCATGACTGAAACCGGATCTTCACTGGTCACCGTAAAATCAGAGAGTGCGTGAAAAGGTTCAAGCAGATTCGTCTTCTCGAGCGAACAAGCCGCCGCCATCACGCCCTGGAGTTCACTGTGCCGCTCCTTAATCATATTCCAGGTGTCAATCACCAGATCCCGATGCTCTTTTATTTCATGTTTCCGGCTTCCGGGGAAAAAGCAGACGACTGGCCGATCAGGAGCAAGCCCGAGATTTGAACGAAATGCCGCCTTTTCCTCGTTACCTGTCTCGTGGCAACCCCGGTATTTCAACGAAAAGGGATGCGATACATAAACCGAGTCCTCATATCCCCGGCTTCTGAAGAATTCGGGCTCGAAGGGAAATATGCAGGATGCCTTCGATACGTATTGTCTGAAGAATCGCACACGTCCCTTCCGCCACGCCCAGAGCTTCGGAGTTATGTAATAGAATACGGGGATACCTGCAGCCGCCGCAAATTTACCAATCCTGAAATTGAAATCAGGATAGTCAATCAGCACCAGAACATCCGGCCTCCAATCCTTCATGAGCTGTTTCATTCTCACAAGCGATGTGTAGACGCTCCTGAAAGAAGCAAGTACCTCCTGAAATCCCATGAGGGACCCTCCTTCCCGTTCGGCATTGACAATCAGGCGTACTCCGGCAGCGTCCATGTTTCTGCCGCCCATGCCGGCAAACACAGCACCTGGTAAAAGCTGTTTTATGCAGGACACAAGTTCAGCCCCGCGTTCATCTCCTGAGAGCTCACCTGCGGAAAGAGCGAATCTCAAGGGTTTTTCAAAGGGTTTTTCCCCTGTGCTTTCCATCCATTAGTCCTCAAATGCGAGTTTTTCCGAGAGGTTTAAAGAAGAAGTTGCAAGTTCACTTGATACACTTTGTGTAGAAGTTAGGATAACATAGGTGAAAGATAAATACAGGGAGCGTGACCATTAACACATCCCTGAAATGAATAAAGTTTCCGGATTTTAAAAGAAGCCATGCTTCAGAGTTTTGAAATTGGTTTTCTGCAGTTCGCCCGTCATTATTTTCAAATGGCTTATGATGACGGCGGCGCCCGCATCGGCGGGATGATTCCTCTCGCAGCCGTCACGATCGTTCTTTTCGCGCTCCAGTTTCTCCGTCAGGGCAAGAATCCGATCCCCGGCGTCTTCGGAATGTTTTTCGGCATCCTCCTCTGGAATTATCTTACGACTCCCGAAAGAATCATCGGCTATATCGACAGGGGGTTCCTGGCGCTGACGACCCCCGACCCGGCGCGTAATCCGGTCCCCATCTTTGAGCCATTCTTCAGTTTCTTTGTGGCTCCGGCGCAGACCAGGTTCGTATACGAGGAACTCTTTTCACTGCTGCTCCTCGTATATGCAGGATCATGGGTGTACTGGGTCTATGTGGACTACAAAAAGACGGGCATGCTCTTTGAGAAAATCAGCCTGCGAGATCTGTTCAAGAGACGCCACCTGCGCCCGACACGTTCCAGGACAAACGAACTCGGATCCGGAGACCTTGCGGAGACAGAGCATATGCTCCGGTGGACAAGACCGTCTGAGCAACCCGACCTCGACACATGTCTTTACGTGAGCGACCTCCGCGGAAGTGAAGGCGTGGTTTTCAAGGCAAACAAGCTCATTATTCCAAATCAGGAAAGAAACCGCCACATGCTCATAGTCGCCAAGACTGGTGGTGGTAAAACTACGAGAATGATGCTTCCTGTTCTTTACAACGACTGCATCTCTCCAAGCCGGAAATGTGGCGAAAGCTTGCGCGAATGACGCACGAACGCAACCCGCAGAAAAATATCCTCCGGTTCAACCCGCTCGACACAGACAGGAGCATGAGCTGGAATATCCTCGGCAAGCTCAAAGACGATACCGACTGCAAACTCATCGCCAACACCATCATAATGGCGACTGATCCGCCGGCAGGCACCAAATCGGACAGCCCGTTCTTCCGTAATAACGCTCTTGCAATTCTTAATTCCATCATGATTGGTCTTCTGCACGACAAGGCGGAGACCCTTTCGATGCCGAGAATTCATGAACTGGTACAGAGCGGCATGCGCGGACTGTGCGACTGGCTCGAAGCGCATCCTCAGGCACTGCGCAATACAAGGACATTCATTGAACTCGCCAGATCGGGCTCCCAGAACGCGGACACAATCATGTCGGAGCTCAGCATGCGTCTGAGCGCCTGGGACATTACTGCAATCCGCGCCACGACATCCGCAGAAGAACTCGATATGCAGTCTTTGATTGACAGGCCCACCCTTTTTGTCGTGGAACTTCGCGAGTCTGAACTCGAAATGCTGCGTCCAATGGCAAACGTGATAGTGGTGGAACTCCTGCGCTTCCTCACGAAACAGGCCGAAACCTGCCCGGGTTCGAGACTTCCGCGCCCGGTCAGTATCGTAATCGACGAGTTTGCAAGCGCACTTGGCCGTCTGCCCGATATTCACGTGAAGCTGAACACCCTGCGTTCGCGCAACATAAGCATAGTTGCGGCAATCCAGTCTACTGCGCAGATAAAGGCGAACTACGACAACTTTGCAGACTCAGTACTCGCAGGTTTCAGCACCAAGATTTTTATGCCGCCTCTCGAGCAGCAGGATGCCGAACTGGCCTCGAAAGATACCGGGCAGATGACCATCCGTTTCAAAACTGCTTCCTTCGGCACAAACAGAAAGATCATCGAATGGTTTGCGAGCCGCAACGTGAGCTCTCAGGAGCAGGTCCAGCAGCGTGCCGTGCTGACGCCGGACGAAATCGGCCGGCCGGCGGACAATGTGTGCACATTCTTCCTTCCCGACACCCCGGTGTTCCAGGGGCAGCTCATTCCTTACTTCAGGCTTCCCGAGATGAACCGCGCAATCTCTGAATTCGACAATGAGTTCGACGAGTATCAGCTCCGCGAAGAGCCCATAAAGTACGAGGAGAAACTGCCGGAAGCGGGTTCTGTTGCTCCTGCTGCACAGCCTGGAGGCCTGCCCCCTGGAATCACTAATACCAAGGGATGGTCGGACGACAAGGTCATCTCCAAGCTTGATGAAACGAAGAAAAAGCTCGACTGGGACAACACCACCGGAAGCGCAAGGAAATGGTGGGAAGCGTTCGAAAATGAAAACAAGCACAGAGTCGCGCTTGTGCTGAGGCTTGCCGAAGAGCTTGCCGTGCGAAAGGCTACGATTACAGAATTCTTCCTCGCTTATGTTTACAGTAACACAGACAATATTCAGGCAAACCTCCATTATCTCGACTACACCAGGCTGAAGAAGGAGGAAGAACGCAAGCGCCGTGAAGCAGCCCAGGCTGCTCAAGGCGGCGGAAGTCAGGCCGCGGCGTAGGAATACAGACGGGATTCACTTTGTTTGATCATCTATGGATGCCTCGCACCCTTCACAAGCGACCGGGCAGTCTGGCGTTCAAGGAAACTCGCAGGATTCTCCGCCACCCTGCCAAATACCCCCTTTTGCTCATCGCTGAACCGCTCGTCGAGAAGCTGCTCTCTGAACCTGCCCGTTATTTCTTTTCGTATAGCTGCAAAAGCAGGATCACCTGAAGTGCGAAGGCGGAACAGGGCAAGGGCCGCAAGATAACGTTCCGTCGGATCCCTCGGCGCCTTGAGGATAGCTGAAAGTTCGGTCTCCGTCTCTCCGCTCCTGTCTTCGATCCTGCCGAGCTGCACAAGGGCCCATTCCCTGATCGCGACATTATCGTCGTGCAGCAGCGCAAGGAGGGATGGAATTACTCTAAGAGGAGCAGCGCTGAGGATTGCCTGCTGGGCAGTGAAGGCGCGGCCTGTGTCGAGTTCGCGGCGCAGAATCTGGACAAAATCCACACCTGAAGGAGCGAGTTCAAGCAGCGCATGCAGGGCCTGAATCGCAAGTGCCTCGCTTCCTGAATCCCTCATGTATGATTCGAGGAGCGGCCGGGCGTTCTGACTTTCTTCGGGAAACTGTACGATATGCTGGAGCAGAGTGATTTTGAAAGGGATTTCGACGTGGGCCAGCATATTCAGTGTTATCCTGCCCGCTTCGTTTCTATCTAATCCCAGCTCCACTGCCCTCTTCAGAAGCGCAATCTGGAGCCCCGGGTCCACATCTGTTCGAGTAAGGAACTGGCGGATGCGTCGCTCGTCTTCGCTTCCCTTCGCCACCGGAGCGAGCTGCGCAGCAACTTTGAAAGTGTTTTCCCGGTTCAGGCTGCTCTCCACAAGACATGAGACCATTCTCGAGTTCATCTCTCCTGCCCCGTCGGAGCCGGACACTCGAAGAAGATCGAAGAAAATGCGCGCCTGCAAATCGCAGCTTTGAGACTGCCACGCATCTTTCAGAACGTTCTTCACTTCACCGCCCTGGTATCCCCCGCGAAGGAGGGTCTCAGCAATAATAACCTTCTGCTCCGGGCGGACTGTCTTGAGCATTCCTTTGAGTTTTGTCAGTGCCGTCTCCCCTGCCCCTGCTATGAGGACTTTGCCCGCCGCCTCGAGCGTTTTCGGATGTCCGGTTTTGAAATGATCAAGAAGAGGCTGCACGGCCCTGCCAGGCAGAGGTTTCATGGCGGCAAGAACGGAAACTGCCTTTTCCTGCGCAGCAGCATCGGTTTCTTTCAGCATCTTGAGTATGTCACCAAGCGCAGGTTCAGGGTAAGCTGCCATAAGAACAAGCGGAGAGTCACATCCTCCGAGCCTGCCCGCAAAGTCGTAATACTTGAGAAAACCGGTGAAATAGCGGGAGAAGGGCTGAAGTGTCTTCGCAGAAAGAGGCTTCCCCAGACCTGAACTCCGGAGCGCCGATGCGACCGCACACACCCTTCGTTGATGCGCGGACACATCATCCTTCATCGCGCTTCCTTTCAAAATCTGAAGGAATGCCTGAATAATCTTCTGTTGAAAGGGCAGCTGCCTTCCCAAAACTTCTATTGCCGCGAGTTCCGCTCCGGTGTCAGGCTCAGAAAGCGCCCTTTTAAGAACGAAGCTCACGTCTGATTCAGAAAGAGATCCTCTGCCGAGCAGGATGATCGAACGCTTCCTGAGATCGGCATCCGGAGAAACCGCAAGGTTCTTCAACCGCTCGCGCCACGGATCCGGAAACGATTCGAAAAGCTCAATACCCTCCTGCATCACATCCCGCTCGGGCCCCGTCGACTGTTCAAAGCCGCTGAACAATCGGTCGAGAAGCTCATTCTGAAGGGACTCGGAAACTGGAAGCGTTTTTTTCGAGAATATCGCCCGGAGAGTCGAAAGAACTTCTTTGCGCACATCTCCCTGGGACTCCGGCATCATTCGAAGCACCGGCATCAACGATTCATGATAAAACGGCTCCAGCGCGGCAAGGACACGCAGCGCCGTGATCCGAAGGCGATCGTCGGTCTGATCCCCCGCAAACTCGATGAAACGAAGCCCTGTCCGGTGTCCTGTGTCGTCTATGTTGAGCAGCATGTCAGTCAGCCGGCGCCCCGTTTCCTCGCCTGTCCCTTTCAAATGATTCAGCAGATAGTCGGCAGAACAGCCGCCGGTCTGCACGAAAACATTCGACGGAAGAGAAGTGGACTGCTCTTTCAGCAGAGGGTAAATCTCTTCAAAAACCGGTCCGAGAGCTCCGCAGCCGGTGTCGCGGGAGGCCGACACCGTAATGCGCCATGCTGCTGAATCAAGGGCATCGAGAAAATCGAACGGCAGAGTTTTGTCGAGAGAAAGTCTTATGATAACAGGGACTGCTTCAAAGGCTCTGCTCCCCGAGCGCTCGAGCAGAGGTATGACACACCGTTTCGCTTCGAGTACTCTTCTCGGCTCGAGTGAACGCACAAGATCCTGTCCGAGCGAAGGATTAACCCTGGACAAAAGGCTGGGCTGCGCCTGCCCCGGGATAACAGGAGCGTTGCCCGGCGCAGGCGGAGGAAGCCCTTCGACCCCGGGGGCGAGTTCCAGAACCAGCCTGAGGAACGGAAGGAGTTCTTCCTTTCCCTCCGGTGAGAGAGAGTCAAACTCGGCAGTTGCGCGCGGGCAGTTCTCCATTATGCTCTTCCGGATTTCAGCCTCAGTGGCTGCGTCTGTCGATGCGAAGGGAAACAGCAGCAGAAGGACTGCGCACATGCATGCCGCCTTGAGGAGTTGATACTGTTTCACGTTTCTCCATGCGAAGGGGGCGTTTCCCCCTTCTTTGAAAACTGCCATCTTCCACCGGGCCAGAGTTCGAGCCTGTAGCCATGCTGATCAGCGAGTGAGTTCCGGTATCCGATGCTTATGTAGTTTTTGATAAATGCGCGCATGTGTCCGTAAAGATGACGCTCACTCGCCTTGTCCAGGGCTGTCGTCGCCTCGTCAAGAAACGCATACTCGGGTCTGACAAGCAGCAGACGGCCGAACGCTATTCGCTGCTGTTCCCCCGTCGAAAGAATATTAGGCCAATCCCTGACAGCATCAAGACCCCCCACCCGGTGAAGGAGTTCTTCGAGCTGAATTTTTCTAAGTATATCCATGAGCATCTTGTCTGAAACGCCGTATGCCCGTGTTCCATAAAGCAACTGGCTCCGGAAACTCCCGAGCACCATATACGGTCTCTGAGGAAGGAACATGCATCTGCTGATGGGAGGTCTTGTCACCTTTCCCGTGCCGGCACTCCAGATTCCCGACGCGACGCGGAAGATGGAACTCTTGCCGCCGCCGCTCGCGCCGGTAACAAAGAGAGGTTCGCCATTGAGCGCGAAGGAGAGATCCTTGACCAGCTCCTGATCGCGGGAAGGCGTGCAGATTGTGACGTTTTCGAACACAATATCCTGACCATCCCGGACATGGATGGAAGAACCGGGCGCACCCACTTCGGTTTCATGCGTGCCGTGAAGCGCGTCCTGAAAAGCGCCAAGACGTGTGACGACCGCCCCGTACGCGCTGAGGCTGCTGAAATTCGCGACAATAATAGAGAGCGCTCCAAGCACCTGCGAGAAAGCAAACTGGGCCTGAGTAACGACGCCGAACTCGATTTTGCCGTCGAAATAGAGCGGGGCGACGAGAATAATGGGCAGAATGGTAATCAGGTAGTTGTAACCGGTCGTGAAGAAATTCAGGTTCCTGTTCCAGTTGATTATGAGCAGGAGGTTCGTCAGCGCAATTTTGAGCCGCTGCCGCACTCTTGTCCCCTCTTTGCGCTCGCCCCTGTAAAACGCGATGGATTCCGCGTTTTCCCTTACATTGATGAGCTTGTAACGGTAGTCGGCTTCTTTCTTCAGCTGCGCGAAGTTCAGTCCGATGAGAGGTTTCCCGAGGAAGTAGGTCACAAGAGATCCGCCGAGCGCGTACAGCACGACAGCGACCACAAGTGTGTACGAGATAGACCACAGGATTCCCATGAACGCAAAAAGCGCTATCGCCGAATTGAATATAATCAGAAGGAACGAGAGACTCTGCACACAGAACGATCGGATGTCTTCCGCGAGACGCTGGTCCGGGTTATCTATGCCTTCATAGAAGTGAATCTTGTAATAGGCTCTCTTGAGAAAATACTCGCGGATGAACTTGTGGCTCAGCCATCGCCGCCACATCAATCCGAGCCTCTCCTCCGTGTACCGGTAAAAAACAACGACGGGCGTGGCAAGTCCGAAGGCAAGAAGGTAGTAGTACAGCTGCTTCAGGAATTCATCCTTCTCCCGAAGCGAGAGCGAAGTCATGAAGTCGCGTCCAATGTAGCTCATCAGGACGTTTACGCCGCTCATGGAGATTGAGAACGTCAGGAGCAGGAGAAACAGAGCAAGCGCCCGCCACTTGATTTCAGATACAAAGACAGGTTTGCTGAGCTCCCAGAGCCGCCGGAACGTCTGTCTGTCAAAACCTGCCATCTAGCCTGTAATCTTTCTGGTAAACCTGCGTAATTCTGGAGCCCTTTATTTTAGATTCCCGAATGCATTGGTAAATTTCGCCTTATTAGCCGTATTGAAACCGGCAAATAGTTCCGTTTAATTGCTCGTTCAGAACCGGGAAAGGCAATGCTATCAGGCTGTTATCAGAAGCACCAGCCCGTGGCGTATGAATTGCACTAAATAAGACGGGCAGTTGTCCCGCAACTTCAACCTTTGGAGACACCAGGATGGCTCTGATTAATTTCGCTGGTCTGGCATCAGGAATAGACAGTAACGCGCTCATAGACGCCATGTCGAAGGCGACCCGCGCCCAGAAGGTGGATCCTCTGACGACAAAGGTGGACGAACTCACCGAGACTGACACAATTCTCGACGAACTCAAGAGCAAGTTTTCCGACCTGAAGGACTTGATTTACACGTTCACAACCATTTCGGGCGGCGGCATAAGCAAGACTGCGACAAGTTCGAATGAGGCATTTGCAGGCGCAACGGCATCGAATTCGGCGGCAAACGGAGCATATTCTCTCAATATAACCAATCTCGCCCGTAACGGGACATTCTGGTACGCACATTCCTTTACTGGAGGAACGGACACGGTCTCGGTTGCCGACGGCGACGTGACTGTCACGGTAGGGACAGGCGTGAACCTCAAAACCCTCACAGTCCCGATCACCGGAGGTTCAACTACGGTCAATCAGTTCATCGCCAGTTTCAACGAAGAGGCGGCGAAAAATGAGAACTGCGCCACTGCATCCCTTGTAAATGTCGGCACCTCCACCACGCCTGACTTCAGGGTGATGATCTCGAGCAGCAACACCGGCACCGAAAAGGGCGAACTCGCAATCACTGCGGGCGTTGGAAATCTGGTTGCTGCCGGCGGCACGATGAATAACGCTGAAGATGCCGAGTTTGATCTGAACGGAATAACAGGGATAGTGCGCCAGAGCAATTCAGTTTCCGACATAATCCCGGGTGTGACATTCAATCTCACAGGAATCGGCAGTTCGGACATCGCCATTGCTGACGACGCCGCCGCAACGGAAACCAGAATTCAGGACTGGGTCGACAAGTACAACGAGATCATCACGTTTGTGGACGAGAACAACCAGATCTTACGGGATGAAAGCGGATCTGAAGTAACGAACATATTCAAGCCGCTTGCCGGCACTTCGACGGATGATCTGGCCGTCCGGGCGGTGCGGGACGCACTGGCATCCACGAAATCAGCTGTGACAGGCACGGCAGTAAACATCTTTGCAGACCTGGGAATAACCACCCAGAGAGACGGAACGCTCAAGTTCGATAAGGATAAATTCGAAGAAGCGCTTGGAGCATCGTCGGCCAGTGCCAACAGCATTCTTACACAGTTCGCGGACACTCTCGCAAAAACCGGCGGCACGATCGACGCCTTCATACGGTTCAACGGGTCGTTCGATATAACCCTCAACAGCAATAAGACATTGATCGATAGTCTGAACCGGCAGATAAGCGATGCTGAGAGGTCAATATCGGAGCAGGAGGACTCTCTTAGAGCCCGGTTTGCGAGGCTCGAGGCCACAATCGGACAGATGCAGCAGCAGCAGTCGGCCCTGACTTCGGCCTTGTCGGGATTGAGCAAGTGACGTGATTGCAGAATGCAGAGCAGGGGAGCGTCAAACCTGCATGACTCCACTGCACAAAGCCCGCGGCAACCTGATTCAGGCCTTCTTTCCGGTAACCTTCTTCGCCAGCCTGCTGATATTACGGCTTGCCGTCCCTTTGGGAATGATCCCCTTGCGGGCCGCCTTCGCGAGAAGTATCTCAGCTTCTTTCATCGACTGCATCTGCGTCTCTTTCGGTTCACCCTGCTCGACTGCGCTTCTCACCTTGCGAACAGCGCCGCGAACGGTTGACTTTGCGACCCGATTGCTGTTCCGCCGTTTCACGCTCTGGCGGTGTCTTTTCAAGGCAGATTTATGATTGGCCATTTTCTTTCTTTCTCCAAAAAATCATTCATTATAGTGCAAGAATATTGAACCCGCAGTCAACATACTGCACCTCGCCTGTGACACCTGAGCTCAGTGAACTCAGGAAGTATTCCGTCGAACCGGCGATATCCTCGAGAGCCACATTTCTCCTGAGGGGCGCCGTTTCCTCGAAACGGGCGTAGAGTTCCTTGAATCGGGGTATTCCGGATGCGGCCAGGGTCCTGACCGGACCCGCCGATACTGCATTTACCCGTATCCCGGATTCTCCCAGCTCTGCCGCCAGATAGCGCACCGTCGCTTCCAGAGCTGCTTTGGCGACACCCATGATCTTGTAGTTCGAAACTACCCTCTGAGATCCCAGGTAGGTGAATGTCACAATCGAACCCCCTTTTCTTCGCATCAACTGCTCAGCGCGGCCGGCGAGAGCTATGAGAGAATAAGTTGAGACATCAAGAGCCATATGAAAGCCGCTCCGGGATGTGTCGCAGAAACGTCCCTCGAGATCTGCCCGGTCGGCGAAAGCAACCGAATGAACAAGCCCGTCGAGATAGCCCCACCTCTCTTTCAGCTCCCCAAAAAGGCCGTCGATCTGAGAGTCGAACTGGACATCGCAGGGGAAAACGTCTTCAATCCCGAGAGATCGGGCAATATCACGTACGCGCCCCTCAATTAATTCGTTCGGACAGGTAAGCGCGACAGTAGCACCCTTTTCGACCAGGTTTTTCGTGACTGCATAGGCTATGCTTTTCTCGTTGGCTACGCCCAGTATCAGGACTTTCTTTCCGTCAAAGCTTCCCATGGGCGAATCTTCTCTTTGAGTCTATTCAGCGCCGGGCGCCGGCTCTCCGGGGGTTGCCTCTTTTTTCTTTCGGGTCGCGCGCGTCTTCTTCGGGGCTTCAGCGGCTCCGGCCTCGACAAGCTGTATGACGGCCCTTTCGGCCGCATCACCATGCCTGGCGGCCGTCCGAAGCACGCGTGTGTAACCTCCCGGTCTTCCCGCGTAACGGGGCGCGATGTCTGCAAAGAGTCTGTGCACAACCTCCTTGCTCTGAATGTATGAATATGCCTGCCTTCTCGCATGAAGAGTATCCTTGCGGGCAAGTGTGATGAGCTTTTCAACCACTGAACGGAGAGCTTTCGCTTTGTCCAGCGTGGTTACGCACTTCTCATCGCGGAGGAGCGCCGTTGAAAGGTTCCGGAAAAGCGCCTTACGATGCGCCGGCGTGCGTGAGAACTTATGTCTTAACTTTAAATGACGCATTATATCACCTCAAAATAGCAGCTTAGTGTTCTCTTCATCTTAATGCTCAACGGTGTCCTTCATGCCGTCGAGTTCCCGTCTCACAGGAAACCCGTCCAGTTTCATTCCCAGACTGAGGCCCATCTCTCCGAGAATCTCTTTGATCTCGTTGAGGGACTTGCGGCCAAAGTTCTTCGTGCGAAGCATCTCGGCTTCCGTCTTCTGGACCAGCTCCCCGATGTACTTAATATCGGCATTCTCGAGGCAGTTTGCGCTTCTGACGCTGAGCTCGATCTCGTCGATTCTTCGGAATAGATTTTCGTTGAACCTTGTCTTCGGCTCTTCTTTCTTCGGCTCCTCGCGCTCGATAACCAGGTCCTTTCCTACGAATACGCTGAGTTGATCGACGATGATATGGGACGCCTGTGCAACCGCGGAACGGGGATCAATGCTTCCATTTGTCCAGAGTTCCATCGTCAGCTTGTCGTAGTCTGTGCGCTGGCCGACGCGGGCGTTTGTTACGTTAATATTGACCTTGCGTATCGGCGAGAAGATCGAATCAATGAATATCGTGCCCATCGGCGCGCCTTCGACCTTGTTTCTCTCAGCCGGAACATACCCGCGACCCACCTTGACCGAGAGATCCATCTTGAGCGATGCTCCTTCGCCAAGTGTCGCGATGTGCTGCTGCCGATTGAGAATTTCGACAGCCGGATCGCCTGCAATCATGCCGGCAGTCACTTCACAGGGGCCCACGGCCTCGATGTGAAGGTGGGCTTCATCTTTGTCTTCCATCGAAGGAACCACTTCCTTCAGATTCAGCACGATCTGTGTGACGTCCTCCACAACGCCTGCAATCGTCGAAAACTCGTGCATTACCCCGTCGATTCTGACGGATGTGATCGCGCACCCCTGAAGAGACGAGAGAAGAATTCTTCTGATTGCCGTTCCGAGCGTCAGTCCGAATCCTCTTTCAAGGGGCTCGGCAACAAACTTCCCATACTTGTTCTCAACGTTCTCCACCTCGACTTCGACTCTTTTTGGCTTTATGAGATCTGCAAGACTGACTTTTTTCATTTAGCTATACTCTCCTGCCTCAATATTACTGCCTGAAAGTTCATTATTTCGAATAAAGCTCGACTATAAGCTGCTCGCGTATCGACTGGGGCAGCTGCTCGCGGGTCGGCAGATTCTGCACAACGCCTTTGAGGTTTCCTTTATCGAGCGCAAGCCAATCAGGTATGATGCGGCTCTGGGCTGCGGCAACCGAACCCTGAATCACAACATTTGACTTGCTCTTCTCTTTGATTTCAATCACGTCGCCCGCGGAAAGCTGGTATGATGGAATGTCCACCTTCCTTCCGTTAACGCGGATGAGCCCGTGCGAAACAATCTGCCGGGCCTGCTTGCGCGAACTTCCGAACCCGAGACGGTAAACCACGTTGTCGAGGCGCCGTTCGAGACTCAGCAGAAGCTCAGTTCCGGTAACACCTTTCTTGCGCGCGGCCTGTTCGAAATACGCATGGAACTGCTTCTCGAGCAATCCGTAGTACCTTTTCGTTTTCTGCTTCTCGCGAAGCTGCATCTTGTAATCTGAAAAAGACTGCCGGCCGCGCCCGTGCTGGCCCGGGCCGCCTTCTCTGCGCTCGACAGAGCATTTGCTCGTGTAGCACCGCTCTCCCTTCAGGAAAAGCTTTTCACCTTCGCGTCTGCACAAGCGGCAAACTGATTCGCAATAACGTGCCATCCTCTCCTCTACAATTAAACTCTACGACTCTTACGCGGGCGACACCCATTGTGCGGAATCGGGGTGACATCCTTGATAGAACTGACAGAAAGACCGGCTGTATAAAGAGATCTAAGCGCTGATTCCCGCCCCGCACCGGGACCCTTTACGAAAACACTTACCGTCCTCATGCCGATTTCGCGGGCCTTTCGCGCTGCGGTATCACCGGCAATCTGGGCTGCGAACGGAGTCGATTTTCTCGACCCCTTGAAGCCCCCGCACCCGGAGCTGGACCATGCGATGACATTTCCCGCCGGATCGGTGATGGTTACGATGGTGTTGTTGAATGTGGCGCTGATATGAGCCACTCCAACCGGCACATTCTTCTTTACCTTTTTCTTCCTCGACGCTCCGCGTCCTGTTGTGGTTTTTGCTTCAGCCAAAGTAGTGTCTCCCTTTCAAATCAGTCTGTTTCCCGCGCCCCGTTTCCTGCCCTTTATTTCTTACCAGGCGCCTTCTTGCCCGCGATGGCAGCTCTGCGCGGTCCCTTGCGTGTGCGCGCGTTGGTGCATGTGCGCTGCCCCCGGACCGGAAGCCCTCTCCTGTGCCTGATGCCTCTGTATGAACCAAGATCCATGAGCCGCTTAATGGACATCTGCACTTTACGGCGAAGATCACCTTCCACCTCTTCCCGGTTCTCAATGATGTTTCTGATGCGTGTGACTTCATCTTCCGTCAGTTTGTCCGTGCGGGTGCTGTAATCGACCCCGGCTTCATCGAGAATCTTTTTCGACTTGGTGTTTCCAATCCCGTAAATGTACGTGAGCCCGATGACAACTCTCTTATTCCTTGGAAGATCTATTCCTGCGATGCGTGGCATTATCCCTTACCTCTTGCTGTTTTCCGCTTGCTGCTTCTAAAAAGTATCCTCTGCGAAAAAAATTATCCCTGTCGCTGTTTGTGTTTGGGCGACCGGCTGCATATGACAAAAATCTTTCCTTTTCGTCTTATCAGCTTGCAGTACCCGCACATCGGCTTCACTGATGCTCTAACTTTCACTTCCTGTCCCTCACTCCAATAAATGCCCTTCAATAAATGTGAGCCGCCCTGTCGGACGCCTCCTCTCCTCATGGAGAACGCTGCACACAAGAGAGCATCGCTCCTCACAAACCGCATGAGGAGAAATACATACGCGCAGCAGGTACTTACAAGAGCGTGAAAGAATACATTATTTGGGTCATAACCTCAATAAATCCCGGCCAATTTTCACGGCAACTTTCAGGACTTATCTCTTCCGCCTTTATAACCCTCAGAATTCTCTCCCCTGAAGCCCCTCTTAAAGACCCAGTATTTTAAGAAGTCTCTGCTCAACTTCCTCGATAGTGCCCAGCCCGTCAAGGTCAGTCACTAATCCTTTGCTCTTGAAATATCCTGTAACAGGGGCTGTCTGCTGATGATAGACCTGCAGCCTCTTCGCAAACACGGCTGCGTTGTCGTCGCTTCTCCCCGATCCGGCGGCCGCCCGCCCCTCAATCCTTTTCAGAAGAACCTCGTCAGGAACAATCAGCTCAACCACATGGGTAAGGGGCATCTCCATTTGAAGCAAAAGCTCATCGAGAGCCTTCGCCTGTTCGACTGTCCGGGGGAATCCATCCAGGAGAAACCCCTTCTCCTGACAGTCTTTCATTCCCAGACGTTCCCTGATGAGCGCAATTACAAGGGCATCCGGAACCAGCGCTCCCTTGTCCATGTGCTTCTTTGCTTCCATTCCGAGTTCTGTCGCGCCGGCTACAGCTTTTCGGAGAATATCGCCTGTCGAAATGTGCGCAATTCCTGCGAGTTCGCACAGTCTCTCAGCCTGAGTTCCCTTCCCCGCTCCTGGAGGACCTGACAGCACAAGTCTCAATGCGTTCATCTTATCTGAATTACCTTTTCAAAATCCTGGTTCTCATGTGGCTCATGGAGCCCATTCCGCCGCGCAGTTTTGAAGTTCTGCTCATGAATGCTTCGTAGTTCCGGGCAATGACCATGTGCTCAATCTGGGCAGCTGTGTCCAGAATTACGGACACAACGATGAGAACCGATGTTCCGCTGAAGACCCGGGAGAACGCATCAGCGCCGAAATACTGATATACAAGTTGAGGCACCACGCAGATGATCGACACATAGATCGCGCCCCATATCGTGATCCTGTTGAGGACCGCGTAGAGGAAGTCGGCAGTCTGCCTGCCGGGGCGGACAGTCGGAATAAAGCCGCCGTTTTTCTTAAGGTTCTCGGCAACATCTTCGGGATTGAACTGCACCGAAACGTAGAAGAAGCAGAAAAACACTATCAGGGCTATGAATGTGATCTCGTACCCGATCTGACCCACCTGAAAAAGATCAAGTACCCGCTGCGCCAGATCGCTCTGCCCGCTGAACGACGTCAGAACGATTATCGGAACCGAAAGAAGAGCCGACGCAAAGATGGGAGGGATGACGCCTGACATGTTGACCTTCAGCGGCATGTACTGTGTCTGCGCCTGCGCCATCTTGTTTCCGACCATTCTCCGCGGATACTGAATCGGAATTCTGCGCGCGGAACGCTCCACATGGACGATTCCAACCAGTGTCAGGAAGCAGAAGACAAGGATGAAAAGCAGCGCCCCGAAACTGATTTCATGCGTGCGTACAAGCTCGAAACTCGAAAAGAGCACGGAGGGCATCGAAGAAAGAATGCCGGCCGTGATGATCATGCTGATACCGTTACCAAGTCCCCTCTCGGTGATCTGTTCGCCAATAAAAATGATAAACGCAGTGCCCGCTGTAAGGGTAAGCATCGTTGAAATCCGGAACATTATGCCCGGATGAACAACGAAACCGCCTTCCGAATGCTCGAGACCAAGAGCGATCATATAACTTTGAAAAAGGGCAAGCACGATTGTGCCCTGCCGTGTGTAACGGTTGATGATCCTCCGCCCCGCATCCCCTTCTTTTTTCAGCGCCTCAAGCTGCGGAACCAGAGGCTGCAGAACCTGAAGAATAATGGACACACTTATGTACGGCGTGACGCCAAGAGTGAATATCGAGAAACGCTCGAACGCGCCTCCCGAAAACATGTTCACCAGTCCGAAGAGAGATCCGGCCGCGCCTTCGAGCGCCTGACGAAGCACATCCACGTTGATACCGGGCGTCGATATGAAAACGCCGAAACGGTAGACTGCCAGCATTCCAACTGTGAACAACAGTCTCTTTCTGAGTTCCGGGATATTGCCGATATTTGCGAGACCGCCAATCATTCAATGCCGCCAAATAAAAAAATATTCATGCTGTAATAATTTCTACAGTACCACCCTTTGCTTCAATCTTCGCTTTTGCCGAAGCTGAAACGGCGTGCACTTTAACAGCGAGCTGCCTTGTGATGTCACCTTTTCCGAGCAGCTTTATTCCCGCATTTCTGCCTATTTTGCACCCCGCTTTCACCAGTGCCTCGACATCGACAACTGCGCCGGCCTCGAAGTTCTCGAGTTCAGCCAGGTTCACAATCTTATACCTGTTCTCGCCGAGCCTCTTTTTCCTGGAACGGAAACCGATCTTCGGCACGCGGCGATAAAGAGGTGTCTGACCACCTTCAAAATGCACATGCGGTTTGCCTCCAGAACGGGCCGTTTGTCCCTTGCCGCCATGACCGGACGTCTTGCCCAGCCCTGAGCCCTCACCTCGCCCTCCGCGCCTGCGTTTCGACCTCGAACCCTGCGCAGGTTTTAATGTTGAAAGTTCCATAGCCGTATTCCTTGAAAAATCTCCGATTACTCCGCGGCCTCGACTTCAATCAGATGCTCGACTCTTCTCAGCATGCCGACGAGGGCAGCATTGACATTATGCACCCGCTCCTTTCCGATCCTCCCGAGGCCAAGCGCTGCGATGGTATCGCGCACCTCCTTTGTTTTTCGGCCGGTCCCTTTTACCTGCCTGACTCTAATCTTTGTGGGAATCTTATCTGCCATTGATCAAGCTCCTTTTCCTTTAGAACGGGTGATAACCAAGCTCCTCAGACGTTGTCTGCCGCGTTGAACTCACAACTTCAGGATCTTTGAGTGAAAGAAGCCCTGTCATCGTGGCGTGAAGGACGTTGTGCGGATTGCTCGAACCGACGATCTTGGTGCGTATGTCCTTGATGCCGACGAGCTCGACAATAGCGCGGACCGCCGAACCGGCGATAACGCCGGTACCCGGGGCGCCCGGCTTCATCACGATTTTGGTAGGGCCGAAATCGCCGACGATGTCGTGAGGGATAGTCGTTCCCTTGATCGGCACCTTGACCAGGCTCTTCCTTGCCTGCTCCGATGCTTTTCGGATCGCATCGGGAACCTCCAGAGCCTTACCAAGTCCGAATCCGACGTAGCCCGCGCCGTTTCCGGAGACCACAAGCGCGCTGAACGCAAAGCGACGGCCTCCTTTCACCACCTTTGCCACCCGGTTAATGGAAACCGTCTTGTCGGTAAGCTCGCCGATATGCTCGAGGGTCACCATTTGTGAATCAACAAGTTTCTTGAAGGACATAGTCTCTTCCTCTCTCTCTAATTAAAACTCAAAACCGCCTTTACGCGCGCCTTCTGCGACAGCTTCCACACGCCCTGCATACTGATAGCCGCTGCGGTCAAACACAACGGCCTTCACCTGCTTCTCGACGCCGCGCTTTGCCAGTACCAGCCCCACTGCATATGCGGCATTCCTGCTCTTTGTGCTTGTCAGTGCGTTTGCTTTCGTCTTTTTATCCTTCGCCTTCTCAGCTTCTTTCGCCTGTTCTTCCCCCACCTGCGAGATCAGCTCCTTCACCTCTTTCTCGAGAGTACTGGCGCTTACTATCGTGGTGTGATCTGTGTCGGAAATAACCTGCGCATAAGTGTGCCGAGCGCTCTTGAACACACTCACCCTGGGTTTCTCCGCCGTCGCGACAAGTCCCTGCCTGATTCGGAGCTTTGTCCGATGACGAGCGCTCCAGTTTGTTGCTTTACCCTTTTTGCCCATTTCGTTTACCTCGCTTGAGATTCCCTCACCTGATTCACTTCTTACCGGTCTTTCCAGCTTTGCGGCGGATCGTTTCCGTTGTGTACTTGATACCCTTGCCGAGATAAGGCTCGGGCGGACGTACTTTCCGGATTCTCGATGCGAGCTGATTTACGAGCTCTTTGCTGCATCCTTCCAGATCAATATTTGTTCTCCCGACTGTGCACTTCACCTCTTTCGGCACGATGACTTTGACCTCGTGGGAATAACCCACTGCCAGGGAAAGGACATTGCCGTCGAGTCTGGCTGTGAAACCGACGCCCGAAAGTTCGAGCGACCGCTTCCAGCCTTCAGTCACTCCAATCACCATGTTCTTCAGGTGAGCGCGCGTTGTTCCATAATTTGCCTGTGCCTGCTTGTCGCTTCCTGTCTTCGTGACTATGAGTTCAGGGCCTTTCTGCGAGACTGACACACCAGCGCTGATCGCAAGCTGCAGAGCGCCCTTTGGACCCTTCACTGAGACTGAACCTTCCTGAACACTGACCTGCACTCCGCCGGGAACGGGAACTGGTTGTTTTCCAATACGAGACATAGCAACTCTTCCTCTAAAAACTGTTACCCAATCAGCGCCAGAACCTCGCCGCCGATCTTCCGGTGCCGGGCTTCCCGATCCGAGACAACGCCCGCTGATGTCGACACAATCGCAATCCCCAGACCGCTGTCCACCCGGGGAAGTTTGTCGACAGGCGCATAGACTCTCCTTCCAGGCTTGCTTACACGGCGGGCCTTGGAGATCATGGGACGGCCGGAGGCAAAATACTTCAAATGCACTGAAATCCCAGGATGCGCCGATTCTCCCTGCTCCCTGCGCTCGAAGCCTTCCACGAAGCCTTCGTTCTGCAGGACGGCCAGGATCCTTTCAGCCATATGAGATGCGCGGACCACGACGCTCTTATGCCCCGCTCTCTGCGCATTTCTGATTCTTGTCAAAACGTCAGCAATTGAATCTGTCATCATACCGTCACCTGTTTCCTTATTTCCTGAAAGGCAGCCCGAGATAGCCAAGCAGAGCCCTTCCCTCGTCATCTGTCTTCGCGGACGTGACGAAAGTGATGTTCATTCCGCGAACTTTGTCGAGCTTATCCACTTCGATTTCCGGGAAGACGATCTGCTCTTTGATACCCATCGTGTAGTTCCCTTTCCCGTCGAAACCCTTTTTCGGGACACCGCGGAAGTCACGAACGCGGGGCATGGCGATGGCGACGAGCCGATCAAAGAAGCTGTACATCCGCTCGCCGCGCAGCGTGACCATGCACCCGATTGGCATGCCTTTTCGGAGTTTAAAAGCGGCGATTGAGACCTTGGCCTTCCGTACTGACGGCTTCTGCCCTGTAATCTGCGTCATCGCCAGTTGAGCAAATTCCATAGCCTTGCTGTTCGCAATGACTTCGCCCACGCCGGTATTGACCACGATCTTCTCGAGTTTCGGCACCTGCATGCGCGATGTGTACTTGAACTCCTCAACCAGCTTCGGCACAACCACGCTGTCATAATGTTCTTTAACTCTGCTCATATCTCATCTCGGCCGCGACAGGCGCGGCCCTCCAAAATTACACGTCAATCTGCACAAACTCTTTCGTGTTCGGGTTCACATATCCCCGCACTCGTCTTCCATCAGCCAGCGCTTTCGTCTGAATCTTCACCGGCTTCTGGATCTTGTCGGCGTAATACATGACATTGGAAATGTGAACGGGCGCTTCCCTGGTGATTTTGCCCGCCGGCTTGTCAGGCCCCTTCGCACGCTGGTGACGGGTGATCATGTTCACGCCTTCAATCAGAACGCGCTCGTTGCCTTTGCCGGAAAAACCGATGACTTTTCCGATTTTGCCTTTGATGGGCCGGCTCTTCTTATTGCCACCGGCAACAACCATCACAGTGTCGCCCTTCTTGATCTTTCTTTTCACTTCCATTTCTCTGTCCCTTATAAACCGCGCAACTGGCGTTACAGCACTTCCGGCGCAAGTGAAATAATTTTCATGAACTTCTTCGCCCGAAGCTCGCGGGCCACTGGACCAAAAATACGCGTGCCGATAGGCTCAAGCTGCGGATTGATCAGCACGGCGCTGTTGTCATCGAACTTAATCAACGATCCGTCCTCTCTGGCCATCTCTTTCGCCGTGCGGACTATCACCGCCTTGTGCACCGTACCCTTGGCGATCTTCGAGTTCGGCATTGCCTCCTTCACCGCCACGACAATGATGTCGCCGACGGTCGCAAAGCGCCTGCGGGAACCGCCGAGCACTTTCACGCACACAACTTTCCGGGCTCCTGAGTTGTCCGCAACGTCCAGTATTGACCTTGCCTGTATCATTTCTCTTCTCCTTCTCAGCCGGTGTTACTGCTCACACCGCCTTCGCAATGACTTCACAAACTTGCCAGCTTTTATGCCTGCTGATCGGCCGCATTTCCGCGATACGCACAGTGTCTCCGATGCCGCATTCGTCGTTCTCATCGTGGGCCATGTAATTTTTGGTGCGCCGGATGAATTTCTTGTACTGCCTGTGCTTCACCTGCCTGGTGACTGCCACGACAATCGTCTTGTTCATCTTGTTGCTTACAACCACTCCCTGCTCGATCCTGCCGGGTCTCTTTACGTTCTCTGCCGTATTCATTTCTACGCCGATGCTCCTCTCAAGATTGATTCTGCTTTAACATGGACTTGACAGTCAGCACCTGAGCGAGTTCACGCTTCGCCTGCCTCTTGCTGACCGGCTCTTTCGAAGGATCGCTCACCTTTCTGATGCGGTCCTTCATGATCTGCTCCGAGAGACTTCTCTCCCTGGCATTAAGCTCTTCAATCGAAAGACCTCTGATTTCCTTCATAAAGTCTTTTTTCTTTGTCATCTCCTTTCTCTCCGCCTGCCACGCTGAAGCGGCCTTAGCCGCGAAAGCGGGTTACAGTAAATAATCCGACCTTTCGACGACCTTGCACTTTATAGGAAGCTTCGAAGCTGCAAGCTGCAGAGCTTCCCTTGCAAGCGTTTTATTAATTCCGCCAATTTCAAACATCACCCGCCCGGCACGAACCTCGGCAACCCATTTCTCAGGAGCGCCCTTTCCTTTGCCCATTCGGACTTCCGCCGGCTTGCTTGTCAGAGGCTTGTCCGGAAAGATTCGAATCCATATCTTCCCGCCGCGCTTCGCATGCCTGGCCATCGCGACACGGCTCGCTTCGATCTGACGGTCCGTAATCCACCCGCGCTCCATCGCGCGGAGCGCAAAGTCGCCGAACTCAACATCGCAGCCCCGCTTTTCGACACCCAAAATGTGCCGGACCTGCTTCATTTGCTTGCGGTATTTCGGTTTTTTAGGTTGAAGCATCTTTTCCTCTTATCCAGGCGGCCCTTCGACTATGCTCAGGGCAGGCCCTCCATACAAATTAAATTGACATAGCCTCCACGGGCATCTGCTCTCCAGGCTGAAACTTCTCGCCCTTGAACACCCATACTTTGATACCAATGGTTCCGTACGCTGTTTCTGCCCGCGCAACGCCGTAATCTATCTCCGCGCGGATCGTGTGCAGAGGCACACGGCCCTCACGATATCTTTCAGTCCTCGCTATTTCAGCGCCGTTCAGACGGCCGCCGACAGTCACACGCACTCCCTCGGCACCGACACGAAGGGCGCGTCCGACCGACTCTTTCATGGCGCGCCGGAAATTCACCCGCCGTTCGAGCTGGAATGCTATGTTTTCGGCAACCAGCTGCGCATCCATATCGGCCTTCCGGGCTTCGACGATATCCACCTTTACCTCGCGCTTCACTATAGCGCGGAGTCTCCTGCGGAGTTCTTCGTGCTCTTTCCCCTTCTTGCCGATCAAAAGACCGGGCTTTGCTGAAAAGATCCTCACGCGCACGACGGAAGCGGCGCGCTCGATCTCGATTCTCGCAATACCGGCGGACTTGAGATTGCCCTTGATATACTTTCGAATCTCCATGTCCTCTTTGAGGTTGGTGGCGAAATCCTTGCCGGCAAACCAGCGGCTCTGCCATGTCTCAATGATTCCCAGCCTCAGACTTTTAGGGTGAACTTTTTGTCCCATAATATTTCCGGATTCCCTCTATAAACGCCTTACTTTTCCGACAAAACTACAGTCACCTGGGAACTTCTCTTCCAGAGCGGGGTCGCGCGGCCATGAGCGCGGGGAAGCCATCTTTTCAGAGGCCTTCCCATGTTTACCCAGCCTCCGGTAACCCAGAGACGATCCACATCGAGTCCTTTCGTCTCGCGAGCGTTGTACTTTGCTGACGAGAGAACCTTCAAAAGTATCTTCGCAGTCTTCCTGGGGTTGAACCGCAGGATCTGCTCAGCCGGCTCGAGCTGTTTTCCCTTGATGAGGTTGAGCATCAGCCGCATTTTCTGAGGGGATACGCGAATGTGGCGAAGCGTCGCGCTCGCTGTCCCCTCGACTGGAGCATGCCGTCCTTTTCGCTTTTGTCTGTATGTCGTGGTACCAGTAGCCATATCCTTCTTTTGCTCCTCTTACTTGCCCGCTGGACTTTCAGCTTTGGCCTTTGTTGAGTGACCGTGGAAAGTTCGGGTGGCGGAGAACTCTCCCAGCCTGTGCCCCACCATGTTCTCCGTCACAAAGACCGCGTTGAATTTTTTCCCGTTGTGGACCGCAAACGTAAGTCCGACCATCTCGGGAGTAATTGTCGACGCCCGCGACCATGTCTTGATGACACCTTTGTATTCACCGGACCGCGCGCGATTCACCCACTTCATCAGGCTCGGCTGCACAAATGGTCCTTTCTTCAGCGATCGTGCCATAGTCTAAACTCTCCTACTTTGAGGTAACGTTGCGTCCCTTCATGATAAACTTACTGGTTCTCTTGTTCTTTCTCGTCTTCAATCCCTTGGTGGGCCTGCCCCTGGGGGTCGTCGGATGACGTCCACCGGAAGCGCGACCCTCACCGCCGCCCATTGGATGGTCGACCGGGTTCTTCGCGACACCTCGTGTGTGAGGTCTCCGGCCAAGCCAGCGGCTTCTTCCGGCTTTGCCGAAGGAGATATTTGAACACTCTGAAAAACCAACCTCACCTATTGTCGCAAAACAGTCCTGATGAATTTTGCGATTCTCGCCCGAAGGCATGCGCAGGAGGCCGTATTTACCCTCCTTTGCAATCAACTGAGCTGCGCATCCTGCGGAACGCACAAGCTGCCCGCCCTTTCCGGATTTCAGTTCGATGTTGTGAACGGACATGCCAAGCGGAACATTCTTTATTGGAAGGCAGTTGCCAGGTTTGACCTCGGCACTTTCCCCTGCAAGGACCTGATCGTTAACTTTCAGACCATTGGGGGCCAGGATGTAGCGCTTTTCTCCATCCGCATAGCACAGCAGGGCAATACGCGCGGTCCTGTTGGGATCGTACTCAATTGCCTTTACTGTCGCAGGAATATCCCGCTTTTCGCGCCTGAAATCGATAACCCGGTATCGCTTCTTGTGACCGCCGCCGATATTGATATTGGTTGCCCGGCCGTATGAATTGCGGCCGCCGCTCGATGTCTTCTTTCTCAGGAGAGATTTCTCCGGCTTCTTCTTCGAAAGATCGGCGAAATCCGAGACAGAGAAGAATCTTCTCGCAGATGTCGTAGGGTTATATTTTCTAAGTGCCATTGCGCTTATACTCCTTCAACCAGGTCGAGGCGATGCCCTTCCTTCAGGGTGATGTACGCCTTCTTGTAAGCAGCCCTCACACCGCGTGAACGCGCGGTCTGCTTTGGCTTGCCAACATAGTTAATTGTTCTCACCGAGGCGACGGCAACCTTGAATATCCGCTCCACCGCTTCTCTTATGTCCTCTTTGGTCGCCTTGCGGTCGACCTTAAAGGCGACAGTCTGTCCGCCGCCGCCAAGCATCGAGGTCTTTTCTGTCAGCACCGGTCCGAGAAGGATCTTAAAATCCCCGGCTCGAGCTTCTCTTTCACCTTCCATTTTCTTCCTAATCATCCGTGCCATGACTTATCCCTTTCTAGATGCCAGACTCTGCTGAAGGCTCTCGATACCGGCCTTCGTGCATACCAGATACTTGTGGTTCAGGAGGTCATACACGTTAAGCCCGCCGACAGAGAGCGTTTTCACTCCAGGAATATTCCGGCTTGATTTCTCGACCGCCTCCTCCTGGGTAAGGATCAACGAGCGCCCTTTCACTGCGCCGATGCTCTGCAGCATTGTGATTATCGTCTTCGTCTTAGGTGCTGAAACCGGCATGTCATCGACAACCACGAGGGTCTCATTTTTCACCTTATCGCTCAGAACCGACGTCAGGGCCTGCGCACGGGTCCTTTTGCTTACTCGCTTCGTGTAATCCCTGGGATGCGGGCCGAAAGTAACAGCTCCGCCCACAAGGAGAGGAGAAATATTGGAACCCTGCCTTGCCCGGCCGGTACCTTTCTGCTTGTGGGGCTTTCGTCCGCCGCCGGGCATCGTGGATCGCGTGAACGTCGAATGGGTGCCCGAGCGCGCTTTTGCCCGCTGCCACACGACAACTTCATGCACCAGATGCTCAAGGATTGGCGCCTGGAAGATATTCGGATCGAGCGCAACAGTCCCTGTCTGCCTCCCCGTCATGTCCACTACTTTGTACTCTATCGATTCCATAATTCCCTCTCGGTCACGACAAGCGCGACCCTCCGTTGAACTAATTAAGCCGCCTTTCTGGCAGAGGCCCGGGATGACTTCCTGACCATCACCAAGCCGCCCTTTGAACCTGGAACTGCGCCTTTGACGAGAATCACGTTCTCCTCGGGCCGGACCTGCACAACCTGAAGATTCTGAACGGTCACATTGACGTTTCCATACTGCCCCGCCATGCGCTTGTTCTTGAACACACGTCCGGGAGACTTGCGGCATCCGATCGAGCCGATGTTTCTCCGGTATTCGTGCGTGCCGCGCGTCGCCGGCTGGCCTCTCATCCTGAACTTCCGGACCACGCCGGAGAACCCTCGGCCGATTGAAACGCCCGAGACATCGACCTTGATCCCTTCGCTGAAAACGTCTTTTGCCGAAATTTCCTGACCGAGCGTCGTCCAGCCGAGGGCCTCGGTGTCACAGCGCAGTTCGCGCACATGATAAAAGGCGCCTTTTCCAGAGGCAGTGAAATGTCCTGTCAGGGCTTTCGTAACGCGCTGGGGCTTCTTTGGCTCAAAGCCGATCTGCACGGCATTATAGCCGTCCTTCTCCGCAGTCTTGAGCTGGAGAATGTAGCACGGGCCGACTTCCAGGGCCGTCACTGGTATACACTGACCATCCTGGGTGAAGACCTGCGTCATGCCGAGCTTCTTACCCAGAAGTCCTTCTCTATATATTCTCTCAGTTGTCATATCGTTCTACCCCTGGTGCCTGCGGCACCAAATGTTCATCCCTGGGAAACTTCCCCAGGGGTAGAATGCATTAATGCAATTTGATCTCCACATTAATGCCGGTCGAAAGCTCGAGTTTTCCGAGCTCGTCGATCGTCTGCTGCGTTGGTTCGAGAATATCCAGCAGTCTGTTGTGCGTGCGGATCTCGAACTGCTCCCGCGATTTCTTGTCAGTAAACGTAGCGCGGTTGACGGTAAACCGCTGCATTCTTGTCGGAAGCGGAATAGGTCCGGCCACACGCCCACCCGTTCGACGGACAACACTGACAATCTCTGTCACTGCCGAGTCGAGGATCCTGTGATCGTATCCTTTCAGCCTTACTCGTATGCGCTGACTTCCCAACATAATTACCTTCTCTTTTTCTCAGCAGTTGCTGCCGGAAACTCCTCCCGGCAGCAACTCCATCATTTTTCGTCACTCGGTGTCGTCTGCGTCAGCAGACGAACCAACAACTCCTGTCGTCTGCGTCAGCAGACGAACCGACAACAACGCGGGCAATGGCGGACAATTGTCTATAAGCACAACTGCCGATTAAGACACTACGTCTACCACAACACCGGAGCCGACAGTCTTACCACCTTCGCGGATTGCGAAGTGACTCTGCTTCTCCATCGCGATGGGCTGGAGAAGTTCAATGTCAAGCGTGATGCGGTCGCCGGGCATAGCCATCTCGACACCATCAGGCAGCTTGATTGATCCGGTCACGTCAGTCGTTCTGAAGTAAAACTGAGGACGATATCCTGTGAAAAATGGTTTATGGCGTCCGCCCTCATCTTTCTTCAGAATGTATGCCTCCGCCCGGAATTTCGTGTGCGGTTTGATTGTCCCCGGCTTGGCGAGAACCTGTCCGCGCTCGACTTCGTTCCTCTTGAGACCACGGAGGAGACATCCTGCATTATCGCCGGCACGCCCTTCATCAAGGCTCTTACGGAACATTTCGACACCTGTAACAACGGTCTTGCGGGTGTCATGCAGTCCGACGATTTCCACTTCTTCGCCCACTTTGACGACACCTCTCTCGATTCTTCCGGTCGCCACTGTTCCGCGGCCTTCAATCGAAAATACGTCTTCGACGGGCATCAGGAACGGCTTGTCCACATCGCGCTCCGGAACGGGGAAGTACTCGTCAAGAGCGGCAAGCAGCTTGTCGATTGCGCCAAGACCAATGTCGCTGTCTTCAAAGGCCAGTGCCTTCGACGAACTTCCGCGCACTATCGGCGTATCGTCTCCGGGGAACTCGTACTGATTGAGGAGATCTCTCACTTCCATCTCAACGAGGTCGAGCAGCTCAGGATCGTCCACGATATCAACCTTGTTCAGGAAGACGACGATTTTCGGGACGCCAACCTGACGCGCGAGCAGTATGTGCTCTCTCGTCTGAGGCATTGGGCCGTCCGCCGCACTCACCACGAGAATTGCACCGTCCATCTGAGCCGCGCCCGTGATCATGTTCTTCACATAGTCAGCGTGTCCAGGACAGTCCACGTGTGCATAGTGTCGATTCACTGTTTCGTACTCGACGTGAGCACTTGCAATCGTAACCGTCTTAGATTCGTCCCGCTCGGTACCGCCTTTGGCGATTTCCTTGTACGACTTCGCCTGAGCAAGACCCTTCTTGTTCTGAACCGCAACCATGGCAGCGGTCAGGGTGGTCTTGCCATGGTCGACGTGACCAATGGTTCCCACGTTCACATGGGGTTTGGTTCTTTCGAATTTCTGCTTTGCCATAATCCCGCGTTCCTTAAAAAAATAAAAACAACAACTTCTTTAATATCTTTCCACCATGCTCTCTGCTATCTGAGTGGGCACGGGGGCATAGTGATGGTATTCCATCGTGTACGTCGCTCTTCCCTGGGAGTTGGAGCGAAGATCGGTAGAATAGCCAAACATCTCAGCTAAGGGAACCTCGGCCGAAACTGCCTGGCCGCCGCCTCTCGGCTCCATCCCGTGGATTCGCCCTCTTCTACGGTTCAAGTCGCCCACAATGTTGCTGACGAATTCATCAGGGCAGACAACCTCCACGTTCATTATGGGTTCGAGGAGCTGAAGCCTCGCCGCCTTGCAGGCGTCTTTGCAGCACATTGAACCCGCAATCTTGAACGCCATTTCACTGGAATCCACCTCGTGGAAACTGCCGTAGTAAAGGGTGACTTTTATATCGATCACGGGGAAGCCCGCGAGAATGCCGCTGTTAAGGGCGTCTTTGACTCCTGCTTCAACTGCAGGGATGTATTCCCTGGGTATTACGCCGCCTTTGATTTCATCCACGAACTGAAAGCCTGATGCCGGAGGCAGAGGCTCAACCCGGAGGAAAACGTGCCCGAACTGGCCGCGTCCGCCGCTCTGTTTCGCGTACTTCGTTTCACGCTCAGCCTTGCCTATAATCGTTTCGCGGTATGCCACCTGCGGCTTGCCGGCGTTTGTATCAACCTTGAACTCGCGAAGGAGGCGCTGGCGGATCACATCAAGGTGAAGCTCGCCCATGCCGGAAAGAATCGTCTGACCTGACTCCACATCGGAGCTCACTTTCAGAGACGGGTCTTCCTTGAGGAGTTTCATGAGAGCAAGCCCCATGCGCTCCTCGTCGACCCTTGTCCTGGGCTCGATGGCGATGCTTATGACGGGTTCCGGCGCATGAATGCTCTCGAGCACGAACGGGAACTTGACGCTCTCGCAAAGCGTATCGCCCGTCGTCGCCTCTCTAAGTCCCACAGCTGCGCCGATATCACCGGCACTCAGCTCTTTTACATCCTCACGCTTGTCAGCATGAATCTTCAAAAGCCTTCCAATCCGTTCCTTCTTATCACGCCGGGGATTATAAACCTGCATTCCTGTCGTGATCGTTCCGGAGTAAATCCGGAAAAATGTGAGCACTCCCACGAACGGGTCGGAGATTATCTTGAATGCAAGGGCGGCTGCCTTTCCATCAGGATCCGATGTCAGTTCGATTTCTCCAATCTCATTTCCACGGTTGTCGATCTTTGTGGCCCGGATCGGCGGCACTTCGAGAGGGGACGGAAGATAATCAATTATCGCATCAAGGACCAGCTGCACGCCTTTATTCTTGAATGCGCTTCCGCAAAGCACCGGGAAAAGCTTCATTGCAAGGGCGCCCTTTCGTATGGCTGCCTTGATATCGTCTTCGGTCGGCTTCTCGCCGTGGATGTACTTTTCCATCAGAAGATCATCGCACTCAGCAGCAGCTTCAATCATGTGTTCACGCGCAGCCCGCGCATCCTCGACCATGTCAGAGGGAATCTCGATGATGTCGAACTCAGAGCCTTTTGTCTCATCCTTGTATATGTATCCCTTCATGCTGACGAGATCGACTATGCCTTTAAGCGCGCTCTCAGAACCGATTGGAAGCTGAATCGCGACTCCATTTGCGCCAAGCTTTTCCCGGATAGACCGGAGGGATTTTTCGAAACTCGCGCCCGTTCTGTCCATCTTGTTCACAAAGCAGATGCGGGGAACGGCGAATTTATTGGCCTGGCGCCACACTGTTTCGGACTGCGGCTCGACCCCGCTGACGCCGTCAAACACGGCAACTGCGCCATCGAGGACTCTGAGGCTTCGCTCGACTTCGATTGTGAAGTCCACATGGCCGGGAGTGTCTATAATGTTAATCCTGTAAACCGGCCTGTCGTTCATGGAACCGCTCCATTCGCAGGTCGTCGCCGCAGAGGTGATGGTTATCCCCCTCTCCTGCTCGAGTTCCATGTAGTCCATGGTGGCGGCGCCTTCATGAACTTCACCAAGCTTATAGTTTATGCCGGTGTAGTAAAGGATGCGTTCGGTTGTAGTGGTCTTGCCCGCATCAATGTGCGCCATGATACCGATATTGCGCGTTCTGCTTAAATCAATTGATGCCACTACCACTCCTCGACTTCGCTCGGGGCGAGCCGCCCGGAGCGATACAAATTAATCCATTAAAAAGTCTCGTCACCACCTGAAATGCGCGAACGCCTTGTTCGCATCTGCCATCTTGTGAGTATCCTCTTTCTTCTTCACTGCCAGACCGCGGTTGTTGTAGGCGTCCAGAAGTTCGTTTGCGAGGCGCTCGTGAATACGGCGCTCGCTCCTTGAGTTCGCCGAGCCAATCAGCCAGCGCATGGCAAGAGCCTCCGCGCGGGCCGCGCGGACTTCTGTCGGGACCTGGTAAGTCGCGCCTCCGACACGGCGTGAACGTACCTCGATCAGAGGCTTGATGTTGCCAAGAGCCTTGTGAAACACGTCGAGCGCCGCTTCGTTGTTTATGCGCGTTCCGATGAGTTCGAGGGCCGTATAGAGAGCTTTTTCAGCAACGCTCTTCTTTCCGCTGCGCATGATCTTATTGATGAGCTTTGCGACAACGATATCGTTGTAACGCGGGTCAGGAAGTATGTCTCTTGTATAATCTCTTTTCTTTCTTGTCATAGCACTTTCCTTTCAGCCGGGAACTTTGTCATCGTCGAACTACTTGGGCCTTTTTGCTCCGTACTTTGAACGCCCTTTCTTTCTATCCTGCACGCCATGCGCTTCGAGTTTGCCGCGGATGATGTGGTAACGAACGCCCGGAAGATCCTTCACGCGTCCGCCGCGGATAAGCACCACGGAATGTTCCTGCAGGTTGTGTCCTATGCCGGGAATGTAGCTCGTGACTTCCATTCCGGTTGTGAGACGAACTCTTGCCACCTTTCGAAGCGCGGAATTCGGCTTCTTGGGTGTCTGCGTGTATACTCGCGTGCAGACCCCACGCTTCTGCGGACACCGCACAAGCGCCGGTGAATCAGTCTTCGTCCTTTTCTTTTCACGCCTTGCTCGAACAAGCTGGTTTATTGTTGGCATTTATCACCCGCAAAAAAACGCTGCCATCAGTGCGCATGCACGGTACACACGCGTTACTCACGCACGGCACCGTGAATGCATTCACAGTGCATGCATTTACGGTGCGTACACGTCGCGTACAACGGCAACGAAATAAAAATTTATTGCTGCTATCCCGGAATCATTAACGACTGCACTCCGCTTCTACCTTGAGGCGATCACGGATGCCCAATCTGGCAGCATGTCACTCATAGCACGCTGGGATGATTAATCCTCCGGGAGGGAGCATTGCATCCTCACGCATGGTCACTGCTTTACAGTCACTGCTTCATTATCACTGCTGAAAAGGGATAGTCTTTAGTGCCTTATCGCCGGCTGATGCCCGCAATAAAAAAGAGGCGCTATCCCACCACACCGCATGCTGAGTAACAGAGTGAGAATAGGTAGCACGTAACCGCTGAGAATGTCAAGCAATCGGGGGAAAGAAAGGGGGCCGGGATGAAGAAGAGAAGACCTGGCCTCCTGGTCTTTTTCCTGTTCCTGGACCAGGATAGGTTGCCATGTACCAGGTCAAGTTGAAGAAAGGCAAAGAGATCGCCTTAACATCGCGGCATCCGTGGATATTTTCCGGCGCAATCGAGGACACCCGGAAGGATATCCCTGAAGGAGCGCTGGTGAAGGTTGTCCAGTTTGATGGGTGTCCTGTTTGTTACGGGCATTATCAGAGGGGCGGCATTGCCGTAAAAGTGCTCAAATACGGCGTAATCGAAGATGAGAAAGCCTTCATTGCCGCAAAAGTCAGGGAGGCGTTTCTGCTCCGTAAGAACCTCGGCCTCGTCGACAGACATGACACGGATGCGTACCGTCTTGTGCACGGCGAAGGCGATTTTCTTCCCGGACTCATAACCGACATCTACGGCAGCACAGCTGTGCTGCAGTGTCATTCAGCAGGGATGGAAAGACTTGCGGATGTTATTACGGAGACTCTGAGAGAACTTTACGGACCTGCACTTGAGTCCGTTTACGCGAAGCCTCTGATCGAAAAGAGCGAGGGCAGATATTTATATGGGCAAAAAAGCGCCAGGGCTGAAATCCGCGAAAATGGGCTGAAGTTCATCGTCGACTGGGAACAGGGCCAGAAAACCGGTTTCTATCTGGATCAAAGGGAAAACAGAAAACTTCTCAGGTCGATGACCGCAGGGAAGAAAGTGTTGAATTCCTTCTGCTATACAGGAGCTTTCTCCGTCTATGCGCTCGCCGGCGGCGCGTCCTGCGTCATGTCGGTAGACAGTTCCAGCAGGGCGCTGGAACTGGCCGGAAAGAACGTCGAAATCAACTTCGGCTGCGGCCAGAGCAACCACTCAACTGTCGCCGCAGACTGTCTGAAATATCTGAAGGATATGAGCGAAACGTACGATGTGATAGTGATTGACCCGCCTGCTTTCATAAAGCACCGGGGAGCGCTTAAAGGAGGTATAAACGGTTATCGTTCGATTAATTCTTCCGCGATTGCCCGCCTGAATCCAGGCGGAATCCTGTTTACGTTTTCCTGTTCCCAGCTTCTCTCCAGAAATGATTTTGAAGATGTAGTCAGGGCCTCTGCGATGGAATCGGGGAAAGACGCGCGAATCCTCAAGAGGCTTGCTCAGGCGTCATGTCACCCGACGAGTATTGTGCATCCGGAGGGAGAGTACCTCAAGGGCCTGGCAGTTCAGGTCGCACAAAGGGGCGTCTGATCACTGCGCGACGCCCGTTCTTACGGAAATTTTATGCACCCGTTTTTAATGCTTTGTGCGCTTCGTGCCGACCCTGATATTGTTAACGAGACAGCATGAGCAAGCTTGACGTCCTCGCCATTGAACCTGAGAGCGGCGCGCGGAGCCGCGTAAATTACGCCCTTTCCGACGCAGGGACGTTCGGCACTGTCGAGATGGCGGCCTCTCTCGACGACAGCTGGAAAAAAATTGCGCTTGGCGCGTTCTACGATGTCATTTTTGTTTCCCAGCGCCTGAAAGACAGAGAGGTCATGTCGTTTGTCCGCAAGTGCAAAGAAACTCGTGCGGGGCGTTACTCGACATACATCATGATTCTCAACAGCAATGAAAATTCCGAAGCCTCAATCAGGCTCAAGCATGCGCTTGGACTTGACGCCTTTCTGCTCGAGCCCTATTCATCGGAACAGCTGGAAGAGGTGGTCGATTTCTCCTTCGAGACAAGGACCTCCCGTGAAGAGGTCCGGAACCGGGTTGCTATCTCGCTTTCCGTCATCGACATAATGGATCAGCTGAACCTTGTCGCGTTCCTGACCAAGTGCAGATTTTCGACAAGGCGAAGCTGGCAGCGTCTGAAGGAGATGTGCGAACCGCTCAGGGAAATGACCCGCACCGGCGAGGAGGTTTATTTCGATCTGATTGAGCATATTTTTCCCGAGGCGCCGTTTCCGAAGCATTTCAAGCCTGACGAGTATCACCGCGGCGTGACGGAACGGGTGCGCGAGAAGATGGAACGGAGGATTCTTCGGGATCTGCAGGAACTCCGGGCCCAGGGGCGTTCGCCGATGAAGCAGTTCAGGAGACAGATCGAAAACGAACATGCGTCAAGACCAGTAAGGGTGATATCGAAGTGACCGGCGAATTCTCTCACATGTCGCGGCGCACTCGCAGCGGCCTCGTCACTCCCGCCAGTCACTCCTGATTCAACCCCGTCCTCAGAACTTCGATATCATACTCAGCCTGAGCTTCAGTGGGGACAGCGTAAACACGCTCATCAGGGTGCATCGATTGATCTCCAAGCCCCTGGCGGTCGGCGCGCCACAGGCCCACATATCTTATCTTTCGCGACGCTGCCTGTTCCAGATAACGCTTAACCTCGTCGATTGAGAGAGTTCCCCCATCTGATTCGCCGGGATAACTGTAGCCCGACCCGTCAAAGGTGAGCCCGTCACCCGCTCTCAACTGCGCGAGCCGCTCAGGAGCGTGAGTTTCAAGTATATCACCGTCAGGATCTTCGTCATTTCCTTTGTAACAGCCCGGACACGGATTGCGGACAAAGGTCGCCAGGTCCCCAAGAGAAGAAGAAATCATCGAACGAAGAACGCGGTACGAAGCTACATCCAGATTGTCCTCGAGCATTACACACGCAAGGTTCTGGTTTTCAGGCCCGGCATATCTGTTCTGCACAAATAGAGGCTTTGCTGCTTCGATAATCCGTCTTATTTCAGTTCTGAGCGCCGCAGGATCCGCCATCAGAATCGCCCGGAAAAGCAGCGGATCCATGCTGGTGAACGGGGCCTCAATCGGAGTAGTTTCGAAGCGGCGCATGGTGGGACCATTCAGAAAATAAAGCTGAAGCATCAGGCTCCGGCCGTCAGAACTCAGACGCTGAACCACAGTCGATGCATATTCGAAATCAGTGGAAAAAGTGCCGTCTACCAGGAACCCTATATAGAGGTTCCGCACTTGAGAGCGGATCATGATCTCAATCTGCTTTTCAACGCTCTCCCTGGCGTCCGGATGCATAAGAGCGAGGATGGTGAATCCTCGCGCCTGACCTCCTACTCTTGGAAGGATTTCATCGTCTTCCTCTTCGTCGGAGGTTGTTGTCTCCTCCCCTTCCAGTTCCGATGGAGAACCCGAGTCTCTCCTCACTCTGGCTCCTCCGATTAAAGATGTCCTCCCTCTCTCCGATCCTGAAAGGCGGCTCAGTTCCTCGAGAGCCTCAAGCTCCGGAGGATCGGGCTCTGCCGGGTTTCCATCGTCATCAACAGTGCGTTTCGACGGCGAATTCGTCGACGAGTGCCCGCGTTCCGGCGCGACAAGTGTGGCGACAGGGCCTGAAGACGAAGCAGAACCCGGTGTTGCAAAAACGAACTGCTTCGCAAGTCCTTCGTTGATTATCTCATAATCTTCATCTCCGTCCTCATTCTCCCCGTCCCAGGCGTTTTCCGGAATTTCACCAGGCTGAATGAATGGCCCGGCACTTTTATCATCAGGATTATCCCGGTTCTTCAGAAACCGTTCCTGTTGAACCTGATTTCCCAGGCGTACTACTGCATCCTGGCTGTCCCGGTCTTCACCGGGCCTCAGAATGAACCATGCGGAAATAACCGCAGAAAGGATGAGGAGAAGACTTGCTTTTCGTGACATTGCACACTATTACCGCTGTTTCAGCCGCGATTCCGTTCCTTTAGTATGCGACAGATATCCGTGTTCACAACACAAAAAACGCAGGAAATCTGCTGCATGATTAAGATGCTTTCACTCCGGGCGTACATAAGCTATTGATCAGCCCTATGGATCAGGAATTGCTCGCAGATCTATACCGGAGCATGCTTCGCATACGGCTCTTTGAGGAAGAATCGGCGCGGCTCTACACCGAACGAAAGATCGGCGGCTTTCTTCACCTCTATATAGGTCAGGAAGCCGTAGCGGTCGGCGCCATGAGCGTTCTCGAGCCGCAGGATTATGTCATTACTGCCTACAGATGCCACGGACACTATCTGGCCCGGGGTGGAACGTGCCGGGAAGGGCTTGCTGAACTGATGGGCAAGGATGCCGGATGCAGCCGAGGACGGGGCGGATCGATGCATTTCTTCAATACCGCGCGGAATTTCATGGGCGGATGGGGGATTGTGGGAGCTCACGTACCTCTGGCAGCCGGACTTGCATTCGCCCAGAAACACGCAGGCGGCGACGGAGTTACCGCATGCTTTCTGGGTGACGGCGCAATCAATATTGGCCCTTTTCACGAAGGACTCTCTCTTGCATCGCTCTGGGAACTTCCTCTCGTCGTCATAATTGAAAACAACTATTTCGCCATGGGAACGCCTCTCAACAAGACCTTCCCTCTCGATGATCTTTCTGTAAGAGCGATGGGATATGCGATTGCCCGCGATACAGTGGACGGTCATGACGTATTTGCAGTCAGAGCCTCCATTTACCAGGCGGTCAAACGCGCCAGAGAGAAAAGACAGCCGACGCTCATAGAAGCCCGAACATACCGTTACCGCGGACATTCAATGGCAGACCCCGCTAAATACCGCACAAAAGAAGATCTCGAGCACTGGCAGGAGCGGGACCCGATAAAGAGTCTCCGCGAGAAACTCGATGCGCTCGGAATGCAGGCGGAAAGAGAGCGGATAGACACCGAGGTCGAGAATGAGATGAAGGATGCGGTCGAGTTCGCCGAGCAGGCTCCCTTTCCCTCTCCGGATTCATTGAGTGATTTTGTCTATGTTTGAGCAGCAAAGAGGAAGATGACGCGTGAAATTGCCATACGGGACGCCCTGAGAGAAGCCATGGCGGAAGAGATGCGCAGAGACGAGCGTGTCTTCCTTGTCGGTGAAGAAGTGGGCGCATATAACGGTGCGTACAAAACGTCACGCGGCATGCTCGACGAATTCGGGCCGTCCCGCATAATTGACGCGCCGATTGCGGAAAACGGTTTCGCGGGACTGGGCATCGGAGCCGCAATGGCGGGCCTGAGGCCGATTGTGGAGTTCATGACGTACAACTTTTCATTTATTGCAATCGACCAGATTGTGAATACCGCTGCGAAAGCAAGGCTGATGTCAGGCGGCCGGCTTGCGCTGCCGATAGTATTCAGAGGTGCAAACGGAGCTGCCTATCAGCTCGCCGCTCAGCATGCAAATTCTCTCGAACAGATTTACTCATACATGCCGGGACTGATCACAATAGCTCCATCTACCCCTTATGACATGAAGGGACTTCTCAAAAGCGCCATACGTGATGACAACCCTGTGTGCTTTTTCGAGTCAGAGCTTACATACAGCCTGAAAGGTCCAGTGCCCGAGGAGGAGTATCTGATCCCGATTGGAAAAGCGGATCTCAAACATGAGGGAAAGGATCTCACCATCATATCCTGGTCGAAAAATGTTTTCCTGGCTCTTCAGGTTGCAGAAGCCTTGTCTCAGGAAGGAGCCGGAGCTGATGTGATTGATCTCCGGACTCTGAAGCCCCTCGATGAAGAGGCAGTTCTCGATTCCGTAATGAAGACCAACCGCGTTCTTATCATTCAGGAACAGCACGAGATGGCGAGTTATGGTTCTTTCCTCGGGCATTTTATTCAGAGCCGGGCTTTTGATTATCTCGACGCCCCGGTCGGCCTTGTCTCCTCTCTTCCGATCCCCCTGCCCTATTCAAAGCCGCTGGAGAATCTGATCCTGCCGTCGAAGGAGAGGTGTGTTGCGGAAGCGCGGAAGGTGCTGGAGTAGTTTAAAACGGCCTTCTCTTGTGCATCTTCAATCCCGGGGCTATCCTCTCCACCATGCCCTCAATACCCTTTCGTGACCTGAAGCCGAAGTACAATCAAACTGTTTTCATTGCGCCTGATGCCTGGATAATCGGCGATGTTGTTCTTGAAGATGATGTCTCCGTCTATTTCGGCTGCGTGCTCAGAGGCGACATTGAACCTGTGAGAATCGGCAGAGGCACCAACCTTCAGGAACACTGCACATGCCATACGTCTCACGGAAGTCCCTGCACAGTTGGAAGCGATGTCACTGTCGGACATGAGGTGACACTTCACGGATGCGAAGTGAAGGACAGATGCATAATAGGAATGGGCTCAGTGATTCTCGATAATGCGATAATAGAACCGGGCTGCATCATCGGAGCGAACTTGCTTGTCACAAAGGGAACCGTGATACCTTCAGGAAGTCTTGCTCTTGGGAGCCCCGCAAAAGTGGTGCGGTGGCTGAAAGCTGATGAGCAGGAAGAGATCCTGAGATCCTCAGCAGCGTATCTGGAGTTGTGCGGGTATTACAGGGGCGCGTTTCAGGGAGATTGCCGCGGGCCTGATGCGTGCTCCCGATGACGACTTCCGAAGACCTTATAGGTGCCAGGGCGCTCCCCTGCTCTGCATTCACACAACTGCTGAGAATCAAGCCCGTGGCAGTCTCTCTGTTGCGCGACAGCGCGATTATTTCGCAAATTCCTCGAACACCCAGGTCGAAAGGTACCGTTCTCCCGTATCAGGCAGTATCACCACGAGATTTTTTCCCGCATTTTCCTTTCGCCTTGCGACCTCGACTGCGGCCCACATGGCGGCGCCCGATGAAATACCGGCGAACATGCCCTCTTCGCGGGCAAGACGTTTCGCCATCGTTCCTGCATCAGCCTGCGACACGGTAACGACTTCGTCGAGAATCTCCCTGTTTAGAACAGCAGGCACAAAGCCTGCCCCCAGTCCCTGGATTTTATGCGGCGATGGCTGCCCCCCGGACAGAACAGGAGAGTCGGAAGGCTCGACAGCAATCACTTTCACAGAGGGCTTCCGGGACTTAATGACTTCTCCGACACCTGTTATGGTTCCCCCTGTTCCGATTCCCGAAACAAAGATATCGATACTGCCGTCGGTGTCCCTCCAGATCTCTTCGGCAGTGGTTTTACGGTGGATTTCAGGGTTGGCCGGGTTGTTGAACTGCTGAGGGACGAGGCTGCCGGGAAGCTCCGAAGCGAGTTCCATCGCTTTTTCAATCGCCCCCTTCATTCCCTTCGTCCCTTCGGTGAGCACAATCTCAGCGCCGAGAATTTTCAGCACCTGACGCCTTTCAACGCTCATGGTTTCAGGCATTGTAAGTATGAGCCTGTAGCCCCGCGCAGCCGCCACAAACGCAAGCCCGACTCCGGTGTTCCCGCTTGTCGGCTCAATTATAACGGACCCCGGCTTCAGGAGTCCTTCCTTCTCAGCCGCGTCAACCATTGCGGCGCCGATTCTATCCTTCACGCTTGAAAGCGGATTGAAGTACTCCAGCTTCGCAAAAATATCCGCGCCTGCTTTATCCGCTATCCGGTTAATCCGAACGAGCGGAGTATTGCCGATCGTGTCAACAACACTTGAAAATATACGCGCCATGCCTCTATGCCCATTTTTTATAATGTTCGATGGAGCACTCGCGAAGCCTTCCGGCGGCAGTTTCAGCCGTAATATCCCTCTGGACCTCGGCAGCAAGCTCGAACCCCACCATGAACTTCTTCACTGTCGCCGACCGGAGCAGCGGCGGGAGAAAAACCTGATAAAGCGATAACGCTTCGCTTTTCTCATCGCCTTTCGGCGCCTGATATATACCCATCGAATATGGAAAAGACGTCTCGAAGAGGTTGTCGTACCGTACAAGGAGTTCTTTGAGAAGTGAAGCCCATCCATCCCTTTCTTCGCCGGATAGCTCCTTTATCGCGCGAACGGTTCTCTTTGGAAGCACCATTGATTCGAAAGGCCACTCGGCCCAGAACGGAACGACAGCAAGCCAGTGATCGTTTTCACAGATAACCCGCTCCTTCTGAGAGAGTTCCCACGAAGTGTAGTCGCTCAGAAGCGGGCTTGCATGAGCTTCGAAATAATCCGTCTGTTCGCTGCAGGCGGCGGCCGGGATGCTGGGAAGAAAATCAGACGCCCAGATCTGGCCATGGGGATGCGGATTTGAGCACCCCATGACCTCCCCCTTATTTTCAAATGTCATGACGTGCCGAATCGACGACCGGGACATGAGATCCTGATACTGCTCATCCCATGCGTCGATTATCTTCCGCAATGTTCCATGTTCCATCTCGGCAAGGGTGAGATCGTGCCGGGGAGAAAAGCAGATGACCCTGCAGATACCTCCTTCAGGCGCAAGCTTGATGAACGGCGGTTCACTTCCGCTGGAGGGACCTGCGGCCGGCGGCTTTGAATCAGGCAGCAGCGCCGGAAAATCGTTGTCAAAGACAAAGACATCCCTGTAGTCAGGGTTCTTGTGCCCGCCCTTTCGTTCGTTTCCGGGACACAGGTAACATCCCAGGTCGTAAGCGGGACGGTCTTCACCGGCCGCCTTTTCAACAGCACCGCTCCAGGGTCTCGCAGTCCTGTGCGGAGACACAAGAACCCAGGAACCTTTGAGCGCATGCCACCTTCGGTGCGGGTATCCTGAATATTCTCTGGAAAACATGCGCTCTTCCTCCCGATAAATCGCCTCTTCCCAACACTATTGCAGAGAGCGCCCGGAAGAAAAAGGGCAGCCGTTCCACAGAGCGCACTGCCAATTTTGCCTGTAGCAATAACCGGCAACCCGGCTGATAATAGTACAATGTTCAAAGGACTTTTTGGCAGAGGAAAGCGGGAACCGGACACAGCTGAGAAACTCAACTCGAACATAGCTTCGGCCATCGTGAGTGTAGTGGGTGCCAGGAGTATTCCGCTCATGCCGGGCGCCGCGCAGAAAGCGTTCAAGCTTTCTGTCGACCCGAAAGCTGAGGCCCGGGATTTCGTCGAAGTCATCGAATCTGATGAGTCGCTCTCGGCCCGGGTTCTCAAGATCGCGAACTCGGTATTCTTCGATCGCGGGAAACCGACAAGCACAATCGAAGAAAGTGTGAACCTCATCGGGATAAACGAGCTCCGCTGCCTTCTGAGTTCAACTACATTGAGCGAGCTCTTCCCGACATCGAACAGGGCCCGATGGCAGCTCTGGGTTAATGACGTGTCGACTGCCCTGATTGCCCGCTCCATCGCGCAGCGCCTCCTGCCTGCAAAGGCGGAGGCAGCGTTTCTTGGGGGACTTCTTCATGACATCGGGAAGCTTCTTCTTCTCCAGCGGGTGAGCGGAGACTACATGAAGGTCATCGAAATGGTAAAAAACAAGGGCTCGGAGTTCTGCGAAGCAGAAGAACAGCTTTTCCCGTTCGATCATGCCGAAGTCGGACATCTTATCGGCGAAAGATGGGCTTTTTCGACTGATCTGATCAGTGTGATTGCTTCTCATCACAAATCATTCAAAGAGATCGGCGCAGGACCGGTTTCCGTCAGCGCCATAGTGAAGTCAGCCGACATCATTGCGCATGCCCTCGGGCATGGACATCCTGCGGAGTTTACGAGGCTGAGACTGACGTATGAGAACCGGCTCCCGGAGGTCTGGGAGGTCCTCCGCTTTCCTGCAGGCGAACAGAAGGATCTGCTGAATCAATACCAGAAAACTTTCGAACTTGAGTTTGACCTGTATGCCGGACAAAAGCAGCGATAAATGGGGTTTGAAGCGCTTATTGAGCAGCCTTCTCAGGCAGGATTCCACCCCGGCTGCAGAGAGTGATTCTTCCGTTCACGAACGATACCGCCTTTTGACGGAAAACCTGGCTGCCGCTGTGCTTCTCAGGGATGGAGATGGAAAGATAATTTACTGCAGCCCTTATGTGGAGGTTCTCACCGGGTATCCCATAGCAGCGATACTTTCTCACGACGGCGATTTTTTTTATTCGATAGTTCACGAAAAAGACAGGGAGCAGTACGCCAGAGCAATCAAGGTTGCTCTGTGCGGGGAACCGTTTCAGTTCCGATACCGTTTTTACCATAAATCCGGCCTGGAAATGTGGGCCGAGACCCGCTCCGTGCCGGTGGATGACAGCAGTGAAGAACGGTGTCCTACTCTTTCCATTACTCTCGATGTGACCGGAAACGTGCTTTATCAGAAACAGGTCGAAGAGAGGAACAGGGACCTTCGTGATTTCACATACATGATCACCCACGATCTGAAAGCGCCGGTATTCACAATCAAGGGAATGATAGGAGTACTCGAAGAAGACGTGGTCCCTCAGCCCGGCACGGAACAGGGAGACGCATTTCAGCATATCAAGAAAGCCATAGGCCGGCTCGAAGAGCTCATCGGCGGTGTACTCGAGTATTCGAAGATCTCGGCGGAGGCAACCGCGCTTGAACCTGTAGATCTCAACATCGTGATAAAGGAAGCGCTGGGCGATCTCTCCGGGCTTGTCGAGTCAACTCATGCTGAAATTGCCGTTGCGGACAACCTGCCTGCCGCGGTGGGCGAGAGGATGAGACTCTACAGGATCTTCAGCAACCTGATCGGAAATGCCCTGAAGTACACTCCCTCCGGCAGGACGCCGCGCGTCCGGCTGTTCGAGGCCGAATGCAGAAGCCCGCGAAAATGCGTCATAGGCGTGGAGGACAACGGCTCCGGCATACCTGCCGACAAGCTTGACCTTATTTTCCGGCCGTTTCAGCGCGTTAACCCCGGAAATGTGGAAGGTACAGGCATAGGACTGGCGAGCGTAAAGAGGCTTCTCGAGAAGCTCGGCGGTGAAATCGAGGTGGAAAGCGAAGAAGGCCGCGGAAGCACTTTCTTCGTTACGCTCAAACGGGTATAGAATTCAGCTCGAAGGATTAGAAAACAAATGAATTTCAAAGAATACCAGCAACGTTCGCTTACTACCGCCCTTTATCCGGATCGGGGCTCTAATTTCATATATCCGACTCTTGGTCTCTGCGGCGAGGCTGGAGAAGTCTCAGAGAAGATCAAGAAAGTCGTGCGCGACAGGCAGGGAGTCATCGACGATCAGGTCCGCGCGGAAATTTCAAAGGAGCTGGGAGACGTACTCTGGTACGTCTCTCAACTTGCGACCGAACTCGGTCTTTCACTTGACGCGATTGCTGAAGACAATCTCGAAAAGCTTGCTTCGAGGAAGAACAGGAATATGCTTCAGGGAAGCGGGGATAACAGGTGACAGTTACGACTTGACAACGATATTACCCGTTGGATCCCCTCTCAGCACTGCAAGCATGTTGTTTACAGCCGCGGTCCCCTGACGCTCGACGCTCTCCACGGTGCGCGCTCCGATATGCGGAGTAAGAATGACATTTGGAAGTCCAAGCAGGGGATTGTCCGGAGTGACTGGATGAGGATCGAGCACGTCAGCTGCGAATCCTCCAACCTGCCCGTTTCTCAAAGCCTGCGCCATTGCTTCCTGATCAACGAGCCTCCCTCTGCTGACATTAATTACCCACACTCCACGCCTGCACTGGCCCAGAGACCGCCTGTTCAGGAAGAACTCTGTGCTCTTGTTGAGATTCATGTGCAGCGTAATTATGTCCGCACTTCTAAGCACGTCTTCCACCTTCTCGAGGCGCTGCATATGCGGCGGATTATTTTTGAAGATGCCCGCACTGAAGACACTGTTCAGATTGTCGAGAAAGGACTGATGAAAATTCGACCATGATGTGTTGTGAACAAGAACGCGCATCCCGAAGGCAAGCGATCTTTTCGACATCTCCTGCCCCACGCCGCCGAGCCCGAATATCCCTATCGTCTTCCCGCTCAACTCCCGTCCTGTGAAACGCCTCCAGAGCCCCTGATGGACAATCGAATTTTCCTCCGGAATGTTTCTCACAAGAGCAAGAAGAAGACCGAAGGCAAGTTCCGCAACCGCTTCGTGCGTAGCCCCCGGTGTATTGGTGACAACCACATTGTGGCGCTGTGCAGACTCAAGATCTATCTTTTCCACGCCTGCCCCGTACCGGCTTATGATTCTGAGCCTCGGCGAAAGGGCCTCGAAAACCGCGTTGTTGAACTCGTCCTCACCGATAAGGGCTCCATCGAAAGGTCCGAGCTGCTGGGCGACCGACATGAGCTCCTCCGAATCAAGAGGGCCTCGCGCCGTCACTATATCGAGATTGGACCGCTCGAGGAGTTCAAGATGGCCTCCCCTGGTATCAAGGAAACTCGTCGTAGTAATGAGGACTCGAAACGACATTCGGGCGACCCTTTTGTGTGTATTCTCCCTTCCATAACCGTCTGTGAGGAGATAATATTTCCGCATGTATAACACAAGGTTACGGTTGCCTGCAATTTTGCTTCTTTTTGTCATGTTCACATGCATTATTGCGCTTATCGCCGGACCATCGGGCGCGCAGTCCATCATGTATACAGATGACGCCGGAAATATTCATTTCGTCGGGTCAGTCAGTGAAGTTCCGCTTCAATACCGGAATCAGGTTGAAGTTTTCACACCTACTCCGGCCGTTTCGCCCCGTTTCCGTGAGAAAACAAAGACACCAAAACCCACAAAGACCCCAAAACCCACAAAAACGCCCAAAAAAACCCCCACTTTACGGAAACCGAGGGTCAAGGCTCCACCAACCCTGCCTCCGCCTCTGAGAAAGCTTCCACCACCCACTCCGGTCGGCATGTAGCGTGCAATAGAAGTTAAAACGTCATTTCAATACTTTAACTAAAGGCAGGAGCTGAAAATTCCGATCTTTGCTCTGGGAAAGCATTGTATCTGCGCTTCCGGAGCAAGCATCCGGGCGCATCCATTTTTGAAATAAGAGGACATTATGTTTCTCCTGCTCGGACTTATTGGCGTGTTTTTCAGCATCATCTGGGGGTACACGATGGAGGGCGGCGCGATCATCCTCCTCTATCAGCCCGCCGAACTTGTGATCATCGGAGGAGCTGCCGTCTTCTCGATGATTGCTGCCAACCCTCCTTCAGTCAACAAAGGTGTGATCCCGGCATTCCTCAGCGCCATAAAGGGGAGCGGCGTCAACAGATCAACGTACAACGATCTGCTCGGTCTGATGGCGAGCACGTTCGACACAATGAGAAGAGAAGGCGTTCTCGGAATCGAAGGAGACATAACGAATCCCGGTGAGAGTGCGCGTTTCAAAAAGTATCCCAAAGCGCTCGCGAACCATCATGTCATGGAAACATTCACCGGAGCTCTTCGTCTCTTCGTCGACGGTGTTGTAAATGCGTTCGATCTCGAACGGCTGCTCGACAGCGAGATTGAAACCCACCATGATGAGGCTACGCATGTTCCTACCGCCATCAAAACTCTCGCCGATTCGCTTCCCGCATTCGGAATTGTCGCCGCGGTACTCGGAATTATCATCACCATGCAGTTTCTCGATCAGCCTCCCGCCGTTATCGGCGCGAAGGTCGCGGCCGCTCTTGTAGGAACCATGCTCGGAATTCTTCTCTCTTACGGCGCGGCCAACCCGATTGGCGTGGCGATGGAACACGTCGCAAGAGAGCAGACGACTATATTGAAAACCGTTCAGGCAGGTCTCGTTTCATTTGCCGGCGGCTCTCCTCCGCAGGTCGCTCTTGAATTCGCGCGGAAAACGATCCCCGGCCATATGCGGCCGACCGCCGAACAGCTCGAAGAAATCATCAAAGAAGCTAAGAAGTCGTAAACATGGATGCCGATAAACCTATCATAGTCATCAAGAAGAAAGGCGGTCACGGCGGCCATCATGGAGGCGCGTGGAAGGTCGCATACGCCGACTTCATTACAGCTATGATGGCGTTCTTCCTGGTGATGTGGCTCGTGAACAGCGCGTCCACTCCCACCAAGGAAAATATCGCTTCCTATTTCAAGCGGCCCGGACTTTTCCAGGAGGGATCGGGAACTCCGCTTGAAATCGGAGGCTCAGGTATCCTTGACGACGCCTATGTCCCGTCGTCGCCTGAAGAGCTGAAGAATGAAGTGGGAGAAAGCCAGAGCCCGCGACAGAGAGGATTCGAGGAAGGGGAGCTTCCTCTGTCTAAAGAAATCCTCGGGCAGAAATCGGTTGTCGTTCCTCCGACTCCCAAACCAGCGAGGCACAGCGAGGATGCGGAAGGAATCATAGAGGAAAATTTAATACCCTTTGATCATCCCACTCAGCCGGCAGATGTGACGCCGGTTCCGACCAGTCCCCCGGCCGAACCGGCAACTGGCGGCGCCGGCGGAGCTTCAGACGCGGAAGGAACCCCTTCTTCGGAACCCCAGACGCCCCAGGAGATGGCGAAGGCAGTAGAGCAGGCAATTGAGTCCGCGGCCGAACTTGAATCCATACTTGGCGCTGTCGATATCTCATCCGATGCCGATTCACTGAACATCGAGATCATGGAAACGGATAAAGCATCCATGTTCGCAAGCGGAAGCGCATATGTGCGGGAAGATGCGCGCGAAGCTTTCGCTGTGATTGCAAAGGCGCTTTCCCGCGTAAAGAACAAGATCGAGGTGATCGGGCACACTGACTCCAAACCTTTCTCGAGCCGCAGAGGCGGATACAGCAACTGGGAACTCTCGGTTGACCGCGCAAACGCCGCAAGAAGACTACTCATCGCAAACGCGATAGATCCGTCGAGAATCACAGGCGTACAGGGAAAAGCGGACACAGAACTCAAGAACAAGGCAGACCCTCTCGCTGCATCGAACCGGAGAATTACACTCCGGATGAAGTTTGATGTGAAGAAGCCTCCTGCTCAGTTCAGTGCTCCGCCGAAACCAGGCACAGATAAGAATTCTCCCCCGGCTCTTTCACAGAAGCGCCAGGCGGCGCCGCCGGATGATGATGATGATGATGTGCGCGATATCGAAGCGCCCCAGCCGCTCGAGCGTGTGCAGACTCTTACGCCGGGGCAGGTTCTGGACAGCATGCAGAGGAACAGGGAATCGTCAAAGTCAGCCGCCACCTGGAAGGATCCAAAGTTCCCGGGCGAAAAATAGACTGGCCGCGCACCGGACAATCAGCGATTCCGGCAGCTTACAGCCCAGAAGCTGCTCCTGAAGCTCTCCCCGGCAATTACAGCTATTTCTCCAGGCCCCCTTCCCCGGCTACAATCCATCGCAGTATTGAAGTCATAAGGAGGAAGACATGACTGGCAGTGTAATTCTTCTACTGGCAATTGCTGCAGCCGCTGTTTATGCAATCGGGATTTACAACGGACTCGTGCGTAAGAAAATCGCCGCGGAAAACGCCTGGTCGCAGATCGATGTGCAGCTTAAACGACGCCATGATCTGATTCCTAACCTCATCGAAACCGTGAAAGGATACGCGGCACATGAGAAAGAAACGCTGGAGCGTGTCGTTAACGCAAGAAACGCCGCATTGAGCGCTGCCGGCACAGCCGAGGTGGCGCAGACTGAAAACATGCTTACCGGCGCTCTCCGTCAGCTCTTTGCGCTTGCCGAGAATTATCCGAACCTGAAGGCGAACGAAAACTTCATGCAGCTTCAGGAAGAGCTTGTATCCACTGAAAACAAGATTGGATTTTCGCGCCAGCATTACAATGATTCTGTCGAGGTATACAACACTGCCATTCAGCAGTTCCCCGCCAACTTTGTCGCAGGCTTCGGCAGTTTCCCCAGGAAAGACTTCTGGGCGATGGATTCTGTCGAGTCCCAGGCTGTCAAAAAGCCGCCTGAAGTGAGCTTCTGATTTTCGCAAGCACAGCTTTCCATCCCACGGCGCCGCTTCCCCTGCGGAACGGCCGGATCTTCTCCTTGAACTCGGACGCAAGGTTGTCATCGGTAATGACCCAGATATCATCCCGCGCACGGTACGCGGGCGCTGCGTCCTGGAGCTTTGCCGTTGAAAGCTTCTCGAGGAGCCAGTTCCCGGCCGGGGTCTTCTCGTCGAAAACCTGTTTTCCGCCGAGTTCAAAGCGCTTCAGCACCCCGCGCGTTTCCGCCGGAGTCATGTCAAAGGGCGAGTCGGATGCCGCGACAAAAGTGCCTATCTGCACAACATGCCGGAACACCTCAGCCGCCGTCTTCACCACAGCGGGGGATTCCGTCGCGTTGTAATAAACCACGCCGCCGGGCCGGAGGCGACCTCTGCACAAGGTTAGAAATTCCACGGAGAGCAGCGAAGTGGCCTGGCTTCTCCAGTGGAGAGTGGCGTTCATGAGAATGAAGTCGTAACGCTTGTCAGGATTCTGCATGAGAAACCTGCGCCCATCGTCTATGAAAAGTCTCACACGACTGTCGGTAAGAACCTCCGCCTGATCTGGAAAGTTCCTGATGACATCCAGATATGCCGTGGAGATTTCGACGACATCCATCGACTTCAAAAGCGGATGCATCAGGGCCACCCGCGCCCAGGATCCCCCGGAAAGGCCGATATCGAGCATCGTCTCCGGGTTGCGGTGCAGCGCGGAAATCATGTAAGCGCGCCTTATAAGGTTTGTGTTCGAAACCGGATCGAGATTGAGCTTGCCGTCATACACTCCTCCTCCCCAGATAATGCTCGCGGGCCTCCGCCCCACTGCGGCGGTTCCCGTGCGGGATTCAGAGAAATAGCGGTAATGATTTTTCCTCGTGAAGCCGGATTTGAAATGCAGCTTTTCGTGAAGGTGCCTGTACAGCGCTTCATGGTGCGATATCGCAACAAAGAGAAAAACGGCGCTGCATGCGACCACCGCAGTCATGCTCCGCGCTCCGGGCCGCACGAGAAGAAGCGCCGCAAGCCCGGAGCATACGCTGCCTGCGCCCATCATCCGCATGATTTCCGCGGAAGAGAAGTGATCCATGAGATAAAAAGTAGTGAACAGCGGACCTGCGACAGAGCCCAGTATGTTTGCGAAATACACCCGCGAAGCAGTTTTTCCCGCTTCATCGCCGTCAGAAACTGACGCATGACAGACCGCCGGAAAAATAAGTCCTCCGCAAAGCCCGAGAAGCGCCACCATGGCGTAAGGAAGCAGACGCACGGAAGCCGCACCGGAAATCGTGAGGATAGATGCCGAAAGAGGAAGCGCAGTATACGCAAGTATTCCTGAAGCCACAAAGGCTCCCGGCAGAATCCGGGACGGATCTCTCTTGAACCGTTCTATGGAAGCTCTGATCAAGGGTACTATAATTTCCGAAAAAATGTGAAGTTGGCCATAG
>CAYQVO010000028.1:10111-50162 GCA_964421085.1 uncultured Bdellovibrionales bacterium | reverse complement strand
CCAGGGGGAAGGCTGGCCCTTCTTTAATGACTCAATGAAATCGGGGGAGGATCAGTATGAGCTCGATTATTTCAAACGTTTCAACCTCATAAAAAATGTTGAACCTATTACTTTGCTTCCTGCTTACCAGGGAAATGCCCTCGATGCTGCTATTGAATATATGAAGGGTCTGGGTGAAAAAGTGTTGATCCCCGCTTCATTGCCCCTTTGGTTATATCTCAAACTTGTCCAAAATGGCTTGGAGGTTGAAAGCAGGGATTCACCGTTTATCCGCGCTTCCGTTATTAAAGAGAACTTCGAGCTGGAAATCATGCGCAAGAACGGCACGGTGGTTGGAGCATGTTTCGCAGCTGTCGAGGAGATGCTGCGGGAATGTAAAGTGATAGGAAAAAATTTGAACCACCGGAGCCAGCGGCTTTCAGCCTATTCTCTCCGGCAGTTCATTGACACTCAGCTTGGAATTCATGACGTGAAGTGCGAGATGGCCTCTATTGCTTCCGGCGCCTTCTCCGCATATCCCCATGTTTTTATCAATCACGACATCGAAGCCCGAGTTCCGCTGGTAATAGACATAGTGTGCCGCGATCTTGAATTCGGGTACTATGTTGATGCCACCCGAAGCTACTGCAAAAGTTCTCCGCAGAACGAAAAACTGCCCGATCTCCACAAAGGACTTTTGTCGGCACAAGAACGGATCAAAAATCTGCTCAAGGCAGGCGTCGAAATCGGAGCTATACACTCAGCAGCCGAGAAGGCATTAGCTGAAATTGGAGTATCTCTCAGCACGAATAGTGCCGGCAAAGAGGACGGTATATATTGCAATCACTCAATCGGCCATGGGATAGGACGGGAGATGCATGAACTTCCCGCCATCAACGCGGGAGTGAGTGTGCTTCTTGAAACCGGCATGACGATTACGGTGGAGCCGGGAGCGTACATCAGCAATGACTCGGGCCTCAGGGTTGAGGATACTTACAGGATTAGCATGGAGGAACCGGAGAACTTGACAGGTCCCACTTCTATTTTTCTCATCGAGTAGGACAAAACGTGCGCAAGAATGTTTATGTTTTGGGTCTTTGCTATTCGCATGATGCGTCGGCTTGCCTGGTGAAAAACGGAATTCCGATTGCTGCTATTCAGAAGGAAAGGATCACCAGAAAAAAACATGACGGCTCGATCAGCAGTATAGACCTTCCCGAGTGCATAGAATATTGCCTGAAGGCCGCTGAAATTGAACTAAAAGATCTTGATCTGATTGTCGAGAACAGCCCGACGATTCTTTACTGCAAAGAGCGGAAGAATGTCCTCACGATGAATACGCGTCGATACCTTGATGATTTCGACCAGGACAAAATTATCACTATCTCTCATCATCTTGCGCACGCGTATTGTGCCTTTGGATTGAATCCGGCCGAGCAGTGCGCTGTTCTGGTGATAGATGGCCAGGGAAATTACATGGAGGATGTAACCGAAGATCTTTCCGGCGCCGTAATCTTCCCGGTTCATCCTGAGTCTTCCTATATAGAGAGGGAATCGTTCTATGAGATAGGGCCCGGGGGCTTTCGTGTCCTCAGGAAAAACTTCGGTACAGTCCATAAAAGCTTTGTGCGAGTGGCGGGATTGGGGCATCTATATGAAACTGTTGCTTCCTATGCATTCAAGACACGGCATGATGCCGGAAAGTTGATGGGTTTGGCCCCGTACGGAAAGGAGGTTTTCGACTTCAAAATGCTCGAGGTCCTTCCCAGCACGGAAATCAAGTATCACAACGAGTGGATAAGGAACTTCTCGCATCCTAATCGAAGTGAAGGCGACTTAGAGAAGCATTTTGAAGAATACTCAAATCTGGCTTTTAAGATGCAGGCCTCCCTGGAGGAAGGTGTCATCAGTCTGAGCAGGTGGCTCGGCGATAATTCGTCCATGAAGAGCCTTTCTTATTCCGGTGGCGTCGCACTCAATTGCGTGACGAACCGGAAAATAATGGACTCATGCAGCTTCGAAGACTTGTACATTACTCCTCCCGCCAGTGATTGCGGCGTTAGCATGGGATGTGCATTGTACGGCTATCTGCAGGTATTGAAGCAGCCCAAAGTAAAGTTTGATTACACAGATTATCTCGGGAAATCGTACGACACTGTGTCCATAGAAAGGGATCTCTCGCCCTACCGGAAATTGGTGCATATCGAGGAGGAGGCCGATATTTGCGCTCGAGCAGCCTCTTTGATGACCTCCGGCAATATCATTGGCTGGTTTCAGAATGGCAGTGAATTTGGACCGCGCACCTTGGGAAATCGCACGATAATGTGCGATCCGCGAAATCCTTCTATGAAAGAGATTCTCAACGCGAAGGTGAAAGCGAGAGAAGCTTTTCGTCCATTTGCACCATCTGCTCTGGAAGAATACGCACGCGAATTCTTCGACGTAGATAGGAGTCCTTACATGCTTCTTACTGCCGATGTTCATCCGGAGATGCGTGAAAAGGTGCCCACGATAACACATGTTGATGGGAGCGCAAGATTACAGACCGTCCGGCAAGAGCATAATCCCCTCTTCCATCGGGTGATAGAGAAGTTCTTCGCGCTTACAGCTGTGCCCGTTGTATTGAACACTTCATTTAATCGGCAGGAGCCTATCGTGGAGACTCCGGAAGATGCAATTAGATGTTTTCTGAACACACAAATCGATTATCTGTGCATTCAGAATTTCCTGGTTTCGAAAAAGTCATAGGACCGTTCATCATTTCCCCGACGCGCTCGATCCTCACAACAGGCAGGAGGCATTCTTCCCTCAAGGCTTTTTTTGCCCGACAGTACAAAGAGGATCCTCTGCTGAAATTGATCCATATTTCATGTACGCTGCAGCTCTGCAACCGCCTCTACAATCCGGAAGATAGCTGCATGAAGAGCACTTACCTTCCACATGATCAAGTTTTCTCAGATTCTGGAGAACCTCTGAATGCGTCCATATGTTCAACAACGAATGTTCACGGAGATCCCCGCATCGAAATTCCGGAAAGCCCATGAACGAGCAAGGAAAGACAAAGCCTTCTGCATCTATCAGGCACGTTGAACGTCCGGCAGAACAACCAAAATGGTCCTCGGGCATCCACTCAATATTCTTTCTCTCGGGAACAACTAGATTCTCATTCAGCTGAATATGCAATGATCGTTCCTCGCTTTTTCGTTTGAGAAGAAAGTGGTTCAGCTCACGCAGCTCGTCGTGGTTGAGGGCAAGGTGACTGCAATTGCATCCCCTTCCAATTGTCATCAATGGAAGAACCCGAAAATGCTCTGCTCCAATCTGTTTGGAAAGTTCAATCAGATTCTCCATCTCTCTCAAGTTCGGCCTCATCGCCACGGTGCATATGGAGAGAACGAAATGCTTCGCGATTTTTGCGGCGTTTTTCACAACTTCTTCAAACTCCGCATTCACGCGAATGCTGTTGTAAGTCCCGGGCAGCGCGCCATCGAGGCTTACCTGAATAAATTTGAGACCTGCGTCTTTCAACTGCTCTAAAACTGAATCGTCTATCAGCTGTCCATTTGTCGTCATCTCGACAGCGAGGTTCTTCTCACTGCAGCGCCGAACTACATCGAAAAGCAATGGATATAAGAGGGGTTCCCCACCGCCCATACAGAGGAACTCGCAACCATGCGCGGAAAGTTCATCAATAAGCTGAAAAATTCGGTCCTTTTCAATCGCGGCTCCCGCTGCCTTGGAGTCCGCACTGCTATAGCAATGGACGCATCGAAGGTTGCAATTGTTCGTGCACTCCCAATAGACGACTCTTGGGAACGATAGGCAATCATTGGAAATGAATGGATTCTCGATAAGACTCACACGCGATCCAGACGTGATTCCGCGACTGATTACACCGAGCTGCTCCAAGTCCGCGAGAAAAGATCCTATTTCGCTGTCTGACAGAGGCTCTTCCCCTCCGTTTGACTTTCTCTCCTGGAATGCAAGCCTCTGCAGCACGCCGAAATAGCGATTATCGGTAACATGCCTTCGGCCATTCTGCATAAGGATCAGAGTACCGAAATGTTCTTTGCGAATAACAGGAGTTCCTGCGAAATAGATGAGATTCCAATCAAGTTCACTATGGTCATTCTTCATAGCGGATTGCCCCATATTCACCCAGATGTTGAAGCGCGTCTGCGCGAGTGAGTCCGCGCGACCATAGGAACTGGAGGAAATTATCAAGAGTCCGGTTTTTGATGCGAGGAGGCTTTGAATCAGGCCAAAATTCAGCCAAAAAGAGATCCATTACATTCCCTTCGTATTTCGCTCGAAGGTAAGCCTCGGCCCGGGCAACGAGATTGGCAGTGGACTCTTTGCGTCCCGCCAGCTTCAGGTAGTTCACACCCAGGTCATCGTATAAACAGACATCTTCAGGCCGGATCCAGCACGAGTTGAGAAACTCCAGCACATCGAGCCGCCGCTGTCTTGCGCAACTGTTCCAGTCGAAACTCACCTCTCTGTCGCCTTGGCTGCACCTGGATAGCGCAATATAATGCTCTTTCATTCTGGGGCAATCGTACAGGCAGATCTCGTTGGCTAGAAGTTCAACTTCAACCGGTAAGGAATTCGGGGCCTGAGTCTTATGCGCTTCCTCCAAGTGTGAGGATAACATTGCCCGATCTCGATTAAGAGTCTGATGAAGAGTTATCCGCCGTATACTGGGAAATTTGCGTCTGAGCATCTCAGCTTCGGAAATCGATTTGATGCCTCTCACGATTGAGACATTGAGAGGGAAATGCTGAAAGTGCTCTGAGATGAAATGCAGTAATTCATCGCAGGCCACGGTAAGGATGTCGACGCCGATATCGGAGAGCCATTTGAGAGTGTCCATAGCCCGCGCTTTATTCCCGCTGTCCGTGAGCAACGGGACGTTAGCTGAATTAATCAGATAGTTGAATTTCAATCCTGCAGAACTCGAGATTTGAATGTGCTTTTGAATCTTCTCTGGCGAGATCAGTGGAAGGCCCGCATTAGCGCTTCCCAGGAGACTGGTGGATGATGAGCCGAAGACCTCGATTATTTTATTATCGTACCGCGAGCTCAACTCGGAATACGTTTCGACGAGCACATTATCCCAGTTTGTCGCTGCAGAAAATTTCATTGAGAGATGCAGAGTCCAACAACCGATAATTAAGGTATACCAATATCGCAATATCAGTCTATAAGCGACTTCCAGGCGGCCTCTTATTCGGCCGGTTGTGCCGGCCCCCTCAGCTTGACCGGAAGATGTGAATTTACAGCGCCGCGAATCTTCCACTGAAGTCTGTCAACTTCGGCATTTTCCAGAGTTCTTACATGCGACCTGTAAACGATGCGGAACGTATGACTAACATTGTCCGGGCCGAATTTTTCCGGATTTTCAAACCGATCTACTTCCTGCACCTGCTCCACTAATTCAACACCTTCGTCGCCTGTTTCTTCGCGAACGAGGTCGAAAAAGAGATTGAGGTTCAATGAGCGTGGAGCAATAAACGAAATATCGCGATATGATGATGGAAATCGGCTTACTGGCACATATACACTATCCCAATCCTGGAATTGAGATGTCACGCGCTCGTCGGAACTCCAAAGCAGGCGAATGTCGGGAATGTCCATTTTAACCATCGCAAGGCGGTCAACACCGAATCCAAATGCCCACCCGTTGTATCGCTTCGAGTCTATTCCAAATGAGTCAAGGACCTCGGCCCGGACCAGGCCTCCGCCAACGATTTCAAGCATCTCATCGTTGAATCTGACAAAGAGTTCGAGACTTGGCTCAGTGAAGGGAAATGAGTCAGGCCGCGCTTCGCATTCAATGTTGGGGCCATAAAGCGCTCGTGCTATGCCTCGAAAAACTTCCTCCAGATTCGCTGCATCAAACAGGTTTCTTTCTTTTTCTGTGACGTGAAGAGCATCAATCTGATGAAAGCATGCATGATGGCACCGATCCACTTCATCCCGCCTATAGCACTTCCCGTAAGCAAGTGCTCTTATGACTCCCGTTTCCTCGAGAGTTGCCAGAGTCTCGGGCCTGCTCATGTAATAGGGCCACATGGTGGTTGTATGAGTGCGAAGAACCATACCCGGGGTAAGGTAATAAGTATCACTGGTAGACCGTGCCGGATGTGCAGGTGGCACAAGAAGAACGTCGAAGTTGTCAGCTACCGATACTACTTCCGGAAATTCAACCTCATCGAAATCCCGCAGACTCTCGGACTGAAGGATCCGCTGTATTGCCATTTGAACCGGGGAACCGAGCGTCCGTGTCAGGTCGGGGAGCGACATCAGGTGGCGCATGAATCGAGCATCGCGATCATCCCTGCCCTCGAGCACTTGCAGCGCCTCTTGAGCCTCGTCAGAGAGGCCGTTCACTATGACTGCTTTACCGTCTCTTTGCCCGATGGACTCTACAGGTCCTTCTGTATCTCTTAACGCCGCTTGATTGTCTTGAATAAGAGACATGCGAGGGGGCCCCTTTTTTTGTAATGCTGTTTTATAATAGGTGCAAACATTTCCCAAGTCAAATTGTCCTTGGGCTTCCAAATCCGCGACAGGTCTAACCAGACAAGTCGCCCCCGGATGACAAGGACAACCCTCCCTCCGCCATTGCCGGGAGCGAAAGCAACACGACAATCATGAATTCAATGAGTCACGGATGCGTTACCGGGGCACCCCCCTACACTTGCCCGTCAATCTTGACCCTCTCAATTTTCACAAGCTAGCATCTGCATCCAATACTTATTCTTTCGAAGCTTGCTGAAATGACGTCGAACGAACGAAGTGCCCTCATATGCCGCAAATTGATTCGAAGTTCGACAATGAAGTGCCGCGTTCGTGATGACATCCATATTTCCGGTGATATTAGTGACGTTATCAAATCCCCCTTGATGCTGAATGAGCGGCAGGAAGCGGAAGGTATTCTCCGGCTATTTGACGATTTGTCCATCGAGAAAGTGCCGGCTTTTCCTGTCTCATCTAAACCCGGTAGGCCGCGATTCAGAACGCCGCTTTTTGTGAGATGGGATCTGACTTACAAGTGCAACCTTCAATGCCGGCACTGCTACTCCGATTGTTCCGGCGCCTCCCCGCAAGACGGTCTTCCCACCTCGGATGTAATTCGGATTCTTGACATTTTGGATGAGGGAAAGCCGCACATGGTGCAGATCCTCGGCGGCGAGCCTTTCGTCCGGCCTGATATAAATGAAATCATTCTCCACGCTCTATCAAAGAGCTTTATTTTCGCGGTTAATACCAACGGTACGTTACTGACACGGGAGCGAATTGAACTTTACGCCGGTAGTGGCATGAAAATCATTCAGGTCAGTCTACATGGGTTGAGAGACGAACACGAGGCGCTTACAACTGTCAAAGGTTCATTTGATAAGGCTGTACGAAACATTGAAATCCTTCTTGAGAAGGGAATATTTGTTAGCGTTTCGTGCCTTGTTTCAGACATCAACGCGGACTTTATCTTCGAGTTTATTGATTTCCTCACCAAACTCGGCGTCACCTACATTCAGTTTCTTACGCCTCTACAGGAGGGGCGGGCGCCGACTCACGGCATCAACCTGTCTCCTCAGAACAATGAGGAGCTTTGCAAAAAACTTGTGGCACTGAAGAATGAACGACAGGATCTCAAACTCGATCTTCCCGGGTTCGATGTCGATCTCATTGATGGCTTCATCAATAGCGAAAAATTCACGGGATGTGAATTTATGTATGGTTGCGGAGGTGGCGTCAGCAGTATTCGGATAAATCCAACAGGTGCAGCGTGCATTTGTGTGGGATCTGTCGGCAAACCTCTAGGGAGTGTGCTTAAAGAGCCTCTGGAGGACATTATGGAAAGACTCAATGAATGGAGAAGGCACAACATCCCTCAAATGTGCCGGACGTGTGACTCCTATTTGGAAGATTGCCAGGGGGCCTGCTATCTCAGATGCCCTTCGTGAGTATGCGGAGGTTCTTCAATAGTCCTTTTGGCGGCTCGAGTTTCATTATCTCAACAGGTGTTTTCGCCGTGAGTTCAGGAAGCAATTCAAGTGACATCGCCCTGCCGTCGAGCAACTCCTCGTCGAATCGGCAGGCAAGATGAAAGGCAGCTTCATGAAATTCGTCAAGCTCCGAAATTTGCCAAATGTCTCGCAACGTCTTCTTCTCAGCAAGGCGGAAAACAAATTGTTCCGTCAGAAAACAGGCAGTTTCATTCACGATCTTGGAGGGTTGCTTCTCCAGTTTTGAAAGAAGGATATGACAGGTTTCATGAGCAATCACCGCCGATGGAAATGCAGGAGTACGCAAAGGCTGGCCATACAGAATCAGTTGATCAATCACTTCTACAGCTCCGACGAAGAAATCGACCGGGAAGACACAGACATTAATCGGGTTTGAAACTGCTTGAGGATTCAAGAGGCGAAGCGACTCCAGGACTATTTCACGGGTGAGGTTCCAACTTTGTTCAACCTGGCCCAGCGTTTCGTGCGCTTTTGCCAAGTCGTTGTGATCCTCTCTCCCTTTGATGAGCCGCCCAAGAACACCGACTCGTGGGGGGTCTACGGACAAATTAAATTGCATATACAAAAAAAGAGACCTCTTCGGACCTCTTTAAAACGCCGGAGAGCACTTCTGCCCTCCTCATTCCCAGGCTGAAAGAATCCTAATCACCACAGCCGCTAAACTGCCATGATTCAGCTTCGTAATAATCTTTCACGGCTGACTCGAGCTTCTTCTCTTCGTGCTCCGCCTTCCTGCGTTTATTTTCTTCAGCTTTCACTTCCTGTTTTTTACTTTTCTCTTTCATTTTGATCTCCTCGAACGCCTCTATTTGCATGACAATTGACGGACACACCTATAATAGCCAATAGTGTGACCATGAATAAGATCCTAGTCAAGAATAAATTGAGTCCAGTTGCCCGATCCGATTTCTATTCTGAAGCTCTTATGAATCTATCTCCGAAATTGAACCGTTCCACGGAACAATAAGGATCATTTCCAAAAAGGTTCCCCGTAATGCCGTATGACCTGGCCCTGCAACCGCCGCACGATTTGGAAAGGCGGCAATTTCCGCACGTCGAGATCAAGTCGCGTCTTCGCAGGGAGAGCAATAATGGATTTCGGTTCCACAATTCCCGGAATGATTCTTGAAAAACATTTCCGGCCGTCACGGAAGGGAAAAAAGGACAAGGAAGTAAATCGCCGTCCTCTCTTATCGCGCATGTCAGCACACCTGCCGGGCAGCCTATATTAAGCGCTACTGGCACTGCCGGATCATGTCCCGACATCTGGAGTTGGAACATTGTCTCGGCTGATACATTCATCTTGCTTTTGTACTCAGCTCTTTTTCGCTTGAATATTTGAATAAAGGGTTCAATCCTGCCTGGACATGCCAGGGTCGTCCCGGAATAAGGCAGGCTGCCGCCCCCTCCCTGCGGAATGAGCGTGTTCGTCTTGTGAGCGTCAGCCCCTAGTGAATACGCAAGATCGATCACATTCTCATACGCCTCGGGAGTCTGCGATACAATTGTAGTTACGAAAGTGTAGCGGATACCAACCTTGCGAAGCAGCGGCAGACGGTCAACCATCATCTGATACGCCCCTTCAACGCCTCTCATGAGATCGTGCTCTTTGGCGATCGAATCGAGAGAAATATGCACATCACGAAGCCCCGCATCATGCAACGACTCAGCCAGTTGAGGCGTGAGGAGAGTGTTATTTGTGGACATTGTAACCTTGAGTCCGCAAAGGTTAATCAGCTGGACGCGCAGGGAGATATCTTCTAATAAGGTTGGTTCGCCCCCGGAAAGATTTACATTAAAGACACGCATCTCCTTAAGCTGCCTTATTAGAGATTCGAAATGATGCAGCGGCAAATCTTCCTTGCCTTTACGGTCACGATGGCAGTGAGGGCACTGGAGGTTGCACCTGTTTGTCGTTTGAATTGTTACGTTGAACGGAGCTGTGAATCCAGGCGCATCACTTGACAGAACAGGACTCTCGCAAGCGCCAGTAACCATGCCCAGCCTGCGGAGCTCCTCGAGAAGCGCTGCGGTATGTTCATTCTCAATGATTATTCCACCGGCCGAAATGCTTTCCGAAATCCGAGGATTGTAAATCTTGAGCTCTTTCGATTCCGGATGGAGCAGGATGAATACTCCCGCCTCCTTTCGCCATAGAATGTTTTCTCGAAGTTGGAAAAAGCAAGTCATGAGGCGTTTCACCCGCGAGCCGATCGGTTGATTGCATTCGCAACTGGACTACATTAATATTGTATACTTCACCGAAATTGAGGCAATCAGTAACGGCGCTTTGACGGGTTCTCAAAAACCAAGTATAAGTAATCTTTTCGATTGTCAGGTATATAGGCGCGTTCTTTGAATGGTTAAAGAGATCCAGGAGATACTAAAAGAGGCTGAAGCACTTCTTTGTGCCGTGGTTACTCCGCAGGGAATCGTTGAGCTCAGGTCACGTTATCTTGGCAAGAATGGAAAATTCACCTCTATTGCCGCGGCAATGAAGACCCTCGAAGGAGACGCAAGACGCATCGCCGGGGCCGAATTCAACAACTGCAAAAAACGACTGGAGTCATTGTTCCTCGAACGCCAGAGCGCAATTGAACAAGAGGCTCTAGCCCGCTCAGTTGAAGAGGACTGGGTGGATATAGGGTATCGAGAGTCCAATATTTTCCTCAAAACTGAAATGAGCGGTTACCATCCGAACACTCTCGTACAACGCGAGATAGAGGACATATTCCTTTCCATGGGATTTGAGATCCTCGATGGGCCGCACATCGAGACAGATTACTACAACTTCGAGGCGCTCAACGTCCCCGCTGATCATCCTGCCAGGGATATGCAGGACACCTTTTGGTTCAGCGATCTTCGCCACCTCCTCCGCACGCATACAAGCCCCGTGCAGGTGCGCGGCATGGAAGTGAGAAAACCTCCATTCAAGTTTATCGCGCCCGGCACTTGCTTTCGATGCGAGCGAACTGACGCTTCACACGAGATGATCTTCAACCAACTCGAGGGGATGATGGTCGGTCCCGATGTGTCCGTCGCTCACCTCATTCATTTCATGACAACTCTGCTTCGTGAAGTATTCAGGCAGGATGTTAAAATCCGCCTTCGCCCGGGTTTTTTCCCGTTCGTTGAACCCGGCTTTGAACTTGATATCGGCTGCCTTATTTGTGAAGCAAAGGGTTGCTCTGTATGTAAACAGTCCGGCTGGCTCGAGCTGCTTCCTTGCGGCATGGTACACCCCCAGGTTTTGCGTTATGGGAAAATTGACGCCGATAAATATTCGGGCTTTGCATTTGGACTGGGTCTGGATCGACTGGTGATGATGAAGTATCAAATTAACGATATTCGTCTGATTCATTCCGGTGATTTGCGTTTCATAAAGCAATTTGCTGCTTTCTAGTGATCCATCTGTCACTATCATAAGGAGGCTTTTAAGGACTCATGCGAATATCACGATCCTGCATAGAAGACTTCGTGCCCTTAGGTAACAGGAGTGTTGAGCAACTCGCCAATGATCTCTCGTTGTCCACAGCTGAGGTGGAGGGAGTTCATCATATTGCCCAGTTCCTGGATGATGCGCGAATAGCGGAAGTCCTGGACAGACGGCCCATTGGAGACGGAAGGCTCTCTGTGGTGGATGTTGCCGTAGGATTCGGAAGAAAGGAGACTACAATCTGCGGCGCCGGGAATGTCGAGAAAGGAATGAAGTGCGTCTTTCTTCCTGTTGGCAGCAGGCTCGATTCAGAAAGCATCATAACTGAAAAGAGTTTCGAGGGAGTGACGTCCCGCGGAATGCTGTGTTCGGAAGCTGAATTGGGGCTTGGACCTGATGCAGGCGGCATATGGTCCCTTCCAGCAACGGCACCGGTTGGAGGTTTGCTTTCCGACTTTCTCGGTATTTCCTCTGATTCCATCATCGAGATCGATAATAAATCGCTTACACACAGACCGGATTTATGGGGTCATGCCGGATTCGCGCGGGAGTTCTCGACCATTCTGCGCACCCGGATGAAAGGATTGTATGATAAATCATGGGAAAGAGAGGTGGAAGCACGATTCCATCCCGAGGAGAAGTCGCCGATTGTACCCCAGGTTGATACGGACTCAAGCTGTCTGGGGTTTTATGCAATCTCAGTGGAAGGAGTCAAAGTCGAAAAGAGCCCTCCCTGGATGCAGATGCGGCTTCGCGCTTTCGGCCTCCGGCCCGTTAACAATTTGGTGGACATAGGTAACTACGTAATGTGCGAACTGGGTCTTCCCATGCACATGTACGATTTGGACAGAATTCATGGAAGCAACCTGCTTATAAAGAGGGTTCCAGCTCCTTGCGAACTTCCGATGCTTGATAATTCGGTGGCGTTGCTCGAGAAAGGGGATACTGTCGTGGCAGATGAAAAAGGTCCCCTTGTCATTGCAGGCGTCATGGGCGGAGCCGCTAGCGGCGTATCTTCTGAGACGACAAGAGTTTGTATAGAAGTTGCAAACTGGCTTCCAGCAGCCGTGCGAAAGGTGTCAATGCGGATCGGCATCAGGACCGACTCGTCTCTTCGCTACGAAAAATCTCTCGATAGTCATCTTCTTCGGCAGACAGCTCTTCGGGCTGTCGACCTGGTAACAAGACTTTGTCCTACCGCTCGTGTCATTGGGACTCTGACTTACTCGGGCCCTGACCTTTCTTTATCAAAGCCGCGCATCATTCCTTTGTCGTATGGGAAAATCGATTCGCTTCTTGGGCACGAGGTAGACCATGCGGAAGTTTGCGAAATAATGGATTTCCTCGGGTTCGAGGCTAGAGAAGAAAAAGGAATCCTTTCGGTAACTGTTCCTTCATGGCGAAACACAAAAGATGTCAGTTGCGAGGCCGATTTGGTTGAAGAGATCGGCAGGATTGTCACATATAATGCGATTTCACCCCGAGCGCCTTTGAATGAAGTCGTGGCTGTCAGGCAGCCTGCCGCAACAGCGCTTCAGCGCAAGATTCAGGACTTCCTGGTAATGAACGGCAGGTTACTGGAGATTCGCACCTATCCTTTGATTGGCCGGGATCTACTGGAACAGGCAGGCTGGGCGGATCTAAATGATTCTTTGAAATTGATGAACCCATGGTCATCTGATTTGGACAGGCCAAGACCGTCCTTGGTTCCTTCCCTGCTTACAGCAGTAGAGCTTAATCAGAAGAACTTCGATAACTTCGGTTGTTTTGAGATAGGGCGTGCCTATGTTCCCGATCCGCAGAACTTTTCGATGGAACACCTGTGCCTTGCTGCTGGTCTCTTTGATCGAGACAGGAATCGAATTGTGGAATGCGTTGAACTGGCTGAACGTCTCTTTCGTCATCTCGAGATCCGCGGGATAACCTTGGCTCCATACAACGAGGAATCTTTCGATCATTCATTATTCGTCTCGCGGGCCGGAATTCACCCATCTCAAAGTCAAACCGTTCTGCTGAACGGAAGTTGCATCGGTATTATAACTGCGATACATCCGTCAATACTGAAGAACTTCAAGGTTCGCGGTAATCTTTCCTGCATAATCCTCAATCTCAAGGCGCTGATAGACAACCCTGCCAAGATGCAGAAGACGTATCAAACCATTGGAAGGCTGCCCACTTCCAGTCTCGATTTCACAGTGGTCGTCAGCCCTGGAGTATCCTCTGAAAAGATGCTGCAATGCATGGAACAGCTGAAAATTCCCGAGATCCTTGAGGTCAAGCTGACTGCATCCTTCGACCTGCCTGAGCCAGGTAAAAGAGCGGTAACGATTCATGTTGTAACTGGAGATCCGGCAAAAACTCTGGATTCAGCCAGGATTGAATCACTCTCGGCGGAAATTGTGAAAGGACTTGAAGCCTGTGACTTTGTCCTGAGAAGCTAGCTGGCTGCTTGAAAAACCAGCCTGAATTCCGCCATTGATTTCCAATCAAGTTTCTCATCAGGATGTAAACGGCGACCACCGTTACATCAGAAGTATCCTAAAGGCTTACTGAATTTTCGTATCCGTACTCCCGCGCCCAGCTTAATGTCCGATTGACTTACACCTGTGTGGCAGCAGGTCCGCGGCAGTAACAGAGCGGTCTGATTGCACGCGAACGACGACGTCTTTCAACCACTCGAAGGCGTTCACTTTGTGAAGTTTGCAGCACGCGAAAAAGGAATACAGCATCGCGGCTCTTTCCGCGCCGTCATGGGAGCCGGCGAAGAGCCAGTTATTCCGCCCGATGACAATCGGACGAATATCTCGCCCCATATCGTTGGTGTCGATCTCGAATGCACCATCTTGGAGAAAGCGTCCAATCTCATCCCACTGCGAGAGCGCATACTGAATTGCATTCATCAGCGGATGCTTTGGAAGAGTCTTCTCTTTGAGACTGTATAAAAGTACCTGGAGCTTACCAAGAATCGGCGCAGAGTCTTTCTCGCGAGCCGCTTTCCTTTCCTCAGGCGTGCTCTTTCTGGTCTTTGCTTACACCTTGTAGAGTTTCGAGATCAACTCCAGGATCTCACGGCAAACCTCAGGTGCTGAGCTTTGCGCCTCTATGAATTTTCTTCGGACATGCGCCATGCATGAAAGACGCTTCACGCTGCCGGGAAGAAGCACCTGATTATAGCCCGCATAGAAGTCCGTCTGCACGGTTGATGAACGACGATCAATAATCCCGACCGCGCATTGACTCATTGATTTTGTTACTCAACCAGGCCCGTTGCCTCATCGAAATGTTACCAATATTGGGAGGCATGAGATGGGGAAGAGAATCAGGAAAGAGTTCAAGCTGGAGCTGATCGAGGCACTACGCGAGCGGTACGGAGCTGCGGATAACAAGGGGAAGGCTGAAATTCTCGATGAGTTCGTTGCAGTCGCTGGATATCACAGGAAGCACGCAATTCGGTTGCTGGGAAAGAAAAGGTCTGATACGCCTCACGAGACGACTTCAGTAAGGGGGGTATACAATGATGCTGTCAGAGAAGCAGTCGTGGTACTCTGGGAAGCAGCCGATAGGATTTGCGGCAAACGCCTGAAAGAGATTATTCCGACCCTGCTTTGCTCTATGGAGCGTCATGGTCATCTTGCGCTTGAGGCGGCAGTCCGCGAAGGTGTTTTAGCGGCTAGCGCGGCGACACTGGATAGATTGCTGGCTCCGGTGCGAAAGAAGGCGAAAAGCCGAAAGAAGAAAAGAACGCCAAAATCAGCGAGCAGAGAAATTCCCATCAAAACGTTTGCTGATTGGAACGAACCTACTCCCCTTTATTTGCAACGATGAATAACGAACTGCCGAACGGTTTCCAGGGGAGAAACTCGTTCTCAAACCGGGCGATCTGGAAGAGAAGTGAATTCAACAGAACATGCGGCGTGGAAACATCGGATTTAATTGACGCGTTTCCCCAAAGCATGTCAGAGAGCTGCTGCCCTGCACGGACGAGAAACACAACCGGCGAAAGAAGAAATGGCCAGTAAACACTCCTGATGGACGTGTATTCACACCCTTTGAAAACAGAATCCAGATCGCGTCTGCTGAACCGCCTCGTAATATCCACAGCAATATCATGTTTGCCTCTGAACGCGTTCAAGGCCGGAAGATTCATGATTACACGTCCTCCCGGCCGGAGAAGCAGATAAAAATCGCGGAGGAGCGCATTACGATCCTCGTCATTGAGATAATAAAGCACATCGTTGCATACGATGAAGTCGAAGCTTTCCGCGGGAAAATGCCCGGCAGTCTCTCTCACATCGAGCTGAAACACCTGAGGGGCTTTCGACGCGGCAAGCTGGACGGCAGTCTCAGATACGTCGAATCCTGTGATGTCCGTGTACCCATGAGATGAAAGGAAAGACACGAGCCCTCCTGTTCCGCACCCTGCGTCGAGAATTCGCACGCTCTTGTCACCGGTCTTTTCCCCGATCGCGTTCAACACCAGGGTATGCAGCGCCCTGTACCACCAGTGGCTTCCTTCCGCTCCGGCCATCGTGGAATATTCGAGCTCATTCTTCATACTGCGGGCGAATTTTCATGGAACTTTTTTCTTTATCACCCACTGCGGAGTGCCGTTCTGGTCGAGATACTGCTTGCCGAGAAACTCGCCAAGAAGCCCGATAAAAACGATCTGTATCCCTCCCAGAATGAAAACCGCCACAAAGACCGACGCATAACCTGCCGGTATGCCTGTGGAGAGATATTTTTCAAATATCACGGTGAGAGAAAGAAGGAAGCCGGCTGCAAAGACCCCGACTCCCACGAGTGTGAAAATGCGGAGCGGCAGCATGGAGAAGTTCAGGAACATGTTGAGATAAAGGGAAACAAGGGTCCGCCATGTGTAATTCGACCGCCCGGCACGCCGTGCATCGTGCTCTACGGGCACGGTTTCGATATTCGAAGTGACGCGCAGTATCAGCCCGTCGATATACGGAAAGGGTCCCTTATACTTCGTTATTTCATCTATTATGCCGCGTCGAATCGCCTTGAAACTCGAAAGATAGAGATGCCGCGGCTTGCCCGTGAGCCACGTAGCTGCAAAATCATTAATCCTGCTCCCCACGTTTCTCATGAACGAGTGCCGCTTGACGGCATACCTGGAATAAATGACGTCGTACCCCTGCTCGAGTTTGTCCACCAGCTTGACAATCTCCCGGGGTGGATTCTGGAAGTCATCGTCTATTATTACCGCCGCATCGCCGCTCACATGGTTCAGGCCGCACATGACGGCGTTGTGCTCTCCGAAGTTTTTCCGAAGCGAAATAAAGCGAACGGCCGCATCGTTGAGCGCGATGCGCCCGCACACTTCCTCGCTCTCGTCGAGGCTCCCGTCATTGACCAGCACGATCTCAAGATCGAACTTCGGCGAAAGCTCTTCCTCGACATTCCTGACGAGCTCTTCTATGGTCTCCGCCCCGTTATACACAGGTATCACGATTGAAAGTTTCACCGGCGATTTCTCCCTGCAGGACTTCTGAAAATCCGGAAGACAGCGAAAGCCAGCGCTCCTCCTGTAATCCACCATCCAGGAAGCGCCATCCGTCTCGCAGCCTCTTCCGGAGGAGGAAATTTCCATCCCTCCGGAGTCACGTTGTAAGAGGTGACAAGAACTCTGTTCTCGTTGTTTCTGTGCTCTGTGACCTCTCCCCCCGGGTACAACGTTTCGAGAAGCGCGAGCGCATCTGGTTGATCATAAACAAAAAAGACCGTCGGACGAGTGATCAGGGGAGGCGAAGATTGAAGTTCTTCCATGGTGATATCCTGCCCCGGCACATCTCTGTTGAAAAAACGGAACGCGTGCTGATTCCAGCTGTATTCGGTGGAAATCATGTAAACCTGGTAACCCTTGGGAAGGGAGTCTATATACCGGACGACTATCAGTTTATAACCGGCATTGTCATTGGCGAAATCATAATATGCCATCCAGTTGAAAATACCCGTAAGAATGATGGCCAGGGAGAAGACACTCCACCCGGCGACTGTGCCCCGGACTCCTCCCCGCGTAAAAACTTCTATCGTCTTGTCGGCGCCCACCCCCGCAACGACAACAATTGCGGGAAGCGTTATATTCAGATGCGGCCAGTATGGAGGATCGTATGTAATCACTCCTCCAAGCACGAAGGTGAGAAAAATCCACGCAAGGGGAACCAGACACTGGGTCTGTTTCAATTTCAACAGGCAGAAGCTTGTGCCTGCTACAAATAATGCAGCAGTGAGAGGCGCGACCATGGGGCGCGGAAAAGCAAAATGGGGACTGCTGTCGCCGAAGAGGTGCAGTGTCAGGAATGTGTTGCGAATCTGGCCGATAATAACGTCAAGGGCACTGTCCGCCTTGTATACGAGCATCTCATGGCGCCAGACCTCAGGGGTCCAGAGAGCGACTGAGTGGCCTCGCCCGATGAAAGAACTGAAATCCTCAAATAAAAAGCCAAGCATCGGACCGAACGCAACCAGGGCCGCAAACAGAAAGACGGCCCAGTTAAGAAGGTTCGCCTTCGCCCTTTGCCGGTGAAAGAGCCACTCCCAGGCAGCTGCTGCGATGACGATGATCGGCACCACGCGGCTCGAATCGTACGCAAGCAACCCAAGTCCGGTCATCACACCGCCCAGGCAGAACCAGAGCGACTGTTGCGTGCGAATCCCCTTCCCGATGAAATAGAGAACAAAAACGGCAAAAAACATCACGTTCGCACCGAAGAGAATCCGGCTGAAGTGGATATGAGTGTAATCCGCGGCGAGCAGTGCCGCTGCAACCAGCCCGACCCTTCGATTGAAAAACTCTCTTCCGAGCAGGAAAACCAGAGGAAGAGTCACTGTTCCCGAGAGACAGGAAAGCATGACCAGCCCATAGTGGTCTTTTCCGAAAAGACGCATGCTCCACGCAATGGACTGATCGTACGATAACAGGTGCGAAGACTGGGAAAAACCAATCAGGTCGAAATTCGAGTTCCGGATCAATTTGAGGCCGAAAGTCCCCATGAAGGGAATATCGTTGTCCATCCCGGAAGGCAGTTCAGTCAGACGCCAGTACCGAAGGGCAAATCCCGCGGCGGTAAGCACGGCGACCAGCATCCACTCCCAGCCCGCTATATTCTCCTCGGACCTCGCCTTCCCGTTCCGGCTCTGCAGCCACGTTGGGATAACCACGAGCGCTATGCCTCCAGACCACAGAAGCCTTGTGTAGATGCTCTCGCCCCAAACGAGGTATGACGAAAGACTGAAGACATAGCAGGCCCCGGCGGCGAACAGGAGCCAGAGCGACAAGGATAAGAAAGGCAATCTCGCGCCCGTTATTTCCAGCGTCCTCGGACCACTTGTTCCGGAGACTCCCCATCCCGCAAAGACGGCAGCAGCACAAAGAAGCAAAGTGGCGGTGGTATAACGCGGGATCCAGTCCCAGGTGTTCGAGTCAATGAACCGGGTGAAGACCTCACCCGTGAACAAATACTGTGCGGTAAACGCCATGATGATGGCGATTGCGAGGATGACCGTTTTCGATCCCCCCTCGTGGTTGATTTGGCGCATGCAGTTATTCTTCCACAGGAAATTCCTTCACTACATCCCTTTTCTGGTTTTTCGGCAGAAACAATGGCAGATATGTCAATAATCTCAGAAAATACGCATGTTTTCGCTGAATTCCGCGTCAATTTTTACCCCCCGAACTTCCATTTGATCAGCGGAAGGATGGCTTGTGTCATTGGGCAGGTTTTTTCGGGAAAATCAAGCCAGGTCCAGATTCCATCGGCTGCTCCTGGAAGAGACGCCTTTTGCACAGTTGAGGTCACAGATTTATCCGGGCCGTGTAAGTGTCAGCCCGTGCTCCGCTTTGAAAGGCTTCAGGTATCGATCAATCGTTGAGCCGCTGATTGTGAGAAGGCTCTCATGAATGCCGGCGGGAAATGCTCCGGACTCTTCCTCATGCATCGGTACCGATACCTCAACCACTCAATAGCACTTCGTAATTCGACGCCTTCCATTCCCATATCTCCGATTTCGGTGACATGGGTTTTGAATCGCAGCGAGTGGTATTGAAGCCTGGATTAGGCGCAGCCATTGCCGTAGAATAAGAAAATGTCGTTAGCCGTAACATCTGAAACCCCGACACTCTCCGGAAATTCTCTCCAGCCTCCGCCAATCAAAGCGGATGGTGTCATGTTCGAACTCCCCTGCCCGTGGAAGGCGCGAATACATGCTCCAGCATACCATGCCGATCGCGCACTGAGACTTCTCGACTATCTGAACTCCGGCCTGGCAGAGCCGCAGCACGAACTGGCGTCCATGATTCGGGAGCACGATTTTCAAAGTGCAAATGAAATAACGCTGAAAGTGCCCGATTCTTTCCGCGGCGCCAGAGACGGCCTTTCCCGGGAGATAAAATTCGGCCTGCTGTCTCTTCTGCAGCGTGATCCCCGCTCGCCTGTTATCGATCGTTCGCGAAAATGGACGACGGCCTTCAACAACAATAATAGTATCCTCTATATCGAGGTGGGTTTCGGTGATGGCAGTGCGCTCAAAAAAATGGCGCTCAAGAGACCGGATATTAATTTCATTGGACTTGATTGCGACGTTAACAGTGTAATTCGCGCCGCCGGAAAAATCGGCGATATTCCGAATGCAAGGATTGTATTCAGCGCAGACCACGTGGGATTTTCCGACGAAAGGCAGGAGGCCTGCGCCGATGTCATTTACTGCCGCTTCCCAGATCCTAACTGCCGGTATTTTTTCAGTCATGATGAGCACGGCCACGACAGGGCGGACGCAGCCTTGAGAGTGCTGAAAGCCGGCGGATCTATTCTTGTGTCGCCGATGGTGCTCGAAATCGAATCCTGGCGGAATCATATCGAGCTGGTATTCCCTGAGAAAGACTTCATCGTCCGCGAAATCGGCGAAGATGGCCGGTTCTCCGACCTCGAGACAGTTCTGGAAAACTATGAGATCACCATAGGCGGGAAAATAGTGATAAGAACGTCGGTCATTTCGAGGCGGTCATAAAGATCATAACTTCTGCTCTTGAGAGGTGCGGCCTCATTGTGGATGACACAGTCGAGATGGATTGCATCCCGGCGATGAAATGGCTCTCGAAGCAGGTATTGAAGCCCTTAAAAAGTCGGGCGCAGGGCATGGTGGATGGGCTGCAGGAGCAATTGGCGTTCGTCCAGATAGAGCAGCTGAAAAACTTCGCGAGGCAACGCCGAAAATTGCTTCTGTTTATGCAATTCTTCGCTGCTGTTCGAAGACCCGGCTCTTCTTGGCCCTCAAGGCTTCCCTGGATACGTCAGATTCGGTCAGAACCCGTGTTTTTTCCCGCCGCATTATCTCTCATATGCTATTCTGACATGCGCGCGCTATTAACAGGAGAGATGCCGTGAGAACAACTTTCACATTCTTTGCTTCTGCCCTTTTTCTCATTGTTCCGGTCCCGGGTCATACCGAAGACATCTCCGTCTGGAGCGCTGAGGGAGGCTACAAGAATCTCGATGTGACAAGAGAAAGCAAAGGCCACTACAGCATCTATGACTCGGAGCGCGGAACTTTCCTGGACGCGGAAGTCAAGGACCATGGCCGCGAGGTGGAGGTGTATGACCATGACACCGGCGAATACAAAACCTACGATCTCGAAAAGCAGCCCGGCGGCGGGGTGGAAGCTTACGATTCGGCGACAGGCAAATACTATGACATCGACAGGCGTGATGCCGGGAAGCTGATGGAGAAAGACCACGACTGCGACCATGGCAGTGGATTCGGTGACAGTGGATTCGGTAACAGTGGATACGGCGACACCGGATATGGACATCACGGAATCAACGATCTCGATGGCGGCTTCAAAAAACCGCATGGACCGCACGATCGTCATGGGCTGCATGGGCATTAAACAGGGGCCGGGCTCTCTCTCCTTGAAATAAAGGAATATTCTCTGGCAGACTGTGAACAGTGATGAGATCAAAGCTGTTATACACCTCTGAAGACGGGCTTTTCGTGCTGAAAGGCCTCCTTTCTCTTTCAATCAGTGAACCGCCGGTCCCGGTTCAGCTGAATGAAAAGGCAGCCGGCAAATTCCAGGGGCTGGAGCTTTTCGAAAATGTATCCGGGTCGAATTCGTGGCCGCAAACTGCTTCCGATCTCGTGAGCAATACCTACATCCGCTTAACGCACCAGAAACCGGATGCGACGTCAGCTGCCTTTGGAACTTCCATAGCAGGCGCTCCCTCATTCCGGACAGCAGACCGGACTTTTCATTTCATTCCACGCGTCACCGGTGCAGTCGTGGATGCAGGTGGCCCTCACCGTCTCAGGATATCAGTCTCCGGTGTTTACGGTGACCTCGCTGCGCTCTCAACGACAAGGACATATTCTACTGACGCACGCATCAACGAGACAAAAATGGAAATGAATTTTTCCCTGACCGCTCTGCAGGACATTCACCTCGACCACACAGGCATTGGAAACGACACTTTCCGGTTGTTCTCTGTTTCATCCATGTACGCAGACCAGCTTCGTCATGACGGAAACGTGATAAAGTATAAAAGCTCCAGTCAGGCGAAAGCAGTGGGCCTCCACACCATTGAGAAAAGAGGAAGATATATTTTCAGCAAAGCCGGGAAATGTTCCGCTCTCGAGCTGCTGAATGTACCTGCATCACTGTCTTCTGCCCCTTCACCATCAATAGCGGCCCGTGTCATTGAGACTTCAATCCCGATCAAAGAACTCGCGGTTCAGGCTTACCTTGCCCATACTACAAATCCCGACGACGACTCTCTGACAATCTGGATGGAGTGGATTCGGTGTCCGGAGGTTGTTCAGAAGGGATGGACGATATCGGCGGTAACTGAGTTCTCGGCTTTCCCTTCGGAAGAGCGGCGTGTGAGGCCGAAAAAAATACGAAACAGGCACTGGTGGCAGGGGTAGGCCCGCGCTTGAAGCCTGTATCAAGCCGGACCCGGCGGGCGGTGAATAATGCTGATGGTCGCCTGACAGCTCCGCGAGCCGCTTCAGGAGTTCGAGGATATTCCCCTCACCAATCATCCAGTCCAGGCGGCCCTCACAGAAACGGTCCTTCCGGACATGGAGCTAAAAAGCTTCGCGATGGTTTCAAGGTCAGCGGTTTTTCACGTTTTGTGGATCGAGATATTTTACTGCCTCCTCCTGTCATGATGCCCGGCTGAAAGGCACGATCAGTCCCGCATCAAAAAGCGCTTCTTGAAAGCGAAAAGTTGATATTGGCGTTCGAGCACAGTCGCTTCAGTTCAAGCAGACCATCCCGGATGGAGCGGGAGCTCCCGTAACATCAATGATGTTACGGAAAAAAGACCCTGGCTGAACACTATTTCAGCCTGTGCATGTCCAATTATTGGAAAAGCGGGACAGTACGTTCGAAATGGCGGACGACGAAGCGCATTTTCTTTGAAGCATATCGCTTGATTCCGCGGATCATTAAAAGGGTGCGGACGAATGAAGGGAAGAGGCCTTATGGAAATTGAATCCACCACAAGATTAACGGGTGATCAGGGTTTCCCGGGCGATGCCCGAAAGCCCGCTGAAAACTGAGAGTTGAGTGGTTCCTGCCAACGGCGGTCAAGGAGGTTTTCCGAAGGCTTGAGGGCGAGGCAGAGATGCTCTGCGGGAAGCGCTACGAGCGGGGCAATGAGTGTGCGCGTTGGGGAACCGAGGAGCAGCTTGGTCAAAAAGTGCGTGCATATTGTGCCTGGGATAAATGTCGACGGCCGACAGGAGGTCCTGGGCTTGTGGATTGAGGAATCTGAAGGAGCTCGTTTCTGGCTCAATGTATTCAACGACCTCAAGGCGTCGAAGACATCCTCATCCTGTGCGGCGACGGGCTGAAAGGGCTTCCAGATGCGGTCGAAGCCGTCTACCCGCATACAGATCCTGCAGCTGTGCGTTGTGCACCAAATCCGAAATGCCACGAAGTTTGTCTCCTGCACGGACCGGAAAGCCTTTTGTGCAGACATGCGTCCGATTTGCACGGCACCAGCCATTTCGGCTGCCGAAGGTGAGGATCTAAAGTTCACCGTACGCACACACCCTCCCGTCAGCGTGCGCCGACCTCTACAGCTCTCAAGACTGCAGGCAAGTGCGCAAGGCTGTCAGCGCGGTCGAGATTGATCAACCCGGACTGTGCCGGGATCCCCGCCACTTCACAGCCGGAGAGATGTGTGCCAGCATTGATGATCCGATGCTTCCCGCACCAATACCGATGGATATTCAACCGCCAGTCCTGCGCATCATAATGCCGAAAAAAAGGGAAGTTGGTGAGACGCACGCAGATTATAAGGTTCTATGATAACGAACTCGTCGCCCCGAAGTGCTCGATCGATCGACGGAGATGGGCCCCGTGCGTTTCGGGAGCCGCGCGGATCCGGGATCTTCCTCGTGCGGCACTCCTGACTCCCGATCCGAAGATCTCCCAGTATGCTGTTCACGTGCAGTGGTAAGCCGCTCTTTCGAGCATTTCCTGCGCCATTACTTGACAAGTGCAGACGAATAGAGCAAGAGATCATTGATGCAAGGTTCAAACGTCCTTATTACCGGCGGTCTTGGATTTATCGGCTCTAATCTCGCTTTTAAGATAGCTGCGGAAGGAGGCAACGTCACACTTGTCGACAGTCTCGTGCCTGAATACGGCGGTTCGCTTTACAACGTGCGCGACATTTCGCCGGCAGCCCGGATCAATATTTCGGATGTCCGCGATCCTTTCAGCCTCAGTCATCTGCTTGCAGGTCAGGATTTCCTCTTCAATCTCGCCGGTCAGACCAGCCATCTTGATTCGATGGAAGACCCGTTTACGGATCTCGAAATAAACTGCAAAGCTCAGCTTTCCATCCTTGAAATCTGCCGGCGGGTGAATCCTTCCATACGCATTGTGTTTGCGAGCACCCGGCAGATATACGGGAAACCGCAGAAGCTCCCGGTGGATGAATCACATCCCATCTGTCCTGTAGATGTAAACGGGATTCATAAGGCTGCAGCCGAGCACTACCACTTCCTGTATTCTCATGTGTACGGGTTGAATGTCACGGCCCTCCGTTTCACGAATGTTTACGGACCGAGAATGCGGATAAAAGACGCCCGCCAGACATTTCTCGGCTGCTGGATCCGGTCGGTTGTGGCAGGCGAACCCTTTGAAGTCTGGGGCGGGAAGCAGCGGCGGGACTTCTGTTTCGTGGATGATGCCGTAACGGCGCTTCTGCGGACTGCAGTGGCGGATAATGCGGCTGGAAAAGCCGTCAATATCGGCGGTTCTGAAGTGTTTTCGCTTGAGGAAGTGGCGAAGATACTGACATCCCTGAGAGAAGGGAGCCGTTATGTAGTCAGGGAATTCCCGGAAGAGAGGGCGCGCATTGATATCGGCGACTATTATTCCGACAACTCTCTTGCCGCGTCGCTTCTCAAATGGTCTCCTGCGGTGTCTCTCCATGATGGACTCAATCGCACTCTTGATTATTATTCGAAACACCTGGATGCGTACCTGTAGATGAACGAAGCTGCCGAGATTCCACAGGCTGCTCCCGGAAGAACAGCAGCGTTTTACCGCAAGGAGATCGAAGAAGCACTGAAGCGGGTCCTCGCCTCCGGAAACTACATACTTGGCGAAGAGGTGCGCCGGTTCGAAGAGGAATTCGCGGCAAACACGGGCGTATCGTTCTGCTTCGGAGTGGCGAACGGCACGGACGCCATCCATCTGTCGCTGCTCAGCGCCGGGGTGAAACATGAGGATCTTTTAATCGCTCCGTCGTTTGTTCCGAGCGCGGTGGCGACGGGGCTGCTTCTTGCCGGGACAATCCCTGTGCTGGTCGATGTCCGCCCCGAAACGATGACCCTCGATCCCGGGCTCGTTGAGGATACGATAATTCATATCAGGAAAAATACGTCTCACTACAGCGACAGGAGGATTGCGGGAATTCTTCTCGTGCATCTCTTCGGCCATCCCTGCCATATTGACGACTTCCGGACGCTGGCTTCGAAATACGATCTTGCGATTTTCGAAGACTGCGCCCAGGCGCACAACACCGGATGGAAAGGATCAATGTGCGGGAGTTTCGGAAAGACAGCGGCATTCAGCTTTTATCCGACGAAAAATCTCGGCGCACTCGGCGACGCAGGCTGCATTGTTACGAATGATCCCGACTGTGCGCGTAATATATCTCTGCTCCGGCAATATGGGTGGAGAGAGCGAAATATCAGCGACACCTTCGGCTATAACTCCCGGCTTGACGATATCCAGGCGGCTGTTCTCAGGGTAAAACTTCCGCATCTGGACGCGGAGAACAGGATGAGAATGGACATAGCCCGGTTTTATGATGAAGCTCTCGGAAATCTCCCACTGACCCTTCCGGCCACACTCCCTGGAGCGCAGCACACTTTCCATCAGTATGTGATACGAAGCGAAAAGCGGGACGCATTGAAACTTCATCTGGGACAGCTCAAAGCGCGCACTGCCGTCCATTACCCCTCACCCATCCACACTCAGGGAGCTTTCGCTGACAGGATTTGTTTCGGGCAGGGCGGGTTCGACTGCACGCAGCGCATCTGCAGTTCGGTTCTCAGTCTTCCGATGTTTCCCCGCCTTGAAAAGAACGAAGCAGAACGGGTGGCAGCAGGTATTAAGGATTTTTTTGAGAAGTAAAGATATGGAATGCCGTTCTCCAGCTTGATGACTTTACCCTTCGTCAACCGGGCCCCAGGATATATGATCCGAATCGGATAGCTGCTGTCCTCACAGTCAATGAGATAACCGGCAAACTCAGGCTCACGCCCCGCCACGCAAAAGACTCAGCATGCCGATTGACCAGTTCCTCGAATCTCCTGCGCATGAAGAAGGCGGCGGCCGGTTCCAGTCCGCGAACAAATCGCTCAATGGAGCGTCTCACGTGTTGACTCGCCTCTTCCTTCCGCAAATCTGGTGATGGAAACAGCGATTTCCGCGCTTTACCAGTCTCCAGTGAGAGGTTGCCCCATTCCGTAATTTTTAAGCTCGCCACTTCCCTGCCCTGCCCCTTAGACTGTAGTTAAGCGTTTCTTTCTTCAACAGGCCTGCTTATGCGCAACTGCTCAGTTCACCTGCTGACGATACTCTCATCAGCACTGTTCCTGCTTCAGCTGTCAACCGCCTCTGCCATAGACGGGCAGCAGGAGATCATCACGCGCCCCAGGAAACAGTATCTTGCCATGCAGAAACGTGAACGCGCCCGGGAGGCCCGTTATATCAGGGCTGCAAAGAAATACCTGCGGGCACATCCACGGAAAAGAAAGTATCTCTGGCCGGCGACCCTTCCGCTGAATTCGAAAGCAATTACATCAGAGATTACACTCCGCAACGGAGAAAAAAAGAGTGTCAAATTCCAGCCCGTTGAACACATGCTGATTGATCTTGGAATGGCGCTCGAGCAGAGCATGACAGCAGGGAATCTGAAAAAACTGTATTCAAATGTCCGCACCTGGGTTCCTGACAAGTACCTTGCAAAGTACCCGTCGTCGAGGAGCTTCGGGCGTCTTCCCATTAAAGAAAAACGGAAGATCGTAAAAGGCCTGGCCGGCACCATACATAAAAAATTCAGGGCAATCCTCGCGGACATATCGACGGTAAGTCATGAGATTCTTGATGAAAATTTCCTCAAGGACTGCACTACCGAGACCGGCTATGAAAGCGCAGGAGACTACAGTGAAGACTCTGCCCGCTGCGATATCAGCGAGTACAGCAGAAGCGGCTTGATGGCAAACTTTGATTTCATACTGAAAGACTCATTGACCTGCATCAAGGATCAGGGGAACCGCGGCACTTGCACAATGCAGGCTATAATCGCCGCAATGGAAAGCTGGATACTGCGGGAAGGAGGCAACCGCGAGAATCTCTCGGAGCAGATGACATACACCCGTGGAAAGATCTCCTATGACTGGGAGGATCGCTATGAAGATGGATTAGGCCTCGGCTCGTCTCTTCTTTCCCTCAAGGATGACGCGTATCTGGTTCAGTACGAAAACATATGGAACTACAATCGCTCACTGGAGCGGAGTGCTGAATACCTGGAGTCGAATCACAAATTTCTCTGTTCCTGTCGCAAGTACTCAGGAGAGATGTGCACAGACTACGCCTTTCAGGTTTCAGAGACTGCTTATCGCAGTTCGACAGGCAACGTGGCTGCATATGAGTATAGATTACCGGCCTCTTCGAGCACCTCGGGGCGCACCGTGAAGGATTACGTATGGGTGCCTTTTGACGCTCCCGACAACAATCTTGAAATGGCGATATTTGCGGTAAATTACAAAGTGCCTGTTATCATCTGCTATCAGACCACACAGAGTTTTCATCATCCCTCCCGTGACGGCTACGTTGAGCACGATCCCGTGGAGGATTCGGGCGGCGGTCACTGCTCGCTGATGATGGGGTTTGTGGAGAACCGCGACCTTCCTGCCGGAGTGACCCCGGCAGATGAGAGGGGTTACTTCATTTTGAAAAATTCGTGGAGCACGAACGATGCCGACTGCGGCTTTATCTACCCTTCCTATGGTTATTTGAAAATACGGGGAAGTGCCATGGCTTACCTTACTGATGTTAGATAGCAGATATGATCGGCTGAAAAACGAGTGTCCGAGAAGGATCCTCCTATAACTTCCTCCCGGGCAGAACGATATCCAGAACGCTCTGAAGCGTTGCGATATCGACGGCCACATAGAGGTTCATAGCCATGACAACGGTTATGTTGTGCTCAGGATCATAAACAGCCTGAGTGTTGTAGCCCGGCAATTCGCCGTTATGGCCATAAAATCCTGCCAAATCTGCGATCCCCAACCCATAGAAGCTGTGTGAGTATATTTCCGACAGAGGGAAAGGAGTGAATTCCGTAAGGCGTTTCTCCTGCAGGGCGGGGCTTAACATGTTTCCTTTTACAAGAGCGTGGACCCACCTTCTCATATCATCCATTGTTGAAATCATCGCGCCTGCAGCCCAGCCCCAGCTCGGGTTGTAATCAGTCATGTCGGTAAGCTCTCCAGTACCGTCGAAGCCGTACCCGTATCCGTGCGCATAATCGCCGGGAATCTCATTTCCTTCAGGAAAGATGGTGTGCTTGAGGAAAAGCGGCTGGATGATTCTTCTTGTCACCTCGGACGCCAGTGTATTGCCGGTTAGCTTCTCGACTATCACGCCCTGCACAATCCAGTTGGTGTTGGAATACTGGAACTGGGTTCCCGGCTGGAATACGACGGGATGCCTGAATGAATAAGCAAGCAACTCCTGTGGCTGCCATTGCCGAAATGGATCCGAAACCAGGGCACGGCCGAAGTCGTCATCTGAAGAGTAGGGGAAAAGGCCGCTTGTGTTGTTCAGAATGTTTCTCATCCGGATTTGTTCCCCATTGGGCACGCCATCGAGATAAGCGGCCACAGGAGCGTCAAGACTTACAAGCCCTTCGTCAACGAGCTGCAGCAAAACGGTGCTTACGAAAACCTTTGTGTTACTGCCGATTCTGACAACTTTGTCAGTCTTCATAGGCGCGCTGCCGGCCACGTCGGCAACCCCCCTGGCTTCAAAGAACTCGAAATCCTGATCGGGCGCGAAGACTCCGAGAATCATGCCTGGCAGTCTGTTGTCCGCGATTGACTGATCCATTAATGCGCCCAATTGCTCGCGCCATTCAGGATGAGCCGGCTTGTCGCTGCCCGGGCTGCAACCCCAGATAGTGGCGGAGGTTACGACGAAAACGGCGAGAAGGCAGAGTCTTTTCATGTGATCCTCATAGGAAGTCGTCCATTAAAAGCCCACCACAAGTATTCGCATGATGCCAGACAAAAACTGGCTGCGGCTTGTTTTATTTGGCAAAATATTTTTTAGTTCAGCGGGGTTCTGCAATAACGGCCGGACAGGATCCTCGCGGCAGTCTTCTTAGTCGCCGCCACCAAGTCTATCGTATTTCCGCGCCTTACCAGTTTCCAGTGAAGATTTGTGCCGGGAATTCCTGCCCGGACTATCCGGAAATTTCCATGAAGCGAGTCGGCTCTGAGAACCCGCGAAAGCCTGGTCCCTTCCTTTATTCGAACGTGCCTGTGAGTGAACACCCTGAGTGCGCCGCCGAAAGACGCGCGAGAGTATACACGCAGCTTTCCATAACGGTTCCCGCCGAGCACATCGATCCACAGAGTGCCGTCTGTCTGAGTATAGGGCGCGCGAAGAGTCAGCGTGCCGCCGCGCCCTGATCGTCCGGGACGTATAACGCCGGCTGAGTTGATTACACCACCCTTGCCATCGGTTCCTGGGGGAGCATTGATGATCCCGGTTCCGGTAAGTGTTCCTCCTTCAACTCTCACCTGAATGCCCCGGGATACTCGCAGCTTTTCAGAGGTCGACTTCATGGTTGTATCGAGCTTTGAGACGATCATCTCCTTTTGTCGCGAAATCTTCCCGTTCACCCTCACCTTTCCGCCGTTAATAAGGACATCGCCTGCGCTGTAAAGGGTCTTTCCAGGAGTAATTTCGAATTTTGAACTGAGCCTGTTTTTCGTGAAACCTGCTGTATGCACGGACTTCCTGAGTCGCCTCGTTCCCGCTTTGTCGAATATCAGGTCTCCCATGTGAAGAACGATCCCCCAGTCTTCGAGCACTCCCGCGTGCTTGCCGGGATTTGTAACCGTTATTTTCCACTCTCCATCCGGGTCTTCTCCCCAGAAAGCATGAGTTAGAAATGCGTGGTCTATTCCGCCGGCGGGATCAAGATCGCCGAACATCGGATGATACGGATTCTTCAGATCGCTCGAAGCAGTCCAGAGCCTGCTGCTGGTCGAGCCTCGGCTCACTATGACCTGAAAATCCGAGCGATCGGCCCCTGAAATCTTCAAATACACTTCAACCGATTCAAGAGACTGTTTCTTCGAGCGTGGAACGGAAATCCTCACCTTTTCAGTCACTACGGTTGTCTTATCGGGAGGTAGAGCCTTGTCAGCCTTTTTCAGCCCTGTTGAGTACAGGGTCTCGGCAGTCACGAATGCAGTTTCAATCGCCTTCTCGACAAGAGCGCCTGCATCAACGAGTCCGAAGCCGTAATTCGGATTGAAATAAAATCCAGCTGAGTTTCTCCGCCATCCCGACTGACGTATGTTTCCCGCGCTCCAGGAGGAACTCGACGAGGCGTCATTACTGTCAACCACGCGGGCTGTCCGGGCGAGGAGATGTTTCGTCATACGGACGTTGAGATTCGGGTTCGCCTGTTTTGCAAGAGCCGCGATACCGGCGAAGCTCGGTGCGGAAGCGGATGTTCCGTCGAACTGGCCTGTGTAATCGAGGTCGCCGATGTCGGGAAGATAGACCGCGCCGTTTGCGCTGTAATTTGTGCCGAGTTCACCGAAGCGGTCCGTGCTCGATACGCCGAGGCCGTTTGCATACGAGTGATCGCCCTCGATTTCAAGGGGATTCCACCAGGCGCTCTCGCTGAGAACGGTTGCCGCAACAGCGGAACCAAAAGTGCTGTAGAGAGCGTACTTCCCGTTGCTTCCAAGCGCAGCGATGGTGATTACATACGGACTGGCTGCTTCCATGTTGACATTCACATCTTGCTGTCTGGTCCCCCTGCAGTTTCCCGCCGCGTGGCAGAAGATCATCCCGTTTGACGATGTGCGGGCGAATGCGCTGTAGGTATTACTGTAAAAGGCCGGATAATCGAAGTTTGCGGCCTTTGAACTCGAGTTCTTTACAGAGATCACAGGACGCTCGCGCAGTGAAGTAAGCCGCTCGAGGTCAGGCGATTTCATTCCATGCTCCCATCCAAGTCCTGCCTGCCAGTAAACTGCCGGCGCATGCATCCAGTAGTCATCGAGCGAGTCGAATATGTTCACGCGAACTGATGCGACCCGGGCAAGCGGCGCGGAACCGGCAACGCCGATGCCGTTTCCGCCGACAGCAGCCGCCATGCCTGCGACTGTTGTGCCGTGACAATCATCGTCTTTGGAATGGGCGCCATGCTCGCCGGCGACAAGACCGTTCTTATCCATTCCGACCGAGAGATCTTTCACCACGTTGAGATCTGGATGGTTCAGTTCGATGCCGTCATCGAGAATTCCAATGACAATATTCCGCCCCGTGTAACCGAGTTGCCAGGCGGGCAGGACGCGCATATCCAGACCCGCGTTCTCGATTGTGACTTCCGCTGTTGTATGTCCATTTGGCGCGGTGGATGCCGGATAATGAATCGACGAGGGCGCCTGGTTCACAAGGTTCCACTGGCCCGGATGAAGCGGTGAAGATGCCTTGTAAGGAAAATATTCATCGTTGGGAGTGAAAGGAGTTTCGTCGGCGCCCGGCCTCGCGAATGAATCGGCCGAGGCAGCAGATGCCAGAATAAGAATGATGGCAGCCAGCATGTACGAATTTCTCATTCTTTCTCCCTGATTTTATCGTGGACGCCTGCGCATTTATTGAACACCATATCGGCGACATCCGGAAATGGCACTTTGCTCCGCAACCTTCTCAAAGTGGAAAAAGGACACCCACTCTTTCCGGGCGCCCCCTGAACGGAAAAAGGACACCCACTCTTTCCAGCCTGATTGGGATAAGGAAATAAACCACCGTTAACCGCGCGAACAGATTGCGACTCATACCACCGGCAGATACCCACCCGTGCCGCGAGCCTGATTTTTTGGGTGTCCTTTTTCTCATTTTGACAAGTTCCTGCCAATAGAATATTCTAACAGCTTCAATAGCTCTCCAAGTTCAGTTAGCGGCTCAAACGACTGTACCTCTTATCTGTTCGCAGTATTCGATTGGTATTCTCGAGGGTAATCTTTCTTATTTGGAAAGAATCGTTGATAGGAAGCAGGGCCCGAAGTACGGGCTGCAGCTTCAGGGCACTGTAGAAGTATGTGCCGGAAGAATAAGATGTACATCGAATAAGGAAAACCAATGAAAAAGCTATATGTCGGAAATTTGTCGTATTCAACAACAGAGGAAGGCCTCCGTGAGTTCTTCAGGGCGTATGAGCCGGTCTCTGTAAAAATCATTACCGACAAGTTCACAGGTCAGTCCCGGGGTTTCGGCTTTGTTGAAATCGAAAACGCAGAAATGGCGGAAAGAGCCATCTCCGAACTGAACGGAAAATCTCTTGATGGCAAGACCCTCAATATCAACGAGGCCCGTCCGCAGACCGGTGGCGGCGGCGGCGGAAGAAGCTTTGGCGGAGGCCGTCCTCGTTCCAACGACTATGGCGACAGGCCCCGTTCGAATTTCGGCGGCGGGAGAGGCGGCGGACGAAGATAACGTCCCCCGTGTGCTTTCAACGCGGCATCGCCGTAACCTCGGTGTCCGGGGAACAAACCTGGCAAATCTCCCCTTTGTGCGGATCCGGACGGTGTGCCTAAGATTAAATAAATACCTTTTTTCCAGTAAAGGCCAGTATGTTGCGCCTTGTGCAGTTCGGGGTTTCCGGCCTCTTTCTTTTCCTGGTTTCTTCCCTGGGACATCTGCCTGTTTCGATCAGGGCGCTCACCGGAAGACTGGGCGGGTGGTGTTTTTCCTTCATTCCCACACGGGATCGCGCTATCGCAGAACTTCAGATGAACAGGTTTCTTGTTGAGGAAGGAGGAAGCTGCTTTCTTCGAAAGGTCTATGCAGGCGCCGGTGAAACGGTGATGGAGTCCATTAATCTCAAGCCGATTATCGATGATTATCGGCGCCGCGTTTCAGCGGACTGGCCGGCCTGGAATGAACTTCGCGCGAGACAGAGGCCGGTATTGTTCCTCTCGGCGCATACAGGCAACTGGGACCTGCTTGCGGCATGCACGGTGAAACTTGGATATAAAGTTTCGGTTGTCGGCAGGGAGGCAAACCAGCCAATGTTCCAGAGGATTCTCCATCAGGTGCGGTCCGACTATGGAGTATCGACAATATGGCGCGGAGGAAGCTCCGGAATCAAGGCAATTATCGACGCATTCAGGAAGGGCGAAAGTGTCGGCACTCTCATTGATCAGGACACCAAAGTGGCGAGCCGCATGATTCCATTTTTCGGCTCTCCGGCTGCAACGCCGTCGTCCATTGTGGAAATCGCGAAGCGGTACAACGCGCTTGTAGCAGCCGCTTTCATCTTCCGCACAGGACTCAACAGGTTCGAGATCGTAATCAAGGAGCTTGACGCACGCCTGCCGGTCGACGAGATTCTCGTCGACTTCAACAGGACACTGTGCACGTTGATAAGAAAGCACCCCTCCCAGTGGGTCTGGTTTCACAAAAGATGGAGAACTCTTCCGACAGGTGTCCGGCTTCGAAGCGGCGAATATCTCGCCCATCTGCGCAGCCTTCCCCGCTGTGGCATAATGCGGGACCACGTAGATGACAGGGAAAAATGACGAGAAGAGGATTGAGAATCCATATTGGCATTTTCGGGAGACGAAATTCAGGAAAATCCAGTCTTTTGAACGCCATTACGCGTCAGTACGCATCCATTGTTTCCGATGTCGCCGGCACCACAACGGATCCTGTTGAAAAGCCGATGGAACTCCTTCCTCTGGGGCCCGTCGTCTTCATCGACACCGCCGGAATTGACGATACCTTCGATCCTCTTGGGGAGATGCGTGTCGCAAAAACGAAGGAAATTTTTGACCGCACGAACCTCGCGATTCTTGTTGCAGCCGCCGGCAAATGGGGTGAATTCGAAGAGGATATTCTCGGTGAAATGAAAGGGAGAAAACTGCCGGTCGTAATAGTGCTCAACAAGTGCGATCTTCTCGACCCCGATCCGGAACTGATCAAAAGACTTCAGGCGGAGAAATTGAGCGTCGTCAGAACCGCAGTTGTCAGAGGTGAAGGCATTCCTGAGCTCCGCCAGGCGCTTCTTGATACTGTGCCGGCGGATTACCTCAGCGAACCGGATATCATCAGCGATCTTGTGCCTCCAGGCGAGACGGCCGTTCTCGTGGTCCCAATCGACAAAGAAGCGCCGAAGGGACGGCTTATCGTTCCGCAGGTCCAGGCCATCCGCAACCTTCTCGACAACGGTTCGATGTGCTGTGTCGTGAAAGAGGGGGAACTCAAAGCCGCCCTCGATAACATGAAACGTCCGCCGGCACTTGTCGTGACGGACTCCCAGGCTTTCCTGAAGGTTTCGGCTGATACGCCGCCTCAAATGTCAATGACGTCCTTCTCTATTCTCTTTGCAAGGATGCAGGGAGATCTTCCTGAGCAGGTTTCCGGGGCTCTCGCCATTGATTCCCTCACCTCCGGCGACCGGATCCTGATTGCGGAAGCGTGCTCGCATCACCCAATCGGCGATGACATAGGACGGGTCAAGATCCCCAGGTGGCTCTCTCAGTATTCAGGCGCAAAGCTCGAGTTCGATCACGTCCAGGGACACGATTTCAAAACGGATCTCCAGGGATACAAGCTCGTAATTCACTGCGGGGCGTGCATGATTAACCGCCGTGAGATGCTTTCGCGAATCCTGCGCTGCAGGGAGGCCGGCGTGCCCATCACTAACTACGGCCTTGCTATCGCGTATTCACTTGGCGTTTTCGAACGCGCCCTGAAGCCCTTCCCTGCGGCTCTGGCGCGCGTTATTTTCCCAAAACAAGACGAGTAGTCGGCATTTCCGGATGCGACCCATACTCCACCGGGTTATTCTCAAGCTGTTCCAGGATGCTTCTTGCCTGTGCTTCATCCGCCTCATTGGAAGCGCGCGGTCCGTCGATTACCGGACATCCATCAGGCGCAGTGAAATGACAGGCAAATTCTCCCGATTTAAATAAAAGCTCGACGAACGGACGCGGCGTCCGCGCATAGAGATAAAAACCGACAAGCAGCGCAGTCTCTCCCGTCGTTGATGAACCCAGTCCGACGGTGCTGCGGCACCCGATCCTCCACTGTCCTTCCTCTTCCACGACTGATCCGACTTTGACATCGACAGCCTGACTGACCACCAGCTCTTTCGGGTTTATTGAATGCCTCGCCCGTTGATAACGGTCAGGTTCCGAAATAATCCTGAAGGAAGGATCGAGCACCACGCGCTCGCCGTCCGGAATTCTCTGCTCGAGTTCAAGCCAGAAGTGGGTGGCAAACAGCCCGCAGAAATATTCGGGAGAGCGCCCTTTACAGTCAAGAATATCAAGGGGAGGATGACCTGATAATTTCAAGGTTCGATTGCAATTTTTCAGCCAACCTGAGCGGTATATCTTGTCAAGCAGCCTTGCGCGCAGAACCCTGCACTGCCCGGAATCGGATGACCAGTCATGCAGATTCTCCATCCGGACAATTTCACGGTCCGAATCATAAACTGCAGGGCTCGACAGAATTCGGGACACTCTTTCTTCGCATTTGTCGTACCGAAGATCCTTCATGAGATCGATCAAGGCGTCTACATGCTCACACCGCACCCCCATAGATGCGAATGAGCCTTCAGCCCCAACTGTCGCCTCGACCGGATCGGGGGAAATCGGCCTGCCAGGGAGTGCGGGAACTCCGGGAACTATGAAGTACGGGCGCTTCGGATGCCTGTCTGGATGATGCATTTTTCGATTATACCAGCAGGCAGACGCTAAACAACAGGTTCTGCGGTTTCAGCCGCCCCTGCTGACCGCATCCTGCATGCCATGATCAGCGCAACTGTCAGCACAACCAGAGGAGACACAAGCCATACAAGCGGATATCCAAAAGGCGCCACTTGCGAGAAAAGCAGGCAGAGAAGCGGCAGGAGAATGACAGAGCTGATAACAATCCTCCTTTCGGCGGGATTTCCGGCCGCAAATGCTTCCGCCAGCAGCCATCCCTGCACCGCATACAGCACACCCTGATCCTGGAGGTACCCGTAGGGAGCAAAGAGAGGCGTAAGGGCCATGGCGACTGCAAGCGACGCAGAACGTGGGAACTTCCACTGAAAAAGGAAGACAAGAACGGCGCCGGCTGCGGGAACGATCCAGATTGCCGCAGAAAAGTCATGGCCGCTCGAACTGTACCGGAAAGCGCGGATAAAAGATGTGAGGGTTGAGCCGTAAAGAAAAACAGGCCAGTGGGAACGGGTAAGCCAGTTGCTGAGAACACCGGGACTAATAAATTCAGCAGCGAGAAGCGGCGCAAGAACTCCGATCAGCAGACCGGAAAACACGCGCTGCCACTTCCCGTCATTGACGGCCCAGAACAATACTGGAAGGACAGGGAAAAGTCCAAGATGAGGCTTGAGTGCGAGTGCACTGAGACATAGCCCGGACAAAAATGTTTTTCCATGCAGGAAAAGAATGCATCCGAGAACGATAAGCAGAATAATGAGGGATGATATCTGCAGGAGGACCAGTTCGGAATAAAAAGAGATGGAAGAGAAAACGCAGAACGCAATCCATTTTTCAGGGACATTTCCGCCCCTGCTCAGGGCCGCGCCCGAAAGCATGATCCCGAATGCTGCCGGAATTATCAGAACAGGCCAAAGAAAGGGAGTAATCTCCGGTGGCATCAGACTCAGCAGTCCAAACGTCACAAAAAAAGATGGAGGGTTCCAGACAAGGCTCCCAGGTCCCGCGTCCTTTCCCATCTCCTGCTGGAGTTTTATCGAAGCGGCGGGATCGTAAGGGTTCTTCCCCTTCATGAAAAGGATTTCCGACGCGCGGTAAGCCGCCAGGTCGGTCCGGGCATAGGGACGCTGAGAAAGCGCTGCGCCGATCAGCAGAATGACAAGCGCTGCAAAAATGAATTGTTTCATTATGGGAGAGACTACCTCTTTGAGTTCGAAAATACGATATTTCCCGGCAGGCGTCCCTGGAGGTGAAGGCTGTCGCCGGGGAGGATTCTTAATAACCTCAGCTCCGGTCTGCAGCAATCACGTTGATGCAGAGACTGCTCAATTCCTCGAAAATCTCCCGCCGGATTCTCAACTGCTCGAGAAGTCCCTTCTGCTCCGAAGGCTGGAGCATCAATATTGCTGAGTTCACCGCGTCTTCCGTCCAGATATCGGGCTCTTCGATCAGGAGCCTGAAGAGAGCCTTCATCACCTCTCTCTGCCTGCCCCAGTTTGATCGTGCAGAACTGTATGAACCCTCATCGTTGATCCTTAAGAACGCCAGTGCCCCAGGTTTGAAGCAGATTCCCTTTCTGGCTGCAATCACATGAATCATGAACCAGTCCGAGTGCCATTCCAGTTCCTCGATCAGACCGCCCGCATCGATTACTGCCTGACGCGAATAAATCGAACAGTGGCCGGGAATCCCCCGGCTATTGGAAGCCGCGCAAGCTCGGGCGGGGAGAGATACCTGGGTTCGATGCTCCAGTTTCTCCGGCCATAGTTCACCTCACCTGTCGATGGTCTGAATTCGCTGAAGAAACTGCAACAGAGACCCGCCTCGGGATACTTCTCCAGCATCCCGACCGTCTGTTCGAAAAACTCCGGGGCAACCATATCATCAGCCGAGTGAAAACAGATGAGGTCGCTTTTTGCCTCGTTGAGGCCGCGGTTCACGGAGAAGTTTGCGCCTCTGTTACTGCCATTTGAAAGAACTTTCAGCCCGCTTTCCTTTGCCTCGAATTTCCGCAGTATTTCGAGGCTGTTATCAGTGGAACCATCATCAACTACGATTACTTCATCTGCCGGTCTCGTCTGGGCGAAAATTCGAGGCAGGCTGTCTCTCAGAAAGTGAGCGTGGTTTTAATTGGTTGTTACGAGTGAAACAGTCTTCCTCTGCATTAAATCGCCTTTTGCGGGTCAGTGTTCACGGGTTACGCTTCGTTCTACTCTCATTTTGATTTCCTGGCGGGTCGGGCGGTTTCGGCGATCTCCAATATAACTGCAACCGAAAGCTGTGTCCAAGGTTCTAATATATGAGGAGTTTATCCGCGAAGGAGGTCATAAGTGGGAATCACACGATCAGGTTCTAAACTTCTGATGATGGAGTCTTTGAAGGGTGGATTCACAGGCGCCATAATACAGCTGGGCCGCCAGGACATATATTTCAGTTACGAGGCATTCCAGGAGCAGGCAGGGCAGGAAGGAACAGCTCTCCGAGCACTCGATAAGATTACAAAAAGAGCAAATCCATATTATCCCGAGATCGATACAATAGATGACGGTACTTTCTTTCGTTCCCTGGGCTTTAACACTGTGCACAGCATTGATGCCTCAGGTTTTGAAAACTGCACCTATGTCCACGATATGAACCAGCCGGTCCCAGTGAGCCTCCACGGTCGCTACGACATGATTTTTGATGGAGGTACAATCGAGCATATCTTTCACATTCCCAATGTCCTCGCAAACATTCACTCCATGCTGAAGGAAGGGGGAAAGATAGTTCACACCGCGCCAGTCCATAATTGGGTTGACCATGGCTTTTACAGTTTTTCCCCCGGCCTGTTCCATGACTATTATGCGGCTAATCGTTATCAGATCATCACTTCATACCTGGTGGGTGACAAGTCCCCCCTGAATCATTTCTCCGAATCTGTCCTTTTTGATTATACTCCCGGCTCGATTGACAAGTTCTCCGTTGGTGGACTGAACAGAGATACCATGAGCGGTTGTGACATGCTGGGGATATTCTTCACCGCCATTAAAACAGGAGAATCAGTGAGCGGGATTATTCCCCAGCAGGGCTTCTATATGAAGGCCTGGTCAAAGGCCGGCTAGGCAATTGACCGCCGTTTTCCCCATCCATCATAATACATGCTCCGGTAATAAAGGACGCTGCATCAGACGCAAGGAATTCCACTACGGACGAAATCTCATGAGGCGAGCCGATTCTGTCGAGGGGTATCGCCGCACTACGTGGCATTTTTCCTTACATTATCATGCAACCTGGCCTGCCCGTACTGCATAAATCTCCACAACGGAGTTACAAGATAAAGCCAGACGAGGAGAAAGCAAATGGAGCCGGACGAGTGGATACAGGCGGCCAATCGTCTCGTGCTTCGCGACGATCTTCTTCTTACGCTTCAGGGCGGCGAGCCCACGATATACAAGGGTTTCTACCGGATAGTCAGAGAAGTGCGTGAAGACATCAAGATGGATCTCATGACCAATCTGATGTTCGACGTAGATCACTTTATCGCAAATGTCCCGGTCTCGCGGTTCAATCGTGAAGCCCCGTATGCGGCGATTCGCGTGAGTTACCACATTGGCCAGAACAAGCTGGAAGACCTTATTCCACAGACCTTGAAAATGATGAGCGCAGGCTATCACATCGGGCTTTTCGCCGTTCTTCATCCTGACCCCGAGGTGCAGGAGCATATCGAGGATGCGCAGGAAAGATGCATTAAAGAGGGGATAGACTTCAGGACGAAGGAATTTCCGGGGGAGCATGACGGCAGGATCCATGGAACTTTCAAATATGATAACTGCGTAATGAGTTCCGAGCTCAGGACATGCGACTGTCCTCCCTCAGCGGGAATTGGAAATTCAGCTCTCTGAGCCAACTTGGTCCCGGATGTGTTGTTACGCATTCACAGCAGCGGCGAGCTGAGCATCCCGCTGCTGTTTCCTCAAAGCCGGCGCAGCCTCTTGACCGATCACAAAGTGGACCGGGCAGCGCATCTCATTGGCAGGATGGTATTCTTTCATGATCCTTTCCTGCAGCATTCGAAGGCGCCGCATGAAAACATACATTT
>CAYQVO010000028.1:2714-10101 GCA_964421085.1 uncultured Bdellovibrionales bacterium | reverse complement strand
GTCGAAGTGTCGATCGAGTCAAGGGAAACTCGCCTGTACCTCCCTCCCTTGAGAAATGTCCTCCGGTTTATCGCCATCAATTACCTCACATCGCCATGAACCTTATTTGAAAATAAAATGCATTGAAGCAGGGCTTCCAACAAGCGGGAACTCTTCCTGGGCCTCACGATATTGCCGCATCCAGGTCGCAGAGGTAATACCCCGCATCGATTATATATTGTCGTAATTCGGGGGTCAGACATCGGATGCTTCGAAAGAATTAAATCAGGATATTCGTAAAAAAAAACCTGATTCCGCACGGTCTCAGGGATAATCGTATGATCTCAAATTCAAGCTGTTGACACCACCAAAGCGCAGGAAAATTATCGACTCCCGTCAAGAATTATATCAAAATTATTGTATCTGTCCTCTCCTGATGAAAAGGAACAAGTGTATGAAGATCAAGATATCGGCTGCCGTATCCGTCCTCTCTCTTCTTATTTACCTTGCTTCCGCCTATGCAGAAGCGCCGGCCTCTCACTGGGTCGGGCCGGGACAGGGCGGGATTGTGGAGGCGGTTGTAACCAGGGGAGGGATCATAGTTTCCGCGGACGGGGCGACCGTAAAGGTGTGGAGTACAAAAGGACAGCTGATTCGGACCATTTACGCAAGCGCCAGGGCTGTCGATATTGCACCCAATGGCGACACCATTGCAGTTGGAGGCGGTGACGGGATTGCTCTTTACAGCATATTCTCGGGCCAGAGACTGGCGTTTGTGGCGAGTGAGATTGGGGAGTGTTCGAACACTGTGCCGACCGACTCAACTCTCCGTTTTGGAGTTCATGCGGTGCGTTTCTCCCCTGATGGGCTTTGGCTCGTTACAGGAGGCGGCTGCTATCAGACCAGCCCGAGCCTTCGGTTCAAAGGCGAGCTGAAAATGTGGAATGCGTCAGACTTGAGTTTCATACGAAACCTCCCCGCTACAAATGGATTGACGAGAACGGTAGCCTGGACAAGCTCTGACGACGGCAATGGCTTTGTAGCTGCCGCAGGCGCTGCAGACTCGAGAGTGATAATAAGCAGACCGGACGGCAGTGTTTACCAGGAAGTTGCTGCATCTACGTCAGATATCGCCTCCATCGCTTTTTCATCCGACAGCACCACGCTTGCAGTCGGAGGTTCCGATGAAGGTGCGACAGGAGTAAGCCTCGAAATCTTCAAAAAACCAAACGAGAACGATGGCGCTTATTCCCCCGCCCACACACTTAGCGGCCACACACACCGCGTAACTTCAGTAACCTTCGTCACTGACAGTGTGCTTGCTTCTGGAAGTCTCGACAGAACCATCCGATACTGGTCGTGTGAAACGGGAGATGAGGTCGGCACCCGCATTAATAATCTCCCCGAACCATATTCGCCGGACTATACAGGCGGCGTTCAGTCCCTTGCAGGGGAACCATCAATTCTCGTCTCAGGCGGAGCTCTCGGAGACGGAAGCCTCAGAAGCTGGTACCCTCAGACGAACACGCAGATTCTCAAATTCAATTACCACCAGGACTCGGTAACCAGTCTCGCATACCGTCACGGCACGCCGGGCTCGGCCGCTTCGCTGATTCTCTTTTCCACCGGCGCGGACAACCAGCTTTTCCGGTGGTTTGCAAACGAAGACGAGTTTGGCGTCATGAGTCCTGTCTCCTTCCTGAGCACCGAAACCATCGCCGACTACACTCCACATTCTGAATATGCCGCGGTCTATCTTGCAAATGCAGCAACGAATAACCTCTTTGTCCGCGAACTCGCCACCGGAACCAGGCGCTATCTTGAAGGAGCAGCAGACGGAGCGTATCAGGCAAAGTTCTCTCCTGACGGACAGTATCTTGCCGCAGGCGATCAGCAGGGATACCTCAGGGTCTGGCAGCCATTTAAAGACGTCAATTACAAATATGCCGCATGGAAAAAGAAAGCTCATGACGGAAGACTTGGCTCAATAAACATCACCCCCGATGGTCAGCGAATCATTACAACGGGCTACAAGGATCACGTCATAAAAGTGTACAAGCTTGCGGACGGGACCCTCGAACGCACGATAGAAGATTTCTCAACGGGCGATTCCATTTTTGGAAGCGACTTCCACTCAAGCCTGGCACTCTCTCCCGACGGCACAATGTTCGCTGTTTATGGAAATACCTTTGATTCGGCGTATGATACCAAGGTCCGGGTGTATCGTCTAAGAGACGGCACAAAGCTGAAGACGCTCGACAACAAGATGAGCCCTCTCATTTTTACGCCGGACAACAAGTCTCTCGGGTCCGCAGTAGCCGGAGGATGGATATTCAACTCCCTGTCCGGCGATTCCACCTACGGATACTTTTACGGCTCTGGTACGAGCCCGAGGACAGTAGCTCTTGCGCCTGACGGCCAGTCAGTCAGCGTATCATGGGACAATGATACCGTCACGGTCCACCGGAGTTCCAACGGAGAAATACTTCGTGAATATGATGAAAACGCAGGATATGTCGGCCACATCGCCTATACTCCCGACAGCTCCCGAATCGCATGGGGCGGACTTGAGGGAACAGTAAGGCTGATCACTAATCCGGTGGGCGCCGAGAGAGGATATATTTCCATCACCTCCTTCAATCCTGAAAGCGGAGTGCAGGTCAAGGCGCCGGAGGATCAAGACGGCCGGAAAAGCGGAACTACTCCATTTGTTCGAAGCTACAGCCCGGTCAACGTCTCCATCACCTTCACGGCGCCTGAGACCTCGAATGGAAAGTATTTCCATTACTGGATTGTCGACGGCGCTTCGAAGCATTACTCGAGGTCTCTTGCTGTGTCTCCGAAAGAGAACCGTCTCCTGACCGTTGTTTACGGCAAAGGCGTGGCCCCTACCCCCACTCCCGTTAAAGGCGCGCCGAGGATTACAAAAGTGAAGAAAACTGCATCGGGCGGCTTCCAGCTGGTGCTTTCGGGAAAGAACTTCAAAAAGGGAATCAAAGTTTATATCAACAGCAAACGGTGGAAAAATTTCAAGGTCGTGAAATCATCGAGAATGAACCTCAACGGCGGCACTAAACTCAGGAAACTGGTGAAAAAACGGAAGCCGGCGGCATTGAAGCTTGTCGCAAAATCAGGGGGAGCGTACACGGTATTCCCTTACCGGTGGAAATGAGGCGACAGGGAGGGAGCCTCTCCTTCGAAGGATTTGGATTTCGAAGTTCGGAGAGTGTGAGTTAATCCTGATCCATGCCGCTTGTTCTCCGGTCGCCCCTGCGGAAAAGGCTGAAAACTTTCTGGAGCAGGGACTCTCCGGAAGGAACTTCGGGGACGGGTGCTTCAGGCTGAGCGGAAGAAGGAAGACGACCGCCGATAACACCTTCGAGATCCGGCGAGCTGATTATCCTTCTGCTCACCATTTCGAGAAGTGTTTCGTTCCCGCAGAGCTGTCCACTCCGGCGCTTCTCGTATATTGTCAATTTCCTTATCGCCTGGAGCCCGGCGTTTCTCTTTATACGGAAAAGTTCGAACCGCAATGTGTCAAACTCCTCCCGACCGATTCCGCTCTCCCCGGCGACTCCTATCAGCCACGCAGACTCCCTGTGCGAGCGGTTCGAGAGCAGGTTGCGCAGACTCTCCCTTGCATCGTTGTCCATTTCTGTTTCATCACAGAACTGATCGAACTTGTCCTCGTCGAAAAAAGTTGTGTATTTGTAACGTCTCAGCGCCTCGCTGCCGAACCTGTCCACAAGCACAGAAGCGACCTCGCGCCCCCGTTCCACGATTATGCATCCTGTTTCGTCAGGCAGGACGGATACGAGCTTGAATATCTGAAGTTCTGTTGCCGCTTTCAGCTCGCGGACCGCCTCCTCGAGATTGAAGATATAATACTCCTCCCTGTACTCCTCCTTCATGAGTTCCCATATCAGGCCGTTGAGCACGGGATGCTGCATAATGTGTGCAGCATAGTAATGATTTTCCCGCTCCACGATCGGTCTCGTCTCCCCTGGAGTAAATTTTGGAAGCCCTGCGTTCCCGAAAAACAACGCCTCATCGGTGCTGTTCTGGCGCTCGTACCACCGGTCGATGAGCGCCTCGCCATCCGGTGTAAGTTGCCACGCTGATCCTTCCTGATACCTCTCCACCACCTCCAGGAACTCATCTGCAACAAGCTGTTCAAGCGCTCGTTCCTCCCTTTTGCTCTGTATCCCCGCATTCCCGGTCCAGGGCTTCACGTTATTCAATGTCCTTGGTTCGACGATCCCGACGCTTCGATACGCAGCGAAAGCCTGAAGAACCTGCAGCACGTGAGTGTTCTTGAACTTTCGATACTCATCTATCTTCCCGTCTACGAATGAGGGCTTCGCACGAAGGGTGTTTTCCCTGTCTGGTTCCAGTGTCATTGAAATTAAACCCCTTTCTTTCTGATATGAGGTGAATGGGGCGATGCGGCGCATTGAAAAACAAAAATTTATCCGGCATTTCCTGCTTTCGGCTGCGATTTCGATTCTTGTCGCCTTATCGATCAAGCTGAACTCGCGCAAAGCTCCCAAAAGTTTCTTGACACAGGATTGGTACTGCCCACAGTCCCTCGAAGAGAGACAGTCGCACTTTCCGGCCAGTGCTGCACGTACTTCATCCATTCTCTCCATATGAAAAACGACAAATACAATTTTACGCCTGCGGATTTCGAGATCAGGCGGCGGGAGCCGGCGCCGTTTTCTCTCTTCATACTGCAACCTTACAAAAGTCCGGTTACCTTTTTTATGACGATTATCGCAACTCCACATTATGCGCCCTTTAGCCCCGGGGACCCCATAACTTCAAATGTGAATCCCGATAACACTCAACAAGGCATAAAACCCGCTCCCGACAGCACCGGTGACGTGGCCGCTGAGGAGATCAAAGCCCGGGGAGACGAGCTTTCTTTCGTTGCACGCACCGTGGGCGACGATTATTGCATGGGCGTTACGCTGGGTCCCGAAGGTGGCGGAAGCTTTTTCGATCTTGCCGAATCGAGAATAGTCATAGATCGTCTCGTTGCATTCGGCAGCCGGACTAAGGCAATCTATACGGCAGGTCATGAAGGAGCGCACCGTCTTCTTACGCCCCGCCTTCATGAGCTCCCTTTCCCGAAAAAAGAGCTCGAGATGATGTTCGAGCAAACCGGATTCCAGTCCACTTTCAATGTGGTCGAAGACCCTGCGGTAAACGACGGCATGGTGAGAAAATTTCCCGGCATTGAGCCCGCTGCCCTGAAAACCATCGAGGGGCAGGCATTAGAGACCGAAGGACTGTTCTCGACCACCGAGATCCTGGCATGGGTGCAGAGGAACGGCCGGGTCCCTCGGTTTGCAAAGGCTTTGGGCGAGCTGTTTCGGCATTGGGCAAGAGCAAGGCTCGAACACGGATTTGAATCGGCGTTTAGAGATCTCGATTCCCGGCTCGAGAGTTCCGATCAAGACGTCGCCTTTGTCCTTAAGCTTCTTCGAAAGATATTTGCAGAGACAATCTCACTCACACTCGAAAGCGGACACGAATCGAAGGAAGACCTCCGCCGTCTCGGCATCCGCCGCTTCCGCCATGTAAAGGAAGCAATCTTCCCGGAAATTTCACGGCTTCTCGAAAGAGACAGGCTCGATGAGGAGCTTAGAGACGCCGCCTCAAGCGGCATGAGCAGCGAAGGATCGGACCTGTCCGAAGAGACGAGAAAAGAACTCGAAGAGGCGGCAAAAAACGGCAGGAAACAAGGGGCAAAAGCTGCCGCAGATGCGTTCGAGGATGCGCTGGGAAAGCATGCAGAGGCCAACGCACAAGGAGATGAAAGCGAAGCGGGCAAGGCAGGAAGGGCGCTATCGAAAAAAGATCTCGAGGAAATGGCCGACGCAATCGCAGGCTCTGACAGCTCGCTTCGAGAGCGCCTGCAGGAAAAGATAGAGGCGGCAGGAAGCGGCGCCGGTCAAGAGCCCGGGACTGCTTCTCATGAGGAGCCTTCCGCCGAGGAAGAAGCAGTCGAGAAGAATACCGGCGAAACGGAATCGCCGCGGGAGAAAACCTCTTCCGAGGCTCTTGCAGACGAAATTGAAGCATCATGGAAAGAGCAGGAGGAAAGCGAGGGAAGGCCTGCGCCGATTGACCCTCGAAAGCTTTCGGACGACGCAAGAAAGGAGCTCGAAGAGGCGCTTGCGCGGATGTCTGAAGAGGAAAAGGCCGAACTCAAAGAACGCGCAGAGGCACGCCTGAGAGATCTCGACAAGGCGATGGCCGAATCGACGCACCCAATGGCGGAAGATCAGAGGGCGCCCTCTCGAAGCGGGGCGATGAAGCGAGGGGAACGCGAGGAGCAAAATCGGCGGTGGCAAGAGAGGAGCAACGCCTTGAGCCGTTATTTCAGCCGGGCGCTCGAGGCGTCGCTCTCTCCGTATGAATTGCTCTTCCGCGCAGTGGCGCAAAAAGTCGATGATGCGTTTTCGAGGCTTCGGCCTCTATTCCGCCCGGAGAACGACTTTACCTGGAACGAGGGACATCCAGACGGACAGCGCCTTAATGAAAAGGGCGCGATGCAGTTCGAGGCAAATCCCCTCCACTATGCTCATCTTTTCGATAAACGCCTTACCCCGCAAAAGGTGAACTATGCCATCTCGCTCCTTGTCGACTGCTCAGGCTCGATGGAGGGACAAAAGATGGAGCAATCGAGGCGAGGCATCGTGTTTCTCACGGAGCTTTTCACCCGCCTCAACATCACGCACTGCATCTCAGCCTTCAACGAGGGGGTGAGCATTGTCAAGGACTGGGGCGAGAGCATTTCCGACTCTTCGATTCGGAAGCGAATCGGCGAAGAGCTTCAGGCAAGCGGCACAACCTATGACGCCCATGCCGTGGATGCGCAGTACGAAAAGCTCAAGGAATGCAGGGAGCTTCATAAGTTCATCTTCGTTATCTCAGATTCTGAGTCGATGCAGGCGCAGGATCTGATAGATTCTCTTGGAAAAATAAAGGCTGCAGGCGATGTGACCGTCATCCACTTCGGCCTGGGAGCCGGGACAACAGATACCATGGGACTTTATGACCACAGTTTCGGAGATCTCTCCATAACAGATACTAGTGACGAAAAGCGGGACTTTCTCGCCGTCTATTGCGGCGTCATCGAAGACGTTATTTGTCACCCTGAAAAGTACGCGCGAAGCAAAGAGGAGCGGCAGTGATGAAGGGCAGGCAGCTTGACATGATGCGAGGACTTCTTTCCTTTATGAGGAGCGGCTCTCCTGCGCGCGGTATCTGCGCCATTATTTCGAAAGACATCTCGGAGGTTCTGCGGGCTGTAGAAGCGGAAGATCCGGCCTTGCGTGCGCTTGCGGTTTCCTCTGAGCGTGAGCTCGAGACTGCCCTTAGTCTGACAAAAGAAGAGAGC
>CAYQVO010000028.1:0-2704 GCA_964421085.1 uncultured Bdellovibrionales bacterium | reverse complement strand
TCGGGAAGGCAGGCGTCATTTACGGCAATGAGCGTCTCTTGAAAACCGCAGACGCCGTGCTCAATCTCGACGATCATGAGGAGGTCCGGCATGTCGCCTGATGTCGCAGCCGCAGTTTCACTTACGCCGCTCGAAAAGGCAAGACGCGCCGGCGAGCTTCAAGCCGCAATGAAGCAGTGGATATCGGCGCACCCAGGAGAGTTCCCTGTGCTCTATGAAGAAGGAGGGTCGGCTGAGGGCGAATGGACAGGCACACTTCATTTCGCAGACCCAGGAAAAGCAAGGGACGAAAAAGATCTCGATATAGTCTCTATCCCCACTCGCTGCACGGAAAGCGAGGTGCAGGCAATTGCCGCAAAAATTCGCCCCTATAAAGAGACCTGCGAAATTTTCATGGGCCTCCTCTGGGGATATGTGAACCACATGATGGTCATGCTTGAGGGCGGCACTTCGATAGGAAAGACCTTTTGCGTGAACAAGCTCATGGAGTTTCTCTATGGGCCGGGCACAACGCCTCTCGACTTCTACTGTTCGGGGCAGACCGACACCTCCCAGCTCATGGGAAAGTACGTGCCTTCGACCTCCGACCCCCAGGCGGACAAAAAAGTCTTTGAATTCCTTGAATCCTCCGAAGGAAGAGATTATGTCGATGATCTTCGAAAAGCGGGGATTCTCACCGAACATTCCGCACTCGCTGATATTGAGCGCCTGGTAAGAGACAAGCTGGGGCTCCCGAGAGAGGATGCGACCTTCGAATTTTCGTTTGGCGCCGTTCCCCGGGCGGCTCTTGCTGATATCTCGGAAAACCGAGAAATTCAGATTCTTGCCGAAGGCGGCCGGGGCACGATGCTTCACATCCAGGAAATTGGGCTTGCAAAGCCCGAGGTCGTAAATGCGCTTCTCCTCCTTCGAGGCGAGCAGGGGCGAATCGCAGAAAGCTTCCAGCTCTGGGACGATAACGGAAGAACCATTGCCTTTGGGCCCGATGCCTTCGTGTGCTTTTCCACTAACCCGACAGGCGGCGACTTCCTCGAAAGAAAAGAGGTAGACCCGGCGCTTGCTCGAAACATGATATGGGTCCGGCTGGAGGAACTTTCCGACGAAACCATAACGGAAGCCTCTCGAGACTTTCTCTGCTACAAAGTCGGCAACGCGTCTGAGGACCAAAAGAGGAAGGCGATCATTGATCTCACGAAGGAACCTGAAATCTGCGCCGTCATTTCAGATGTCGTCTCCGCGTTTCATAGAAATTTCGCTGCAGGCATGCGGGCTGGAGCATCCGGGGGCGATCGCCAGAAGATTCCTGTGACTCTCGACGCACTCGCCCAGACTGCCGCCTACATGCTCACCTCCCAGGTCCTTTCGGGAGGCATCATTGACTTTGCAGAGACACTTCGGCGTGCAATTGACATGTTCTATGTTGGCCGGGTGCGAAGCGAAGACATGCGAAATAGTTATCGAGGAACCCTTGAAGAGCTCCTCAGTGGGCCGCTTTCGGTGCCGACAGGCGAGACAAAGACAAGGAAGGAAATCCTCGATGAGTTGGCAATAAAAGCGCTCTATGCCGATGAGCCATTCGGGGATGATGGGGCAGAGCTTCAGGGAAGGAAGAGTGCCGATGAGTTTTTTTCAGTCTTTTCGGAGTCGTATCATTTGCTCGATCACGATTCGCGCAAAGAATTCCTGGAGATGATGGCCAATACTCCCGAGATGAAGGCCGACTCAGATCTTCCAGAGCGTCTCTGGTTTAGCCTCGAGACACTCCAAAAACCTGGAAACGTCACTGACGAAGACTGGCAGGAAGAGAAGGCGGAGTGGAAAAACATCCTCGGAGTCCGTATAACGGAATAGGTTCCGGGAGAAATCTCCCGCTTTGTCTCATTTTTTTTGAGAGGCCACGCGCCGCCCTGGCCGGCAGAATCCTTATCCCGCATTCTTCCCATTCCCTCGTGCCCGTATAGACGAGAAACACATCCGCGCGCTCGAGCCCGTGAGTATGAACTTGAGTTTTCTCGATTCAATAAGCCGGTGCACCTCGTTCAGAATTTCCGGCACTTTTTGCACTTCATCGAGAATGATCCAATCGGAGTAGTTTCCGGGAATGAGGTTTGCCAATCTCGATGGTGACCCCAAAAGCTGATTGTGAGTTTCAGCGTCGAAGAGATCGAAGTAGAGAGAGCCCGGGTACCGCTGCCTCAGGAGCGAAGTCTTCCCGACGCCCCGCGGTCCGAAAAGAAAGAAGCTCTTGTCTTTTGGAGGCTGAAATTTGTATTATGAATAATGTCAGTATGTTAGCTATGCCAGTTTTGCTGCCTGAAGTCATCTTCATGGGGCTGAACCTTGAGCCAGCCCTCACCATGAAACAGACCGAAATCTGCTTCACCCGGCACTGGGATGCAATTATCCCAATTCCCAATTAAAGCTTCCGACGGACGGCGCGGCCGATACCACAAGCCCCATGGGAGCTGCCGCGGACATAGACGCTATCGGCATAAAAGCCGCCGCAGTACGCGGGCTGGTTAAAGGCAAACCTCTCCTCGCAGCGTCCGTATGTAAATTCAAAAAGCCTCTCTTTGTTCTTCAGGAAATTCAGGAAAAGCATCGCCAGAAGATCCAGCATGGATGCCGTCTCATAAGGGCTGCAGCGGGGGTCAGTCGCCAGATATGCTTCCTGCTCTGCGTCAGTCATATTTTGAGAGCCTGG
>CAYQVO010000027.1:47583-50407 GCA_964421085.1 uncultured Bdellovibrionales bacterium | reverse complement strand
TATGGCCAACTTCACATTTTTTCGGAAATTATAGTACCCTTGATCAGAGCTTCCCAAGGGCGGAAGACTCGAACACAAAGCGTATGTGAGGAAAGCCATGTATAACCATTACGGTGGTTTTTTTGGCATACGCGAGCGGCTGGGAATGTCCCATCCCCGCAAAACCGGTGAATACTCTCTTGATCGATGGGAAAATTTTCTGCCGGAAATCGTAAAACTCGTAAGAGGAACTTCCGAAGAACCAGACCCCGAAGATGTCTCCTCGTTTCCGACAGCTGAAGATCTGAAAAGGGGATTCCCGAGGAGAGAGGACTTCGAAGCAGCTGGGAAATGCAATGTGCTTGCAGCACTTTGGAGATCTCATGGCGGCATGAATGCCGTCATGAAGAGGCTTGGATTTCCAATCCGGCATGAGGAGGGGCTTTTCAGGGATACTGAATATTTTGTGAGGGTGTTCATAAGAAAGTTCCGTCAGCTTGACGCCGATCCGTCACCTGAGGAAATAGAAAAGTTCCCGACACGCAAAGACCTGAGGAAAGGATTCAAAAGTCTCGATCTTGACGCAATGGGACTTCTCAACGCTGTTTGCCGGTGGTACGGAGGTGTCTTTCTGCTCAAAAGAAAACTCGGATTTCCGCCGATCAAAGGCCATGGAATCTACAGCCCGCGACACTGGCCGGCGGTTGAGCGCGATTTGTGGCAGGCATTCGGCAAACACAGGACCCTCGATTTTCATCCGGATATTACCGGGAAAACCATGTACACAAGGATCGTGAGCTATTATGGAACGAATCAGGCGCGGGAGAGATTCAAAGGCTGCATTGCAGCAACTTTGCCTGCCGTTTCAACTGATCTGCTCCGAGCTGCCGGCGTGAATAACCCCGTTTTGTGGGATGTCATAAAATGGCGACTGATTATCCAGTGGCGGTACGGACTCTGCGGAAGCACAGCGCAGTCTCTCGAAGATCTTGCAGATGCCTTTTCCACATCACCCAGGGTTGTGCTCTCTGTTTCCAATCGTCTCGTCAGGCTCATCTCAGAACAGGAGATTGCAGGAATAGATTCATTCCTCGAAAACCTCGATAAGATGATCATCAGTGCCTGGGACTCATACCGCGAAAGACGCCGCGCTGAAGCAGTGGAAAAGGTGAGAGAAGTGCTGGCGCTCATGCCTGATAATCGTGAGATAAGAGCCCTGAGAGAAAAAGTCATTCGCGAAGCCGTGGATGGTGAGGAAAACCCGCCACCGGACGAACCACCGGAACCTGAACCTGTTGTTGAGAAGAAACCGGCAGCAGAATCCCCACGCAGGGAAGGGACGCGCGAAGAGTGGCGGGAAGTTTCTTTTATCATTCCGGATCTCGTTTGTGGGAAAGGACTTCTCTCCATTCCAGAAAGGCGGCTGACTAACGATGAAGCGTCGCAGCTTGTCGCTCGAGCTCAGGAAGGAAATTCTGCCGCACGCGAAGCCCTTGTGTCACTCTCAATACCGCTTGCAAGGAAAGTTGCCAGGCGATATGCCGGCCCCCGGTTTGAGCTCGATGAACTGGTGTCTGCTGCGCTGGTGGGGGGAGGCAAAGCAGATGGGGGTCTGTGGGGGGCCATAGACAATTATCGGCATACCTCTCCCTTTGACGCGTGGGCCGCGCGCGTAATGAAGTTCGGAATCGGTCATTTCATGAGGCCCAGAAAGAAAGATAAAGACCTCCTGTCTCTGGATCAGCCGTTTAATGAGGATGAAGACTGGGCTTTGTCCGACATGCTGGCTGACACACATCCCGATACAAATGTCGAAGAAAAAGTCATGCACAGGCTTAAAGTCGAAAGACTCAACGCGATATTGAGCGAGATAAATGTGCCTGGCGGCCTTCGCGACAAGGCAATTTTTTATCTCCACTATGAGAGCGCCCTCGGGGATGAGGAGATAGCGCGTTGTTTTGGAGTGGTGCGCGAGTATGTCAGGCAGATTGTTCGCGCCGTCCGGGATAAGCTGGTCGGAAGATTTATGGAGGAAGTGAAAGCAGAAAAGGCGGAAACATGATTTCCTGCCTTGAAAACGGTTCCCGGAGCGGGAGGAAGGAGGGGAAAAACGAATTCCAGGAGAGATCACTCCTGAGCCAGGAGCGCCGAAATGAGAGGATTGCACCTGTATTCAATCAACGGCCTCCTGCCTGATGCAGAGAGTTCAGAGACGTCATTCAGGGAGATCATTCCATCTTCTCGAAGTCTGACGAACCTGAGCAGATTCTCGGCGGCACTCTTATTGCCGGAAATATAACTCCTCAATACTATTTCAAGAGGGCGCGGTGCGTGCCTGCGAAGGAATGGATAGCCGTCAAGACGCACGGCGCCCGCCATCATATGCCTCAGGTCCTGCGCCCTGTACGCCCGCTTCTGAGGGTGCGGCATTGAAGTGGGATCCGGGGCGTCAGTCAGATCGCAGATGGTCACAAAGGCGCTCATGCGGAGATTTCCCAGCTGAGGATTTCCGTGGATAAAGTCGGCCTCATGCGTTCCTTTCACCGCAATTGCCCACATTCTGCATACTGCGGTGACACCTTCTCTGAAATCATCGAGCGCTTCTTTCAATCCACTTTCTATATTGGCCTCGAAGCGATTAATCAAAGCTGAGAGAAACTCGTCACCCCTGAGTCCACGGCTTGTGACATCTGTCCACAGGACGCCGAGCGCCTGTCCGCCGGGAGCTGAAATGTCCTCGAATTTTGCGAGTGCAACCGCGAGATCGACAGGAAGTCCTCTCTCAAGCATCTGATGATACATGTTGAACTCAGCTGCTGCGTGGTCGAAGAACATGCCATAAAGC
>CAYQVO010000027.1:18071-47567 GCA_964421085.1 uncultured Bdellovibrionales bacterium | reverse complement strand
GGAATGAGACTCGACCCTCCTCGTCAGGGAAATAATCCACCCTCGGGCCAGTTGCGAGCTTTTCGCCCAGCCCTCGCCTCAGATCCATGAGATCGAATTCCTCGGCCACCCTGGCTGGATCGAGTGCAGCTCCTTTGCCGCGGAAATTGATGATGGAAAAATCGTCGCTGATACCCGGGCAAATCAGTCGGCTGAATTAAATAAGTGCATTGCGTGTCCCTTCCAGGCGGAAGGAGCTGGATGGAAGGGGAGGGAAGCCTTCAAGTTCCTGAGTATTTTTTTCCTGATGCTTATGCACGGTGGCAGCATATAAGGAATGTGGAGGCTAATCAAAATATTGCATAGATGATCAGCGAATGCGGACCCGCCGGGGCTGATAGTTGTGACGTTCGGCAACGGACGCCTGTCAGAGTATCGTAGAATTTCAGAAGAAGTTGCGTTGAGATTGCGCCTTTTTTGGGTGTCCTTTTTCCCCGGATTGAGCGGCGATCACATGACGGCGCCCTTAGCTCCGCCGTAACCTCGGAAACCGCCCCCTTATTGGCACAATTCGTCATTTTCAATATACTGCACTGCTGTTGTTCAGGGGCTTTGCGCAGTGATAAGAATCTATTTGTTATACCTCTTTTGTTTTGCCGTTCCGGCGATATATCCGGTCTTTGCTTCCGCTCAGAGCGCTGAGGAGCATTTTTTTACGGCGCACAAAGAGTTCGTCGATCTTGTGCTCTTCGATCCCTCCAACATCTACGTTCAATACATCTGGGAACCGACGCATGATCTGGACGAATCCCCCGGCGAGGCGAACCTCAATTATGTATTTGTCGAACTCGACGGGGGGCTCGACATCAGCAGGGACACATTCTTTTTCGTCGATCTCGAATACACTTACAGGCGGTACGATTTTGAGAAGATCGAAAGCGGTCTTCCCCCGCCCGGCGCCCCCGATTTTCATCAGTTCGAGTCGCTGATGGCGCTTAGTCATTTCTTTTCTGAAGATTTCCTGGGATTGTGGGCGTTCCGTCCGGGTATTGATTCGGATATGACGCACGATGCCGGCGCAAAGAATATTGAGTTCACCACGGGGCCGCTTGTGAGCTATCGCTTCAGCCCGCGCTTTGCGAGCCATATCGGGGTGATGACTTCTTCGAATTACTGGGATACTTCCGTTTTCCCGATCGGCGGAATAAGCTGGTTTTCGGAAGACAAAAAGGTGCATATCAATATCACAGCTCCGTTCCTGTTCCGTGCAGGCTACAAGCCGGGAGGGGAGAGCGAATACTTCGCCCAGGTCTGGTATCACAATGCTGATGTGCAGGTTTTTCTCGGTCCCGAGATGGTCGATTCGCATGTATTCACCCGGGATGCTCAGGCCGGGCTTGGAGTGCTCTGGCCCCTCGGCAGTCAGTGGGTTCTGACTCTGGAGGGCTCACTTTCGCCGATACATTCGATGTTGAAGACGGGTTGAAATTCGAACGCGTCAGGGATGATGAAGTTTCGCCTTACCTTTCGACGGCTCTTGGTCTTATTCTGGAGTAAGCATGCTCTGCAACGCGCTGGAACCTGAAGCTCTGGTGGACGCATTTCTCAAGTGTCCTCCGGAAGAGTTCGAGGCATTTGTACTCTGTCAGGGGAAAGCTCCGGCGTTTACCGCCTGTTTTGACGCGTTGACCACGCTGGACCCTTCAGTGAAGCGAAGGCTGGAGAGGATTCCGGGATTCAAGCCGTTTGCCGGGCGGTTTCTCAGAATCCCGACACTCTTCATCGGGACTACAGTATCTGAATATGCGCGTTATGACGATTCCTCCGATGTTTCCGGGTGGGCAGAGGCCTGGAAACTGGAGATGGGGAAGGCGCGGACCCGGGCCATTATTCTCAAGGACGTTCCCCTGAACTCTCCTCTTCTTTCAGATGAGGAAAACGGGAGGGCCGGGGAACTGCTGGCTGCGTGCCGGGCAGCAGGTTTTACGGTTCTGTCCGGCCAGGCGCTCGCATATGTTCCCATCAGTTTTCAGTCCTTAGAGCAGTTCTTCGAACGCTTTTCGACCGCCCGCAGGAAAGATTTTCGAAGAAAGCTCAAAAAGCGCGCTGAAGTGAGTATTGAGGAACTGGCGGCGGGAGACCCGTTTTTCAGCCGGGAGGGCGTACTGAAAGAGCTTTACTCGCTTTATCTCGATGTATACAGCCAGAGCGAGATTCACTTCGACAAGCTGACTTATGAATTCTTGAGAAATGCGCTGACCGATTCGGGAAGCGGAGCAGTCGTTTTTATTTACCGGAAAGGCGAAAAGCTCCTCGGGTATAACCTGTGCTTTGTATACCGGAACAATCTCGTGGACAAGTTCATCGGGCTTTGTTATCCCGACGCGCGCGAGATGAACATTTATTTCATAAGCTGGTTCCACAATATCGAGTATGCTTTGCGGAAAGGATTGAAATTTTACGTGTCGGGATGGACTGATCCCGGGATCAAAGCGACGCTGGGCGCTGAATTCACTTTTACATATCACGCAGTCTACTTGAAGAATCCCGTGATGCGCATGATAATGAGGAGCTTTCGGAAATTCTTCGAGAGCGATGAAATCCGGGCGCAGGAAAGGGAAAAGGCATGACGCTTACAGCCACACTTGTGTTTCTCGTCAATCTGGTCTTCGACACCGCCGGGCATCTTGCGTTCAAAGCGGCATCGCTCGACGGCGCGAATCTGGAAACGCTTTCATGGTGGAAGAAAGTCGTCCGAAATCCACTTCTGTGGACAGGGATACTGGCTTATGTTCTCGAGTTCGCAGCGTGGCTCGCGTTTCTTTCTCTTGTGCCTCTGTCAGTCGCGATTCTCGTAGGGTGTATAAGCATCCTTACAGTTACAATAGGGGGGAGACTGCTGTTTGGTGAAAAGCTCACGCCTTTTCGTGTCGCGGGGATAACATTGATAGCGATTGGCGTAATAATGACTGGATGGTCCTGATGCTGCGGTTTTACCTCGTCGGTTTCTTTATACTTATGGTTTTTGACACAGTCGGTCAGATCGGTTTCAAACTGGCCGCAATGGGAATGGGCCCCCTCGAGTTTACCCCGGGGTGGATTTCTGGAGCGGTTTTTCAAAAGTGGATTTACGTCGCCGTGCTTGGTTATATCGGGGCGTTTGTGACATATCTGACGCTTCTCAGGAAGGCCCCGGTCGGGCCTGCTTTTGCCGCCTCCCATCTCGAGATCGTCAGCACTCTTATTCTCTCGGTTCTTCTTCTTGGCGAATCGCTGTCCCTTATGCAGATTGGCGGCGGAGTTCTCATAATACTCGGCATTCTCGTGTTTGCCTGGGGTGAGAGCCGGGAGGAACAAGAGCATGAAGCGTGAAGCGCCGCCGACCTCGGGGCTCCCTCTTCTTGTGCGTGATTTCCTCCCACGCCCCGAAGAACTCTCATTCGAAGGCAGTCTGAAAGAATTCCTCGGCGTTACCGATGTCCTTGTGACACCATCGGGCACCGCTGCGATGCTGATCGCACTGGAGGCGCTCAAAAGAAGATCTGAAAGGAAGGAAGTGATCGTTCCTGCGTACACCTGTTCGCTGGTGAAAAAAGCTGTTGAACTTGCGGGCCTGAACCTTGTGACGTGCGATATACAGAGGGAAAGGCCGGATTTCGATTTTGAGCAGCTGAAAAATCTGTGCAGTGAAGAAACGCTCTGCATTGTGCCGACGCATCTTGCAGGGATTCCGTCCGATATGACCGCGGCAGCCGGCATTGCGAAATCATGCGGTGCGGTGGTTCTTGAAGATGCGGCACAGGCTCTCGGCGCTCTGATTAACGGAAAGCATGCGGGCACTCTTGGAGAGATCGGCTTCTACAGCTTCGCCGTCGGAAAGGGGATCAATCTTTATGAGGGCGGCGCTCTTGCGGCTGGAGAGAGCGAAATTTTTGAAGTGTTGAAAAAGACCGCAGAGAGGCTGCTGAAGAACGACATAATAGCTGAACTGATGAGGTGCGCCCAGCTCATCGGCTGCGGGCTTTTATACAACCCCCGCGGCCTGCACTGGGTTTACGGAGCTCCGAGAAGAGCGAGTTTAAGGAGAGGAGATTTTGCGGACGCAGCATGGGATTTCCCGCCGGGAGATGTCGTTCTTAATCGAGTGAGCAGATTCAGGAAACGCGCCGGCGCGCGGTCTCTTGAACGGTACGCTGCACACCTTGGGCGCAACAGGAACCGCGCCGCGAGGCGGCTTGAAGCGCTGCAGTCGGTTCCGGAAGTCAGTGTGATTGAGCCGTTGCCCGGCACGGAGGGTACGTTCCCTTTTTTCCTTCTTACTGCCGAAAATCCTGATGTCTGCCGCCGGATTATGGATCTGCTCTGGGCGTCTCCGTATGGAGTGACAAAGCTTTTCGTTAATCCTCTGGCTGAACTCCCAAATGCGAGGTCGTTTGCAGACAGGAGTTTTACGATTTCGAATTCGGAATTTTTGAGCGAGGACGATTTTTCAATTGTGCTGGAGGCGCTTACGCAAAGATAATGCCGGGCGAGGGCCGAATTCCGGCGGGCGAAAAAACCTGCATTTTCAGTGCTTCAGCGATCTCCTGGTGGACGTCCATATGCAGCTTCTGCAGTAAGTCAAGGCACCTGAAGGGTTGCTCTCCGCTCCGGGGGCATCTCCGATCGGATATTTTCACCCATCTTCCTGCCTTAATCAGCTTTTACCAGGGATTAAATGATTTATAGTGTGAAGGCCGTAAATTACGTCTCTTCCACGCGAGTTGTCTATGACATACGCTCTCCACCGTGCCTGTAAGTTGATTTTGCTTTTTCTTTTTTTAGCGCTGACTCTCTCGAAGGCAAACGCCGACCCGTTGAAAGAGCAGAAAAAGGGGGCTGTTTTTATGGGAGGGATGCCGCCCAGGCTCATCCGGCTGGATGTTGTTGATAAGGTGAGAAAGGATGGTCTTGTATATTACAGGTTAAAGGCGACAGTTAAACGCGCCAGCGGTGATAAAAACGGATTCATGATTCTACTGAAGGCACCGACATGGAGAGATGCTTTCTTCGAGATTGCGCGAGGAAATCCTGAGTTGAAAGAGAGCCTGAAGATTCTTTTTCCCAAGCTTGTGGGAAGCCATAAAAAGTTTCCGACCCTCAAGCTCAAGTATAATTACAAACTGATATTTCCCGGCAGAGGAATCAGCAGTAAAAAATCACGGAGGGCTTCCGGAAGCAGGAAGTTCATTGAATCAATCCCATTTGGATTGAGACCGGGCCTGCACGAAATTTGGCTTGAGAGCTGTGTCGAAATGGATGATCATCCAATCGTTGATGTATTTAATGTTGTGTCTGTAATGACTTTCCTGGCTAATATTCAGGGTTTCCTGTCACCGATGGGAATCGCAAAAGTTATATTCCTGAAAGCTGTGAAGAAAAGGCTTACATGCACCAGGGTTGACTATAAATACGACTTGAAAGCAAAGGTGCCCTCCCTTATTGGCCTTGCTCCGTCTAAAGCATGGAAAGAACTGGACGCCAGGAACCTTGCTGTTAAGTGGGTTAAGACAACCTGCAATTCCATTAAAGGGAAGGTTACAAAACAGAATCCTGCTCCCGGAAAATATTTATCCGCTCGTGAAAATGTTACTGTGACGTACTGCGTGAGGGACAACTCAGGCGGAGGCGGCGGAAATGGAGGAGCTTCCGGCAAATATGCAGTGTATGTGCTTCCGGACAAACTTACGTGCTGCACGGAGTCAAACGGAAGAGTTACATATCGCTTCCTGTACGGGACCGAGGGAAACTTGCCATCCAACGCGATACGGTTGAAAGCCGGTTTTTCCAATTACGATGCCATGAAAGCATGGGTGTGCAACCGTCCTGTGTATTACCACTACTGGGCGGGTAATTGGGCGTATATTGAAGGCCGGAAGGTTTCCATGCTGCCTTGCGACATAAATTCCTGAGTGAGAAGGGGACTCAATCCCGCAGCTGTGCGCAGATACGTCAGCTTCCAGTCTTCACCCAGAACGTCCCTGCGGTAGTGAATTTCCTTCAACAGGGCATTCGCCGCAAAATTCTCCAGTTTTGCACCTTCATCCCCCTGCACCAGCCCGGTGTCGTGGAAGCAGTATTTCGACGCTTTTTGAACAGCGCAGGCGATGTTCCGGCTGTTTGGTGCAACCCGGAATACAACATACATGTGCCCGAGAAGCATCAGCCATCGCTTGACCGTTTTATCGCCGCACTGCAGATCTGTCGCCAGAGATCTGAGGGAAAGAGGACTTCCTGTTCTCTTTCTCAAAAGTTCTATCAGAAGTTCTATCGACATAATCTCAACTACGTGTTCAAGCTCGAGAAGATCCTGCCTCACGATGATGTCGAGATGCGATCGCTTCCATCGTCCATAGAGCCTCTGACTTCCTTCAAGACAGGGTTCGGGAAATCCGCTCAATGCCATCGATTTCTCGAGCGCGTTAGAGGCGCTTTCGTTCCGTTGGTAATCATCGAGACGGCTTCGGAGGCGGACTTTTTCCAGCTTTTTTGATTGCCAGGAGTTTCTTCACATCAAGTTTGTCCTGCGGCCTGCCCGCAAGTGTTTTCAGTTTAATCAGATGATCAAGCGACACGACGCGAATAGAGACTTTTTCAATAGTGACTTTGATACTTTCTTTCCAGGCAGTGCCGAAGGAAAGGCCCTTGAGATCGTTCAGTATGTCGACTCTGTTCGGTTCCCGCCCGAAAATAAGAAGCATTCCCGGCTCCGAGAAGTTCTTTTCAACAAGTGTCGAAACAGGAGCGCCGAACGACTTCAGGCAGGCGAAAACTCTTTTTGCATTAGTGCGACACGGATCGATCCAGATATCGATGTCTTTTGTGTATCTTGGTTCTGCGTGAACAGAATACGCATAACCGCCGATTACAAGGTATCGGACCTTATGATCGTTTAAGGATGAGAGTAGTTCTATCAAGTCGGAGTTCATCCGGGTTCCTGCCCTGGAGCTTAATCATTGTTTCCGTCAGCTTCCATGTCTCGATGAATTTCTGTGCAGGCGTGAGCCTGTAGGTCGATTTGAGGAAGATGTCGAACTCGTCTGCATGGTCCATTTTTCCGGCATAATACAGTTTATATTTGCGGGAGCCGGCACGCTTTTTCACAGGATGAAAATAACGCCTTCCTGAAGGTCGGACAAGCATGGAAGAGCGGGCGAAAACCTTACATTTTCAAAGCTTCAGCGATCTCCTGGTTAAGGTTCATATGCCGTTTCTGCACCTGTGCCAAATCTGCTGAAATACCCGCCTGGCCCTCAAATGCCGTCATCAGACGTTTCCAGAACTTCCTGTAACGATGGGTGGAATACTCTCCGGTAATGTCTGCCGCAACTACATTCGATGAAAGCTCCCGCAGCGTTGAGAGCAGAAGTTCTCTGCTCATTACACCCTGATCCCAGTTTGTAGTCACTTCAGAAGGCGCGAGCACGTCCTTATCTATCGATACATACACGGGACTTGAGTCTCTTTCGGCGAGCGCCTCCGCAATCGATCCGTCCAGTCTGCAAATTCCTCCTCTGCTCACAGCGGATGCCCAGCTGGTGACGTCACCAGGGCAGAAGTACATGATCTTACGGCTTCTTAATGGCCTCAGGTGGTTCTCAAGGACATGCCAGCCCCTGATGTCGCCGGAAGCGACTCCGACAACCGACACAGCCGAAACATTTGGAAGCTGCGAAGCGTGAGAAACCCATGAGCCACAGTGAATTCCGAACGGGAAAACCATGTTGTCGGGGTGGTTGTCGAAGACAACCAGGTGGACCCTGGAGTCCGGATCCCGTCGCCTCAGGAGCAGATACGTTATATGATGAAAATCGCCGCTTCCCAGATATGCAAGCATTTTCTCATCCCGGGGCAGGCTGGACATGTCTCTTTCCAGGAAATCGAAAGCTCCGAAGGAACACGCGTATCGACACGTGTCCTCCATGGAATGAAAATCAAGAGAGATGTCCAGAGGAATAGAATGTACCGAGCCGTCAAAATCGAGCAGGCATCTCATTCAGCCCCGGGGTTTGAAGGACATCGCGAAGTGTTCCACATCCCTGCCGTCGAGAAGTTCCTGCATGACTTTTCTTACGTCGCCGTAATCGTGGAATTTGCAGCAGGAAATGTTATTTGCTCTGCAGTGATCGAGAAGCCTCGATTTTGCAAAGACGATATCCGCTTCAGGGGCCCAGCAGAAATCACTCATGCCGTCGCCCACGATGACTTTCATTCCAAAGTGATCGTTGTTGAGAAGGACGTGGCATCTGCATATCCCGGATGTGCAGTTGGGATATGACGGGAGCACGGGAAACTCGAGGAAAAGTCTTCCGTCCCTGGTTTCATGAAGAAGGCTCGCGTATACACCGTCAACTGTGATTTCTTCGCGCGCCAGGAGATGGTGAATCACGCGGCCGAGACCATCGCTCACGATAATCAGTTTCTTTCCCTTTCCCCGCCACCACTTCACGAAAGACTTGAACTCGGGGTCCAGTGCCACATCCTCCAGTGCCTCCCTCACCGCTCTCCATCCGCCCCGGATAAGGGGAATCTGGCGGAACATGCACTCTTTAGCCGTTATTTCTCCCCGTTCCCATTGAGCTTCGATGTCAAGCCATTCGGGATCGGCAAGGCGGGTCAGGAGAAGGTCGGTAACATCTCCAATACTTACAGTCCCGTCGAAATCGGAAAAAACAGTGTCTATGCGGACTACCACCTCAGATGCTCCGTTTACTCTCACTTATTATGGCGTCAAGGAGGTCGTGCGCCAAGTCCATTTCTTCGTACGTGATCTCCAGTGACGGGGCGAGGGTGATTGCGTTCTTCCAGTAACCGCCTATGTCGAGCACAAGGCCGTAAGTCTGCCCGTTCATCTTTGTCGCACATTCGAGCCCGAGCTGGAACATCCTGTCGGCGAGAGCTTGATTAGGCGTAAAGCCGTCCGACTGGCACATCTCCATACGGATTGCCATACCAAGAGAGTCTACATCGCCGATCTCAGGATGACTTTTCTGAAGATCCTGAAGCAGTTTGAGGAAATACGCGCCTTTTTGGCGCACCGTATTTTCGTAATCTCCCTCTTCGAGTATTTTCATCACTTCAACGCCTGTGGCGGTGCCGAGCGTGTTGGATGAGAAAGTCGAGTGTGTCGACCCGGGCCCGAATTTTTCGGGATTTATCAGCTCCTCCCGCGCCCACATTCCGGATAAAGCGTTCAGTCCGTTGGTCAGCGCCTTGCCGAAAACTATTATGTCAGGTTTGACGTCGAAGTTTTCCATCGCCCACAGTTTGCCCGTCCGGAAGAAGCCCATCTGAATCTCGTCGTCAACCACAAGGATCCCATGCTGCCTGCATGCTTCCGCAATTCTCGGGAAATATCCCTTCGGGGGTATGATGTAGCCGCCGGTCGCCTGGACAGGCTCGATGAAGAAAGCGCCGAATTCAGCGTGACCGCTTTTCGGATTGAACATCCCCGTGTATGAGTGGTCGAACTTGCGCTCGAACTGATCCGCGCAGTACATCGAGCAGCTTTCTCTTTTCTTTCCATACGGGCAGCGGAAACAGTAAGGGAAGGGGATGAATTCGGCCCGATCAGGGAACTCTCCGTACGCTTCACGGTACCGGTAGGAGGATGTTATCGCTGAAGCGCCAAGAGTCCTTCCGTGGTAGCTCCCTTCCTGCCGAAGCCTTTTGCCACGCTCCTTGAAATCCGATCCGCCAGTTCCACCTTTTCGCGGTGGAGATACTGGCATGCGAGCTGCGGCAGGCGGTCGATCTGGGCTTTGAGCGCATTGTTCACCCGCTGGTTCGCATAACCGAGATTAACAGCGGAATACCACATCTGAAGATCCAGATACTGCCTTCCGTGCATGTCGTAAAGGAAACTGCCTTCGCACCGGTCAAAAAATCTTGGACGCTCGGCATAGTGAACTGTGTCACCGTGCGAACACACCTCGTTTTCGACTTGAAGCAGCTTTTCTTCCAGACGCTGAATCTGTTCCGAGTCTATATCTTTGTTGCGCAACTTAATTCACCTTTACGAAAAGAACTACACGTCCTCATATGACCAGTCAGGATCCGATTCGGACGTGGATACCACGGTCTCATTCACAAAGTCTATGATTTGCCCGGCTATCTCCCCTTTTTTCAGGTCCACACTCAGGACGTGGTCGCATCCGCTCAATAGAATCACTTTTTTTTCGGCCGAACCGAGATCCCTGGCCGTTCTCAAAGCGTTCTCAGGAGCAAACCAGCTGTCCTCGAGGCTGTGCATAATCAGAGCGGGACATTTGACCTTCGGAGCGGATTTCCTGGCTTCGCGATAAACCCGCTCTGATTCATAAATAGTCTGCACATAAGTCCTGAAAGTCCCGTGGTCGGCGCTTTCATCGTTCTTCGCCGCCTCCAGAGAGGCTGTAATCAGATTCTGCATTACTGGATCTTTGATTCCATATGGCGCCGTTTCAGTCCAGTAAAATTTCCTGCGAAGATACGGGAATGGATACGCGAGCGGAAGGAGATGATTAGTCCAGGGCATCTTTCTGCTGAACTTGCCGTACTGCGTCGAGATGAGAATAATCCCGGCGACACGCGGATCCCCTGCAGCGACAATCATTGCGAGACCCGAACTGGCGCAAAGTCCGGCAATGAAAACCCTTTTGCAGGTTTCCTGAAGCTTGTTGAAGTTTTCCTGCACACTGTCCACCCAGTCGGTCCACCGGCATTTCAGCAGTTCTTCTATCGTTGTCCCATGGCCTGCCAGAGTCGGGGTCTCTGCGATAAATCCCGCTTTCGACATCTTCTTCCTGAGATACTTCATCTCTGTCGGTGTCCCGGTGAGTCCATGTACAAGGAGGACTCCGATTTTCTGCCCGTCGGGAGGGGACGGTGAAGGGTTCAGCACTTCATTCATGATTGACACCTGCTACTCAAATCGTGCCGGAATTAATCCAGTCGGCACAAGCGAAAAAGCCCTCCACTTTATGATTGAACGTGAAATTCGAAAGGCGGCATTCTATATTCAGCCGGTCGGAATCTCCCGGATCTGCGTCCACTCTGAACTTTAGCATGTGAACCAGGAAAGTTGGAAGAGACTGGGGACCTCCATGGCTCGGATTTTTGATTATTCATTTGAAATTCTCTAGACTGTTCAGACAATGAAAAAGAATGATTCTGCAAGAGTGGTGATAACCGGGATGGGGACAGTGAATCCGCTGGGCGCTTCAACGGGCGAATTTTACGAAAATCTCGTCAACGGCCGCTCAGGCGTCAAGCTCTGGTCTTCCCTCGATATGACCGGGGTCCAGTGCAGGGTGGGGGGTGATCTGGGCGATTTCGATGCGTCGACCGCGGTTGCCGCACTGCAGGGCAGGATCCCGGAACAGAAATTCATTAAATTGAAGAAGACGTTCCGAAACTGCTCCTTCGCCAACAAGCTCAGTCTTATTGCCTCTCTTGAAGCCTATATGGACGCAGGATTCCTCCAGATGGATCTGGATCCGGCAGGAAGCGGTCTTGTCGTTGCCGGCCACGACATCAACCACGGCTATATTCTCAAAAACAATATCCGGTTCCTGAACAAACGCTCCTCCATCGATGTTCTGTCAGGTTTCGAGGGTCTCGATACCGGAATCTGCGCTGTTCTTGCCGAATTTCTCGCGGTGCGGGGGTCTGTTCAGACCGCGGGTGGCGCCTGTGCGAGCGGAAATCTTGCGCTTAAGACGGCTGTGCGGGACATCCTTTCCGGCGAGGTCGAGAGATCGTTTGTGGTGGCGCCGCCTTTTGACATCACGAATTCGGATATTTATGCCATGACCATCCTTGGCGCTGTAATCGTAGACCAAGAGCTGCAGGAAACCCCTGGGCGCTGCTCGAGGCCGTTTGACACGAGGCGCGCCGGGTTTGTTCCTTCACATGGAGCAGGCGCCCTTGTACTTGAATCGCTTGAAGCTGCAAAGGAACGGGGAGCGCGAATCTACGGCGAGATTCTGGGCGTCAGGTCGAACTGTGACGGAAGCAGGCTTCCCTCGCCATCAAGCGAAAATCAGGCCATTCTCATGCAGCAGCTCTTGAAGGATGCGGGGATGCAGCCCGAAGACGTGGACTACGTCAACTGCCATGCAACCAGCACCAAAATCGGCGACATTGAGGAAATCAATGCGGTTAAAATGGCCTTCGGTTCTCACGCGGGCCGCCTCAGGCTTAACGCGACCAAATCAATGATTGGGCATACGACATGGTCTGCGGCTGTTGTGGAGACGATAGCGGGACTTTTGCAGATGCAGAACGGAATGCTTCATCCTTCAATCAACATAGATGAGCTGGATCCTGAAATAGATCTCGATGTCTGTCCGAATTCTCCCGTCAAACACGATATCCGCTGCATGCTGAAGAATTCGTTCGGCTTCGGCGGGATCAACTGCTGTTCGCTGATCAGAAGATTCGAGGATTGAGATATGCATGAAATTGATCTCCGGGACAGAACGGCCCTTATTACGGGAGGCACCAGGGGGATAGGACTGGCAGCTGCGGTTGAACTTGCCCGCGCCGGCGCGACCATCTTTGCGACATATAAATTCGGAACAGCGGACCTGAAGTCCGTCTCTGATCAGTTTGTGTCCCGCAATCTTCCGGTCCCGTCATTTGTCCGCGCCGACGTCTCCTTTGAAGAAGACACAGATCGCCTTCTCGATGAAATTTCAAAGGCAGGGAAAAAGGTCGACATCTTCATTTCCAACGCCGTGTTCGCTCCCCCGGCGCGGGGACTGGATGAGCTGAAGAAAAAGCATCTGACAAGGAGTATCGAGTACTCATCCTGGCCTCTGATCGAGTACACAAAAAAGATCAGAGAAAAATTCGGGACCGTCCCGCGATATATCCTCGGCATATCCAGTGATGGAGCGGACAGGTTTTACCCCGGCTACGATTACGTGGCTGCGTCCAAAGCACTCCTCGAGGTGATGGCGCGGTACCTTTCCGGCCATCTTATAAAAGAAGACTGCAGGGTGAACGTGCTTCGGTTCGGCGCCGTCAAGACAGCTTCATCGGAGGCGTTTTTCGGGGATGAGTTCTTCAGGAGTCTGGCGGAAAGCGTCCCGCCGGAAAGAATCCTGAGTCCTGAGCAGTGCGGAGAGGCAGTTCTTGCGTTCTGTTCGGGACTGCTTGACTCGATCAATGGACAGGTCATAATGATTGATCACGGCATGTCCTTCATGGACAATTCGCTGGCACGGTACATTTCTTCCAAAGCAGAGAAAGGAGAGACTGAATGACGACGCGCGAGAAGATTATCGAAGTAATTCTCAAGCATGTGAAGGACAACATCGAAGGGGTGAATGTCGCCGATCTGGATTTTGACAAGAGCATGAAAGACTTCGGCGCCGACAGTCTTGATCTCGTTGAGATCGTTTCCGGGACGACAAGGGATTTGAGGCTCGAGATTGATCCTGATGATTATTCAAAGGTGAAGAGCATCAATCAGCTCGTGGATCTTCTTTTCAGCTACGCGCAGAAGGAAAAGACGCCGGTGTAAGGCGTTCGTCCGCGGTGCCCGAAGGAGGGCCACGCCTGCTGTGGCCGAAAATTAATGAAGAGATATGCCAAATCCCTCTTCGTTTTCCGGCGCGATCTCCGTGTCGACGACAATACGGCGTTAATCGATGCGCTGAAAAAATCAGAAAGTGTGCTGACGTGGTTTGTGCTCGATCCCAGGCAGGCCGAAAAACACGACTACCTGAGCCTGCCGGCTTTTGATTTCATGCTCAGTTCGCTGGAAGAGCTGGACGCTGATCTTCGTCTCCGCGGCGGCGCCCTCGGGGTAAGTAAGGGAAAGGTCGAAGAGATTCTCGATGAACTCCTTCCCGGCATGGGTGTCGATGCGGTGTTCATGAACAGGGATTACACTCCGTTCAGCCGGAAACGTGACGAGGACATTGAAACAGTGTGCAGATCGCGCGGCATTGCGCTCGTAAGTCACGGCGACGCCCTTCTTAATGAGCCCGAAGACGTGCGGAAAAACGACGGAGGACCTTATACCGTTTTTTCGCCTTTCTGGAAAAAATCGTCCGCTGTACAGCCCGGCCCGCCTGCACAGTGCAGGATGAAGAATTTTGCGGCTGTTGATACAAACGCATCAGAGGCGCTGACCGGCGCAAAGCCGCATGCTCTCGAGCGCCCGTTTCTCAGAGGCGGCCGAAAAGAAGGCCTTGCCCTTCTGTCGCGTCTTTCGGAACTGAAAGGAAATGAAAACTTTCGTGACGAACCGGCTGTCAGGACGACAGGGCTGTCGGCGCACTTGAAATTCGGCACAGTGTCCGTGCGCGAGGTGTATCGCGGTATTTCTGAGGCGCTTGGGAGTTCGTCTCCCTTTTTGCGGCAGCTTTACTGGCGTGATTTTTTCTCTCACATTTCATGGCATTTCCCGCATGTTTTCACCGGCGCCTTTCACAGGAAACTGGATGCTCTCGAGTGGAAGTATGATGAAGAGAGTTTCGGGAGATGGTGCGGGGGGAGAACCGGATTCCCCGTCGTAGATGCCGCAATGAGAGAGCTTAATGCGACTGGCTACATGCACAACAGGGCGAGGCTTATTGCCGCGTCGTTTCTTACGAAAGATCTTCATCTCAGCTGGAGGGAAGGAGAGAAGTATTTTGCGCAGAGGCTTATTGATTATGATCCTGCCGTAAACAATGGAAACTGGCAGTGGTCGGCGTCGACGGGTTGTGATGCGCAGCCTTATTTCCGGATATTCAACCCCTGGATTCAGCAGAAAAAATTCGACAGGGACTGCACATATATCAAAACATGGGTCCCGGAGCTTTCCGGCCTTTCCCCGGTGCAGATTCATGGACTGGAAAAGAAAGCGCCTGAATCTTTGAATTACCCCCGGCCCATGGTCAACCATGCGGAAGCCTCCCTCGAGGCGAAGGCGATGTTCGAGGGAGCTTTATGATTTCAGTTTCCGCCGGTGCTCTATTACATTGCCTTCAGCAGAGAGGGCATCGTATCCTGAATATATGGACGAAAGTATCGGCGGGTTTGATCCGAGGTTCATTGTAATCCACCACTCAGCTACTGATTGCTCGATGGGGGTCGAGGAGATACGGAATTATCATGTCTCTCTTGGCTGGAAAGATATCGGATATCACAAACTTATCGATGCCGCAGGCACGGTGCATGACGGCCGTCCGCTCGATCAGGAGGGGGCCCACGCCCGGGGCCTGAACGGCCGGAGTTTCGGAGTGTGCTGCATCGGGAACTTCGAAAATGAGGAACCTTCCGGAGAGATGTTCGACAGCCTCAAGAGTCTGATTACTGATCTTTGCAGAGATTACCGCATTCTCCCGTCGAATATTCTGGGACACTGTGAAACAGGCAGCGTTCTCAATATTGAGATTACGACGAAGTGTCCGGGGAATCATCTTAAAAAACTCCTTCCCGCGCTCCGGGAAGCTGTCGGGTCTTCACTCTCCGACCCCGGAATCCGCGTATGATAAGGGTGCGAATGGTCATGTGCGGCCGCGATCCTTGGAACTTGCTCCCGGTGAGTGCGGAGCGCGGCCCTTCATATTCAGAACGGAGGACGGTATATGGCTCTGGCAGTCGGTGAATGTTCGGAAGGTATAGCGACCATTACGCTGAACAATGCTGAAAGGAGAAACGCGTTAAGTTCAGCTCTTATGACGTCAATAGTTGAGCTGCTCGACAGGTATTCCGCAGAGAAGGCGAGAGTACTTGTGCTTAGAGCTCCGGCGGGCTCGGAGGTTTTCAGCGGAGGCTACGATGTAAAGGAACTTCCCCGGAAGGGACGCGATCCGCTCGGGTATAACGACCTGCTCGAAGTGCTCATAAGAAAACTCCGGCACATCCCCGCTCCCGTTATAGCAATGGTTGAAGGTTCAGTTTGGGGCGGGGCATGCGAGATGTGTTTTGCATGTGACATAGTAGTGTGCGCCCGGGATGTCACCTTCGCATTGACACCTGCGCGGCTTGGTGTCCCTTATAACACTACCGGCCTCCTTAATGTGAAAAACGGACTTGGCGGCCGCCTTGTGCGGGAGATGCTTTACACCGCGCAGCCGGTCCCCGTTCAGAGGCTGTATGATTCAGGGATAATCAACCGCATCTGCGATGCTGAAAAGCTGGAAGAGTGTGTCTTTTCAATGGCGAAAAAAATAGCGAAAAATTCGCCCCGGACGATCTCCGCGATGAAAGAGCAGCTCCGTATTCTGGACATGGCATCTCCGCTCAGTCCTGAACAGTTCGAAAGGCTCCAGGGACTTCGCCGCGGAGTATACGACAGCGATGATTATGAGGAGGGAATTCAGGCTTTCCTCGAGAAGCGCGAGCCATGCTTTGCCGGAAAGTGATGGAATCAGCCGTGGCTTCAGAGGTCAACAAACTTGCTTGATTCAAAAATTAGATAGTGAGAATTTATAGTTACCAGGCCTGATTTCACTTATCTCGAATGACTCAAATCAGGGACACAGTCGTCTGGCACTTATTACGTTTCTCTTTCCTGCAGCGAACGCTTCTTATCTTCGAGCTGCAGGTGATTATGACTATTTAAATAAAGGCAGTTTGATGTCCGTTCCCAGTGTGGGTTGTGTCTCCAGTGCCCGTCTCTCTGATGTCTGTGACTCTGATGCCATTACTGGTTCGCTTCATCCAGGCGGGTTTCACATCCCTGTTCGTACGGAGTATCCGAGCGAAGCCTTCAGGGTAATCAAACTCCCCGACAGGTGCGATAAGTGGAACGAAGTCTCAGCCATAGAGGAGGGTCTGAAAAGAACTTATTCCTTTATCCAGGAGAAGGATGTAAAAGGTGTCATTCTGCCGGGGCGCGGGGCATCTCCGCTTGCCGCCGCCTTCAATATTCTACTGCCCGGCATACCACCAGCAATGTCCGTTGAGAGTCTCAGCAAACTTGGAAATAAGCAGCCGTCGTATATAGAGCAGCTGGTGAGGGACGATCCCAAGATTCAAGTGATAGTTGAACAAAGCGATAGAATACTTGTATTCGATGACGGTGTTGAGAGCGGAAAGACGCTTTCCCGAATTCGGACGGCGATGAACGAGGTTTACCCCGGCAGCGTAATTTTTACAGGGGCGCTGTTCATGGTCAACGCCGGCTTACGAATCCAGCCGGACACACGTCTGGATATTTTCGGCGCTAAAGTGAGTCATAGCCAGGCGCCCACATGGTATTTCATCAAAGAAAATCCCGAGGCGTATTCGTGTGAAGATATCGAGGATGTGCTTAAAAAAGCGTCCCTGGAAATCCTGAAAATCGCGACAAACGTGGCAGCAGACCTCAGGATCCCGGTCCCTTGTCGGCCTGCACTTTGCATGCAATAGACAGGGTAACCTCCTGATTTATCGAAAACAATCAATGTTTTGAAATTGAAGCATAATACTGCCATAATGACGTTTTCGCGCACGATCACTGCGGAATGCAGGAGTGATAATGTCGTTCAAGCCTTGTTTAGATTCATCAGATGATAAACCGTTGGATGGCGCCTCCTTTAAAATAGCGAAATATGATCCCTGCGATCGACAGGGATGGAACGAAGTTCAGGACATCGAAGATGCGTTAAGAATCCTGGTCGAATTCATCAGGGAAAAAGGGATCAATGTTGTTATTCTTCCTGGTCCTGAAACCCGGCCGCTCCGCACAGCACTCAATATCCTTGTGCCTGAGGCGAAAATCATCCTGGACGAGAGGGTTGTGAAGATCAGAACCGAGGAAGAAGCAGTGGATATACTGCAGGATAATCCGGAAATCATGGGACTCAGGAATCAAAGAGACAGGCAAATCCTCTGTCTTGATGACGCGGTTCAATCCGGCCGGACCCTGTTCGTCATGCGGAAAGCCCTTAAATTTCTTATTGATGTGGATATTCACGCGGGCGCACTATTTCTGGTGAATGATGGCCGGGATATGAAGGATCAATACCGCGATTCCTACCTGTATGGGAAAGTAATCAGGCAAAACCGCGCTCCTTCCTGGTATTTCGTGATGCAGGAGCCGGATGCAGATAGCTTTGATTCCCCGGAAGATGTGCTCGAGAGGGCGTGTGAGGAAATGGAGATGATCAGCGAAAGGCTTCTTCCCGACGGCTGGAAGAGTTCTGGGTGCCGTGCCCCAGGCTGAAGGAGAATGTGCAATGGGCTGTCTCCTCGGAATTTTGTTTCGTGAAAAGTTCGGGTTAGACTCGGACAATGCTTATCCGTTCTTTTATTTCACTTCGCCTCAGTTCAGATACAGTTCGGATATCGAGCTGTCCTCCCTATGATGTTATCAGCCGCGAGGAGGCAGGGAGGATCATTGAAAAGAATCCGCAAAGTTTCCTGCGAATCACACGGAGCGACAGTGAATTTCCGGAGAGTGTCGACCAGCATTCCGATAAAGTCTACAAGCGCGCGGCGGAGAACCTGGAGATATTTCTGAAACAAGGCGTGCTCGTCCGGGAGCTGGGTCCCTGCCTTTATATCTATCAGCAGATAGAGAGAAACGGTCATAGTCAGACAGGCGTTGTGGGATGTGTATCCGTCGATGAGTACAGAAATGGAACTATCAAGGTCCACGAAAGAACAAGGCCGGATAAGGTGGAAGACCGCACAAGGCACATGATTAAAACAGGTCTTCATGCGGAGCCTGTGTTTCTTGCGTTCAAAAGCAACGCCCGGGTGTCATCTCTGATTAAGGAAGAAACTCTGTCAGAATCTCTTTTTGATTTTACCAGTGACGACGGGGTCAGGCATATCCTGTGGAAGGCTGACGCCGTCGATGCATTTACTGCAGCTTTCGCGGCTGTCCCTCATGCCTATATTGCCGACGGGCATCACCGCGCCGAAAGCGCTGCCCATGTCCCGTGCGGTTATTTTCCCGCCGTTCTCTTCCCGCATGATCAGCTCCGGATACTGCCTTACAATCGGATCATCAGGCGTTTCCCGTCGGGAGAGACACAGGAAACATTGATGAAGAAAGTATCCCGCGTTTTCGAGGTTACAGAGACGAAAACGGCTGCTCCATCTGAGGCGGGAAAATTCTGCATGTTCGCCGGAGAATCATGGTATCTGCTCGAGCCCGGGTTTTCGCCGCATCCGGCATCGCCTGTAGATGCACTCGACGTTTCTCTTCTTTCGTCAGGGATTCTCAGACCGGTTTTTGGAATTGAGGATGAACGCACCGATAAAAACATAGACTTTGTGGGAGGCGGTGTCGGCACGGAAGAACTCGAGGAAATCGTCCGCGAGGGCTCGGCTGTATGCGCCTTTTCCATGTATCCGGTGACAATAGAGCAGCTTTTTGCAGTCGCTGACGCGGGTCATCTAATGCCTCCCAAGAGCACCTGGTTCGAGCCGAAACTGAGGTCGGGTCTGTTTGTGCATCAGTTCAGGTGAAAAAGGGGGAGGGTTCCTGTTTCCGCTGCGAAAACAGGAACCCTCCCCTTTTTTCCATTGCAACCTCCCACACGCCCGGGTAAGCTCCTGGTGTTATTGAATTTCCAATAAGTTTTCCCGGGAGCCCGAAATGTCACGGTTGGTCACTGCCTTGGTAATCCTGGTATTTACCACATTCCTCACAGCCTGCAGACGGAATGAATATAAAGAACCGCCGCCGCCTCAAGTGCAGGTGAGCAAGCCGGTCCGGAAACCTGTGACTCAGTACATGGAATTTACGGGTGTGACCCAGGCTTCCGCGTCTGTGGATATTACGGCCAGAGTCGAGGGATATCTCCAGAGCATAAACTTTGCTCCGGGCGCTCTGGTGAAGGCGGGAGATCTCCTGTTTGTGATAGATCCAAGACCTTTCGAAGCAGCGCTTGTTCAGGCGAAGTCACAGCTTGCCACAGCGGTCGCGAATAATGACGCGGCGCAGGCGCAGTACGTCAGGAAAAAAGCCGCACTGCAGAGCAGAGCTGTAAGCGAGTTCGACGTAATTCAGGCCAAAGCTCAGGCAGATGCCGCGGCGGCTGCAATCGAAGGAGCTAAGGCGCAGATAGCTACAGCTGAGCTTAATCTCGAATGGACGCAGGTAAGGACGCCGATTGACGGGAAGGTTTCGAGAAACCTTGTGGACATAGGAAATCTCGTGGGAGCCGGGCAGGCGACACTTCTTACTACAGTGATAAAAAACAACCCCATGTACGTTTACTTCAATATAGGTGAACAGCAGCTTCTCGAATTGAGAGAAAGGATCAAGGCTGAGGGCAAGGAAACGAAACAGGGACCAAAGGATGTGGATATTTATCTCGGCCTCGCAAATGAAGAGGGTTTTCCGCACAGAGGCACAATTGATTTTGCCGATAATCAGGTTGATAAAGCGACAGGAACACTTCAGTTCAGGGGTGTATTCGAGAACGAGGATATCGCCCTGATCTCGGGGTTATTCGGCCGTGTCCGGATTCCTGTCGGCATTGAGCTGGACTCTCTGCTTATCCCGGAAAGGGGCATACTCAGCGATCAGGGAGGTTTTTATGTCATGATCGTCGGGAACGGCAACAAGGTGGAACAGCGCCATATAGAGAAGAGCGCAAGTGTGGACGGTATGGCTGTAGTGACAAAGGGGCTTTCACTGGAAGATGCCGTCATCGTAAACGGTGTCCAGAGGGCACGAGCCGGGGCCGAAGTCTCTCCGCAGGAAGCGGCTGCACCAGCCAGGTAAGGAGGGATCATGATAAGCCGCTTTTTCATCGAAAGGCCCATTTTTGCAAATGTAATAGCCATCGTTACGATGCTGCTCGGCGCTATTGCGTTCATGGAACTGCCGCGCGAGCAGTATCCGACTATCACCCCGCCGACCGTGCAGGTGACGACGTCGTATCCAGGCGCGAGCGCACAGGTCGTCGCAGATACGGTTGCCGCACCTATTGAACAGCAGATCAATGGCGTGGAAGGCATGCTTTATATGTCTTCGACGAGCGCAAGCGATGGTTCGTACAAGCTCCTTGTCACATTCGGTATCGATACTGATCTCGATATGGCCCAGGTGCTTGTGCAGAACCGGGTCAGCATGGCGATGCCGACACTCCCTCAGGATGTCACCCGGCAGGGCGTGGTGACAAAAAAGGTTTCAACTTCCATGCTCATGGTTGCATCGCTTGCAGCCGCTGATGACGACTCGAAACATGACAGCCTTTATCTCTCGAATTTCGCGACAATTAATATCCGCGACAGAATATCGCGTATTCCGGGTATCGGTGATGTTAATATCTTCGGCGCAGGGGATTACTCGATGCGGCTCTGGGTCGACCCGGACAAGCTCCGTGCGCGGGGAATGACAGCCGGCGACGTGATCAACGCGCTGAAGGAACAGAATGTTCAGGTCGCTGCAGGACAGATCGGAGCTCCTCCTGCTGTTCCCGGAACGAACTTCCAGTACACCGTAAGCACACTTGGCCGTCTCGCCACTGTCGAGCAGTTCGAAAATATCGTCGTGAAGATTGTAAACGGCCGCACCATATACATGAAAGACGTTGCGAAAGTGGAACTCGGGGCGAAGAGCTACAGCATTCTGTTCGAGAACACAGGGAAACCGGGCGCCGGAATCGGAATATTCCAGCTTCCCGGCGCGAACGCTCTCGATGTCGCACAGAAGGTGAGGGAGACACTGGAGGAAATGGCTCCTTCCTTCAAGAGTGCCGGTGTTAAGTACGATATCCCTCTTGATACGACGCTCTTCATCAGTGCTTCAATCAACGAGGTTTACCATACGCTCTTTGAAGCAGGCATCCTGGTCCTGGTTGTGATTCTCGTCTTCCTCCAGTACTGGCGCGCGGTACTCGTGCCGCTGACGACAGTCCCTGTGACAATAATCGGCGCGTTTATTTTCATGGCAGCTCTGGGATTTTCAGTCAATCTGCTTACGCTCTTTGGTCTTGTGCTTGCAATCGGAATCGTCGTGGATGACGCAATTGTGATTGTCGAAAATGCTGCCCATCACATTGATCATGACAACCTGGATCCAAAGCCTGCGACTGAAAAAGCAATGGATGAAATACTGGGACCCGTCATCGGTATTACTCTCGTGCTCATAGCAGTGTTTCTTCCGACTGCTTTCCTCGGGGGTCTTACAGGGCAGCTCTACAGGCAGTTTGCTCTCACAATAGCGTCGACTGCCGTCATCAGCGCAATCAACGCACTCACACTCAAGCCCGCGCAGTGTGCAGTATACCTGAAGCGATCTCCTGCTGAATCTGAGAAGAACGCTTTTTTCCGGGGTTTCAACAAGGTGTATGGGGCCATCGAGAAGCGCTATACGGAGATTATCGGACGCATCGTGCACCACCCTTATCTGATGATGGGAACGTTCGGCGGCCTTGTGGTTCTTACCGGCTGGTGGTTCATGTCTCTCCCTGTAAGCTTTCTTCCCCTTGAAGATCAGGGGTACTTCATGATTGGAACGCAGCTTCCGGATGCGGCATCGCAGGAGAGAACGCGCGAGGTCACGAACAAGATCGACGAAATACTGAAAAATACGAAGGGACTCAAGCAGTGGATCACAATCGGCGGGCAGTCGCTGCTTGACGGAACGAACGCATCCAACACCGCAACCATGTACGTCATAATGGATGACTGGGACAAGAGAGAGGATCCGAGCCTGAGTCAGGATGCGATAACAGCAGGCATCCGAAAGCAGGTGGCTCAGATTGAAGAGGCGATTACCTTCGTCATGATCCCGCCGGCTATCAGAGGTCTCGGCATCGCCGGCGGTTTTCAGATGATGGTTCAGGATAAAGGAGGCGCGGGCCTGCCGGCTCTCGGCGGAATGACTCAGCAGATGATTCAGAACGCGTCTACTCAATCGGGACTGAGGAACCTTACAACATCCTTCCGCGCAGCCGTGCCTCAGCTTTATGTCGATATCGACAGATCGCAGGCAAAGACATACGATGTGCCGCTTGACAATATCTTCAGCGCTCTTCAGACATATCTTGGTTCCGTGTATGCAAACGACTTCAACGTGTTCGGGAGGACCTGGCAGGTGCTGGTTCAGTCTTTGCCGCAGTTCCGGTCAGTGTCCACTGATATTCGCAGGCTCGAAGTCAGGAATAACAGCGGTCAGATGGTGCCTCTTTCGTCGGTGGTGAAAGTGAAGGACACAGCAGGACCGCTTATCATTACCCGCTATAATATGTACCCGGCATCATCGATAAATGGAGAGGCCGCTCCGGGGTTCAGCTCGGGCGATGCGATAACGACGATGGAGGACCTTGCCGCGCAGACGCTTCCCGGATCAATGGGATATGAATGGACGGCCGTCGCTTATCAGGAGAAAATGGCAAGCGCCGCTGCGGCTCTTGTCTTCCTGTTGTCCGTTGTACTTGTTTATTTCGTGCTCGCAGCTCAGTACGAGAGCTGGTCAAGTCCGCTTGCCGTCATTATGGTTGTGCCCCTTGGCCTTCTCGGTTCAGCAGCAGCTCTTACAATAAGAGGCCTGCCGAATGATGTTTACGCGCAGATTGGACTTGTGCTGATTATCGCTCTTTCCAGCAAGAACGCGATTCTGATCGTGGAATTTGCGAGAGAACTCCGGGCAAAGGGAACGCCTCTTCTCGAGGCTGCTGTCGAAGCGGCCCGTCTGCGCTTCAGGCCGATTCTGATGACTTCGTTTGCGTTTCTGCTCGGCGTAATGCCGCTGCTTTTTGCGGACGGCGCAGCCGCCGCAAGCCGCCGGGCTGTGGGTACCGCTGTTTTCGGCGGTATGGTTACCGCAACGTTCCTTGCTGTTTTCTTTGTACCTGCGTTCTTTGTCGTCATGCAGTCGTTGAGCGAAAAAAAGGGGAGGGTTCCTATTATTTCCCAAAAATAGGAACCGTCCCCATTTTTTTTGAAAAAAGCACATGCCTCACCACCGCAGTCGCTGTCTCTTCATCATCGGCCTCTGCATAACACCGGAAATCATCCGAATTGCCCGACGCCCGGAGATGCACGATAAGATTGTTTTTGAATGTTACGCGAAAGCCGTCGATGCAGTTGAACGATGTTGCTTCGGCTCTGAAAGGGCCCAGCAGATTCTCAATCTTGTCAAAGGATCCTGATGCCGCATCATTCGCAAGATCCGCAATTATCTTGTTTGCCTCAGCCCGGGGAAATTTCTGAAGCCTGTCGCTTGCGGTGAAACGATGCTGGATTGATTTTACCAGTTCAGAAACGGGAATATTCTTTTCGAGAGAAAGGCCAAGCACTGCCAGATGCACAATGACACTGTCTCTTGTCGGAAGGGGCTGCAGACTCTTTCCGTACTTTTCGCACGGTGTCTGAAGAAGAAAGCCGCCGTTTGCCTCGTACCCGGCAACCGTTCCATAACCTTTTTCTTCGAGTTTCTTCATCCCCTCGATAACGTACGGCGACCCTATTTTCGTTCGAATTACTTCTTTGAAACTTCCGCACGCTTCAACTGTGGAGTTGCATGAAACAGGAGTCGCAATTGCCTCAGCGCCGAGAAACTGCGCGGTAAGAACCCCGAGAATGTCTCCCCGGATCCATCTGCCGGCTTCGTCGCTCAGGAGGGGTCGATCACTGTCGCCATCGGCGGAGACTACCGCGTGTACGTCGTTGTTCTCTGCGAACTCAGCCGCAAGCTTGTGGTCCTCTTCGCGGATTGCTTCGGTGTCTACCGGAACAAAAGAACCGGAGCGGCCGAATGGGATAATGTCTGCTCCGAGCGCGGAATAGATCCGCGCAAATAAATCCCGGCCGACGGTGGAGTGCTCATACACGCCGAGAGTAATGCCTTTCAGAAAATCGGCCGGGAAGAAACCGGTGTAACGGGAGGTGTAATCGGATGCCGTAATCGCGGCTCTCCAGTCGGACGATACGCTGAAGTCGCCGTCCGGAACGGCCACACACTGCTGCCGTATTCCCGCCTCGTCGTTCTTTGTAATTTCACCGGCGGCTGTAGTGAACTTCATCCCGTTTTCATCGCCCGGGATGTGGCTGCCTGTCACCATGACTGCGGGAATTCGATGCTGAATTCCGTAGAGTGCGAGGGCAGGCGAAGGAAGTTTGCCGCAGTAAACAGGCTTGAAGCCGAGGTCGATAATGGCTTTCCCGGCTGCTGATATGATTCTGTCAGTGCTTGGTCTCAGGTCTCCGCCGACTGCCACAGGGGTTGACGGCTTCAGCGCACCGCTGGACATGAGATATCCGAGAAATCCTGCAGTGTAAATGTACGCCACCCTGTCAGTGATCCGATCGGCTTTGCCCCGCGCACCGCTTGTGCCGAATGCAACACCGCTTTCATCCATCACTGACTGAACTGTTGTTTTCATGAGGGGATAGTACGACGGGATTAAGATCCCGTCCAGAGCAGGTCAGCCCTGAAACCGTCTCTCCACATCCTTCCAGTTGATGACGTTCATGAACGCATCGACGAAACCTGCGCGGTTGTTCTGGTATTTCAGATAATACGCATGCTCCCATACGTCACAGGCAAGAAGCGGGGTCACTATCCACTGCGTGAGGTTCTGATGTTTCTCGGCCGTGAGAATCTCGAGAGTCCTGGTCTCATTGTTCTTCACCAGAAGACCCCATCCGGAACCTTCGACGGCTATGCTTGCCGCTTTGAACTGCGCTGCAAAAGTATCGAACGAACCAAATTTGCTGTTAATGGCGTCCATCAGTGCGCCTGAAGGCTTTCCACCTGCGTTCGGCGCCATGTTCTCCCAGAACATAGTGTGCAGGACATGGCCGGCACCGTGAAACGCGAGTTCCCGCTCCCAGTGCTTTACCAGAGAAAAGTCTTTCTTTTCACGCGCCTCAGCGAGCTTTGCCTCGGCAGTGTTGAACCCGTTGACATACGCCAGGTGATGCTTGTCGTGATGGATATGCAGTGTCTGCTCGTCGATGTAAGGCTCCAGAGCATCGTAGGCATAAGGGAGTGGCGGAAGTTCATGTGGCATCGGGGCTCTCCTTCGTAAGCAAATCTTGAGCAGACTAGTCAACTTATCGAGTTATATAATATTGCACTTGTCTGGCAGGGCGACAAGTTCTCAGTCACCTTAAATGTTGTTTGGCGTCTTTTTTGAGGCCGGAAAAACGATTTCGCATTTATAAGCGGCAGGCTAACCTCAGTGTGACTACAGTCTCGACAATTTCTGGTGGCTGCTTTGGTGCGCGAAAAGACTATATCTCTCGGCCTTTTAATCTGCTCTGCTATATTCCTTTCGGGACTCGACAGGTGCCAGCAGGATTATTATTTTGCGGTAAAGTCCAATTTTGGTCCAACCTCCACTCCAACCGGAGACACTACTGAAGAGCCGACATCCACACCCGGCGGCCCGACTGAATCTCCAGAGCCGACGGATACCCCTGAAATCGTAATCACCGATACGCCGACTGCAGTGCCCACAGTCGTCCCTACAAGCGTCCCGACAGCCGTCGCGACAGGCGCATCTGCTGCTTTCATCCATTCCAGGAAAGGCCAGGCCTCGGCTTTTCTCTCAGGGCTTTCTAATCTCGAGAAGAAAAAAGAAAAAAACACAAAGGGCGCATCAACTGCACCGCAGCAGCAGAACAGCAGCGACATGTCGGGAAACTGGCTCGGCCGGATCAAGACTAAGAATGACGACGAGAAAGCCGACACGGATCGCGATGGCTTTACTGATTCGCTGGAAGATCGAATGGGAAGCGATCCTCGGAATCCCGGTTCCATGCCCGGGGCGGTGTTTCAGACTTCTCTTGCTCAGCGGCTGATTTCCACCGGCGATAGAGATGGCGATGGTATTCTCGATCAGGATGAAAAGGACATCGCGCTTCTTGATTCGAATTCCGATACCGACGGCGATGGCTGCCTGGACGGTCTCGAAACCCTGGAAGGCACGGATCCCGCTGACAAGAAGAGTGTTATCCGCGACAGCGATGGCGACTGCCTGGGCGATTCGTTCGAAGCGGAGCGCGGTCTCAATCCCTACTCTTCCGACAGCGACAGGGACAGCCTTCCTGACGGACTGGAGCTTGTGCTGGGCGCCAATCCCCTCGATCCTGATACTGACAACGATGGAATACTCGACGGCAGGGAGGTTTCCGCAGGCTCGGACCCGATCGTTCCTGATTCTGCCGGCCGGTAGTCCTGAAGGATCGCTTTCACTCGGGCCAGCTCGGAAGCAACCTTCCAAAAGAATGCATCCGGCATGTGCGATCGCATTGCCGGAGAATTATAAGGAACCTCCACTGCAATCCAGTCGGCATAATAGCCTGCGTCCAGGTAATCGCCGCCCAGTTCTGCAAGTGCCTGGAAGGGTTCCTGCAGCACGGCTGCAAAGGGCCCCGCATATACAAAAGGCGCTTCCAGAGTAAAGCGCAGAACATTTTCGCCCGTGTATTTCAGGGATACAGTCGCCGTGCCTTCAGAATAATGTTCGACATTATAAATTTCATCGCCCGCAAGGCCCTTTCGATCCGGGACAGTAAAACTTCTCCACCCGTGCTGTGACAGAAGCAGACGCCGGATCGATATCACGAAAAGAAAGAGGAGCGTGAGACCGGCAATGACAGCATGACTTTCATGCATCGTTACTATCCGCCAACTGGGGGACAATCCGGAGCGTGGCGCCATTAATCCGGGCAGCGGCTTCACTCGCCTCGAGCGCGACCACGATTAGAACGGCGAATGTATACCAGAGAAGAACTCCCAGAGAGATCGAGAGGTAGTGCGGCTGATGCATTATTTTCGAGAAGTAAAGCGCTGCAGCGCCGCCGAAGCCTGATGCTCCGACTATAAGAACGTAAAGCAGTTTCTGCCTGAGGATGAATCTCTGGTTTTGAATTGCAAAGGTCTCGTTGAGGTCCACGAAGGTCGCAAGGAGAATGAGAAAAACCCATTCGAGGAGCTTGTATAATGCAAGAAGAGCAGTCGCTCCTGCAAAAACTTTGAGAATCAGTTCCAGGTTGGCCGAACTGTTTTCCTTCAGCGCAAGGTGCCGGATGACGAGTACGCCGACAAGAGGAATGACACCGTAGACAGGCTGCATGTAAGAGAAACGCAAAATGTTGACGAATTTATGCGCGCTCTTTCTTGTTCCCGACAAAAGCGGGCCAATGAAGACGTCGTCGTATAACCACATGATTCTGATGGGCAGTCCGGCGCCTACGGCGATGAACGGCAGGCAGAAAAAGTACATGAAATATGTCGAGGCAGTCAGATAAGGCATGAAGGAGGAATCTGTCGCCGAGCCGTGAAGGAACTCTTCCAGCGTCTGCTGGATAAAAGTCGCAGCCTTAATAGACCCGCCGACGCATAAAAGGGCATAAAGCAGCACCAGGAAATTGCCGGCCCAGAGCGTCCTCACAGGAAAGGCAAGAATCTGCGGAAAACTCATGGCAGCGGCGCCGCCGGAATTGTTTTCAGTCACTTGAGTCATAAAGGTCCATGTCCTACACTCATCTGGATAGCGTGATTATAGCCTGCGAAAGGTTCCAGGGCGATAGAGAGCTTTTCAGAGTGGACCGGGCTTTGAGCGGGTCAGGAAAGAAATGGCGAGTGGAGATTGCCACGGGCTCTTTTTCCGGCAGTTGTGTAAATGAAAAGCAGGGGAGCGCCCTCGCAATGACGAATTGGCGGAAAAGTGGGTATCGTCGCCGGGACCATTGATGTGAAACCGCCGGTTTTCTCAGCGGAGAGTTACAGACAGGAATTCGAGTGACAATTTACCCCAAAGCACTGGAACCTGGCGACTTGATTGGACTCGTTGCTCCGGCAAGCCCGCCTCAGCGATTGTCGTTGATTGACGAAGTCATCGCGGGCATTGAAAAACGGGGATTCAAGGTTCTCCCATCTCCAAACCTGAGAAAGTGCAGAGGATTCCTTGCAGGGACGGATAAGGAAAGGGCGTCCGACCTGATGCGGATGTTCCTTGATCGCCGGACAAAGGGGGTTTTCTGCCTGCGTGGAGGATATGGCAGCGCCCGGATCCTTGGACTCCTTGATTATAAAGCGATTGGCCGGTCGAAAAAGGTTTTTTTCGGGTTCAGCGACATAACATCGCTTCATTCAGCTATAACGAGGAAGTCAGGCCTGATCACTTTTCACGGCTCAGTCGGCTCGACTTTTCTCGAAGGGGCCGGGAAATTTATAAATGAGTCGTTCAGGCGGACAGTGATGGAAACTTGCCGGCCTGGAAGTATTCTTCAGAACCTTCCGTCACGAGAAAAAAAACTTACAGTCATCCGGAAAGGAACGGCAACCGGGCGGATCACAGGAGGAAATCTCTCTCTCCTCGGCACTCTTGCCGGGACGCCTTTTATGCCGTCCTTCGACGGGAAGATTCTTTTGATTGAGGACACAGGCGAGCAGCCGTACAAAATAGACAGGCTTCTTACTCACCTGCTGAACGCCGGGCTGCTTGAAAAGCTTGCCGGGATAGCCGCGGGAAGGTTCACGATTGAGGGGAAGGGCAGGGAAAAAAGACAGTATGAGCGCGACATCGTGGAAATTCTGAAGGACCGCCTTTCGGGCGCCGGCATACCGGTTCTCGCTGGCCTTCCTGTGGGACA
>CAYQVO010000027.1:7780-18061 GCA_964421085.1 uncultured Bdellovibrionales bacterium | reverse complement strand
AAAGTCACTTTGCACGCGTTGTCGAGACCGGATCTCGTAATTGAAGAAGCCTGCGTCCGGTGAGTCCGTTATGAATTTTGCAGCCCTGATTCTCGCAGCTTTCTTCGCAGGGCTTGGCCTTGGATACGTAAAGTTTTTTGCGCTCAACTATCTCAGCAACGCGGTTTATCACACCGGCGACCGCGTCTGGATAATACAGGTTGTGGGCGCCCTTATCACAGTCGGACCATTCCTTGCGTATATCCTAGCCGCCCCCCTTGCCACGGCTTACAGAAAATCCTCCGTGATGAGAAAATCTTCGGCGGCTGTCGCGGTGATTCTTCTGTCCGGAAACATGATTGGCTGGCTGGGCACAACCTGGCTCTATGTATTTCTCACCGGTGCGATAATGGGTGTCTTTAATTCCGCCAAGAACGCCGCTGTTCCGCTCGAAAGCGCACAAAGCGGCCGGCCTACAGAACTTGTCACAGCGACTCTCTGCATCGTCTACGTCGCGGGCATCCTTGCCGGAGCTCCGTTCGGGACGGAATATTACATCCGCAGTCCTTATGCCGGCGCCGCCACATCCGTCCTTATCTTTCTCCTTGCGGCGACAGCGGGCGGGATGTGCTCATACAAAACGGAGGACAGTCATCTTGCTCCGTTCAGGTCGTCAGTTGTCGAGTTGATAAGCGATACGAGGTGGCTTTTCGTCAATTACTGGATATACGTCGTCGCGGTCCCCATGATATGGGGAGTGGCGAGCGCAGCAAGTCTGGCTGTTACTGCATATGCCGAGGAGCGAATGCTTGGATCCGCCGTAAAATGCAGCTTGATGGCCGCATATGCGACAGTGGGAGTGATCCTCGGCAATGTTCTTTCGGTAAAGCTCCGCCGTATCCGTCACCTCGCTGCTTCCGTATGTTCCATCGGTCTTGTGATCGTTGTCATCTCGATTCCCCTGATAGTGGAGCTTCTCCACCCGTCGAACCTGATAGAAGAGAACAATGGCATCTATCTTGTTGTCGCTCTTGACCTTGCGTTGTTCGGTCTTCTCTTTGGAACAGCCACCAATCTTATGGAGGCTGAGTACCTTTCACTGGTATACAACGCGCGGAAGGAGGGGACCGGAGCTTCCCTGATGAGCGCGATGACGGCCTTCTTCCCGTTCATCATGGGGGGCGCAATTGCTCTGGCTGTGATCTTCAAGCTTGCCGACCCCGTCACGCAGTTTGCCTGGCTTGCATTCATAACAGCAGTCCCGGCAGCTCTTATCGTTGTTCTATTCGTAAGAAAACGCCGGAGTAAAGAATGCTGAACCGCTTTTTTGCTTTTATCATCCGCATGCTCCTCGGGCTTCGGTACCGGACGAGAGTGCATGGGCTCGAAACGCTTCGTGGAAAAAGAGGCGTTCTTATTCTTCCCAACCATCCTGCTGAAATAGATCCTCCTCTGGTGGCTTCGTGGATCTGGAAATATCTGGAAGTCCGGCCGGTAGTCCTCGAGAAGTATTATTTTCTTCCGTTTGTTCACACCATTCTGAAGTACATAAACTCTATTCCGATTCCCGACATGGACATTGAACCAGGTCCTTTCAAACGGCGCAGGGTCGAACGGGCGATGGATGCCGTCTACGAGACGCTGAAGAACGGCGGGAACGTGCTCCTTTATCCTGCGGGGCAGGTGAAAATAGCAGGCCGTGAGCAGTTGGGGGGCACATCGGCTGTGCGCGCCATTCTCGAGCAGTGCCCTGATCTTCAGATCGTCCTTGTCAGAACGACAGGACTTTACGGAAGCATTTTCTCCAAGGCGCTTACGGGCGGCGAGAGCCCTGATTTTGTCCGGATGCTTCTCAAGGGCATTAAGATCGTGCTTTCGAACTTTATCTTCTTCACTCCGGGAAGAGATGTCGAGGTGGACATGGTGCCGGCGCCGGAGGACTTTCCGAGGCGGGCGCCGACAATTGTTCTGAACAAATGGCTCGAAGACTGGTACAACAAGGCCGGGCCGGAAGAGATTACTCTCGTTTCGTACAAATGGTGGAAAGAAGATCTGCCCGTTGTTCCCGAGGTGGAAGAGGAGAAGCTCGACCTCACCGTGGTGAGCCCGGTGGTTGTTGAGGAGGTGATCAATAAGGTCGCTCTTGTGAGCGATATGCCAAAGGAGAAAGTGACGCTCGAAAGCAGGCTGGGCGACGATCTCGGGCTTGATTCACTCGCCATTGCGGAGCTTGTTGGCTGGCTCAATGAACGGTTCGCTCAGAGTGATGTTGAGATGACGGAAGTGTCCAGCGTGGCGTCGCTCGTGCGGATTGCGTCCGGTCTCCGAAGGAAGATTAAAGACGGGCTTATAGTGCCCGAATCCTGGTTCGAGGACACCTCCCGGCGTCCCGGTCCGGTCTACCCTTCTGGTTCTCTTATTCCCGAAGCATTCCTCAAAACCGCGGATCGCATGGGAAAATCCGTAGCTCTTGGAGATCAGCGGAGCGGAGTAATAAAGTGGGACAGGCTCAAGGTGGCGGTTCTTCTGATTGCGGAAGAACTTCGGAAGCTCCCCGGGACATACATAGGCGTTCTGCTTCCTTCGTCTGTGGGAGCTTCAATGCTTACGATGGCCGCGATGGTTTCCGGCAAAGTCCCCGTGATGCTCAACTGGACGGCAGGCAGGCGCAATGTCGAACACGCGGTAAAAATATGCAACCTCGAGCATATCATAAGTTCACAGGCGTTTCTGGACCTTGTCGATACGGATCTCGAGTACGTTGAGGACAAGCTGCTGCTTGTCGAGAACCTTCGGCAAAAACTCGGACTTCTCAAAAAACTCCGGGCCGCGATGCTTTCAAAAAAGAGCCCCGGCGGAATTCTTTCTCACTTTGGTCTTGCTCATCTGGACGGCAGGTCTCCCGCAGTTGTTCTGTTCACAAGCGGTTCGGAAGCCGATCCCAAAGGGGTTCCGCTCTCGCACCGGAATATACTGTTCGACATACAGGCCGGCGCCGAGCTTTTTTCTTTCGATTCACACGATGTTCTTTACGGATTTCTCCCGCCGTTTCACTCGTTCGGGCTGACTATCTGCTCGATGCTTCCGCTCGTGAGCGGAATAAAAGCTGTATGCCATCCGAACCCCAATGAGAGCAGGAAGATCGCGGCAGGATGCGGAAAGTGGGGTGTGAGCATAATTGCGGGGACGCCGACATTTCTGAAGGGAATTCTGACTTCGGGCGAGAAAGAGCAGTTCGAGAAGCTGAAGATTCTCATAGCGGGCGCGGAAAAAGCTCCGGAGGAACTTTTCGAGCTTGCGCGTGAACGGGCTCCTCACGGCGAAATTGTCGAAGGTTACGGAATAACGGAGTGCGCGCCGATTGTAAGCGCAAACAGACCAGGCAGGCCTCATGATGGCGTCGGACAGCCTCTGAGAGGAGTTGAGCTGCTGATAGTGAATCATGAGACTTTGGAACCCGTGGCCGCAGGTGAACGCGGCCTTATTCTTATCCGTGGAGAGAATGTTTTCAGCGGATATCTCGCCGGACGCTCGGATCCCTTTGTCGAAGTGCAGGGAAAAAGATGGTACAACTCGGGCGATCTTGGATTCATCCGGAACGGGGCGCTTCACATCTCCGGGCGTCTCAAGCGGTTCATAAAGATCGGCGGCGAGATGCTGAGCCTTGCCGCGGTGGAAGATGCGGTGTCGAAAGAATGGCCGCCGTCGGCGGATGAAGGTCCCTCTGCGGCGGTGATTCCTGTTGAAAGAGACGACAGCGGCAGGCCCGAGATACATCTTTTCACCACCAGGCAGGTAAACTCCGAAGATGCAAACCGGGTGCTTGCAAGGGAGGGATTTCCAAACCTTGTGAAGATTTCAAAAGTCCATTCTGTAGACGCTATGCCGCTGCTGGGGAGCGGCAAGACCGACATTCAGGCTCTTAAACGAATGCTGCAGGAAAAATAGCGGAACTGAAGAGAAAAATTGAACCAGCAGGCTCTCCTTGAAATTTACGGTACAGGCGGTGACGGCGGCGGATTCCGGGATTCAGAGAAGGTTGAGGGGAGTTCTCGAAGATCCGCGCAGTGAAAAATTTCTCAGTGACCTCGCAACGAAATATTCCCTGGCAGCTGCGCTTTGTAAACCTGCGCAGAAAGCAGCGCTCCTGGGCATGAAGTTCAAGATGCAGGCGATACTGAAAGAGATGGAAGGGGCAAAGGCGTCCGGCGTTGAGCGGGTGCTTGCCTGATCCTCAAGTTGTGACGGAAAAACAGCCATAGCAGGAAAAAATTCCCGGCTTGAACGACCATTCCCCTGCTTCTATTGCAGCCCGTGCCTGGCCCGTGAGTTGCATCACTTTCTCCGGGGCTGAGGGAGAAAGCATCCATAACCATCGTCCTGCGACGCCTCTGCAGGTTTTTTCATACAACCCTTCAGGAGGTTATGCGATGATGCCGAATCCGGGAAAAGGTCTCGCAGTTATTGGCACTCTTCTTACTCTTTCCAGTTTCTCTTTTCCGAAGTCCGGCTGGTCATCGGAGACTCCGGCGCCCGTAAATTCAGGAGGGATCACATATGAACTTCCGAGGCAGTCAAGTGCCGCAGTTGAGTTCGAAGAAATGGAGGACCGGCAGATCGAACAGGAGATTCAGAACTGGAGTTCAAAGCAGGGCGGGATTGTTGTCGACAGCGGAGGAGCTGCGTGGACAGGAGAGGAGATTCGTCTGACGAATGAAGTCTTTATGCATGTAATCGTGCCGGAAGAATCTGCAGCGGCAGTTCACTTTCACAGGTTTGGATATCTGGGCGTTGTAACGGAAATATTTCGGAACAAGGGCCGCGCCCATCGATGGAACTCGGATATAGGGTTGTGCATGGAGGCAGGGAAAGACTTCGCACTGCCCTTTGTAAACTGCGCGGATCGATCACTTGATATGGCGAATGCAGCTGTGACAGTGATGGATACTTCGGGCGAAACCCCTCGGTATGAGAGGGGCAAGCTCAACAGTTCCGGAAGGTATTATTCATTCACGAAGTCATCTTTTCTTCGCCCGCTTGTGGAGTTCAAGGCCGGAGAGACCGTGCAGGTAAGTGTCATGCGCACACGGGAAAACGGGAAAGATGACATTATATTCGCCGCCCAGGGCAGCTGCAGGAAAGTTACGATACGGATTCCCGTAAAGCGGACGTACCTTGATGTCCCACGGAAGATGACGGCGCACAGGGTGGTTTCAGCGATTCCGGACCGGAAGGACCTGGAGTACCGGACCAGGAACTCTCTGGCTGCATGTTCGAAGATCGTCCCTTTTGATGAGATGACCTCGTATCCCGCCTTGAGAAAAATGCACTCACATATCGCCCGGGAGACTGCCGGGAGCCCGACGCAGGAGTCAACAACGTGGGCGGAACTCGAGGGCCCGGGGAGGATTCAAGAGGATATGGTCTTCAGGGATAATCCGTTTCTCACCGGAACATCGGTAACGTCTCGCGGTCCAAAGCGCGGCCCGTTTCCATTTTATCCGGCGTTCATATCCCGGAACCCCGCGCTTCTGCGAAAGGAGAGAAAGATCCGGAAAGAGCGGGAAGTCGCCGGGGCGGGAACCACATACCGCTGCAATCGATTCAAAGGAGATACTCTCCCAAATCGCTCCGGAAAGTTTTGATATTTCCCTGCAGCTGTACCCGGATACACGCCGGCCAGGGAGTTTCCGGCATGCTACAGGGCGGGATTTCCACCTGTCTCCCTGGTTTCCTTCGGGAGCTTCCAGGCGGCGCTTGTCCATTCCGTCGCAAAGCCGAGCTTCCGATAGAATCGCTCTTTGCAGGTTCCGGACTCCGTCTGCAGAAACACCTCCTTCACGTTCTCATCGAGCAGTTGCTGTATGGCGTGGGTGGTCAGTAATGAACTGTACCCCCGCCTCCTGAATTCCGGATCCGTTCCGGCACTGTAAATCCCGCCGAAGGTTCCCATTCGGACAGTAAGGAGGACAGATGCCGGATCGCCTTCATTCGACAGGATGTAGTAGCGAATCACCCGGCCGGGGCGCTGGGCGCCGAAAGAATCCAGAAGCGTTTCGCCCCATTGGGGCGGCACCGCGCCGTGTGGATTGTCAGGCTCTGCTCCGCTGTATGCCCGGTTGAACACGGTTACGAAGATCTGCATATCAGTGGCATGTTTTACTTCTTCAATCCTGATATCTGGAGATACAGGCTCCCCCTCGAGCCGCCCCTTGAAGTACATCCATGCATTCCGGTAAGCGGGACGAAAGCCCCGCTCTTCGAGAATGCGCTCGATGCCTGCAGGCAAGGTGAAGGGAGTCACAAGCACCACGGGCGATCTCCTGCCGGATACAAAGAGCTGGGTGATTTCGTCAAGCACACGCGCAGGGGGAGTATCGTGGCAGTTGAGTTCCGCCGCGAAGTTCGAATAGTGATCAGGGGACTTCTCGTGCCATGCGATAGTGAAGTGCGCGTACGCCCGGACCTCTGTGAAGAAGATATCCTCGAGCATCCGCAAATCAATCGCCTCCGACTGGCGGTGTGTGTCGCCTCGTTTCGCCATAAGCCGCCGCTACTTTATCACCAGCGTCCTGACGAAAGGAAGCATTTACATCAAGATGAGATCACAGGAGCTTCAGTTGAGAAGGCCTGGTAATCGCATCAAATGACGTGCCGATGACTTCAAGAATTGAATCGGCAACAGGCTGAATCTGCCGCGAAATATAATGCTCATAGTCAGGGCTCACGGGATTGTGCTCGACAGGCACCGGGCCTTTGAGCGTCATGACGTATCTCACTTCCCGGATCCGCTTTTTCAACATGAGCGCAGCCCGCACGTACGGAGGAGGAGAAGGACCATACTCTTCAGGGGGCTTGTGAAGCCTCTTTCGGTATACGAGCTTGTCGTCGAACGCCCCTTCTCTCACCCGAGCGACAAAGTTTCGAATAAATTCATCGACAGGCTCGTTTCGAAATATTCTCGTGTAAAGATCGACCTGAAATTCCCGGGCGAGCGACGTCCAGTCGGATCGCACCACTTCAAGCCCTGTGAATTCCACTTCGTCTCCGTCTTCCTTCTCAACGAGCCCCGCGTACCGCTTCTTCGCACCCCACTCAATGCCGCCTCGAGCTGCCGGGATGAGGAATCGTTTGTAATGCTTCCGGTAATCAAGCTGGAGCTGTGATTCGATTTGAAATTCATTTCTCAGCCGCTTCCGCCATTGCTCAGTGAGTGCTTCACCCATGGCCATTCCAAACGCAGGCACGTCGGAGACATCTGTCCCGGCGCGGACGAACAGTGAATCCGTGTCCCCGTACAGCACCTCATGTCCCTGCTCCTCTATCCATTTCCTGCTTTCGGTGAAGAGCCACTGGCCTGTGCCCGTGATCGCATCGGCAAGCGACGGGTGGTACAGGCGGCTCCCCGCGGATCCCATCACACCGTAGAAGCTGTTCATCAATATCTTCACAGCCTGTGCAAGAGTTGTGTTCTTCTCTTCACGGGCCCGCGCCCGTTCATTCATCAGAAATTCGATAAACGCAGGGAGAAGATGACGGCTCCGGGAAAAGACATGTCCTGTTGGAGTGACAAGCGGGTCAATGGCATGCTCCGCACAGGAAAGGGGGTCGATGCAGAAGGTTCGAATGATAGATGGATAAAGGCTCTGAAAGTCCAGGACGATCACATCCTCATAAAGTCCGGCAGCCGGGTGGATTACATATCCCCCGGCGGCTGCGCGAACTTCTCCCACATCTCCGACGTTCGGCGCCGCGAATTTCCGTTCGTGAAGACGCGGAAGCATGTAATGGTCGAGCGACGCAGTGCTCATGCCGACCTGGTCGAGCAGCATGCCGCTGAGGCGGGTGCGTTTGACCGTAAGATCGATTAGGCCTGACGTGGAGAAAATTTTCGTAACAAGCAGGCAGTCCTTGAGATTGTACTTCGCCAGCGCATGTGGATCTTCCTGATAGAGTCTTTCGATTTCCCAGGCCCTGTCTGCACCCGGGCTGATGAGTTTTCCTTCGCCGAGGACACGCTGCGCCACATGCTCCAGGCTGTAGCTCTCGAAAGTATAGAATGAAGCGCGAAGAAGTTGAGGACCATCCAGAACGATTCGGCCCGGCACAATGGCCCTGCTGAAGCCGGTTTTCCCCTCCGTCACAGAAGAAGGCCGCTCCATACGTCCAAGTCTCAGCTTCATGTCCAGCGCACGAGCCCTCTGAAAAAGAAACGTCAGATCAAACCTGACTACATTCCAGCCTATGATGAGGTCGGGATCGCGGTCGGAAAACCAGCCGGCGAATGTCCGAATCAAGTTGCGTTCGTCGCCGTGAAACGTGACGGTATCTTCCGGGGACTTTCCACACTGTCCGCGCATGAACACGCGGCGCTCATCAAGTCCGCTCCCCGTCAAGTGCACACCTATGGAGAGGAGGGAGTTTGACGTCACTGAGGTTTCAATATCAAGGGAGCATATCCTGAAGGATGGCGTGTAATCTGACGGTTCAATAACGGGATCATTCAGCCGCCAAAGTGAGCCCCTTCGTTCTCCATCGCCCTTCACGGTTATCGCGCCGTACAATCTTCGATCCATGAGGAACCGCTCCCGCGCGCGCACGTCGGCTTCGAATGTTCTTATCCCGCGGCGCGAAAATGCATCCCGCGCTTCGTCTGCTTCTTCGATCGAATCGAACTCCACCCGCTTTGCCCGCACTCCCGAAAGGGAAGTGAACGCCTCCCCTTCATCTTCCCCGGGGGCGCGCTCTACGAAAAAATACGGTTTGAACGGAACGGTGATTTCAAGTGTCCCCCCGGGAGATGCGCAAAAAAGCGCAATACGGCACTGCGGCTTCGTCCGGGCTTCAGCAGTAAGGATGAATGCCTGCGTGGAGAGAAACATCTCTCCACCATACACTGTATCCATTCATTCAAAAAAGCGATCGGCCGGTCAGCTTATCTGTCATGCTGAACCTTCGATGGTGGTTGTCCTGATGTTAAATGGCCGCCTTTCAGCGAGTTGTGGTTCCAGCGGCATTTTCAGGTTGTAAACCTCCCGGACGCATCGAAGCATACGGTTTCCAATTGCCTTGACTTCAGTTTCTGCGTCCTGCTCCGGGGAGATGAATACGGGATAATCTTCGTATATGGACTGGTCAGTGGCGATGATCACATGGGTTGCGCCTTTGCTCTTTCCTTCCGCAATCCACGATTCCACAAGTCTTTTATGTGCCATATATTCCTCCGTTCCTGGATACTAAATTATCCTGCGGGAGGAGGTTCTAATCAAGCGTGTGTAAATCGTGGAGGGGGCAGGGGGGTGGAATGTTTGGACCAGCAATATCATGGTTGCGGGGGTGGGATTTGAACCCACGACCTCCGGGTTATGAGCCCGACGAGCTACCAGACTGCTCTACCCCGCGCCGATTCGCTTTTTTATCAGTCTTTAAGTAAACCACCCGGCGAAAAGCTTGTCAATAAGACCCACTTAGAGGGAAGCTGAGCGAGGGAAAAAGTGATCAATGAAACTGCTTGATACGAAAGTGTCGGAGTGGGTACGATAGGGCAGAACCAATATTACAGATGAGGTTTATTCAGCAATGGCGAGCAAAGTACTTCGAATTGAAATCAGCCGTTCATTTCAAAGTCTGGGCATTTTCAAACGGGAAGAATTAAAGAGCGGCTACGAAACAGGACAGTTCAAAAGCGGTGATTTTGCACGATACGAGGATTCAGGCGAATGGCGGCCGGTCGAGGTGGTCGTTGGCGAACTGACAAAATTAAAAGGTTCCGCCCAGCCTGAGACACCGATTGCTGCGGCAGCAGGGAAGAAGGCGAAAAAAAAAAGTGAAGAGTGCTGCTGCTGCACCATGACCCCGGCTGACGATTCGTCGCACGCGGGTTCTGATGAGGGCAATGAAGGCAAAACCACACACAAGGGAAGAATAATGGGATTCCTCAGGGAGGTCATAGCTCGGTTTTAGGGTGAAACAGCTTTACATTCAGCCGAAAAATGAAACTCGAGATAAAACGTTCCGGCATGAGCCTGGGCTTCTTCACTGAAGAAGAAGTCGAACGCGGCGTCGAGACAGGCAGATTCATTCGAAGCGACAAGTGGCGGTATGAAGATTCGGACGAGTGGCTCCTTGTCGCCGACTACATGCATGCAAGGATAGAGGGGCTCAAGCCGGGGGGTGTATCTTCGATTCCCTGGGAAGACGAATCTCAGGAGCTTGTTTCGCGGTTTTTCTCGACTATTAAAGCGATCCTCTTCGAACCTGGAACAGCCTTTGCCCGAATTACAGACACGGGATATACGAAGC
>CAYQVO010000027.1:0-7770 GCA_964421085.1 uncultured Bdellovibrionales bacterium | reverse complement strand
GGTATTCGGCGCTGCAGGGACAATCGCCGGTTTTCTGATCAATTATGCGTATCAGTTTCTTCTGAATTTTGGCACGTCCAGCCTGGGGCCGGCTCAGATGGAGCAGTTCACAAAACTTGCGGCTTCGGGCGTATTTACCGGCGCTCTTGTTGTCACGATGATTATTCTTGTTCCGCTTGCGCTTTTTCTCGGCGCGGGACTTGATCACCTGATGCTGCTGCTTCTGGGAGGAGCGAAAAAAGGATTTGAGACTACTTTCAGTGTTTTCTCATATTCCTCGGGCGCTACCGGGCTGCTCAATGTAATTCCAGTGTGCGGATCGGTCGTCGCATTCTTCTGGCAGATTGTCGCGAGAATCATCGGATATTCAAAGGCGCATGGAATTTCAGGGTTGCGGGCGACTATTGCCGTTCTTCTTCCCGGAGTAATCTGCTGTGCCTGTCTGGGCGCCCTGTTTGCCGTTGTGATGTCGCTGGCCGGATTCGAATCGTTTAGAGAGTCGCTGTCGCGCGCGACGATGGCGATGAGGTAGGGGAGCCTCAGCATTGAGAATAGCGTTTATGCCGCGACATAAGGTTTTCGATCTCGAAGAGATGGTCCTGTTTCTCTCCCTGTACGCAGCTGCCGGGGCCGGTCTCTGGTTCCGGTTTCGTCTGCCACTCCCGGACTGTCCATTTCGTGCACTGACTGGATACCCCTGCCTGACGTGCAACATTACCAGGGCACTGCAGTCCTTCTATGAAGGGGATTTTGCCTCCGCGCTTTTTATGAATCCGCTTTTCTCGGTTTTTCTTACGGCACTCTTATTGTTCAATGTGTATTCCGCGGCGGTAATATGCCTCGGGAAAAAGCGGGTCCGCGTCAACGGCATGAGCGCGGGAGAAGCAGCGTTGATAAGGGTTATTGCCGCCGGACTCATTATTTTCAACTGGGGTTACCTGATCGCTTCTGCGGACGGCAATGGAACCTTATTATCGGCTCTCCTCTTGCCATAAATACGGCATTTTCACTACAATAACGGTTGCGTTGCCCCGGTGCTGGAATTGGCAGACAGGCATGATTCAGGTTCATGTGTCCGCAAGGGCGTGGAAGTTCAAGTCTTCTCCGGGGCAGTAACGTCAGCTATTCGCACTTTCCTCCGGAAAGATGCGAATGACGCCGTTCAAATTGTTGGAGATTTTTCCAATTCTCCAGCAGCCTTGAGAATCTTGTCCCAAATCCGTCCCAGATCCACCCGAAACAGACGTAATTTCGGGGGCAGCGATGGCTACATTCAAAATAAGAAACGGCAGAGTAACTGCTGTGGTTCGTGAGCAGGGCGGCAATGCTTGTCGCACATTTTCAAGTCGCAGCGCGGCGAAGAAATGGGCCAGCCGCATAGAGCATGAACTGGAAGTAACAGAAGTGGCCTCATCCTTTATTCGCTCGAAAACGACTGTGAGCGAGGCAATAGAGCGTTACGAGAGGGAATGCTTACTGGACCTTCGATCTGCTCGCGACAGGCGCTCGCAGCTTAAGATTTGGAAGGGCCGCATAGGCAACGTGCGCTTGAGGGATATCACGGCCGCAATGATGAGTGAGGCAAGAGAGGCCAAACGGCACAATGCGGACGGCTCCCTGAAGGGAAATACGAACGTAAACCGGATCACAAGCGCGAACACTGCTGTCTTCGAGAAATGCGTGAAGGACTGGCAGCTGATGAGAGAGAACCCTTGCCGGAAGCTGAGCAGACTGAAGGAGCCGCCGGTCCGGATCCCCGGGCATGACGCATCAGCTGCATTCCTGCGAAATTTCACATTACAGTATCGAGCTCGGGCCAATCTGTAAAAGCAACAACATCTTTGACGTATTCGATTAATTCGTCTTCTCCTCCTGTGCTGCTCAGGAAGTGCTGTATCTCAGCAAATCGCTCATGAGGATCCGTGAATGAGTCGTGTATTGTTTTCACCCATTCAGCTGACTCAGCGGCGTTGCGGCATAAGAAGATCTTGTGACAATTCGCATTTTGCCGCCAGAAACGCTTGAGGATCTCACTGCTTTCATCCTGGTCCATATGGACTATGTCGAGCAGGAGGACAGGGGTCTTTCCATTATCCGGGATATTCTCAATCGCTTCTATAGCCTCTTCATCAGACTCCGGCAGAAAGACGCTTTGAGGAAACAGCGGTTCAAGAGCCCGGGCCATTGCAGCAAGAAATGGATCAACTTCCCTGCGACATCTTCCCAGGCAGAAAACAACTCTCCCTTCTCTTGAAATCCTGGCGGCGTTCATGAGTTCCTCAGTATCCAGACCCCGAGCACCTTCAATTCCCCTGATGTGAGAAATACCAGGCATATTGCCACCCTCCATGTCGTTGACCTCTCAGTCTATCAGGGAACAGGCGCTAAGCAAGAAATGAGCATTACTCGGCGTACTTGCGTTACTCGTTTTGATCCCGCCGCCCGTCCTTTCGGGTTGAACCTCACCGAAAAGAAAGTCTGCGGATTTCGCTGTCTGGGAATACATTGATTCGTCTCCGGCCGATTTGAGCTGCTGAAAAAGCTGACCGGTGTCGACCCTTTCATTATCTGTTCAGGGGACAGGGACCATGCAAGGTATCCAGCTTCGGGAAGGGCTGTCTGTGTGCCGAAAAAAAAGAGTCCATTTTGCGGTGATAATGCATGAGGTGCTGGACCTGAAGACTTGCCACTCTGTATCCGCAAAATTCGGGCGAAGGGCTCAATTTTTCGTATGTCCATGCAGCGGTGGAAGCTTGAAATTTCAAGGCTTTACTGAATCGATGTGCTCCTGCCGGCTCGCACCCCCGCAACATCTATTGTGAATAAATACGCGTTATGAATCATTCTGCCTGCACCCCGCAATAACCATCAATGAGAGAATTTTTTCCATCGATGGAGAGAGAAAGGTTATGAGAACAGGCACGGATACGGCGGTTACGCAGGCACAGGAACAGCGAATTCCACTTGCGGCGACCCCCCGTGAACCAGAGCAGAACCTCGAGGCTAAACGGGCGGAATTCAGGGAACTGGTTCGTTCAAAAGTCGAAGGGCGGATGCATAAAAACGGGCTCCGGAAGAACGAAGAAAGGAACCGCCTCATTGACGAAGTCTACTGCACATTCAAGGACAGCAAAGCGCTAAATGCGCTTTCTCTGTCAGCTCTGACGAGACTCATCGACATAGCGAAAAAGCTCGGCGTCATGGGCACGGTTATGGAGATGGGAAAGCGAAACAGCCCATTCATGTCGCTCGAGGCTTACCTTGCGAAATGTCAAACAGAAGAAGAGAAAAAGCAGAAGACCGAGGAGTATTATCTGAGTGAAGTCAGCATCAGTGACGAAATGCTCAAAAACTTCCAGTATAATCCGGAGAAAGTGAGGGAAATGCCGGAAATTCCCAGGGGCAGAGGCGCGATGCACATCGACGACGTGGTCAGGGTATGCAAAGCTGCCGGCTTTTCTGGAAAAAATCTGGTAACGATAGTAGCGATAGGAGGGCCTGAATCAGATTACAATCCCAACTGCCACTATCGAACGTCGCGTGAGGACAGTTATGGTCTCTTTCAGATCAACTGGAAAGTTCACAGACAGTTCGACCGAAACAGGCTTTGCGATCCGCTTTATAATGCCCAATGCGCCTTCAGGCTGAGCGGGGGAAGTAACTTCCGGCCCTGGTCGACATACAAGGACGGAAAATATCGCCGACGAATGGCAGCAGCCGAAGCCGCGGTTGCCCGCGTTGAGGCCGGCGGCTGAACTTCAGATCCACGATACTGATATCAAGCGCGCCATTCGACGGGCAGGCAGCTTCCGAAGCATCCGCTTGCTTAACAGCGCGGGCGCAACGATTCAGAGTCACAGTCTCGCCGACATGCAGCGTTCAATGTTCCGGCTCGTTTTCGAATACGCAAAGGTAGTGCATGCCACGCTGCCGGCAGGGAAAAAACAGCGTCAGAAAGGCTGACACTTTCCGGCATCTTCTTGCGTCCTGGAAGTGACCCCTGCGGATGAATCCATTACGGCCGAACTGATGTTTTCACTTCGGAAAAGTCGAAAGCGTTGGTCTGCAAAAGCAAAATTTCACTCGGTTCAGACACGACTGGAGATTACCTCTTCGTCGGGAAATACGATATTTCTTGACTTCGGAAACCTGAATGATACCCTGCATTTTTCCACTGATCGCCTTCTTTTCGATCGCTTTCTCACGTTCTTTTACACAGAAGAGGTAACATGAAATCAAGTCAAAAGTGGTCGCCTGCTCTGCCAAAAATCGGCATTCGTCCCACAATCGACGGGCGCCGCAAAGGAGTCCGCGAGTCCCTGGAGGCCCAGGTGATGGATCAGGCGAAAGCAGCGGCAAATTTTCTCACTGAAAACCTCCGGCATCCGGGCGGCGAGCCCGTTGAGTGCGTGATTGCGGATACGTGCATCGGCGGAGTTGTCGAGGCGGCTCAGTGCCGTGAAAAATTCCGTCGCGAAGGTGCAGGGGTGTCGCTGACAGTCACCACATGCTGGTGCTATGGAAGCGAGACGATGGATATGGATCCCCTTTCGCCGAAGGCTGTGTGGGGATTTAATGGAACAGAGCGCCCGGGGGCGGTTTATCTCGCTGCCGTTCTAGCCGCCCACGCACAGAAAGGTCTTCCCTGCTTCGGCATTTACGGGAAGGACGTGAAGGACATCGGTGATATGTCCATCCCCGATGATGTCGGCGAAAAACTTCTGGCCTTTGGGAAGGCCGGCCTTGCGGTAGCAGCAATGCAGGGCCGTTCGTATCTCTCGCTTGGTTCTGTATCAATGGGTATCGCCGGTTCAATAGTCAACGAGTCGTTCTTCCAGAATTATCTCGGCATGCGGAACGAGTACGTTGATATGAGCGAAATTACCCGCCGTATCGACGAGGGCATCTATGATCCAATCGAGTTTGAAAGGGCTCTCTCATGGGTGAAGGAAAACTGCCCCGAAGGCAAAGATACCAACAAGGAAAAGGATCGGAAGCCGGCTGCCCGGAAGGAATCTGAATGGGAATTCGTCGTCAAGATGACAATGATTGCCCGCGATCTTATGACGGGAAATCCGAGACTTGCCGAGCTTGGATTCGGCGAGGAGGCGCTCGGACGCAATGCGATAGCGGGCGGCTTTCAGGGACAGCGTCAGTGGACGGATCATTTCCCGAATGGCGATTTCATGGAAGCAATTCTCTGTTCGTCGTTCGACTGGAACGGCATCCGGGAGGCTTTTGTTTTTGCGACCGAAAACGACAGCCTGAACGCTGTCGCGATGCTGCTCGGCCATCTCATTTCGGACACGGCGCAGGTTTTTGCCGATGTCCGCACTTACTGGAGCCCCGACTCCGTAAAGCGTGTCACCGGATATCAGCTTCAGGGCAACGCAAAAGACGGCATCATCCATCTGATCAATTCAGGCGCTGCAAGCCTCGACGGCGCAGGAAGGATGACGGACAAAGACGGCAAGGCTGTAATGAAGCCGTTCTGGGAAGTCAGCACAAAGGATGTCGCTGAAACTCTTGCTGCAACGAAATGGAGTCCTGCCGTGACCGAGTACTTCCGTGGCGGTGGTTTCTCTTCGAGCTTCTCGACGAAGGGCGAGATGCCGATAACGATGGCGAGAGTGAATCTGATCGCCGGCACAGGGCCTGTTCTTCAGCTTGCCGAAGGCTGGACGGTCGATCTGCCTGAGCAGGTTGCGGGCAAGCTGGAAGCCCGGACAGATCCCACATGGCCGAGCACATGGTTTGCGCCGCGTATCACGGGCCAGGGAGCGTTCCGGGATGCGTATTCAGTGATGGCTTCCTGGGGAGCCAATCACGGAGCGTTCAGCTACGGGCATATCGGCTCCAACCTGATTACCCTTGCGTCGATGCTGCGTATTCCTGTCTGCATGCACAATGTTCCGAGTGAGAAAATATTCAGGCCCGCAGCCTGGAACTCGTTTGGAACATCGGATCTCGAAGCTGCAGACTACCGTGCATGCCAGGCGTACGGCCCGTTATACGGGAGGATGTGATTTCTTTTGATTCTCGGGCCCTCGACCTTGTATTCCTGAGGGCCCGTTTTCCTTTCTGAATTCTTCTCCTTCCGCCTCCGCATTGCTTAGCTCCTCCTGTGTTGTAAAATCGGAATGGGAGGATTAAGAAAAGGATTTTTGATGCGGCTGGATTTGGAATTTGAAGGAAGACAGCCCCTGCGTTTCATCAATTTTACTCCGGGGGCGGTTACAGAGCAGATACTTCGCGATCTTCGTCACCCGCAGTGTCTATCCCTGTCAATGGGAGAAGGCCTCATAATCCATCGTGAGGGAGAGGCTCCTGTCGCATTCAGGCCTCCGGCAACCATTGCTGACGAACTTCCCACCATGCCGGGAATGCCTCCGCTTCCTGTCCCGGACATATCGGAGCTTCTTGTGCCTCTAAATGAAGATTGAAGGGCAGGCGGGCGGCACATGCCCCGGAAATCCACGCTCGTCGTTGAGAAGTCCATCAGATCATTCATTGCAGAGCGTGTGATACTATAGTACTATGATGATATGGAGCGAACCTTCTCCGGCAGATTTGTGGTTCGAATAACTGCAGCACTGCACAAGCGGCTGGCTCAGATATCAGCAAGGGAAGGGAAATCTCTCAACGAACTTTGCATCATCGCTCTTGAGAGATTCGCCGGAGCTCCTTGTTCCATGCAGTCCGAATTGGGGACTTTTTTCGAGCGCCTGGTAAAGGAAACAAAAAAGCGATGGGCTGAGGAACTTGCCGGTATCGTGCTGTTCGGATCGGTGGCTCGGGGAACTGCAACAGCTGAGTCCGATCTGGACATTCTCGTGGTTCTCCGGCCGGAAGCTTCTCTGACGCGCGCACGGTACAGGGAATGGGATGAATTGATGGAACACCGGAAAGCGGAAGAGGCAGTTGTGGTTTCGCCGCAGTTTGTCCGGCTTCCATCTGAAAAAGATCCACTTACGTCTTTGTGGCTGGAAGTCTCGCTTGATGGTGTGGTGCTCTGGGAGAATGGCTTCGCTGTAAGCAGAGTTTTTTCGAGCCTCCGGCGCCGGATTGCGGCGAGCGAAGTGTCAAGAGGCGAATCTCATGGTCAAGGATACTGGAGAATACAATGAATAACGACTCTCTTGGTCGTGATCACCTGAAGCGCGCGCAGTCACGGCTGAAAGCTCTCGATGTGCTGTATGCCGAAAAAAGCTGGGCAGATGTGGTAAGGGAAGCGCAGGAGCTCATAGAGCTGACACTGAAAGGATCTCTCAGGCTGTCGAACGTTATTCCTCCCCGCATCCATGACGTTAGTGAAGTCCTTCTTGCTGAAAAGGAAAATCTTCCTGCCATTTTTCAGCAATCTCTTGCGAAGATCATGAAAATTTCGAAGTCGTTGAGGCGGGACAGGGAGCTCGCATTCTACGGGGCTGAAGATTTGACTCCTTCCGATTTCTATTCAGAAGACGATGCAAAGGAAGCTCTGGAATCTGCACGGTTTACGGTCGATGTCGCGGTGCGTGCTTTCGGCGACTCAAAGGCGGACGGCTCCCGTCCCTGATCTCGGACACTTGCTGTCTTTTCCTGTGCGCTGTTGAATGTTTCCCATAGTTGCACTAAAGTCTCAATAATTGCCTGCCGTTACAGAGCGAGTGTGCCTCAGGAGCAACGAAGGCATTCTCTGCTTGTGTAAGCAGTTGATTTTACTTTTTGCACCCGTAGCTCAGGTGGATAGAGCAACTGCCTTCTAAGCAGTGGGTCAGGGGTTCGAGT
>CAYQVO010000026.1:43998-51305 GCA_964421085.1 uncultured Bdellovibrionales bacterium | reverse complement strand
GACAATCTGCACCATCACAAGAGGTTATTCTTCATGGGCGCGGCCGGACGCTTACAGGACAATGGAGAGTGTGTGCCTGCAATCCTCGAGAGACGCCTGGCTACATCGAGCGGATTGTTTTGAAAGACGATTCCCATACTTAATCAGTGATATGGGGCGGTGGCGAGATCGTGTTCATATAAAATACGATCTTTATGGGGACGGTTCCTATTTCCGTTTTCGGAAATAGGAACCGTCCCCTTTTTTATTAATAGCAGCTTCCAAGGCCTTAGCATCTTCTTTATCTCGTTCTCTCTTTGTTGACTTTTTGTTTTTGAGTAGATCGTCAGCACCAATAATGAAAACTGGAACTCCATCAAAATCTACTTGAGCTTTGTTAAGCCAGGCCTCGGCGAATTCTACCCCATCAATAGAGGTAACAATATCTATGCGCAATGGAGCTACACCTATTTGGAGCACATTCCCGGCACAACTAAGGTCATCTACAGTTGCTCCAAAGGATGGCGCACCAAATTCAGACAGGGCTTCGAGAACTTTTTGCGCATTTCCCGGGTCTGCATCAATCCAGATATCGAGATCCTTCGTATACCTCGGTTCAGTGTATTCAATAAGCGCATAGCCTCCGACAATCAGATATTCAACCTGATTGTCGTTTAAGGCTTGCAACAGTTCTTTGAAGTCTTTGTTCATGATCCGGAATACCTTTTCTCCTCAGAAAGTGTGCCACGAGATCCCAGGAAGCATTAAATCTTTCCTTCGAGCTGCACCTTTGCCAGAAAATCAAATCGAACGAGTCGTCGCACTCCGAAAGGCGTCTTAGCCCTCCCATAATGACTGGCGCTGTTCCTTCCGAAAATCCGTGCAGTTTTTTCATGTGAATAGATTAGGTGTGGGCGAAGACTATGTAAAGCACCTTGTTTTGATCAGGTCTTCTTTGCTCTGGGAAAGAAAAAGGACACCCGAAAATTTTCCTGCCGATCCATTATGCACCCTGGTTTTTATGTTCAGGGTCGAAGAAAGGTATTACAGAGAATGCAAATTGAATGGACAGGCACAGGCGACGCCGGGCAGAGAGCGCAGGAATTTCGGTCGGCATGGCCACCTGATTAAATAATCGAAAAAAATGGAAGAAAGTTGCTTCAAGGCACCCACGATTTTGGGTGTCCCTTTTTACTCATTACAAAAAACGCGTAACCGTAATACTCCGAATATTGCCTGAAAAACGAGATCTCTTTTCGTGCGGCTTCAAGAACGCTCTCAGCTTCAGTATTGCCGCTCCATTCAATCTGGTACTTTCCAATCATCTCCTCAAGAGGATTGTAATAGTCTTCAGTCCAGGCAGTCTGCGGCAAAATGAAGTAATCAACACAATCGTATTCAAGTTCAGAAATGACCTTCAGCTTGTTCTCTACAGCATCTATTTCAGGATACTCGTTCCAGAAATCCACTGCTTGTTGAGGGGGATTGGGCTTAAGCCATACTGCTTCGCTTACAGCTGCCGAACCACCAGGCTTCAATAAGGGTCTAATCTTAGATAAGCCATTGCGGAATCCCATAAGGTAAATGGCGCCCTCAGACCAGATCAGATCGAAACTCTCCGGATCGAATGCCATATCGTTCATATCAGCTTGAACCACTTTCACTCTGTCTGTGAATCCAGCTGCCTGCACCGCCTCCTCGAGCCGCGATATCATTTCTGGCAGCAGATCAAGGGCCGTCACAAAGCCGCAATAACTCCATGGTCTGCACACCTGGTCCGCATCCAATATCCAGAATCTGTGGTCTTTCTGACAGAGCCTTTACTGCAGCAAAGGCTCTCCGGGTCGAAGCACAATCTCCTGGTCCGGCCCGGGGAAGACAGCAGAATAGTTTCTTAAAATATCCCATGCTCACTGCTCCCACTCCTTATCACGGGGAGATCATCTTCCGGATGCGCGCCCGACGCAAGCATCTGCAACGATCAGGAAACAGAGAGCCATTTTCCGATCGTTCGCTTCAGTTTTCTTTTTCATGCTGTGAACGCCTCCATGTATTTTTCGATCGGTGGTTTCAGCCTACGGGAATATCGTCCCGGGTTAATTCGTTCAACTCCGGACGTCAGACATCCGAGTCGATTACTTCAGCAAGTCGATTTTCACAGCCGGTGAAGCCATGGTCAGCTCCCTTGATAACGGTCAAGTGAAGTGCGGCGTTATTAAACGAATTAATCTTCTGCCGATATCGTTCGATTTCACCGTACACTTTAACGATTCCCACATCCTGATCCCCATAAATGATCCGCGTCGGAATCCGTATGCTGGAAAGTGCTGCCGGGCAAGTGCCGTGCCCATATATGTCGACGGGGGTGTTGGGTTGGCATACCGACAGATAGGTTCGAGCGCTTAAGGGGTTATCCAGTTCGCCCCAACAGGAACTCCCCACCAATGCTTCAGGTTTCCCCCGATTCACGAGGTCAAGAGCGCAGGTGGTAAGTCTATCATGCTCTGGATCGTGAGAAGCCCAGCCGACCATGTCAGTTGGAGCTATGAGAATGAGTTTCTGTACGCTCCGAGGATGCGACCGTGCGAAGTTCACAATTTTACCGGCGCCGAGGGAATGCCCGACAAGTGTCAGTTGTTGACTGCCGCCGGCTCGAAGGTAATTAATTGCTCCTTGAATGTCAAAGACGCTTTCTTCAAAGATTTCGTAGCAGCTGCCGCCCAAATAATGATCACCTGACTCGCGACGAAAGCAGGAAATGACGCCTCGACCACGCGTATCGATACTCAAAAACGTCCGTCCCTGCTTCACAAAAGTGGCGCGAATCTCATCAACGAAACAGTTTTCGTATCCGTTTCCCGCACGCCCATGCACATAAAGCACGCCGCTTTTTGTATCGCCTCTACTCAGCCAGCCTGTGAGTTTAACTCCATCAGTTGCCGGGAATCTTATAAAGTCCAGAGTGACTGGCCTGTTCTGCATTCGATTAACTCCACCAGGTCAATTTATATGCAGATGTATTCTACACGCATTTGATAAGCCATGAAACAGGGCTGACACGTCTCAGCGCGCGACAGTCTTTTCCTCCGTTTTTTGAGCAGGAGGAATTCGAAGGATCTTCCTTCGCCGGGAACTGCACGTGAAGCGAAACAACAGGCCCGGGGGACCGGCGACGATCATAAGAGAGCGAAGATTGAGCGGGAACAAAAGCGTATTGAGCGGCGGGACCAGCAATGGGTTATAATAACCGCAAATATATTCGAGCGGAAAGCAGAAGGACAATATATCAACAGGTATGCGGAGAAGGCGAGCATCATGAGCAAAATGCGGATGGTTCACAAAAAATGGAAGAAACTCGAATCACAGTATGTGATCGACTCAAAACATCTGAGAATCAGGCGCGATAAAGTTGAAATTCCTGACGGACAGGTTTGTGACGACTACTACGTGAACGAGCGCCCGGGATGGGTCACTGCGTTTTGCGTCACAAATGAGGGTTTCGTCATAATGAATAGACAGTACAAGTACGGAATAGGCGAAGTTGTGCTTGAACTGCCGGCGGGCGGCATTGATCACTCCGACGAATCACCGGCTGCAGCAATGGAGAGGGAACTGCTGGAAGAGACCGGATACAGGGTTGCGTCCCTTGAGCATCTTGCGACGTTAATCATAGATCCAACGGGCTGTACTGGACGAATCTGGGTATTTCTCGGAAGGGGAGCACAAAAGGTGACAGAGCCGCGTGAAGATCCGATGGAGAAAATCGAAGTGATATTGAAACGTCCGGAAGAGATTATTCCTTTAATCAGGGACGGCAGCATAAATGTCATGGGTCAGGTCGCGGCAATTTACCTGGCTCTCGATCATCTCAACCCCCAATCACGCTCTCCAGCCCCCGGCCAAGATTGACAAAGCGCTCCGGATTGCGTGCGCGTCTGTTAATGAGAATCTTGAAATGAAAATGCGGGCCGGTAGAAAAACCCGAAGATCCGCCGATTCCCGTTTCTTCGCCTTTACGAATTTTCTGACCTTTGCGCACAAGTGCCCGTGCCAGATGATCGTAACGAGTAATGATATTCATTCCATGATCGATGCTGAATTGTCACCCGGTTCAGGCATTAACGGAAGGAGAACGCGAGGGAGATGCCTCTTTTTGTTCTGCCTATCCCATTTGCCGGGCGATGCGGGGTATAAATCAATCAGTAAAACATGCAGAACCTGAAATACAACTCGATCATATTCGAAGGAGCATCCACCAGCGGAAAGAGCACGCTCCTTAATACAGTCGCTGCAGTATTACATTCAAGGCACAAAGCTGCCTTTAATGAATTTCAGCGTCACAGATTCCAAATATGCGAGGATTTCTGAGGTGGTGTTGAAGGCAATTCTCCCGGGATGGTGCACCGATGCGCTTCAAAGTATCCCGTTTCCTCAATCCGGCTGCATTTTCAAGTGGTCGTCCGGCGAATCAGGAGGGATCGAAGAGACATCTATCCCTCCGCCGCCCCATTCATTTGACAGAACAGATGGAAGCGATCGTGGGATTTCGTATTTGTTCCCCGGGCGGTGGAGGGTCTGGAACCATTCACTCAATCGTGATCGCATAGGGTCCCTGCTTGATTCCGCCGCCAAGGTCGGAATAAACACCGCCGGGATTTTTTGATCCAGGGAATCTCACCGTTCCTCCCGGAGGAGCAAATCCGCATTTCTTTTCAAATGCGTTGATGAGTGCCTCTGACTCCTTTCTGATGTCCTCTTCAACTGCATGATTCTGCACATAACCTCGTTCGGTCACCATTACTGCGTTCTGGCTGCTGTCTGCACCAGCTCTGATTATGTGCCTTCTGAACGCCTTATCCAGCCGAATTTCAAGACGCTCGTCAGTGCCTTCAAGTGTGAGAGTCAGTTTCAGGCTTCCGGCATCGAAATCTGTCTTAACATTTTCCGGAGACTGCCTGAGACACTCGAGGATCGCGGGGTTCTGACTGAGCTGCCATGATGGAATGGCCCAGGTAAGCTGAGCTTTGATATTCGCATCCACACAATAGCCGGGAAGAGTCTGAATAAAATGGCCTGTCCGGTAATTCTGACAGGAAACGCTTTCGACCATATCCCCAATCATCAGCATTATGCGGGGATCATCGGTTATTGCCGAAAAAAGCAGATAACCCTTCCCGCTTACAGTTTTGCCCGGGTCGATAGCCTGCCTTATTCCTTTGATGTCCTCTCTTACGGCCTTGTTGTCAGTGAACTTCGCGCTGTTATCGATAAAGTAAGTGCAGAGAGCAAGCGCATGCCTGAGATTTCTTTCCTTTACCGCATCAGCGATTGAGAAAATGATCGCTGCACCCCTTGACGGCTTATCAAGCTTCTTTACCTGATCTGCTATTGTTTCGCCCGATTCACTGATTCTCCGGCCGTTGTCCTCAAATCCTGCATCTTGTGCATGCGGGATAAGATTGGTGGTCATGATGTCGACCGCCTTGCTCAGGCCTCCATCAGCAGGACCGGTTGGTGCGTTCCGGCCGGGCTCCAGGTACTTCATTGAAGTGGGATTCTCCTTCCATCTCTCGATCTGCTCAGGCGTCATCATTGACAACTGCTCCCTCCCGGCCTCTGAGTCATATTTATCCTGAAGGAATGTTCCGTTCAGAACATTTTCGCATATTTCTCTTACTACCCCCACTTCAGCCGCCCAGTCATCCCTTTCGCTGTATCGTCCGGCAAGAATCATAAGCGGTGAAAGATCGAACCCCCATTCTTCAGAGAGTCTCATAACCTTATCTCTTGCGGCCCCGCCTTCAAGTCCTACGAGTTCCGCAAAGCGGTCAGACACAGCCTCTTCCATTTCAGTGGTCAACTGCGGAAGGCTTTCGGCATTGAGAGAAAAAGTCCGGCTGCTGTCCCACTCGTCGCCCGACATGCCTTTGAGGGCTTTTATTAAAGAAAGCGCATGTTGTGTCTGACCGTACAGCTGTTTCCCCCAGCACTCATCAGCGATTGAGATCTTTCCTGCCGGATTCCCGAATGTTTCCGACAGGGAGAGGAGGTCTCTGTAAACATCGGCTGTATTTCCAGTGTTCCTCCGTTCGAACGGCGCATATCCGGTTATTCCCTTAAGAGCGTGCCGCGAAAGTTCTACAGGAGAAAGATCAGCAGGAAGACTGTTTCTGTTCTCGATGAGCCACGCCAGTATAGCTGCCGATTCTTTTTCGCCCTGTGCTTCCGAAGCAAACGCTTCAGCTATCACCGGCGGAAACACTTCACCGCGTGAAGCAAGAGTGTCAGCTGCTATCTGGCAAAGTCTGGAGTACCGCTGGTAAGGAGCCATATCGGCAAGGGCCGGATCGCCAAAGAGTTCCGGAGACATTTCTCCGATGTTCATAATTGCGCCGGAAAGCGTGCCTTCCGCCCCATCGGGGAAATTGCACAGGAGATCGCCAATCATCTCTTCAACCGGTATATCCAGACGTTTCGAATGATCGGCAATCCCACCGGGGATGCGGAATGCCACATTTCTTTCAGTCATTATGCGAAGGGCGGCATCTCTCAGTCCGCAAAGCCTTTCAAGGGCGTCCTGGTCCGTTATCTGATAGTCAGAGAGTCTGTCCCGAGCGCCATATTTTTCGAGTCTTACCTCTGCAAGTCTGACGCGATCTTTTTCTTCCGGCAAATTCAGAAAAAGATGCCCGGGAACGTCCCGAGTCCGGGAAAGAATGTCAGCCCACAACGGAGATGGGGACAATCTGAAGGATTCTGCCCGATCACTTATGAAAAACGGGGTGCCGGATGCAGCCTCGCGTGCCAGTTCAAATCGCGCTTCTTCAGACTCAATAAGCGGCATGATCTGATCGAATCCAGCTGTGTGCTTATGCGCGATACATTCTTCTGCCAGCGAATAGAGAGCCTTCTGATCTCTGATTCCGTAATCCTCCAGACGGCCGAATTCTCCGCGGGCAAGCATGAGCCGGGCAAGTTCAACGCGGTCCCGTTCATCAGGAAACTCAGAGAGCAGAAATTCGTGCTCCCCGGCTTTGAGCCTTTCCGCTGCCGTCTGACATTTTTCAAGTTCCTCGATATGGCTTCGGAGAGTAATTCCAAACATTCCGGGCCTGACATCGAGTCCTGTGAATACAGCAGCAACTTTTGCCATCTGAAGTCTGGTTCTTTCATCTACATGCCTGAAGCAGTTCGCGAGCTGATTGTCATCAGCGGGATTCGGGCCAGGCCCCTTGCCAAGCGCAAAGTAATCCTTAAACTGGTCGTGGATCTCGCTGCTGTACTCTTGAATTTCAATGTACGTGAGGCGTTCCCAATTTTCTGCCGCT
>CAYQVO010000026.1:41674-43988 GCA_964421085.1 uncultured Bdellovibrionales bacterium | reverse complement strand
CCTGTTGTTCCTGCATTTACCAATTCTTTTACTTGGGTTGGATTTTCATTTTCATCTGCAAATATTCCCCAATTTTCTGCCGCTTCAACAGCACTCACAAGATCCGTCTCTGCCTGAAAACCAAATAATTCGGCATGGCCGACTAATGCTTCCGGATTGTCCCGCGCTATTTTCCGGGCAAGTGAAATCCGGGCGGCGCTTGATTCAACCAGGCGGGCAAGCTGTCCGATGACAACATCCGGACATGGCTCTGCTGCAAGGTCTGCAAGCCTTTCGATGTACTGCTGATTCTGCAGTCCATAGTCGCTGACCTGGAATCCTTCTGCATCTGTCAGCAGCATGATGCGCGCAAGTTCAAATCGGGCGCCTTCGTCCGGCCATTCAGTAAGAAGCCATGCTCGATCGGGAGAGCTTTTGATTCTTGCTGCTGTTTTTTCAAATCTACGGATTTCGCGGACAGAATTCCTGCCTGTTATGGAAAAGTTCCGTGCATCGAAAGGATTTCCCATGCACACGGCCATCTTTGAAACTTCAAGGCGGTCTCTTTCACCCATGGCATTCATGGAGATCCTTCGTCGCACTGGATCGGGGTTTCCGAATATCTTGACGGCTATCCTGAAGTTCGCAAAACACTCTCCCTCGGCTGAAAGCTCTCCTGGCATGTAGACTTCGGGTGTCTGAACTTCTCGTATCAGGCGGGTGAGGAGGCCTGAACTGGGAGGAGCTTCATCAGATGCGGCATTGGACGATGCTGCGGTTTCTCCATCTCTCTGCGCAGCAGCACGCGCAGGGGCTGCATTACGTGCAATTGAATCTGCTGCAGGCATTGGCGCACGCGCGGGTTCCTCCGGGCGGCCCTTATGTTGAGGAGCAATTGCATGATCATGATATCCATCCTGAGTCGGAAGAATTTTTTCCGCTTCCTGATATGCTTTTTTAGCCTCGTCGTGCTCGCCCAGCCGAGAAAGCGTTCTCCCAAGTCTCTTCCAGGCAACCGCATCCGGTGCTGCTTCAACCACCGATCTCCAGGCTTCAGCTGCTTCACGATACATTTCATGCTCTTCGGAAACCATCGCGATTTGTCTGTTTGCAGAGGGATAGTCCGGACATATTCTGAGCGCATGATAGTAGTAATCGAGGGCCCGTTCCCAATTGCCCTTTGCATAGTAAACTTGCCCAACCTCGACTGTTGTTACGGCATGAAGCAAAGACGTATCCCCATTATCCAGAATATGGGAATGCGCATAAATTTCTTCAAGCTCACCTTCCCCCAAAATTTCACCCGAGGTTGCCTCGAAGTACTCATTGCCGATTCTAAGCAGCGCATGTCCGGGGAGAAATGGGGTATCGCCGGCAGAATCGTTCAGTATCCGGACAACTTCCTCTGCAGCCGGGGTCCCGTCAGTTGTTTCGTAGTACCTGTCTCCGATCCTGCAAAATTCCCGCTGCAGAATAACCACCACTTCGGGATCCATCCCGAGTCTCTTTGCGAGATCGTATACAACAAGCGCCGAATTATCGCAGTCAAACTGACCGTTCTGAGTCGACTCCACCATGAACCCGTTTCTGCCAAGACCGTATTGAACGGCAAGTTCATCTCTCATGACGAAGAAAGCCTCCTGCAGCGTTCGAACGGAAGGCCCCATCCCTTGAAGCCTGTTTACCAGATAGTCAATCATCTTTTCATACCGGATCAACGCCCTTACCAGCGCTTCGCCGCTTGCTGTTTCCATTTCAAGAAGTATTCGCTGCTGGCCGGCATAAAGTTGCCTTGATGCATCACGCTCACCAAGATAAGACCTTGCAAGTTCGGGATCTGAGCTTCTCTGTGTTGTGTCTGTAGCCCGGTCCTGGCCGGTGTCTGCAGCCGATGGTTGTTCTCCGGTATTCGCGGCAACCTGAGCCTGCTGAGCATCAGGTTTTTCTGCCATGTCTTCGAGCAGCATCCGGGGTTCTTCGCCCTGCTTTGCAATTTCAGCTTTTACCCTTTCAAGATCCGCGGGATTTCTTATTCCAAGATTGTCGAGGTTCCATGCAACTGCAACTGCTCCATCACTCCCGGTGCGAGCAATCGCTATAGCTTCCTCTGCCGGGTTATAAAGGCGGAAATTTCCCGCTTTTCTAAGGACGACTAAAGCCTGGGCCAGGCCGCGTTCGGCAATAAGACGGAATATCTCCTCGCGAACAGCCGGATCTCTGACGTTGAGATTGAGGATATTGTCCGCAATCGCCATTGCTGTCCTCACATCAGCAGTACTTGCGCACTGCAGCAGAACCTGGTTGCAGACAGCAGGGTCGTTGATTTTAAAGTCTG
>CAYQVO010000026.1:0-41639 GCA_964421085.1 uncultured Bdellovibrionales bacterium | reverse complement strand
CGCTCCAAGTTGAGCGCATCGAAGCACAAGTTGAGCACGAATGGAAGGGTCTTTTATCCGGAAATCCTTTATATCGTTTGCGATAATCCGCCCGATGACCTCGCCGCCCCATTTTGCTGCTTCAACCACTATCGTTCCTGGCGGATCCTCTATTTCGAAATCCCTCCACCCTCTCAGAACATCTTCGGCCGCTCCTTGTCCCTGTTTCACGCACTCCATCGCAAGACGATATCGCGCTGCGGCATCGGTTATTTCAAGATCTTTGAGGTTCATGGCGAGAGCTTCTGCTGTGCGTGCATCGCGCTTTGCGAGTTCAACCGCTACTTCCCCCCGCAGTGCCGGGTCTTTAATACCCAATAAAGCTTTGGCGAGACTTGATACGAAATGCTCTCCATTTGCAGCCTGCATCAGCACTTTATTCACCGCATCATGTATGTCCGCTTCACTTTGAGTTGCCCATCTGAATTCCGTCTTTCCGTCCGGCTTCGTTCTCATCAGCACTTCAGAGTCTTCAGCCGGCGGAGGATTTTCCATCATCCACCTCGCTAATTCTGAAACCCAAGCTGCATCTGCCATCGAACTTTCAAACGAATCGTCAAGATCCGCATTCTCAAGCTCGGGCGTTTTCTGCCAGTTCCCCTTTGGGACGTACGAAATATTCGTCATCCCCCGAACAAGAGCTCCCGCTTGTGCGGTAACCCGGCGCGGCTGGGCAGGCACACTTTCGACCGCCTGTCTCTCCGATGAACCAGGAGCTTTCGATGCAACTGCAGCGCCAGGCGTAGCAGCGTTGCCTGAAGCTGCAGGTACTCCCGCAGAAGGCGGAGCCTTTGACTGAACGCCAAGTGATCTGGCAAGCCCGGCAGCACTGGGAGCAGCTGTAGATCCCGCGGAGAGCTGCGGGGCAGGAGAAGGAGCTCGACCAGTTCGTGTTTCAGCCGGCGCTTGTCCACCTCTTTGGTAAACATGAAGCGGCCCTTTTGGAACCTGCCACGCAAACGCATAGGAAGGCGCTCCGGTAAACAATCCTGCTGCGCCAAGAGGGACCCACTCTGCGCCTGTAAAGGGGGTCTGTACCTCAACACGCCCGACATTGATTCTGCCCTTGAACTGTCCGAAATTAATATCCGCCTCGCCTCGAACCACACGCGCATCAAAGCCCGCCATTCGCGCCGATGTTCCTGTAAAGTGTCCAAGAGAGAGCGCAAGAAGGCCCACATCGACCGCAAGCCGAAGATCTATTTCTCCGCTCTTGAGCCGCTCAGAGATGTTCATCCCCATGTCAACAGCGACCGCGCCCGAGAAAAGAAGATTTGTGCCCTGCATCGCCGCCTGGCCTGCAAGTTCAGCCCCCGTCAGCGCGCCGGCGCCTTCAGATAAAAGCGCGAGGCTTGTGCCTGCGCCTGCACCGAACCGGAACGGGGAAACAACGCCTGCAAGCGCAAGATTCACTCCGATATTTGTCATGTCGGTGAGATTCATCTTCCCGTCCATGATCATGTTTCTCTCGCTGTTCAGGATGGAATAAGTGCTGAAGGCAAGGAGACCGGCGCGGCCAATCATGGAAACAACTGGAATCGGGACAAACGAAGCGCCTATGCAGACAAGCTGCCCTGATTCCATTGCAGTACTTTTGTATATCTGTGAGAGTTCGGCGTTACGTTCCAGACGCGCAGCATTGCTCATAAGTTCAAGCGCAGTTCCTGCGCCGCCTGTTAAAGTAAACCAGGCAGCAGCATCGTTTCTTGCATTCACGGCCGCCGCATTTCCCGATCCTGCATCTTCCAGCATCGCGTTTATGTTCTGTGCTGAAACTGGGGTAGCTGTGCCCGCCCCCACGGATTGGAGGTAGGCTCGGTAGCCTGGCAGCGCGGATTCAGGATTTAGATGGGCCTGGTCAATCATGATGTTCTCAACGCGCTGCGCTGTGATGCCCATGAGCTTTCTGTATTTCTCATCCTGGCCATTCAGCGCAGCTCCGATAGCCTGTTTTGCTGAAGCCCTTGCGGCAGGAGAAGCGGGATCGGCGAGCGTGCCTGCGTTATCATAAGCGGTAAGAGCCGTGGCACACTGACTGCAGAGCGTCTGATACTCCGTTTTCAGGCTCTGAGCCTGGGGCACAAGCTCATTATAAGTCTTCAGGTAGCCATCGAGAGTTTTTGCTCCTGCAAGCCTTGCAAGCGTGTCATTCATCGCAGCAGTCCGGCGCCGGTATGCCGATTTGCCGTAAACACCAGTCATCATCGTATTGAGCCGCTGACTGCCGCCGCGCCAGCCAAGTGTCGGGTCTGTTTTTGCGGTCTGATAAATGAGTTCAATTTCCGCTGCGCCTTTAGAGACCTGATGCGCAACTTTTACGACCTGCGAGACTTCCCCTGAAAGTGTCGTGGCAGTTTTAAGACTGGCGTAACCCGGGCTCTCTGAAGCCTCCGGTATATGAATCTTTCCGTCTGAAGATCTCTGAACACGGATTGCGGTCCCGGCCCCGCGTATCTGATCCATGTGATTAAGAGCCGCCTTTCGCGCTGCGGCTGCTGCCTTGTTTGATTGATCAAGCTCGTTCTGCATGAGACTCTTAAGCTTCGGCGAACAGTCGACGGATCTGAGCATGCCCGAATTTTCAGCAAGAGTCTCATCCGCTTTTGATGAAACTACAGCCTCTGCTTCCATTGCTCGAAGGCAGTACATTAAAGCAGTGTTATTGGACTGAGCGCCTGATAGCTGCTGCCACTGGGCTGAGAGTGTCTTTCTTATTTCTGTCAGCGCTTCTACAGGATTTTGGCCGCCGCTGACCTGAGCGCACTTTGATATTACCGTTTTGAATTCTCCGCCGGCGACTGTAGCAGCGCTCCCAACCTGTTCAAACTGCGCCTGCATCCAGGCCCGGTCGTTTCTTCCATGCGCCTGATCAGTTTTTACAAGGTAGGGATCTTTTCTTGCAGCTTCAGCATTAGCGGCTGCTGACTTTATGAGAGCATCCCGTGTGATAAGGCCTTGCGCGGCAGACCCTGCCATCGAAACTCTCGAAATAAGGAGAGGATCAGCTTGTGCCAGAAGTGAAGTTCCCTCGCAGGTTCTTCCATCATTAAATGCATCAGCTGCCTCTATAAGCACTGCATGCTGATCCTTTGCGCCTGCCCGCAGTGATGCGAGACTCTGAAGAGTGTCGGCGCCTCTATTGCCCCACTCCCTTCTCAGTGCTGCTTCTGCGTTATTGAGGCTGCCGTATGCGCGTGCCAGAACCCCAAGCATGCCGCATGCCTGACTTGTGCCTTCGGCAAGGCCAAGATTGCTTTCTGCGCGCTGAACATACATTTGAGAAATCAGCCTGCTTTTGTGCGGGCCATCCATATAGCTCTGCGCCAGATCAAAGTTTTCCCGGGCTGCCTTTGCGCGGATAAGGCCTTCGCCGGTAATGCTTTCCCTCGTGCGTGTTTTTCCATCGGGAAGGGAAATTGATTCCCCATCCGCAAGAAATTCAGAAAATGCTTCAAGTGTTATATCGCTTCTCGCCGTGCCAAGCGTTATGAGAGCTTCAGTCGCACTTCCCCTGCTGTACTGCCGGAATGCCTGGTCTGCAGCTGTTTCTTTGCTTTCTGCGCCCGAAACTGATGGAAGAAGTCCAAGGCACCGGTGCATGCCGGCAACCTGCGTTCGTGATGCATCAGTTTTCCTGAGTTCAGATGCGGCAGTCTCGAGATCCCCGCTGGTCAGAGCAGCTTCTACAGCAGTGGTGTGATCCCTGAACTGAGCATATAAAGTTGCGTAATTATCGAGCATTCCTTTGCGGATTTTGTAGCCATCCCATGCTCCGCCTGCGGCTCCACGTTTCAGAGCTTCAGTATCAACAGCAAGGGCAGGGATACTTGAAAGCTCTCTACCATGCAGGTACCAGAGATTTCCCCGGGCTGTGTCCTTCTCTGCGTAAGCATTAAGAGCGTTTTCATAGGCGCGGCGGGCGTCTGGATTCTTTTCATTTCCAATCGTTTCAAAAACCTGGAGGATGCTTTCCACCATCGCTGCGTCCATCCCTTCCGGAAGCGAAGGAGGAGATTCATGCATTCCATCGATGCAGGAGGAGAGAAGTATAAAGGCCTTTGAAGAACGAAGCGCCTCGAGTGCCGGATTTGTCCGTAAAGCAAGATAGCGCCCGGTCACATCCGTCTTGTGCGCTGCATCGAGAAGCTCTTTTCCTCTGCCGATATAGTCTGTGAGTTCCTTCCAGGACCCGGCAAAAGATGACTCCGTCATCTGAGAGAACGTTTTCTGAAGAATCGTTTTTGAATCCACGAAGTGCCGCAGCGCTGCCTGAAGCGAATCGTGATGGTTTCCAGCCGGCGTGATTTTCAGTTCCTGTGACAGAGAGATTACTGTGCTCAAAGGTTCTTCAATAAGCGATGCCCTGTTGAGAGCGCTGTCGGCTGCTTTAATATCTCCAGTTTTTACCGCATCTATTGCTGCTCTGATGGTGGAGCTGTAAAGGGCAAAGAACTCCCCAACGGCTGGTTCGAACTGTCCTGTCTCGAGCGTAAAGCCGAGCTTCTGAGCTTCCATAAAAGCTGCGGCGCATCGAAGCCTCATCTGCGCGTTGTCAAGGCGCCCCTGGAGTTTGTCCTCCGGAAGAGATGCGTCGATTGTGCTCAGGCCCCGCAGCGCGTCTTTTACAAGAGTTCTTGTCGACAGGAATTCTTCCGAGTCCGGAACCTGCGAGAGGAACTCGAGAGCTGACACCACCATGTCGGCAGCGGGTTTGAGGCGCTTTATTGCTTCCGGGTTAGCAGCCGGATCAAGACAGGCCTTCAGGTAATCATGCAGAAGACCTTTCTCATTGCTCAGGAAAGCGAAGTTTTCTTTCTTTGCCTGGTCAAAAGAAGAATAAACATTTTCTATTCTGCTCAGAACAGAGACATAAGAAAGAGCTGCATAACCTTTCTCGCTTTCTCCGGCCTCAAAAGCTGCGCGGGCTTTCTGCACCACCTCTGCATACTTCTTATTGAACACAGGGCTTAGGAGGCCTGTTTTGAGAAGCTCCTCGCAGAGCTTCAGTCCGTTTTCCTTCAGCGCCGATGCCGTTGCTGTTGTCACGTCCTGCTGAGTGCCGCCGGCTGATCGCTGCTGATCAGTACGCGCATCCAGTTTTGGGAAACGCTCATCTTTGAGTGTAGCTTCATCAGGCGCGGATGCAGTTGGCGGTGCGCGGGTCTGTAATGTCGGTCCTGACATAAAATTATCCCACAATAGTTCCGTGGGATAATTTCGGGGCTTTATGCAGTATTCTTTACAACTTGCGGCTAACTTGACAGGAAGATTTCTTCCATGTGCCGATCCTCAACCCTTTGATTACTATTGATTTTAGTGAATTGGAGCGATGGAGATCTTATCGTTGCTGTCCTGAGAATCTTCATCAGGCAGGAAAGACGGCTAAGACGAGGCCTGCAAACGCAGGAATCCGGACAAGCCTCGGGTTCATTGTCAATAAGGGGAGCTGCATGCCCGTAAGTATGAACAACGATGGAGAGAGGTCAAATAGGAGGCAGCTCGGCTGGTTCGGGAGGCTTAACTGCAATAATGACCCGAAGCAGCACTGCTCTCCGATAACTGCAGACATTATCATAGATGCCGGGCGCACGGACGGATTCCACGGAAAACGGATCGAAGTCCAGCCCGTCCATCCTCTCGATCCAGTCGCCACGCGAGCGCCAGGTTTTAGCGGTTAAGAACTCATTTTGGACGATAAATCCGAACAATCCGCTTCCGCAGCCGACATCGAGGATGCGGGAGCCATCTGCGGAGTCGGCAATTCTTCCGATTACCGCAGGATTGGACATCTGAGGAAGACCGTTGCGGATAAATCGGGTATTGATCATGCATTGATGCCTCTCACATGAGGTGCTCCGGATGCCAGTCCCGGAAACAGCCGGGCACTTCCGAACGCGAAAGCTGCCCGGGGCCGGAGAATCTTTTGAATGTCCATATTCCGGTCCGAAGCTCAGATCCCGCATCATCGAAGCAGGTCCTGATCCTGAATCGGGCGGATATTCTTTTCACTTCGTAACCGACAGCGGGAAAAAGAATTATGCACCGTTCGATCGGCCGCTCCATATCGTTCAGAACCCGTCATATCTGAAAGAACAGACTTCGTTATTATGAGTTCAGGTGGAAGTTCAGGAAGGCGGCGTGAGTGCTTCCGGCGCAGAAAGTAATCTCTGCTGAAGCTGAACATGCTTTGCTCCCGCACAGGCTTTGAAGGTGGCATCCGGAATGAGCCTCGGACGCCGTAAGATCTGCCGTGCAGGGACCGGTATGGCCGGCGCAAAAAATGATCAGTTCCACGCAGCGCGCCATTGCCTTTCCGGCCGGCAAATCCGCAAAGCCCGCTGGAACCATGCCTGATAAGCTTCAAGATACTTGAACTTCCCGCCTGGTTTTTCCCATGCGTCCGGAGGTGCAGGTGCAGTCACTTCGACACGGACACTCTCAAATCCAGCGATTCGGCCGTTTTTCCTTCAAATGTTCCGTATGGCGAATGATTGCCGGAAAACAGGGATTTTCCGCTGCAGAGGTCACGCGCTCTTTCAAGGAGAAAGGTGGTTCCATCATCGCCGTCCCCCGCCCGCGAAAAGCTGAAGAGTGGAAGATCAAAGCGAAGGGCAAAGGCAACTGCTTCTTCAGCATCAATCTGCCGGTTTATATTATCCGCGTTGCTGCCGTTTGAATTTACATACACCCCTTTGAGAAATGGACTTTTCACGACAAGCTCCCCGCTTTCTTTCAGTACTTCCTCAGGCTTAATAATTCCGAGCTTCAGTCCTGCCTCCCTGATCCTGGATTCGACCGCTTTCATATTTTCAGGAGTTCTTTCAACACAACAGTAAAGCGTCCATTCTCCGTTTATATCGAAATACCATCCGCCCTCTGGAGTTTTATTGGCATACAGGATTTCAGACTTTCCATCTATCCCAAGAATTACCCCTGCATATCCTGCCCACCAGGTATCCCATCGAAACTCATCAACGAGACTGCACCAGAGATTCATTTGACGGACCTCTGCAACATGCGCGGTCAGCCGTGAAAAGTCAGGATGATGAAAGAAATAGCGGAAATTGTGCGGGTCATGGTCTCTTGTGTCAGAGAGAAAATGCATGTACTCCCTCAGAGTCTGCGCCTTCGCCGACAGGCCGGGAAGCTTCAGTCCCGCAAAAGGGTTTGTGGCGAAAGATATTGGCGGCATGGGAGATAATTATAAGGCATGGTCCGATTTATGATACCCCGCCCCCCGTATCCTGCCGGACCATTGACTCAAGCGCCTTTTTTCTCTCCTCCATGAGAGAAAATATGGGCGCATCGGTGGAAATAGTGCCTGCTGCTGCTATCTGCCGGAGATGTTCCTCGAGCCGGAAAATGAGCCGGCCGTAAAACATAAGAAACGGGCGGTTTTCCCTGTGCGAACGCAGTACTGCCGCCCAGTCGGGGCATGTCAGCGAATTGATGGTGGAAGCAAACAGTTCAAGTTTATTGGTTTCAGGATGGCCTCCACCTCCCACTGCCGGAAAGAAATTCCTTTCCGAAAGAAGGGAGAGAAATTTTTCTTCTCCACTCATGGTCAGAAAGCCGTCCACCCCGCTCAGCTTCCAGCCAAGCGTGCAGTCTATTACATGCAGGGCCTCATGAAGCACCACAACCGATACTGCTTCTCTCTCTGTTTCAATTTCTTTGTCTGTGACTATTACAGTTGATGGCCAGTCGGGAGTCATGAAAGCATATTCGTCCCCCGACGGGATGTACATCTTTGAGGGAGCACAGCTTCGTTGTCAACAGCAGCGGCGCGGTATCTGCCCCGGCATGCATGGCACGGCTTAATACTGCTTCTCCCATCAGGCTGCCCGCAGTAAAAGAGAAACGGCACAACAGGCACGGCGTGTTCAGGGCCAAGTGCTCCGGGAGCAACATACAGGGTCTCTTCGACGCTCATCAACATACGGCCGAAAGGAGTGCCCCAATGGACCGGCATCTGAAATTCCTGTGAGAGCTCATGCGGCGACAAGCATCCTGAGTGTTCCGGATCCAGGCATAAACCTTCTTCGATCCGCAGCGGCAACTCCCGTCCGTATGGTTCCTATCGGCACAAATGAGGAAGTCAATGAGCTTCTGAGGAAGAACCTCCTTCTCGAATGGCGTCCCTGACTTCTTGAAATTGTCGAGACCTCCAAACCTGAGCCAGGTCTCTCGTCTGTTCCCCTCGTCGGGAGAATTGCTGCAGGCATGAGCTTTCCTTTTCGGATATAACGCGCAAAGATAGCGGTCTCAAATACGAGAGGGTGCGGGTATGAGACTGATTCGTTTTGGCGGGAAAGGAAAAGAGAAGCCGGGTATTGAAGGCCGGAATGGCGAACACTTCGATGCATCGGACGTCGGGGAGGACTTCGACGGAAAATTCTTCGAGTCATCGGGCATAGAGCGTCTCGAGCTCTGGGCTGATGGAAAGAGCCTTCGCAAGGTGGCGCCAGGATCGAGATTAGGTCCGCCGATCTGCACTCCGTCCAAGATAGTCTGTGTCGGTCTCAACTATAAAGCTCACGCAGAAGAAACGTCGACGCCCCTCCCGGCCGAGCCCGTGCTTTTCATGAAGGCCACGAGTTCGTACTCAGGCCCATATGATGGAATCATCATTCCCCGCAACTCGGAAAAGACCGATTACGAGGTGGAGCTTGCGGTCGTAATCGGCAGGAGAACATCTTACGTCGAAGAAAATGATGCAGAGAATTACATCGCGGGATACGGACTTTTCAATGATGTGAGTGAAAGAGATTTTCAGGCGAGGAGAGCCGGGCAGTGGGTGAAGGGAAAGAGCGCCGACTCGTTCGGGCCTTTCGGGCCGTACTTCGTGACCAGAGACGAGATAAAGGATGTGCACAACCTCGGCATGTGGCTCAAAGTGAACGGTGAAGTTCGCCAGAATTCGAACACCTCGGATATGATCTTCAGAGTCCCGTTTCTCGTGAGTTACGTAAGCCGGTTCATGACCTTGCTGCCGGGAGACATAATAAGCACCGGGACGCCTTCGGGCGTTGCGGCGGGCAGGGGCGATGATGCGTTCTTGAAGCCGGGGGACATTGTGGAGTATGGAATAGAAGGGCTTGGTACAAGCCGGCATGAGATACGCGCATTTCCCGCATGACAGGATTTCTTTGCTTGAGATCGCAGCGCCGGTTCGCCCACACAGACCCGGACACCGACTGTCACTCGCATACGCGCAACATCTTGTGCAGGCGGAGCATGCCGCTGACGATGTGGTGAATTTACAGACGATTGATAACCACTGGAAATACCGGGCCTTTTTGCCGAAAATAGGAACCGTCCCCATTTCCATATTAGTACTATAGAATGCTCAGCAGAATGCAGATCGCCAGGCTTGAATGCAGACTCAAGGACATACTCCCGACTTTCCGGTGGTTCGGGGCAAAATCAAGGACGATTAAGTCCGTACGCCTTGCAGGCTGTTGGGACGTCCCCGGCGTTCCTGAAGCCTGTCTCGCAATCGTTAAAGTCGAATACGCCGACTCGTCCGGGCCTTCTCATGAAAAATATCTTCTTCCACTGATCGACGAGGGCGCGGGCCGCGAATGCAGAATCGATATGGAAGTCCTTTCGGACGACAGATACTGTCAGGCGTTGCTCATGTGGATCTTCACGGATAAGCGGCGAGCTCCGGCTTTTCTCCCCTGCGGGCGCATGACTCCGGCATTCATTTCGAAGAGGTCTTCCTATCTGAAAATGCTGAAAGCAGGAACGCTTCCATCGGAAGTAATGGGAGGGGAACAGACGAACACTTCAATCCGTTTCGGAAAAGAGTTCGTTTTAAAGCTCATTCGCAAAGTCGAGAACTGCATGAATCTCGATGTTGAAGTCACGAACTTCCTGACTGGCGTGCGTTTCAGGAATTCTCCTCAACTGGCCGGCGCCCTTGAAATCAGGCAGCGGGGCGTCCGCGTGGCCCTTGCGAGCGTGACGCGCTTTATTCCAAATAATGGCGATGCATGGTGCGCCATTCGGGAACAAAAACCGAACGGGGAGTATTCGCTGAATCTGAAAAAAGCCTCGCTTCGCGGAAAGAGGACGTTCGAGATGCATGAGAGTCTTTCGAAGTGGAAAGGAATAAACGCCCCGGAAAAGCTTTCACGGGCGGGGAAGCAGGCGCTTGTGCGAAGACTTAAGAAACACGCCCGGGGCGTTTTTGAGGAGGCCGGAAAAGCGTCAAAAGGATTACCGGTTTCTCTCCAGAAACAGCTCTCGCTCCTTTTTCAAAACAGGGAAGTCTTCCTTGGTCTCTTCGATAAACTCATCGAGAGAGACATGGAGGTGGCGGTCATGAGGATTCACGGGGACTATCATATGGGACAGGTCCTCAATACGGGCCGGGACTTTATCATACTGGACTTCGAAGGCGAGCCGGCGCGTCCTCCTGCGGAACGGAGACGCAAACAATCTCCGCTGCGCGATGTCGGCGGTCTCCTTCGGTCGATTCATTATGCCGTCACATGCACCGTTCCCGGACGTGAAGATCGGAGGGAATCGATTAAAAAAGTGTCGGAAGCTTTTCTCAGGGGCTATTTTGCCGCGGCCCGCAAGGCGGCTGCCTTCGGAAAAATTCTGCCGGCGGATCTCGATTCCGTCCGGCTGCTTATTGATGTGTTTGTCCTCGAAAAAGCCCTGTACGAGCTGATGTACGAAATTAACCACAGACCCGACTGGGTGCATATTCCCCTTTCGGGGCTTCTGGAGATCCGATGAAACGGAAGGAGTTCGATACTCTTGCCCGGCTTGCCGCGGCGATGGGCATTCAGACAAGCTATGAAAGCTCTCTTGGCGGCATTCGTGAAACATCGCCTGAAGCGATGATTGCCGTTCTTCAGGCGCTGGGTATTCCGCTCAAGACAAACCTTTCGAACCTCCATTCGCTTTCCGTCGAACTGCGAAAAGAGCGGGCACGGCACCTTTGCGAGCCTGTTTTTGTCGCATGGGGCAAAAACTCTCCGCGAATTTCGCTCAATACGCCAAAAGGAGCGGCGGATCGCCGCGCAGAAGTGCAGGTCTGCTCAGAGGACGGCAGGCTGATGGAATTCAAGCTGAAGATTATCCCTGACGCTGCCGGCAAGGGCTGTGTGACGCTTCCACACACTCTTCCCTGCGGCTACTACGACCTTACCGTTCGTGCAGGGAGAGCTTCCGCGGCCGCATTTCTGATCGTCGCACCCGCCCGGGTATATCAGGACCCGAGGTTTCGCCGGAACACCCGAAGCCTCGGTCTTTTCTCCCCTGTCTATTCTCTCCTTTCGGCGCAAAGCGTCGGAATCGGCGATCTGGGGGATTTCGGCAGGTTCCTCTCGTGGGCGGGAAGCGCCGGATGCGCAATTGTCGGCACGCTGCCGCTCTTCGCATGTTTCGTAGACGGACCAGTCACGGAGATTTCCCCCTACGCCCCTGTGAGCCGGCTTTTCTGGAATGAAATCTTCATCAACCTTGGAGCATCAGGAGTGACTCGTGGACTCGATGATGGAAGACTCGTCGATTATCAGAAAGCTTACAGGGCAAAGAGGAAGCTTCTCAATAAAACGGCCGGGAAATTCTTCGCTTTGGGGGAAGACAAGAGCGACGAATTTCAAAGCTTCCTTCGGGAAGAGCCTTTGGTCGAAGATTACGGAAGGTTCCGCGCCGCAGGAGAGAAACAATGCGTTTTATGGCAGCACTGGCCGGCGCGGATGCGGGACGGCGACCTCAGGGATTCGGATTACGACAAGGAGGACTTTTTCTTTCATATTTACAGCCAATGGCTCTTCCAGAAGCAGCTTCTTAAGATTCAACATGCAGAGAACAAATCGCGGGCGTCTCTTCCGGCCCTTTATCTCGATTTTCCGCTCGGAGTTCACAGGGGAGGATTCGATCTCTGGGCGATGAAATCTTCTTTTGCTCCGGACGCATCAGCCGGATGTCCGCCTGATCGCGCCCATCCCGAAGGCCAGGACTGGGGCATCATCCCGCTGCATCCCTCCGCAATGAGAATGGACGGATACAGGTACCTCCGCCTGTGCTTTGCAAAACAGATGAAGTTCTGCAGCATTCTCCGGCTGGATCATATCATGAGTCTCTTTCGGCTTTACTGGGCGCCGCAAGGACTTGGACCCGCGAACGGGGCATACGTGCGATACCCTTGCGAAGAGATGACGGCGATTCTCTCCGTCGAGTCGCACAGGCACAAGTGCACACTTATCGGCGAAGCGCTGGGAACTGTGCCTCCGGAGATTCCCGCGTTGATGAAAGAGCGGAACATTCTTCGCATGTATGTGCAGCAACGCTCCCTCGCGCCGGAACCGGAGACCGCCATCAAAGAACCGCCGGAGGATTGTTTCGCTTATTTCGGCACGCATGATCAGCCCACGTTCAGAGGGTTCTGGAATTATCAGGACTTGAAGGACAAGGCATTACTTGGCCGGATGACCGCCCCGGAGCTGAAAAATAAAATCTCCGACAGGCGTTCATTGAAGGCTGCGGTTACGGCGTTTTTCAGAAAAAGCCGTCTTCTTCCGGCGAAACCATCTTCCCTTTTCCCGGTTATGACCGCATTTTTCCGGACATTGTGCAGGAGTCCCGCCCGGGCGGTAATATTGAATATCGAGGATTTCTGGCTCGAGGAAAAACCGCAGAACACTCCTGCCACTTCCACGGAGAGACCTAACTGGCGAAGACTGCACAGATTCGGCCTCGAAAAAATTGAGAGGGACAGGAAGATAAAAAACCTCATCGCCGCGCTCTTGAAGGATCGGAGGAGAGTGAGATTGCCACCGGCTTGATTCTCAGAATTTGTGTGAATACAAGTCAGGGGAGCGCCCTCGCAATCCGGATCCCGCTCTAACCCGCGCGTTTCCTCCGTCTTATCCCGCGCCATCCCTGAGGCGCGGGAGAGAAGATCCATGCAGCGTAACCGCACAGGATTGGAACAGCAATCTTGAAAACAGGATTGGCCCCGCCAAGCACCGCGAGAGTCAGGCCGAGCGCAGCGGCGGCGGCAATCCGGAAAATGCGCATCATCCTTTCGCTTTTCCGTTTCCGTTCCGCGTGCGCTTTGAGTTTTTTTGACGCTTCTCTGATGCTGCCTGCGACAGCGGATCTTGCGCCGCTTCCCCCCGGCCATCGGGGCTGAAGCGACTCACGAAGCCTTTCTTCGATTATTTTTGCGGCATCCTGGAGCTGTAAAGATGCGGCATTTATGACTCCTGTCACAGGATCCCCGTACATCATTTCACGCTCTATTTCGTCTTTCAGGTACGTCAGGACCTCCTGCTCCGACCCGAACATATTCACAAGAACGGGGGCGACTTCAAAGCGGTCCACTTCGGGGAGGCTGTACAGAATATCAAGGTTCATATTGGCGAGGAACATGATTCCATAAGTCTCAATGAGACTCTGAAGATCAGGGTCTGAAAGGATATCGCCGAGTTGGCCAATAAGATTCGCTGAAAGGGCGCCGGCATGGACATTCTGATGGATAAGGTGAGCGCATGTTTCAATCAGCTCCCCCTTTACAAAGCTTCGTATACATCCGTCATCAAAATCCGGGTCCGCGTCCCTGATCCAGGCTTCAAGCGAAACACCTGTCGCCTTTTCATACTCAGCGGCGATGTGCGCCACATTGTGCGTCTTCATATATCGAAGAATCTCCAGAATATCGCCTCCCTGCACTACCGCGATGAGCTCGGCGATATCGGTGTCGAGATTCTTTAAAGGGGGCAGTTCCGCAGGCTTGTCCGGAGCAGGCAAATCGACCGCCTGGTTGACTATCTGACGGCTGATTTCAGCCTGAACATCCGCTTTTTCCGCTCTCGGGACTTTACCGGCATCAAGAGGTTTTTCATCTTTAACTGACTCGTCCGGTTTCGGGTCGGCGCCCTGATGACTTCTTTCGCTCCCGAACTCGGTATCCGACATCAATATGCCCTGGCGAATATGGCATCCACAGTCGCACGCTTTCCGGTCAGAACGCACCTGCCCCCGGTGCCCGATTGATCAAGGGGCAGGCAGCGCACAGACACTTTCATCTGCGCGAGAAGATCCAGCGATTCCGGGTCCTCGGACCACTTCGCGCGGACAAACGCGCCGTGAATCTCCGGTAATTCCGCGTTCTCCGGCGTGAAGATTTTCCTGAACGATTCAAAATCGTCGACGTCCGTTACGAGGTTTTCCTTTCTGAAGGCAAGGGCTTCCGCGAAATAATTGTCCTGAATCTCCTGCAGGATGGAAGGAAGTTTTCCGGCAAGTTCCGCTAAAGGCATAAAAAGTTTTTCCTTATGACTCCTGTCCCGCCTGTAAAGCACGATGTTGCCCTTTTCTATATCGCGGGGTCCGACCTCGATTCTGACGGGGATGCCTTTCTTAATCCACTGCCAGTTTTTCTCTCCTCCGCGCAGGTCGCGCCTGTCAAGTTCGACAACTATTCCGCTTCCATTGAACATGATATCTGAAAGCGACTCTGCGACGGACCGGGCGTATGTCAACACCTTTTCCCTTGCATCGTCAGAGGGAATAACCGGAAGTATGACTGCGTGTTTCGGCGCCACCTTTGGAGGCACCCGGATTCCGTCGTCGTCTCCGTGCGCCATTATCAATCCGCCAATAAGCCGCGTGGATGTTCCCCAGGAAGTAGTATGAACGAGGTCAAGGCCTCCACTTTCCGTGGCGAACTCAATTCCGCATGCTCTCGCGAAATTCTGTCCGAGATAATGCGAGGTGCCGGCCTGCAGAGCTTTCCGGTCCTGCATCATCGCTTCTATGCAGAGGCTGCTCACAGCTCCCGGGAACCTTTCGTGCGCGGGCTTCTCTCCCGTGATTACAGGAAGCGCAAGAACATTCTCACAGAATTCCCTGTAAACCTCGAGCATCTTTTCCTGCTCTTCTCTTGCTTCGGCTTCATCTGCGTGCGCGGTGTGTCCTTCCTGCCAGAGGAATTCAGAGGTGCGAAGGAAAAGCCTCGTCCGCATCTCCCACCGCACGATGTTGCACCACTGATTGATAAGCACGGGAAGATCGCGGTACGACTGGATCCACCGCTTGAATGAGTCCCCTATGATGGTTTCCGACGTCGGTCGAACGATGAGGGGTTCTTCAAGTTCGCCCGTGGGGATGAGTTTTCCATTTCTCTCTTCGAGCCGGTGATGAGTCACAACGGCGCACTCTTTCGCGAAGCCTTCGACGTGTTCAGCTTCCTTCTCGAGAAAACTCAGAGGGATAAAGAGAGGGAAATATGCGTTCTCATGGCCTGTTGCCTTGATTCGTGCGTCCATCTGACGCTGAAGATTTTCCCATATCCCGTACCCCCACGGCCTGATGACCATGCAGCTCGTCTTTTGAAGCCATAAATGATGCCCCTGAAAATATTCCTGATTATTTCTTTTCTCATATAAACGGGGGTTAGAGCAATAAAGCCCGTATGACGGTGAGGCCTAAGGCCGCAGTTCTTCGAGAAGTGAGACGAGATACGACAGCGTGCTTTCAAGATCCGCCTCTCTGGTCTTCCGCCGGATTCCGGCAAGCGAGACTGCTTCCCGGAGGATTTTATGCGCAATGTCAGGCTTCTGACTTTCGAGAGCGAGAAGCGAAGCCATCATGAGATGGCCGGCGATGTCTGCGGGAAAAGAAGAAGTGCGTGGAGTGCCTGCGGGGAGCGGATCAATGCCGGAGTCGTGAACAGAAGCAGACTGAACAGGCGCCGCATTCGATTCAGGCAGTATTGCGGCCTGCGTCCCTTCACTCAACGATTCGAGCATCTGTTTTGAGTTCACCAGATCCGGATCGGCGGCGTCCATGAAGAGTTCCTGTATATCGATTGACTCCTGATAAGCATGACGGGCTTCGACGAGCATGCCCCTGTTTTCGAAGCAGCGGCCAAGAGCCCACACACTCTGTGCGTAATCAGGATTATCTCTGCCAAGCGCTTTAAGTCTGAGCGCTGCCGCCCGCTCGAGAAGCGGAAGAGGATCGCTTCCGCCTTCCGACATCGCTATGACTCCGAGATTGTGAAGGAGGAAGGCGGTGTCGCGAATCGAGGAGGGGCTCAGCTTTTCGAAAAGCTCCAGGCTTTCATTGAAAAAACCTTTCGCTTCTGAAAGTCTGCCATTGAGAATCGCGATTTCGCCGAGGATCCTGAGAGCTTTCGCTTCTTCGGGAGTCTTTCCGGCATCGCTCACATTTCTCAGTATCTTCACCGCGCCTGCGGCGTGCTTTTCCGCAGCATCTTCAACTCCACTGTCGAGCAGAGCGTCCGCAAGATAGACCAGCAACGGAACGGTTTCTTTCGCATCAGTCCCGGATATCCGCTGTTTCGCTTTCAATGCGGTCGAGAATGCTTCCACAGCCTGTGAAGAGTTTCCGGAGAGAGAAGACACGCGCCCTCTGACTTCGTTTATCAGCGCAGTTTCATTATCTGAAGATGATTTTGTTTTCGAGAAAAAAGCGAAGGCTTTGCCGGCGAGAATTTCCGCTTCTTCGAGTTTGTCCTTCGATACGAACCAGGCCAGGGCCTCCATTATCTTGCCTGTAAAGCCCGCAAGATTTTCATCGTTCAGGCTGGTTGATATCCGCACCACCGCGTTGTGCGCCCGGGCGAGCGCCGTGTCGTCGCCGATCTCGTTCAATATCTCAAGGAGAACGTGAAGAAGCTCCGAAAGAGACTCGACAGAAAGACTGGACTCGAAATTTTCAATAACGCCAAGCGCTCCAATGGCAGCTTCCCGCGCTTCATCAAGCCTGCCCTGCGCAAGTTCGTTTTGTGCGATACCTGCTGCAGCCCGGGCGACGATGAAAGGCTTCGGTTCACTGTTCATGCTCGCCTCGTCGCGGGCTTTCTCACAGGTTTCCGCCGCTTCCTGAAAATTCTTCGTGCGGGCGAGGAGATCTCCCAGAGTGAGAAGACTCAGCAGTGTCTCGTCAGAAGATGGGCCTGTTATCTTTTCCGCAAGTGCAGCCCGTTCGCGGGCGATCGCAAGAGCTTCGGTATGAAGACCTTTCCTTGAAAGATCGCCGACTTTCTGCAGCAGCTCCCGGAGAGTGTTATTAGCTTCTTTATCTGTCATGTTGATCCTGACTATAATTTGATGATGAGCGGGCGCTGAAAAGATTTCAGAATCTCGGAGACATTGTTTTGAGACTGTTCACTGCTGTCGAATTGAATGAAACAGTGAGAACGGAACTTGTAAGGGTTCAAAATGAGCTTCAGCGCGCAGCAGCAGGCAGTCTTCGGATGGTCGCTCCCGAAAACCTCCATCTTACTCTCAAGTTCCTGGGCGAACTCGACAATTCTCTTTTGAAGGATGTGGAGGAAATCGTGAGAGAGGCTGCATTATCAGGAGAGAGGTTCCATCTTACGCCTGGTTCCGGGGGAGTTTTTCCGTCCAGGGGAACGCCGCGCGTCTGCTGGGCCGGTTTCGAGTCGTCCAGTGCGGCACTGGCGGAACTTGCCGCGCGGCTCGAAGCGGATTTTGAAATTCTCGATATAGAAAAAGAGACAAGACCATATACCCCGCATGTGACAATAGCACGGGCCGCGAAAGGGCCTGTTGACGGGGATCTGATCCGGAGGCGCCTGTCGGAGATCCGAATCGAGCGACTCACCCAGGAAGTGCGGGAGATCACCTTGTTCTCATCGACACTTTCTCAGCACGGGAGCAGGTATGAGGTAGTGGGAAGGTACAGCTTCGGTTGACCCTCTCACTCCTTCATCATCACAAACCGCACGCCGCCGTGTTCGCTCTTTCGCATCCCGGATAAGGTTCTTTCGACCAGGATCAGAGTCTGATGCTCCCGCCCGAAAGGGAAAACGCATCTTCCATCGTCACGAAGCTGGTCGAGCAGTGTGTCCGGGACTTCAGGGCATGCGGCGGAAATGACAATGCCGTCGAACGGCGCTTTCTCGGGCCATCCGGAATATCCATTGCCGTGCCGGCCGTATACATTCCTGACACCGAGACGTTCCAGGACTATGCCGGACCACTTATGCAGAAGTTCATCGATTTCAATCGTGTAGACTTCAGCGCAAAGATGAGACAGAACGGCCGACTGATATCCCGATCCTGTTCCAATCTCCAGCACGATATCCGTCGGCTCGAGATTGAGAAGTTGCGCCATTTCCGCCACGATAAGGGGCTGTGAGATTGTCTGGCCCGGCCCAAGTGGAAGGGGACCGTCGTCATACGCCTGGTCCCGCAGTTCTTCAGGGACAAACAGGTGACGGGGTACGTGGCGCATCGCCTCGAGGACACGCTCGTTTACGATGCCCCGGGCCTGCAATTGGACCTCCACCATGCGATGGCGCCGGCGAGTGAAACTCTGCTCTTTCTCGTCCATCAATTGTTTTTACGCGGCAGCTTCCTGCACAGGTTCCGCCACATCGGGCCAGAGACACACTACGGACTCGTTTGGTATCTTGTATACGCCCAGTTCGTCTCCGTAGCGATTGAATCCGTACCGTACAGCTCCTCCGTTGTCTCTGAGAAGATCTCTGCAGGCTTTGTCCTGACCGCCGAACCAGAGCTGCTGATATTTCGCGAGAAGCTCGCTGTCGTCAAGAAGTTCTCTGTCAATCATGGCCAGACAACGGGTATCAACGAAGACATGTCCGTGCGACTCACTTGCATCTTCATGGAGCGAGCTCAGGTCAGGCTCTTCTTTCTCGGGATGAATGATTATCGAATATTTGAACGGATCGCGTTCGATCCGGTAGGTGCCGGGATCCAGTTCGATTACCACACCGCCATACTGCTTAATCAAATCGTCCTTTTGTCCCGGATCCGCATCGATAAGTTCATCGTACTTCTCGAGAAACTGCGGGTTTGCAAGCATGAACTGATCGATAAGTACAAGATAGCCGCTCTCAATCGCTATGCGCTCTCTTTTATTGCCGCTCTCTGATGCCTGGGTCGGGCTTCTCCGGGCTCTGTTGAAACGGGGCTTACGACCCCCGCCCTGATGGCCGCCTCGGCGTGGACCTCCTCCTCCTTTACGTGGTCTGTTTCTTCCTCTCATTGCAAAAACTTCCTTATATTTCAGGTTTGCGTTCGACTATGCCGGCATTATTCGAACGGATCCGACATCTTCTTTGCTGTAACCAGCAGAAAAAAGTGACACCGGCCGACCGACCCCCACGTCAGTTGCTGGGCTAAGCTTGGCAGGATGTAGTCCGCCAGGACCAAGTCAGGGTCGGTAATATGGACCAGTTGAAAACATATTATTAAGCGAAGGAAAATTCCAGTCGATAACTCCATCAGGAAGCTAATCCCGCCGAAACAGCCATCAGGCAGTGCAGATGCGGGCAGGAACTTCAAGGTTTTCATCGGGTTAGTAGAGATGAGTTTTGACCTTGCTAATGAACAACTAGTTGAACTTCATGAGGAATTCGACAATCAGGTAGCTGTTTTGTTCGACTCCGACCAGGTGACTCTCGAAGGACGTTACGAAGACGAACTTTCGATATTCCGGGCTAAAAAGGTCTGGACCGAGGTGCTTGAGACCAATTTCCTGCTTGAAAAGGGCGATGATTTCAAATTTGGGACCCTCTCGGACCTGGGTGAGAGCAAATTTGTGTTGAAATGCTCTTTCAGCACGGCCTGCGGCAGGTACGCTTTCTGGAGGCTTGTTAACAGCCAGGCTCCGGAATCTCAGTACCTGATTGAGACGGCACACATTCCTGATGGCGCCTCTCATCATTTCGAACTGTTACGGGCGCCCGACCTCAAATCGACCGTCAATTCTGAACATGCCGGAAAGCAGGATCTGAAGGCGTGGCGCTTTGTGCGCTGGATGAAACATCTGCTCGACCGCTAGCGCCGGGCGATGCTTGAAGCCTGCTGATTTTTCCGTTAACCCTGAACCAAATCGGGCAAAACCGCTGATATATTGTGTGAAGAGACCTTTGATTGTCTCACGCCAGGACCAGCTTTCCAGGGTGGTGTGGTTTAAGCCGGAGGTTATATGAGAGTGTCAATGCCTGACCGCCTGTTTGTTCAGGAAGTGCTCGGGGGAAAACATCGCGCAACTGAGGAGGAGAGCAGAACTCCTGTCATTCACGAAATGGAGATTTCCGAGCCACCCGTCCTCGCATCGAGCGGAGCGCCCTGTCTTGGTGCCACGGCGCTGATAATCCTGTTTTCCGCCGGCTGGTTTGCTCTCCATTTTCTATGCGCAGTTCACATTCCCTTCGCAGTGCTGCTTATTCTCATTATCGGCGCAGTAGTTCTCAGCTTCCTGATGAGCATTTCGCGTGAGAACCGCAAAAAACAGTGGGACGAACTTCTGCAGGATGCGAAGATTGAATTCTCGAGACTTTTTAAAGAGCACAACGATTTTCTTGCGCGACTCGATGAGCGGATGGTGAAGTATCTCAACAGTAATAACATCAAAAAAAGCTACACCTTCTTCGTGCTCATGCAGATTCGCGATGCGATGGGTCATCGGCTGAAAAAGATTAATCATCTTCTCGAACGGCCCGGTCATGAAGAGCTTCTGCTCGCTCACCACCTTTTTGTCAAACCTCTGGCAATCCGGGAATCGGTAATCGCAGGTCTTGGACGTTCGCTTCCGCTGCCCATTTCGGAAGTCAGAGAAATCTCGCTGCCGCTCATTGAGTATCTCCAGGAAAGTGTGGTCGCACTCGAGTCTGAAGCAGCAGAAAGACAGGATAAGATCAGCCGGCAGGCGTCCACTCACTGGAAGGCTGCATAGAACCGGAGCAAGGCATGGCCGTCGAGGAAGATGCGCAGAGGAGAAAAAATCAGAACCCCGTTCACCCTTATTCAGGCAATTGAGACCGAACTCGACGGGATCCTTTTCGGGGATTGCGTGGATCAGGGGCTCAAAACAGGCGCAGCGTGACGCATTCCTGAGAGCGCAGAATTCGTGTAAGGTATTCATACGATGCCAAGAAAATCCGATATCGGAAAATTTATCTATTCTGCAGGTGAGATTGGAGAATACGTAGTATGTCCCGAAGCGTGGAGACTCAAGATGCTCCAGGGAGTCAAATCAATCCGGCGCGAGGACTCAAAGCGCGGAACTGAGCTTCATCAGCAGTGGGCGGAAGAATACGACGAATCGCTGTTCCTCAGCCGGGGGGTGAAGATAGCCGCTACTCTTATAGTCGTCGCGATTGTGTTTTTCATGTGGAGTAATCTTTAGAGGATGGAGGGCGCCTATCGCGTTATAATTTCAATCGCGACGGCAATTGCATCGGTTAACTCAGAGTTTATTCTGCTTGCCGTCCTCGTCGTGGCGGGACTTATCATCCTCCGGGGTCTGTACAGTTCTGCGGAAATCAAACGGCGCGGATCAGGCATCACGAAAGGTTCTATCGCAGTAAGCGTTGACGGCAGCAGGACCCTTGTCCTCCGTCATTACGTATCGCAGCTGCAGGGACTTGCCGGAAAACCCGACGCGCTCATCAGCGAGGACGGGTACATTATTCCTGTCGAACGGAAGCCTCTTGCGCGCAAGCTTCGCGACCGTTACGTCGCCCAGCTTCTTGTGTATATGCGTCTGGTCGAAGAGTTCGAGGGAAAGAAGCCCCCGTATGGTTATCTGATCCTCGGTCCTTCATGCCGCCGCCTCAAAATAGAGAACAGCCCGCAACGGCAGGCATGGCTTCAGAATTTACTCGATGAGATGCAGGCAATAGTGCAGGGAAGTGAGAGCCGGCCGGCGCCCCATCCGAGGAAATGCTCCCGCTGCGATGTTAAAGACGCGTGTGAGCACAAGTTGATCTCAGGAACGGAATGAACAAACTTCAGAAGGAATTCAAGGAGAGGCTGCGGCGGGGAGATCCGCTGGTGAGCGTCGTTATACCCTGCTTCCGGCACGCTTCGATGCTCGAGGAGGCGGTGGCATCCGCCGTGAACCAGGATTATCCGCACATTGAGATTATAATCGTCAATGACGGAAGCCCGGATAATGTGAGCGAGACCGCGCACCGGCTCATTTCGTCCTTTCCCCGCCGCAAAATTCATCTCATTGAGCAGGACAATAAAGGCGTTTCCGCGGCAAGGAATGCGGGGCTGAAGGCTTCGGCCGGATCCGTGGTCATGTGCCTGGATGCCGACGACTTGATAGCTCCTTCATACATCAGTGCGGGAGTCTCCTGCCTTCGAGAGACCGGTGCCGGAATCTTCTGTTCAGCGCAGCAGAACTTCGGCGTTGAGACTGGTCAATGGGCGCCTGGGGAATACAGCGCGTACAGGATACGCTACTACAACTGTATCACGAACGCGGCACTGTACGACAAAGCGCTGTTCGAAGCGACGGGAGGGTACAAAGTGTCGTTCTCCTTTGCCGAAGACTGGGAGTACTGGATAACGTGCTCCCGTCTGGGTGTCGAGCGTTCGATGACGGAAGACAGGCTTTATTTTTACCGGGTGAGCGAAGGCGGTCTGGCTGCGACATTCATCCACGGAAGGTATCGGGACTGCACGGCGATGATACAGGTGGCCAACGAAGATCTTTATCCCGTTGAAGAGGTTCTTATGGCGCAGAAGGATGTTCCGAAGATGTCTTCCAGGGCAATCGAAAGAATCCGCCTCCTTGACTCCATACATTCCGAGGAATGGGTTCTGAAGCTGTGTATCGGACTGATTCTCGAGGAAGAAGGAAAGAGGTCGGAAGCCATGCAGAATTACTGGAGAGCTGTCGAATTGACAGGGGAAAGGAACTGGCAGCCATTTTACCGCCTCTCGGGTATTTTTGAAGGCGCCGGTCAGCATGACGAGGCGGCAAAATTCTATCGAATTGTCCTTACCCTCAGGCCTGACATGTTCCGGATCGTCGTGCCGCGGCTCGCCTCGATGGGTAAAGCAGGGTGACAGTTACGACATTCCGGCTTCTTCCGGAACTGTCGCCAGTCCACTTTCAGGTAAAGGCCGGGAATGCCGCAGCTGTCGCCCTGAACCTCTCCCATGCCGCCTGGGCGGCCGCGGCGTCACCCTTTCTTTCCGAAGCCCTTGCAATGAAATACCACGCAGGGGCAAATTCGGGATACTTCACGCTCGTTTCCTGAAGTTGTTCCCTGTCGCTTAGAAATGAAAGAGTATGCCAGTCAGGCGGGGATGCTTTCAGTATGGCCTCTGCCTTGATCCTCAGCGCATCAGGGATGGCGAAGGTGACGCCATTTGCAAGACGAACCGCCGCAAACGGCGAAGTCTGCAGCTCACGAGTCAGATCAAGCATTATCTTCGCGTTTATGCAGGGATCGAAAGCTTTCAGATACTCCTGCTCGTCCGCATAATCCCGCTTTACAGGAGCAAGGGAAAGCGAATTATTCACGCTCACACCCCATGACTTGTGGCAGACACGCGCCAGAAGATCGCGAATCGTGAGTGGAGGAATCTGCGTATGTTGAAGACCGCCGAGTTCCATCATCGTCACTTTCCTGGCCACAAAATTCGGGAATATGTACGGAAGCTTGAAGATGTTTCCGATTTTGACGCCAACCTGGCTGTGTTCATGGCTGAAAAGGAGAGCTTTCAATTCGGGCTTCCAGGCAAGCGGCAGGGCAAAGCCCAGAGAATCGGGAACGAAAATCTCATTTGCCTCGAGAAGGAAGTCGGGACCAACAGTATCTCCCTCCTGCAGGGTGCAGACAATGAGCGCGCAGGCCGCAAATATGCCGTCGTTGAGAGCAGTATAAAGATTGGGCGCTTCTGCTTTGACGAATCGCACGCTGTTATGGTTGAACGCGGAAGCCATTTCGAGAACAAGGTCGCGCAGCTGTTTTGTGAAATCCTTGTCGCCGGCATAGTCGACGAACACAATTTCGAAATCTTTGAAGTTCTGCGCGGCGATGCTTGTCAGTGTGTCGGTGATCTGCGGAGTTATGGATGCTGCCGGTATGACGAAGGAAAACCTGTGCTCAGTGTTGCTCAGAGTGTAGCTGTATCTCCTGAAAACACGGCCGCATTCCCGCTGTGTCGCGACGGGATGTCTGCCGGTCTTGTTTGTGTCGTATATCCGGTAGTAAGAGAGGATTCTGTCGATTCTCCTGTCAAAAGGAACGACGGCAGCCATGCGCGCCCAGAGGTCGAAATCCATGCAGAAGAAGAGATCGTCATCCAGGTATTTCCCGTCGGCTCTCCTGACCCGTTCAAGAAGTTCCGTCCTGAAGAAAACTGAAGGCTGGGCGAGCCAGGCGTAAGGACACCAGTACTTGAGAACATCGAAAAAGTCGCGCTTGACGTTCGGCACAAGCTGCCGGGGTTTGCCCTCCCTGTCAGTTTCCTGCCCCGCGCCAAGAACGAACTGATGATCTTTGAGAGATTTGGCCACATCGAAGAATATGTCAGGCGCATACCAGTCGTCTGAATTGAGCCACCCTGTAATCTCTCCCGTTATCCGCGAAAACCCTTTGTTCAGCGCGTCTGACTGTCCCCGGTCGGACTCGGAAGTCCACTTCAGGTGAGGATACGAACGGAGAATGTCAAGAGTATCGTCGGTCGAACCCCCATCAATGATTATGTGTTCGAAGTTCGGATAATTCTGCTGAAGCACAGACTCGATATTCTGCCTGATGAACTCTCCGTGATTGAAAGAAACAGTCACAATCGAGATCTTCGGCCACTCCGCACCATTACTCATCACGTTCTCCCCGCAACCGTCATTGCGCTCCGATCGCATAATTGAATCATGAACGCAGCAGTGACCACAAAGGAAAAATTACACTGGCCTGCCCTTTGAGCACAGCAGTCAATGCTCATGGACTCTCCTGCGGCCTTATGCAATCATGATATGATGGCAGGGGATGCTCGACGCTCTCAGAAGAATTACATTACCCCGGCGGGCCTTCGAAAACTTGAGGAGGAGTTCAAAAACCTCAAGTACAAGGAGAGGCCTGAGGTAACAAGGACCGTTTCGTGGGCCGCAGAGAACGGAGACCGTTCGGAAAATGCGGATTATATCTATGGCAAGAAGAGGCTCAGAGAGATCGACAGCAGGATGCGGTGGCTCGCCGGAAGGATCGAGGCTGCCGAAGTGGTTGACCCTGCGTTAATGAACTGTCCCGAGGTGCGGTTTGGAGCGACTGTGACTCTGCTCGACGAAAACGACCGGGAGAAAGTATTCTCTATTGTCGGCGCGGACGAAGTGAATGCAGGAGCCGGACGAATCAGCTGGCTGTCGCCGCTTGCGAAGGCCCTTTTGAACAGGAAGCCGGGCGACATCGTCACATATACAACACCGCGGGGAGAGCAGGAGGTCGAGATTATGCGTATTGAGTATCGCAGCATCAAGTGAGTTGAATAGTGCGGGTTATTGCCGGTAAATACGAAGTCATTAAAGTCATAGGCGAAGGCGCTTCAGGGCGCGTTTACCTGGTCAAGCACAGGGAACTGGGCTCCCATTATGCGTTGAAGCTGCTGGACCCGACTCTTGCGCTCGAAGTCCGCTTTATCGACCGTTTCAAAACAGAAGCGGAAGCGCTCCGGCGTTTCAATCACCCTGGCTCCGTTCAGCTCCGTGATTTCGGCAGGACCGACGAGGGGCTTTATTACATGGCCATGGACTTCTGCGAAGGCAAGCCCCTCAAGGATCTTCTTGCGGAAAAGGGAAGGTATTCTGTTGAAGAAGCGCTCACGTTCTGCATCGAGATGCTGGGAATAGTAGAGGCAGCGCACAAGGCAGGAATAATTCACCGGGACATAAAGCCCGAGAACCTGATGATCGAGAAGACACCGGATGGAAGCGAGCTGCTCCGGATTCTCGACTTTGGAATAGCCAGAATCAAGGCTCTTCCTGAGGGAACAAGAAGAGTTACCCTCGAAGGCGCATCTATAGGCACTCCCCAGTACATGTCGCCTGAACAGGCTGCCGGAGAAAAGACGCTGGACCACAGAGTCGACATATATTCCGCCGGAGTTGTTCTTTATGAAATGCTCTCGGGCCAGGTTCCCTTCGAAGGGAAGAACGTCGTCCATACCCTTCTTATGCAGATCACACAGCCCGCACCGCCGTTTAAACCATCCCTTCAAATACCTCCGCACGTGGAGAGAACCGTTCTGAAGGCGCTCGAGAAGGATGTAGAGAGGCGCTATGACTCGGCAGCTGAATTCAAGCTCGAATGTCAGAAGGCTCTGAACGAGTATGTGAAGGAAGGGAAACCGGGCGCCGGAAGCGCAAAGGCGTCTTCTGTACCGGGCATGGCGAAGAGACCGCTCACATGGGAAGGAAAGACCGCCGCGGTATCGGGAGAAAAACAGTACAGGGTTCTCTGCCTCGACGATCAGGAGATGATTGTCCAGATCCTCAAGCATCTTCTCGAGAATGAAGGATACCTGGTTCAGACGTCGACGGACTGGGCCGTCATTCATGAATATCTCTTCTCTGATCATGTTGATCTTTTGATTAGCGATGTCGAAATGCCGGGCATGAAAGGCACAGCAGTATGCCAGATCCTCAAAGAGACTATGCCTGAACTGAAAATAGCGCTCTTTTCGAATGTTCCCGAAAGACAGCTTGAAAAACTCGCTGACCAGGCCAGAGCGGATGCGTGGATAAGCAAGAACTGGAAACCCTCCGAATGGCTCCAGCAGATTAAGGAACTGCTGATGCGCTGAACGAGGCGCTCGTGACGCCCGGAAATATTAAAAGCATGCTCTTCTTCGTCCAGCAGCTCCAGGGGTCGTGAATGTTTTCAGCACGAAGACTGTCAGGAATCCCCTCAACCGCATGGCGCCTCTTCTTAACGATCCTTTTTTCCGCCAGTTCCTCGAGGATGGGCAGGGAAAAACCGGGTATGTGGTAGTGGGTTAATCTCCGCCCCCTTTTTACAACCCTGCCGATCTGAGGTACCCTTGATGGATGGACGTTGAGCAGATAAGAAAAGATTTTCCCATATTTCAGCGAAAAATCGGAGGAAGACCGCTTACCTATTTCGATAATGCCGCCACATCTCAGAAGCCTGTCCAGGTTATAGAAGCTATCACATCGTATTATCGCGAGAGCAATTCCAACGTTCATCGAGGGAGTCACACCCTCAGCAACGAGGCATCGGCGCTTTGGGAGAACGCCAGAGAGGCCGTTGGGCGCCTGGTTAATGCAAAGGCGGACGACATCATCTTTACCCGGAATGCGACTGAATCGCTGAATCTTGCGGCGTACACTCTGTTTCAGGGCGTGCTCAAGCCCGGAGACGAAATTCTCACCACCCGCATGGAACATCACTCCAATCTTGTCCCCTGGCAGCAGCTTGGCCTGCTGAAGGGCGTAAAGGTCAATTATGTCCGTGTGACACCAGAGGGTCTGATTGATGAAGATGACTTCCGGAAGGTTCTTTCCCGCGGCGTCAAAATTGCCGCGTTCACTCAGTGCTCGAACATTCTTGGCACGATTACCCCGGTGGAAAAACTTACCCGCCTTGCAAAGGAGGCTGGAGCTATTGTTGTCGTCGACGGATGCCAGGCTGTCCCTCACATGGCTGTCGATGTCAAGGCGATCGGCTGCGACTTTTATGCCTTCTCCGGCCACAAAATGCTCGGGCCTACCGGAATTGGGGTTCTCTGGGGCCGCTCATCAATCCTCGAGCAGCTCCCGCCATTCCTCTATGGCGGGGATATGATTTCGACAGTGTGTATCGAGTCGACGACGTTCAATACTGTGCCGAGAAAATTCGAAGCAGGAACACCGAACATCGCCGGCGGAATCGGCCTCGGCGCGGCAGTAGAGTACCTGGAACGCGCAGGAATGGATAATATCCGGGCGCATGAAAAAGAGCTGCTTGGCTATGCCCTGCAGCAGTTGCAGGAAATACCCGGCGTGATATCGTACGGCACGCCTGATATCCAAAAGCGAAGCGGAGTGATTTCATTCAATCTTGAGGGCGTTCATCCGCATGATGTCGCACAGATTCTGGACACGCGGGGTATCGCAGTCCGGAGCGGTGATCACTGCGGTCAGCCGCTGATGACTGAACTTGGGATAAAAGGCGGCGTGCGCGCCAGCTTCTACCTTTACAATACAAAAGAGGAAGTTGATGTGTTGATAGAGGGCCTGCACGCAGTAAAGAAACTTTTCGGATAAAAATTTCATAAAAAAGGATTCGTAAATTTGGCAGGCGAACAGAGGGAAGATTCCAGCATTTACACGGAGATTATTCTCGACCTTTACAGGAACCCGGTTAACTTCGGCGAGTTTGACGATCCCGATCTTCACCTCTCGGGAGGGAACCCGAGCTGCGGCGACGAAGTGGTATTTCATCTCCGGCTCGAACGCGACAGGATTAAAGATGTGCGTTTTCACGGGCATGGATGCGCCATAAGCAGGGCCTCCGAATGCATACTTACTGAAATGGTAAAGGGCATGAAGCTGGAAGAAGTGCTCGAAATCAAGCCTGATACCTTATTCGACGAACTGGGCGGGGTCGTGCAGACAAGGATCAAATGCGGCCTCCTCGGACTTCATGTCCTGAAACACGGCATAAGGATGTATTTGAAAAATCCGGAAGAATTTACTGTAATATGGGGAATTTCGATCTGAATGCCTGTGGATCATTCGCACGGATTGCCGCCGGAAGCGAAGCGGAGGATCTCCAAGCTGTTTACATGAGGACTTATGACCGCTGTATCCATCTTCGAGGCGTTACCGCCGACTGAACCTGATCCGATTCTTGGTCTCACCGAAAAATTCACGAAGGACACGAATCCAAAGAAGGTGAACCTGGGTGCGGGGGTCTATCAGAATGAAGAGGGACGCACGGTATTCCTCAAAGTTGTTCATGCGGCACAGAAGACTGTTGTTGAGCAGGAGCGGGCGGCAACATACCTCCCGATAGACGGGAACCCTTCCTTCATCGCAAACGTAAAGAGCCTTGTCTTCGGCGCGGAATCACCCGTCGTCAAGGAAGGAAGAACTGTAGTCGCGCAGACTCCCGGAGGAACAGGAGCTCTTCGTGTTGTGTGCGATTTCCTTAAAACTGACGTTGGTGTGAAGACTCTCGCAGTAAGCAATCCTACCTGGGTTAATCATCCAAAGATAGCTCATGCAGCCGGCCTCGCCGTGAGTGAGTATCCCTATCTTGCGTCCGACGGTTTCTCACTTGATTTCTCCGCAATGAAAGCGGCGCTGCAGAAACTTCCGGCGCATACAGCCGTGCTTCTTCATGCATGCTGTCATAACCCGACTGGTGTAGATCTTGACGAAAACCAGTGGCTCGAACTCGCCGAGATATTCGAGAAGCAGAGCATTATCCCATTCTTTGATCTTGCGTATCAGGGGTTCGGGCGCGGAATCGATGAGGATGCGTTTCCTCTCCGAAATTTTGCCTTGCGCGGAATCGAATACGTCGCCGCCTATTCGTTCTCGAAGAACTTCTCAATGTACGGGGAGCGGATGGGTGCGCTGATTGTTGTGACAGACGGCGCTGAAAGCTCTGAGTCCGTTGCTGCGAATATCAAGGGTGTCGTCCGTGCAAATTATTCAAACCCGCCGACGTTCGGATCCAGGGTAATTTCCTGCGTGCTGGAAGATCCGGCACTTCGTGAACAATGGAAGGATGAAGTAGCTTCAATGCGCAGCAGAATAAAGCTGATGCGGGCAGCGCTCGTTGAGGGACTCGCGGAGAGAGGCATCGACAAGCATTTCATTCTTGGGCAGAACGGGATGTTTTCGTTCACGGGCCTCAGGCCGGAGCATGTGGAAAGGCTCGCGCGGGAATTCAGCATCTATCTGGTTAGAAGCGGCCGAATCTCCGTCTCATCGCTGAATACATCGAATATTCAGTATGTCTGCGACAGCATTGCGGCCGTCGTGAAGTGACAGCAGATTAATCAGTTGGCCAGTCTGTCCCGGACCTCGCGGATGTTGAGCACGTTCGCCAGCTCAACCATATCAGTGGTTGCCTCGTCCTTTGTGCAGAGAAGATTCAGAAGAGAGTTCCTCGGCAGTTTCACGAGCAGTGAGGCGGTCTCATCCTTGCGGTTGTAGAGCGTGGCGGGAATATCGCCGCCGACTGAGAGTTCCTCCGAGGATTCAACACGCAGAATGGGAGGCTCGAGCTCTGCAAACTGTCTGATAATCCCCATCCTCACAGATTCCATGAATTTGGGAGTGGGAATGAAAATTTTCAGATAAAAGTCGAAACCGGCACGCTTGTTCTGATAAATCTGGGTGAACTCAGTATACTCATGAAAGCGCTTCACCCGGGTTTTCAGTATTTTGTAGCGGGCGGGAACAGGCTGAAGCCATACTTCCAGCGAAGACCGTGAGCCCTTCTCGAGCATGAGAGAACCGTAATTGGTCTCAGGGTCAACGTATAGCAGGAGCTGTTCGGCCCGTTCAGGAATGTTGTGCCTGGGCATTCCCTTGAATTCCGGAGACTCGAGAATGTCCTGGAGGGGATTTGCAGAAGCTGATGGACAGAAAAGAATCAGCAAAGTCAATGCGAAGGTCTGAACGGATCTATAAGCCGGATGCATCGTCGCCGTCATTCTCACCTGAGCGGTGTATTTTCTTCCGCAGGCGTCCAAGTTTAGTTGCCGGTCCCTTGCTCCTTTCTATGCAGAATTTTTCCAGAGCATCCAGCAGTCCCTCATCGCCACCTCTTGCGAAAGTCTTGGCGAGGTCGGCAGAACGATAAAGAGTGAGCATCGCCTTGGGAATTTCGCGCTTGGCGGTGTCGAACTGATATGACTGCCGGATAAGAGTTGCTACCTTGTCGAGACTGGCCATGCATATGGCCACAAGTGCTTCATTGCGATCCTTTGCGTGAAGAACAGCGTCCGCAATAGGATCGCCTTTGGTCGCCGAAACCACCGCCTGATCGACGGTGTCGACTGTGAAGGGCTTAACCAGATATCCCTTTGCGCCCATGATGAGAAGATCGAAAACGTCGTCGACATTCGGTTCATACGACGATGGAACGGCGATAATTTGAGGATACGGTTCGAAGACCTTCTGAAGAAACTCCTTCGCAGGCATATTTGTTTTCTTCGCTTCGAAAATAATATGAGTGAATTTTCTGTCGTCCAGTTTTTCGAGAGCTGCGGCATGATTCGGCGCATCCGACAGGGTCCCAAAGCCAAGCGACCTGAGAGCAGTGCGAAGATTGTTGCGTTCGAGAGTGTCCGACTCAACGACCAGAACAGCAGCATTCTGCCGTTCCTTTGGTGACATCGTGAGAACTTTTTCAGGATATCTGGCTTTTGTGTCTTCCGCCATTCTTAGATCAGCCCTTCCTGTGCAACCTCAATAATATTGCCTTGTATATTCATCGGATTAGTTCTGTAAATCCTTAATAGCTCACGGTTGAGTATCTTGGCCACAGAAATTCCAAATGGAAAAGAGCCCTTGTTATTAAGGTGCCGAAAGGGATTCTTTAGACGCATGTTTTCGGGAAAAGGGGGCACCTTGAACAGTGTTTGGCTTTTGCCTGCAGGGTCGCCCGCCGGCCTTATTCATGCCAAAATCAGGCATGTCCGGGATCGCAGATGTAAAAAACCCAGTTAGAGAATCTCTCAGGCAGCGGCTTGCCGGAGTGGGTTCAGCATGGGCTGCAGACAATTCAATTGTCTTGTGCAGTCGTATTGCTGATTTCATTGCCGGCCGTGAGCCTCCCTTCAGGAGCCTGCTTGGATTTGTCGCCGCTTTTCCGGCAGAGGTCGATCTTTCAGAATTGTTCAAGACTGCGATTTCAAACGGTGTGGTTGTTTATCTTCCAGTGATGTCATCCGGCCGGGAACTGGACTTTTATTCTATCTCCGATTGGCCCGCACTTCTGCGTCCGGGCCCGGGAGGCGTTCCGGAACCCGAACCGGCAGAAGACAGACGATTCGACTGTGCTGAAGCAGGCAACGCCCTTGTGCTTGTGCCTGGGCTTGCATTCACAAGGACCGGCCATCGGCTCGGCAGAGGGGGCGGTTATTACGATCGTTTCCTCGCCCGGAAGGGAATGTCTGATTCAACGGCGGCAGGAACTGGATGGTCGTTCCAGGTCGTGGAAACCATTCCCGCCGGGCCTCTCGACATGAACGTGAAATGGATCTTCACGGAAGAAGGATATTTCGAATGCTGATTTGCGCAGAAGCCTTCGTATCCGCTCTCACACTCCCGGAGGTTCGGACTGAAACGGAAGATAAATTGAAATGCATGTTCCCTTCCCCGGCTGGCTCTCAACGGTCAGGAACCCGTCTTGTGAGCGGACAATCGCGAATACCGTTGAAAGACCAGCCCCGGTGTGTCCCGAAGCCGCCTTCGTTGTATAAAGGGGATGAAAAGCCTTTTCAAGAACCTCCGATGTCATGCCTGCCCCCTGGTCTTGAACACGAACGCGGGCATAATGGCCGGCAATGGTCCCCGGATGAAGACGTGTTACTTCATCTTCAATCCATTCTGTGCCGACGGAAACTCGGATCTCTCCTCTGCCTTCGGGGTATGACTCTTTCGCATTACAAATGAGATTCGTCAATGCCTGCATGAAAAGGGCTTTTCCTATCGTCGCATAAATCTTCTCTTCACTGCCCTCAAAAAGAATCTCTGCGCCTTCTCCTGTGCTCTTCCTCAGAAGATCGAGACGATCAGTTATCACGGCCTGCAGGTCGCATGTTTCAAGAGTAGCAGGTGTATCGGATGCAAATTCGACAAGCTGATGAGTCATCCGCATTGTCCCGGCAAGTTCCTGAGCGACTGTTTCGAGCGCCTTTTTATGTTCATCAGGAGAACCGGACTGAAGAGCAAGGCTCGTTTCTTCGGCAATTCGCGCAAGTGACCCGTTGAATGAAACCGCGAATCCCTTGACCATGCCGCCCAGTGATTCCACCTTCTGCGCTTCGAGAAGGCTTGTCTCGATTGTCCTGCGGTTCGTAATATCGCGAAGCGTCACAACAACCGTGTCCTTGTCGCCTTTGAAGCTGGATTCATGGATAGAGTCAGCGCGCTGCGTGCAGATTTCGAAAAAACGGAGCTGGGCCGGCAGCTGATTCAGTTTTATCTCGCTCACTTCGCCTCCGCTGGTGAGTGTGCGGTTCAGAAGGTTGAGAAGATGACGGCTCAGCGCCGGGTCGACACCGACCAGGTCGATGTGCTTGCCTTTTACCACATTAAGTGTGATCCCGGTGTACTGCCGGAATTTACGGTTGATGAAAGATATAGTGCCGTCGTTTTTGAGAACGCAAATCCCGGTGTCAAGGCTGAGAAGACTCTTCTCGACGGGCCCGGTCTCAACAGGATCCAATGACAGTCCTTCGAGTTTCGAAGAAATCACCTCGGCATCGTGTCTTGTTTCATGTTCCTGCTGCCTGCGCCAGTATTCGCTGGCCAGGCCGGAAAAAGCGTGCTGCATTCCAAGCATTCCACCTGTGACAGTTTCACCCTCTTTCTGGAAGGCGAGTCCAAGCTTCCACCCGGTATATCCAGAGACGAGAAGAGTGAAGACTGAAAAGGCAGCAAGCCCGAATATCCACGAATGGTTCGCGGCAATTGCGGAACCGGCATCGGCAAGGCGCACAGATCCGATAATCGCACCCCCCGCAAAAATGGCGCAGATATGCATAAGAAGCGCAGGAAGCTTGACGGGCTTCACCTGCTCGTTCAGTTTCCACCATATGACTGGATGCATAAGCAGGATGCCTGCGATTAAGGTCAGAAACACCTCCATCAACCCGGCGTTGAAAAGGGCGAGTGGATCTGTCAGGGCGGAATTGAGCGTCGAAAAAGAGAGGGGCCAGAAGATAAGTGCCCAGATCGCAAGTGTTATCAGGTACGGGGGAACAGCAGGAAACCGCTTTCCTCCATACGAGATGCAGAGGCACAGGACGAGTACTCTAATCTGTTCGCTGGAATGGCCGGGAACAGCCATCGAAAAAGGTATCAAAGCGGCGCCAAGGGCCGCCAGAAGTCCGGGAAAGGGAAGCCCTGCCGCGGCGATGAAGAGAGCAAGATTTCCCAGGAAAAAAGCGTTGCCACCTCCGGCAAGGTCGAGCATGAAGTTTACGACAAGCGCGAATATTCCGAATTTCAGGCCCTGGAAAAGGACCTGCCGGCGGAAGTCTGCGGTGAGCGGAATCAATTTCATCTCTTTCAGCGCCGGATGCGGAAACAAACGAGGTTTTCCTGCCACCAGCCCGTCAATTCTGTTATCTAATTCGGATAGTATCTGATTATTTAAGGGGGTGCAGTAAAAAATGTATTGTGCTAATTCTCTCTGATAGATGCAATGTCTTGTCTTCAGGCAGCACCGAAACGTCCGGTCAGCTGCATCCGGTTTGTATTTATAGGCTCTTTTTGGGGTTGATCATGAGAAGATTCTTCCTTGCCGCAGTTTTATTGGGGTTTTTGTCGAGTGCGTCCATTGCATCAGCGCAGGATCTGCTCCCTGCCGATAATGGTCTCGCCACATATCACACGGCTCCTCGCTACCGGGAGAGCGAATCACATCCTTTGAGGGTACTCGCCTATATCGCCCATCCGATCGGATGGGTCGCAAGGGAGGTAATATTCCGGCCGCTCAGCTACTTCGCGTCTTCGTCGGAAACGACACGGAGCGTGATGGGATTCCGCGAGCCGTACGACTACAGGCAGCCGGAGTGTTTTTCTGCCGATGACAGTGTCCCTGATTGTCGCACCATCAAGCCGTTCAATTATGATATGCAGCAAAGTCCTTCAGCAGATATCGGAGCCCTGCCCTCCGGGAAAACCGAGGTTTACTTCCCTGATGTGAATTTTGATTTCGACAAACGCGCACTGAATGATCTTGGCACAGGACAGGCTCACAGAATTGCGAAGCTGCTCGGTGACGGCGGCGGCGAACTGCATGTCGTCCTGCAGGGCCATGCAGATTACATCGGCACTGACGCATACAACGAGAAACTCGGAATGGATAGAGCTGAAGCAGTGCGGCAGGAACTCATAGCGCTTGGCGTCTCATCTCAGCGCCTCTCTACCGTCACATTCGGAGAGACAAAGCCAGTCTTCCCGGAGCAGGAAAACTGGGCGCGTGCCGTTAACCGCCGTGTTGAAGTTCACCCCGACGAAGGTGCGCTCAGATAAAAGCAGAGTTTGGTCCCTCCTTTCTCGAAATGGCAGCGACGCAGAATGCGGGACTGCCATTTCATTTTAAAATGGGGACGGTTCCTATTTCCGCAGCGGAAATAGGAACCGTCCCCATTTTCTGGAATCCGAGCCAGTCGAGGACTGCTCTCACAGGGGTTCGTCTCTCCACCTGTGCATTCACGAGTTTGCGGATGGTCTGGGTCTCAGAAAGAAGCAGAATCTGATCACGCTCGCTTTTTTCCTCGAGTCTTTCGATTCTTTTCCGGAGCCAGTCACGTTCGCCAAGCAGCTGGTGGAGTTCGCGCTCGCGTTCCTCAAGAAGTCTCTCCTGGATATCGAGTACGTGCTTAAGTTTCTGGATCTCAGTCTCCAGCACGGCGTATGCACTGGACGCAGTTGCTTCCTGTTTCTCAGCGGCCGGCCCTGCAGGATGCGCGCGAAGGCTCACAGCAGAGGCCAGTTTGAGATCAATCACTTTCTCCTCATGAATATTCGAGACAGGCTGGGGTTTCCATCCGGAATTAACAACAAGCTTTTCGACAGTAATCCCGAAAAGCCGTCCAACCTCTTCCCTGTCAAGCATCGGGAGGCCGTCGGCGTCATGTTCCACTTTCAGGTATCCGCTTTCTATGAACCGGTGAAGCGTTCTCTGAGAAATTCCCGCAAACGCTGCTGCTTCTGTTTCTGAAATGAATTCTCGAAATCCCATGGTTCGTTCTCCTGAAATGGCGAGTCGCATTCCATCATAATCCGGGATGAAGAAGTACCACAGGGTATTTTTATTCAAACTGATGAATCATCATAAGAGACGTGCTCCCTGTCTTCCTGACGCTTTGTCCCGCGGTCATCACTGCCGTTTCTTCCGGTGGTATTTGCTCGATTTCGCGGACGGCTTCCAGAGCAAGCATCACCTCGTCCCGAATACTCTCAGCTTCAGGAACAAGAATGGGAAAGACTCCCCAGTAAAGGCACATCCTGCGGCATGCGTCAGTCCGGTATGACGAGCCGAACACAGGCTGCTCAGGGCGGTAGCGGGCGATCAGACGCGCGGTGCGGCCGCTCTCTGTTCCCGATATGATAACGCACGCCCCCAGCTTCGATGCTGCGGCCCGGGCAGCAAAAGCAATGGCATCTGAAACAGTCTCTTTTGCGAAACTTCTGACCCTCTCTTGATACGCATCGTAATCGAAATGCTTCTCCGCCTCCTTTGCAATTCTGCTCAGGTAACGCACACATTCCCCCGGGTTCTCACCGATTGCGGTTTCCTCCGAAAGCATCACGGCATCCGTACCAGTGAGCACGGCAGTGGCGATGTCACTTACCTCGGCGCGAGTCGGTCTTATGGAAGTAACCATAGATGACATCATCTGAGTCGCGACAATTACCGGGATACCAGCCTTATTGGACCGCTCTATGAGCATCTTCTGAATCAGCGGGACCTCTTCCAGCGGAAGTTCCACCCCGAGATCGCCCCGGGCAACCATGATAGCGTCAGCAGCACTTATGATGCCCTCGATATTGTCGATTGCCTTCCGTCTCTCAATTTTTGCGACAATGGGAATACGCACCCCGGCATCCTGCATTTTGGCCCTGAGCTCGAAAATATCGTTCGCGTCGCTCACAAAGGACACGGCCACATAATCCACCCCGTGCTCGATGCCCCATGCCAGATCGCCGAAATCTTTCTTTGTCGCGGCGGAGACCTCATAGGTGCTGTCTGGAAACGCAATACCTGCTTTGGATCTGAGTTTGCCGCCATTTATCACCGTGCAGCTGACAGCGTCATCCGTCACTGAATCTACACGCAGTTCCATGACTCCATCTGCCAGTAATACCCGCTCTCCAGGCTTTAGAATCTGCGCGGGATTAAGTGTTTCGACGTATATTGTTTCACTGCTCGAGGTGCTCCCGTCAGCGTGCATAAGCTTTACATTCCGGCCGTCGACAATGGCGGCTCTGGTGTTATCCACGGCGGTTATCCGGATTTTCGGTCCGCAAAGGTCCTGAAGAACGGCAACAGGCGTTTTCAAGGCCTCTGAGGCAGCCCTGATGTTTGTGAGCGTTTCACGATGCTCATCATAGTTGCCATGTGAGAAATTGAGCCGGAAGAGATCAACCCCCGCCACTATCAACTCCCTGAGACGCTCGGGAGATCTTGACGCAGGTCCGACAGTGGCAACTATCTTGGTTTTCCGCCTGACTTCCGCCCTGTTTCCGCAGTTCTTTCCAGCCATTACTGTCTCCTGTCAACGCCGACCCGGTGATCCGGGCTTTGCCGCGCCCGAAACTCTCAAAAAGGGGGTAAAAAGTCAAAAAAGGCGGGAGTGATTCCAGATTCCAGGTTTTCAAACCGGCAGTTTTCCCCTTATCCTCCGAATAAGAGGATGATTCCCGGCGGAATTGCCGCGAAAACACATGGCGGAAAAGAAAGGTAAATACCTGACCAAGCAGGTCAAGTTCGGGGGCGTGGAGTTCACTCTCTTCAGTATCGATGGGGTCACCTGGTCGTCGAACAAGAACGAACTTGAAGAGATTCATGAGAGACATGAGCGGCAGCGTCAGGTGCTGATTGATGATACGCGGGAATATCTCAAGCGCGAAAAGGAGCGGCAGCCGAGGAAAGAAGATGAAACTGATGAGGGATATTCACCCCCGAAGCGACAGTCCTCTGAAAACGAGGATATCGAGGAACTCGACCTTCATGAGGTAAAGGAGGGGGAAGAAGCGGAAGAAAGCCCGGTCAAGCGCCGGCGCGGGAGACCCCCCAGGGCCCTCCAGTCGATCAAGGAAAAATTGAAAGGTGCGAAGACAGCCGCGCCCAGAGAAGCCCCGAAGGCGAAAGAACCGAAACCTGCGAAGAAAAAGCCTCGGAATAAAAAGGAAGCAAAACCTCGGAAGGAAAAGCCTCAGCCAAAAGCGAAAAAGGCCCCCGTGAAAGCTCAAGCCAGGAAGCGGAAGCCGGCGGCGAAACCGGCAAAGGCAAAACCCGCCCCAAAAGGAAAAGCGGGAAAACGCAGGAAGTGAAGCTGTCATTATCGCGAAAGGATCACATCACCTGAAACAGAGAAGGCAAATCCTCCATCTGCAGCTTTTCGGATAATCTCCTGATCGGCGATGGGATTATCGCCTGTATTATAGAACACCTCAACGTGCAGCGCGATTTCATTCCTGCTTACCCGTGTTCCTGACACTGCCGCCGTCGCAATGACCCGGCTGCTGCCCTGCTTATCGTTGTCTATATACGCTTTCGCAGGTGAATTCCCGGAGAATTGACTCTGGTTGTCGAATGTCAGAATCGAATCTTCAATCTCAATGCGCTTAAGCCAGGGTTTACGCTTTTCACCTCGGACAATCTGTTCAGGGGTAAGAGGAGGTGGAGGCATTGTTGATATCTCTGCCCTTATGCTCTTGATGGCTTCCCCATCGAGAACAATCTCAGCAGAAATCGATCGGTCCGGCAAATCAGCGCGGCCTTTCATTCTGTTTGAGGGAACAGGAGTGGCAGTCGGAAGCGGCGCTGCGGTTTCAGCAGGAGCAGGCGCGGCTGACACTCTTTCCGCCTTTACAGGCACTGCAGTTGCCGGCGGCGCCGGAGCCAGATAATTGAAATAATACCAGGTCCCGGCGCCCATCAGCGCGCCGAGAACGGCAACGGGCACTCCTATCTCGCGCCACAGCGGTTTTTCCCGGGGCTCTCTGTACCCTTGAACAGAATCGTCAGTAGATTGCACGACTGACGTGTCGCTTTCGGCAGAATCGTGCGGCGGGAGCGGTGCCCTGCGAGCGGCAAGATCCGATAATTTCGGCACGGAGCCTCGTTGAGCCTGTTCTGCGGTCTCTTCGTGTTCATCTTCTGTCCCAGTCGCAGGCTGCTGAGGAGCAGTTTCAGGAACGGTCTGCTCCAGAGCAGGACCTTCGGCTTCCATAACGATTTCAGGCAGGTCGGCTGTATCGCTTGAAGTGCCGGCCTTCCGGACTTCGCGAGTCTCTTTTATTTCCGGTGTGGTTTCCTTTCTGGAAGGAGCGGGCTCATCATCGAAACTGAGATCGAACTCCTCAACCGGTTCCTCTACCAGCGACGACTTGAGAACAGGTTTCTCCTCGATCTTCTGGCTGTCTTCGAGAGCTTTCGATATCTCCTCGAAGCTGAACATCGGCTCCTGCTCTTTTTTCTTCACCGGCGGTTTTTCCTCTTCCGGTGCTGTTTTTGCCTCTGGTTCTTCGTTCAGGTCATAGACCTTCTTCGATGACGGCGGCGCTTCAACCGGGGCCGTAAGATCAAGCTCTATCTCGAACGTCTGAGGTTCGTCGTCGTATGGCGTCTCCGGTTCTTCTGCTCTTACCGTTTTCTTCACCAGCACCGGCTCTTCGAGCAGGGCCTGATTTTCAAATTCGTCTGAACCCATGTCGGGCTTCACCATGAGCACTTTCGCCCCGGCCGCCTGAAGGCAGTCAAACATCTTCTGCACGAGATCTTCGTCGATACTGGAAATGACAACGCAGGGGGTCTCTTCGATGAACTTCCGGGTTTCATCGATGGAATAATTGAGTTCGGCAACGAACGTGGACTTGATTTTGCGGAGCGTATCGGGCGACGCGTCCTCTGGCCCCTCGTATACCAGCTGAATTTTGTTCTGCATATCCGACGGGTTCACAGGAAACTTCTCGCTGTCTTCTCCGATTACTCTAAAAGGGAGGAACAGTGCTTCGGGTACGACTGGTCCTTCTCAATGATTATTGATGATTTTGTTTCCTGAAAAGATGCCGCTTTCACCCCGACCCCCCGATAACATGGTTATAAATTACATCGCTTCCCGCCTGAGCCCTCAGGAACAGCGTGTTTACAGAGAGGCCCTTTCAGCGCTGGGAAGCGGCGAGAACGCAGCGTGCTGTGAAGACGTGCCGTCAGCAATTCGTGAGAAATTATGGAAGAGGGAACTTGTTTCAGAGACACGCGAGAAATTCAGTAAATGGGCAAAAAAAGGAATGAGCGTCATCTGCCTTTCGTCCCCGGAATACCCGCCGGCACTTAAAGAGATTTTTGAGCCGCCGCTTGTTCTTTATTATCGCGGCTCCTGTCCAGCCCGCTGGGAGAAGCATCTTTTTGTGTCGATAGTTGGAACGCGGCGTCCTGATGCTGCAGGACTCGAGATCGCCGGACGCTTTGGAAGAGAGTGCGGAGAATGCGGGCTTTGTGTTGTAAGCGGTATAGCTATGGGTGTGGATGCTGCGGCTCATCAAGGCGCGCTTGATTCTGCAGCGCCGTTTCCAACCATCGCGGTGCTCGCGCACGGTGTTGATATTGAGTATCCAGTCATGAACCACAGGCTGTACGAGAGGCTTCTCGACCGCGGGGGCCTCCTCCTCAGTCATTTCGAACCGGGCGAGCGGCCTTTCCCGGCGAATTTTCTCAACCGCAACAGGCTCATTGCGGGCCTCTCATCCGGAGTCATTGTGATTCAGGCCGGTTTAAGAAGCGGCTCGCTTGTCACGGCGCGATTTGCTCTCGAAGAAGGAAGGGAAGTCATGGTTGTGCCCGGCGGAATTCAGAATCCGCACTATGAAGGCTCCAACGCGCTTATCAGAGAAGGCGCGTCTCTTGTGCGCAACATCGATGATGTTCTGCACGCGCTTGGAATCAACACCGGCAAAAAGGCGGCCGCTCCGGGAAGAATTCCGTTTTCCCCATCTCAGGAGAAAATAATCGGCCTGCTTGCTTCTCAGGAGGCGGTTCACTACGACACGCTTATCCGGGAATTTCCGGAGCGGAATATGCTTGCTCATGAAGTTCTTCAGCTTGAGCTTCTTGATGTCGTCAGCCGGAGGCCCGGGAATCTGCTCTCGCTTCAGCCGCATATAAGAAAAATGCTCCAGCTTCAGGCGGATTGAACCTTCCGATCTCTCGACATTGCGCTTCACGCAGTCTTCCGGTTATATAAAGTGAAACCACCTCGGAGAATCACAAAATGACCGCCCTGCCAATCACCCGCGATCAGGCGCTCGCGCTGGTCCGGAAATACAACACAGAGAAAGCCGACCTTAATCACTATCTGGAAAGCGAGGCGATAATGGCGGCGCTTGCGGAAAGGCTCGGCGAGGACAAAGAGTACTGGGCAATGCTTGGACTTCTGCACGATGTCGACTGGGGCATCACAAAAGACGATTCGACGCAGCATCTGACAAAAGCCCCCGGGATTCTGAGGGAATCAGGCTTTGACGAGCAGTTCATACAGGACATCCTCTCGCACGGGTCCGGCTGGGACTGCGCAGGCTGGCGGCATCGCGCTAGCATAAACCGGGCGACGCCGGCATAAAAGAAAGGAACACGCCATGCTGCGAAACGATACCGATTTCGAAAACCGCATCGTGGCGCCCGAGCAGGCGCCCGAGGACGAGGCCGAGCTGTCACTGCGGCCCAGGCTGCTTGCCGAATATATCGGACAGACCAAGGCCAAGGACAATCTCGCCGTCTTTCTGGCGGTGGCCAGGGGGCGGGGAGAGCCGCTCGACCATACGCTGCTGTCGGGACCGCCCGGCCTGGGCAAGACGACGCTGGCGCAGGTCATCGCCAACGAGATGGG